>JAFYLH010000026.1 GCA_017537175.1 Clostridia bacterium | reverse complement strand
ATTGTAGCATATCTGTACAAGAGTATCTGCACAGATCCACTTGATATCCTCGTACTTGTTGCCGTTGGCATCAATTACATCGAATACCACGCCTATCTTGATTCTTTCCTGAAGAGCATCGGCAGTGCCGTAAGCACCGTCTGAGAAGAAGCTTTCGGTTGTTGCTCTGTCGGTGATGATAGGTCTGAAGGTAAGTGTTACAGAGCTTCCGTCGCTTGAGATCACGGGCTTAAGCTGCTGCATGATCACTTCATTGTCGATGAAGTAATAGCCGCCTATAGCATCATCCCAGATGGAAAGCTCACGGTTTCTCTCGTTGATCTTCTGACCTTCGTCAACTATAAGTCTGCCTCTGTCGCCTTCAGAGAAGTCAACAACATGTGCGTAGAGATTCATGCTTATGGAGCCGTCAACAGTAAGTACAAAACCGTTAAGGTCGAGGTATACTGTTCTTGTGTCGGTAACCTGCATGCCGTCTACCGTTGCACAGTCGTTCATGATGATTCGCTCACCTGTTTCTGCATCGTCAAGTCCCTTTTGGAAGGTATCTACTGTGTAGAGTATCTTCTGCTGGAGGTTATAAGCGATGGGGTGGAAGGTTGTTCTTTCTCTTTCGAGCTCAATCTTACATACTGTACAGTAAACTACTGTGTCGTAGCCGCCGTCGGTTATATCACCGGTTGCTTCGTCGTATGCCATCTCTCTTTCGTTTTCGATTACTGCATCGCCTGCAGTATGGCCGTGTGCAGGAATCTCAACCTTGGTTGTGTAATCGCACTTTGAACAGTATTCATATGCATTCCAGCCGATCTCTGTACATGTAGGAGCCTGAGCTGCTACCTGTGTAAGAGTATGACCGGTTGCTGCGATCTCTTCGGTATACTGATGTCCACAGCGCTCACAGGTGTATGTCTTTATACCTGTGTTAAGACAGGTTGCGGGAGTTGTTACAACACCCTCGTCATAGCTATGCTCTGCATAAACTACAGCTGTTACTGTGGTTGTGTTGCCGGCCTTATCGATTACTGTAATTGTATAAGTGTCGCCTGCGTCAAGGATTACAGATTCATCATCTGCGGTTTCTTCGCCTTCTCCGTTGGTTACCGTTATACTCTCAATATTAGCCTCGGTAACGGTGAATGTAACACTTCCCTTTTCGGGAACACAGTATTCAAATATACCTTCGTTTACGGTATACTTCTCTGTCCTGTCAGGATCGATTACAGGCTGTGTGCGGTCGATGATGAGAGTGTCAATGCTTTCCGGCTCAGAGCTATTGTCATTGTTATCGGTTGCTGTAGCGGTAATTATATACTCGCCTTCCTCTGTAAGCACAGGCTTGTCGGCTTCATCATAAATACCGCTTAAATATACCTCGCCGTCCTTGGTTATTGTGTATTCGATCTGCTTGATACCCGAACCGTTTTCTCCGTCTTCGGCTGTAATATTGACAACAATATCGGGATCAGAGGTATAATCGGTCATACCGTCGTTGTGATCCACATCAACAAGATCGGTTGTGATGCTGACTGTAGGAGGAACAGAATCGCTTAAAGCTGGTATGACTCTGGTCTGTGCCTCTGTACATCCGCAAAACGGGTAGTTTGCGCAGTATCTTTTCTCTTCACCCTGAGAATCATATGTAGGCTCTACTGTTACCCGCCATCCGTAAGGATGCTCAACTTCGTCATAGTAGCTGTTGTCCCATTTATGACCGCCCAGACTGGGATGTACACCATCATAGGTTCTTGACACCTCGGCTCCGCATACGGTACAGTAACAAACCTTTTCGTAACTACCCTCTTCAAGACAAGTTCCGAAAACCTCGTTTTCGTGTACTTCCTTTCCGGCAATATGTCCATTGGCTTTGATTTCCTCGATAACGGTTGTGCCGCAGAGATTACATGTCTTTTTAAGTTCACCCTTTTCGGTACATGCGGGTTCTTTGTTCACTACACCCTCATCCCAGCTATGCGCATCAGGGTCTATGGAGATCTCCTCTGTTCTTGTATGAGAGGTATCATTCATACAGGTATAGAGCTTCTCTCCGGGGGTGCTGCAGGTAGGATAACGGGTAATTTTACCGTTATTCCATGCATGACCTGTTGCAGGAAGGTCTATTCTGGTCTCGTCATAATATCCCAGACAGTATCCGCATACCTTAACCTCCGTGCAATATCCCGGTTCTGTACATGTGGGATTCTGCCCCTCCAAGGATGCAGTAAATAAATACATATGATCCGTCTTTTCAATGACCACGGTCTCAATTTGTTCTTTCGCCCATTCAACAGTGAATGTTGCGGTACAGGTCTTGAGACCCTCCTTATAACAAGTCGCAACCTCTGTGGTGATCACAACGGTTGCATTGACCGTTTCTGTATGGGAAGGATCACGGTTACAGATCCTTGTAGCGGTACACTCGGTTTTTTCTTCGTTCCAGGTGTATACTACCTTTGCATCCACCCAATCATGACCGGTTGCAGATACAGGCTCTGTCATAACCTGTTCTTTTGCCCAATTCTTTGTAAAGGTTGCTGTATAGGTTATAAGACCCTCATCCTCACAGGTTGCGTCAACGGTAGTTACAACAACTTTAACAGTCTCTTCCTCGGTATATTCACAACCCTCACGATTACATACCCTTGTGGATGTACAGGTAGACTTGTCATCTGCCCAGGTATATGCAGTCTCAACATCTGTCCAATCGTGACCCAGGGCATCGACCACCTCCTGAGCTGTAAGCTCTTTTCCGCAGACTTCACAGTGTGAGCCTTCGGTAAGACCGGGGTTGGTACAGTCGGGAGCTGTCTCATCATCGGTAACGGGAGTATGAGGCAGTACAGAAAGAGGCGCGGTCTCGCAGTGATCGCAAGCATAATATTCATCTGTTTCGGTAGTATTGAGACAGTCGCGCTGCTTTAAGCCCTCTACGGTACAGGTAGGCTCGTCTACTGTAAACCACTCGCCCATATCATGTTTGCGGGCTGCTATGGTTTCGGTATAGCTGTAGCCGCACTCACGGATACAGGTATAGGTTCTTACACCGTTGTTCTCGCAATCTGCCTTCTGTGTGACCTCGTCGGTCATTTCGTGCTCAAGCTTGGAAATCTCTGTATAAGTAGTATAACCGCAGGCATCACACTTTTCGTATGCTTCCCAGCCGATCTCATAACAGGTGGGATCCTTTGCTTCCACCTGAACAAGGTCAGTATGGTTCTCTTTGTCTATGGGAAGTGTAACAGACTTGGTCTGTGTCTGTGCCCCCTCAATACTAAACTCGGCTGTATATACCGTTGTTCCCTCGGTAGTACAGGTAGGATCTGTAGTGGCAGAGGTGGTGTTTACCGTCTTGGTAAGTATGTGACTTGCATCGTTTGCACAGATACTTGTAGCGGTACAAGTCGAACAATCATCTGACCAAACATAGGTTGCCGCCCGGTAAGCGTGACCCTTAGCAGCAACGGTATTGGGAACAGATGTTATAACCGCATTACATACGGTACATCTTGTTACCATATCGTAAGAGCCTTCTGTGGTACAGGTGGGTGCAACATAGTTTTCCTGCTTTGCACTACCCGCGGTGTGACCCTTGGCGGATACTGCTTCGGTGTAGGTATGAGCAGTATTGTTCTGACAGGTGAAAGTCTTAACACCTGCATTAAGACATGTAGGCTGTGTGGTTATAACACCGGAGTCATAGTTGTGACCTGTAGCGGGTACGGTCTGCTGTGCTGTAAGTACAGCGTTACATCTTGAACAGTGAGCACCCTGTGTCTTACCTGCTGTTGTACAGGTAGCAGCAACAGCAGCATCTGTAACAGATGCATGACCGAGAGCAGAACCGGTAGTAGCTCCGCACTTGGTACAGGTCTGAGGCTTTGTACAGGTTGCAGCGGCATAGCTGTGGCCTGTTGCCGCTATTGTTTTGGTTACATCAGGATGATAATTTTCAATATATGCCGAATTAGAACTGTTATTATAACAGTTGGTACATCTCAGAGTTTCCGAGCCGGCAGTTGTACATGTGGGCGCTGCATATGCAACTCTGGTTGTAGCCCCGCTGTTATTACAGCGCCAATAAGCATGTGCAGTACCTTCTGCAGCCACCTTAGGGCTTCCATCCTTAGCCAAAGCATAACACTCGGTCAACATAGTACCGTTGTTCATCAACGAGTTATCGTTGGGATCATCCCAAGGATAACCTACAGTAGCTGTAGTAGGTGTCCAGCAATATCTGTTACTACCGCTTTTTGTACCGTACCAAAAGCCTAAAAAAGTAAATCCTGTTGCCTCGGGTGTAGGTATCCTACCCGGCTCAAAATCAAGGAACAGCATGTTGTAATATTCAACACCCTGGTCTCCGCCTGTAACATTATTCTTTATATCATCTATAGCCACAGGGTATTTAAGGTTTTTACTGTCAACCTTAATACCGTATTCGATTCCGTTCGGAGTACTCGGAGTAAACTTATCAAAGTTACCTAAGGTAGCATTAAATATCATATAGTTTTCTCTGTCAATGAACTTAGCCATAAAATAAAAAGTACCCGCAGAGCTATGATTTCTGATGTCGGTATGATAGATGTCATAAGGCTTTCCGGTATCTTCATCGTACCAATTAACCGTTGTATTATCACCGGTACACATAACCCAACCGGAGAAAACGTCATTTTTAGCATAGGTAATCTTAAGATCGTTGTGAGGAATCGCGTCCGCTACCTTAACACCGACGTCTATATAATAAACACGATTTGCAGTCAACGAGGCCGGAACACAATAGTATCCGATGCCTCTGTTTACAAAAGTACCGCTTGAAGGTTTAAATGTAACAGTATAGTAATTTGCGGTATTTGTATACCTTGCAATTAATGTGGTGTTTAAGAAGTTGGAACAATCCATATGAACTGTTTGAAGCTTCTCGGCCATAACAACACGGTAACCGCAGGCGGTACATTCCCAATAAAGGAATTTTCTATCACCATTTACAGGTGTTCTGTAGTTTTTGCCTATTATATCCTGCCACTGCTTAGCGGTACCGGTACTAACATTTGAATATGTGTATGTACTGACCCCGTTAACAGTACCACCGTTAGGATTAAGCGTAACAGTAACACTATAGGTAGCTGCATCCAGCTTCAATCCCAATTCCGGCAGCATCGGTATCATCATACAGATAACAAGTAATACTGAAATGATTTTGTTTAAATGCTTCATTTCTTCTCCTTTCTACATTACGGGAGGCTCTGCCTTCCCTTCTATGTCAACATCAAAAGATGAGTGCAAAATAATAGGCCGCAGTATTTTACATAATGCGACACAAAACAACGAAATTATAACAGAATTATAGAAGAAAACTCAATACGAGTAACAGTAATTTAACAATAAGTTGTCAGTTGGTAAATATATGGTTGTGATTTTAAGCGCACTTTGGGCGATATTTCCGCTGAAGCGGAAGCGATATGTACCTTGTACGTGATATGCCTTCGGCGCGATATGTTTTGCCTTTGGTAAAAACGATAAAATAAAAACGACCACCTTATTTGGTGGTCATTTTTATTTTAAAAGTAGATTACGCTGTGTAAACGTTTACGCACTTTCTGTTCTTAGCGCACTTTTCAAACTTTACAACACCGTCGCAAAGTGCAAAAAGGGTATCATCAGAGCCACGACCAACATTAACGCCGGGATGGATGTGTGTACCGCGCTGTCTAACAAGGATATTGCCGGCAACAACTGCCTGACCGTCAGCTCTCTTTACGCCGAGACGCTTGCTTTCGCTGTCACGACCGTTCTTTGTAGAACCAACACCTTTTTTATGTGCGAAAAACTGCAATCCGATTCTTAACATTTCAAATACCTCCGTATGTTTTGTTTGAGGACTTAGTCCTCTTCGACCTCGTTGACATCTATATAGTCATAGTAGTCATCGAGCATGCTCATAAGTTCGAGATAGTAGGCCTGCATTATTCCTGCAACGGCAAACTGACGCTTCTCGTCCTCGCAATACTCGGGGAGCGCGTCCATAGCCGTAACAGTAATCCTGTTTGCATCGCCGTCGATCTGATAGTCGACATTGGAGCTATAGGACACCTCAATGGAATTTGCGACCAACATAGTCATAGATGATATCGCGGCGCATACAATATCGTTGCCTGCCTCGTCAAATAATGCGTGGCCCTCTTCAACGAACTTGTAATACACACCGTTCCTTTTATAGAACGTGATATTGACCATCTTTTAGCCTGCGATCTTGGTGATCTGAACCTTAGTATAAGGCTGGCGGTGACCGATCTTCTTCTTCTCGCCCTTCTTAGGCTTGTACTTGAGAATGTGGATCTTCTTACCCTTACCGTTCTTAACTACACTTGCGGTAACGGTAGCACCCTTAACGGTGGGATTGCCTGCGGTGAACTTGTCACCGTCGCGAACTGCGAGAACCTTGTCAAAGGTAACCTCGTCGCCTTCGTTTACGTCGAGCTTCTCGATGAAGAGAATATCGCCCTCGTTAACCTTGTACTGCTTTCCGCCTGTTTCGATAATTGCAAACATGCCAACAGCACCTCACTTTCTTAAAAGCCGATTTTACGGCAGACTCGCTAATACAGGCGCAGACTTAACTGCTTGAATGGAGCCTGTACATTATGCGGCATATTATTATAGCACAAGGCATATGTCAATGTCAATAACATTTTTCTACCTTGTGCTATATTTTCAATTTATTCAAATTTAGGTTACGACTTGTATATTCCGCCGTACTTTTTAAGACTACGGTAAGCATAAATAACAAAGTGCTTTGCCGCCTTAAAGAAGCCTACACCCGCACAGCGGTAGGTGCGCCATTGCATTTTGACTGCATAGAGCTTGTTACCGGATTTGCTTTTAGAGCTTATCTGATATATAAGCAACGGCTCATTTATACCAACGGCAAAGCCGCATTCCTTAAGTACTGCAAGCCAGGTGGCAAAATCCTCGTGTATGTCCTTGTCTGTGGGCATGGGGTTATGCTCCATAAGCTCCTTTTTGACAAGAACGGAGGAACAGGATATAAGATTCTGTGACAGAAGATCGTTATAGGTTATCTTTGCAGGAACGGATAGTGTATAGTCAAACATCTTCCCTTCCTCAGATATAAACGCCGAGCCTGTGAATACAAGACCAACCGAGGGGTCAGACTTCATAACAGCAAGCTGCTTTTCAAGCTTACTTTCAGCCCAAAAGTCATCACTGTCAACAAAGGCAATAAGGTCAAAGCCTGCCGCCTTGACACCGTCATTACGTGCTCTTGCCACTCCACCGTTTTCTTTTTTTGCAAGGACACGGATGCGGGCGTCCTTTGCCTCATAGTCACGGATAACAGAAAGAGTGCCGTCCTTTGACACATCGTCCACAAGGATGATCTCGTCAACTCTGACTGTCTGTGCGAGCACCGAATCTATAGTTCTGCCTAAGGTTTTTTCACAATTATAGCAAGGAATAACAACGCTGATACCGGTCATTATCTTGCACCCTCGTGTGTAAACACCAACTTGACTGTCTTGAAGATAAGCTTGATATCTCCAAAGAAGCTGCGGTTCTTTATGTATTCCATATCAAATACTATCTTTTCCTCGGGAGCAAGGTCATATCCGCCGTTTATCTGTGCAAGACCTGTAAGCCCGGGCTTTACATCAAGGCGGTTACGAAAGCCGTGTATGTATTTTTCAAACTCGACATAGAAGCATTCTCTCTCGGGTCGGGGACCTACGATGCTCATTTTGCCGCTTAAAATGTTAAGCAGCTGAGGAAGCTCGTCCAGTCGGGTGTTGCGGAGAAATCTTCCCACCCTTGTACAACGGTCATCGTTTTCGCTTGCCCACTGTGGTCCGTTTACCTCTGCATCAATACGCATGGTACGGAACTTGTATATCATAAAGGGCTTACCGTTAAGTCCTACTCTTTCCTGCTTGTAAATAACAGGACCCTTGGAATCAAGCTTGATTATAATGCCAAGGAGAAGCATAGGCCCAAAGCATACCAAAAATCCCACAAACGAAACAACTATATCAAACAGTCTTTTTATAAAAGGATAAAGCTTGCTGCCGCCCGGTGTCTCCTTTTTGATCTCATACTGCTTGTCCGTGGTCTTGACATTTGCCGTAGTGAGGTCGATTTTTACCGCATCCATCGTATATTTTTCCTTTCAATATTATATAAAAAAACGTATTACTACATAGGGTGCCACAACACCCCGAAATATTATAGCAGTTAATAGTTGAAAATGCAACAGTTTTCTGCCTTTTTCTTATGTAAACTTTTTCTTCATAATATAAAACATGCCTTCCCTGAAAGGAAGGCATATTTACATTTGACTATCTGCAACCGTTTTTAAAGGATGGATTGTAATAGTAAAAGTTTTGGGAATCAAGGTCGTCGCGGAGCATTGCCAATGCTTCGCCAAAGCGCTGGAAGTGCACCACCTCACGCTGGCGAAGGAACTTGATAGGCTCGATAACATCGGGGTTATCGACTAACTTGAGAATATTATCATAGGTGGTACGAGCCTTCTGCTCTGCTGCCATATCCTCAAAGAGGTCTGTTATGGGGTCGCCCTTGGACTGCATAAAAGCAGCTGTATAAGGTACACCCGCTGCTGCCTGAGGGTATACTCCTACGGTATGATCAACAAAATAGGTATCAAACCCTTCCCTTTCAATCTGATCTATGGTCAGATTCTTTGTAAGCTGCATTACAATGGTACCCACCATTTCGAGGTGAGCAAGCTCTTCGGTAGCTATGTCTCGCAGTAAGTTTGCTACCTTATTGTTAGACATAGCATAGCTCTGCGAAAAATATCTGAGTGATGCACCAAGCTCACCATCGGGACCTCCGTACTGACTGCATATCACCTTTGCCGCCCGTGCATCGGGGGTTTTGATGTTCACAGGGAACTGTAATCGCTTTTCATACTCCCACATCAGTTGTATCCTCCCTTCCAGGCGCTGTTATCTACCCAGCGCCAACAATCGCTTTCCTCTGCGTCATATCCGCCCAAGGGGGATATCTCGGTATTGTGACGGCATTTGAGCTCCTCGCGCTTAGCGGCATATTCGTTAAACAGGGCTATTGCCTCGGTGCAGTCGGGGTGGGTGTCGATAAAGAGCCTCAGCTCATCCATAGCAAAGCTGACACATTGCAGCTCTCTCATAATTTCCTCTCTCATCGGCGGCATCCTCCCATACAGTAAGGCTTATACAGGTCTGCAAAGAGCGTTCCCTTGTCAAGTCCCTCGCAGCACCTGTAGATGTTTTTAAATTCCTGTACAGGTACATATCCCATAGCAAGAGATATGGGCTGTGAGGTGCATACACAGTATTCGGCATCCTCCCTGGGCATAGGCCTTGGGCAGGGGCAGACCCTGGGGGTATATCTGTTATATCTATCCATTATTTTTCTCCGTGGTTTATTGCAGAGGACCTATACGGTCAGATATCCCTCAACCGCAAGCGGTCCCCCTCCCTTTAGGCAAGGGAGGCTTCTGCTATTATCAATATATGAAATCTGTTGACAGAGGTGAAGATATTGGATATAATAAAGCTATGAATAAATATATTGATCTCCACCTGCATCTTGACGGCTCTTTGTCAGAGAATTGCGTAAAAGAGCTTTGCCGTATGCAGGATATAGAAATTCCGAAAAATTTAATAAGTATGCTTAGGTGTCCCAAGGACTGCCGTGATCTCAATGAGTATTTGAGGTGCTTTGAGTTTCCGCTTACCCTTTTGCAGACAGAGGATGCCATAACCTATGCAGTCGAAAAGCTCTGCTATGAGACCGATTACCGCTACTGCGAGATTCGTTTTGCTCCGCAGCTGCATTGCAAAAGGGGGCTGACACAAAGCCAGGTCATAGAGGCCGCCCGCAAGGGTTTAAAAGAAAATTACCGCCTGATACTCTGCTGTATGCGAGGCGGTGAAAACGAGGAGACCCTCAGGCTTTGCGGCGATTATATGGGCAAAGGCGTAGTTGCTCTTGACCTTGCAGGAGCAGAAGCTCTCTTCCCTACCTGTGGCTATAAGCATCTCTTTGAGGCGGCACAGAGGATGGGTGTTCCATATACAATCCACGCAGGCGAGGCTGACGGACCCGAGAGCATACGGGATGCAATAAATATGGGAGCAAGCCGTATAGGTCACGGTGTCAGAGCAATAGAGGACGAGGCTGTAATGAAGCTGTTAAGGTATAGCTCTGTTCCTCTTGAAATGTGTCCCACAAGCAATCTGAATACCCGTGTTATAGGTAATATAAGAGATTATCCTATTAAAAAATATATTGATTACGGTATTACCGTGACCGTAAACTCGGATAATATGTCTGTGTCTGATACCGATATCAAAAAAGAGCTTAGATTAATAAATGAGGTATTTGGCATTGATGAGTCTCTGTTATTGAATAATTCGCTGGATGCGGCGTTTAACTGAAAACGACTCACTTACCGTGAGTCGTTTTTTGCTCGTTTATTAGTCTTAAAAGTTCCTTTGCGGGAAGGGCAAGAGAACTGCGCTTCTTCCTGACCAATGTTATTTCCCTCATTGGCAGAGGCCGAGAAAGTGATATTCTCTTTATACCTGTCTCTGTATCTAAAAATTCTTCAGGAACAAATCCCACCCCAAGTCCGTGCTTGACCAAAGGAAGTATTTGGTCAGCCGTTGCCGCTTCTATATCCGGCGAAAAGTCGAGACCCTCTTCTGTGAAGAGCTTAAAGTACATATCATAGGTAGACGAGCCCTTACCTAAGGAAATTATGGGATATCCTGCTAATTCTTTTAAAGTAATGTCCTGTTCTGCATCAAACTCTGTACTGCATACCGGAACCTCTGTCAATTCACGCAAGGTGATTGTAGTTATTTTGTCATTTGGTTCTATGGGCGTTGTTACAACAGCCAAGTCTATCAATCTGTTATCGATCATTCTGACAGCCTGGGGAGTTGAAATATTGAGTATCTTTATGCGTATGCCCGGATATAGCTTGTGATATCTGCCCAGTATTGGTAACAGATAACATCGCAAAGCAATTTCGGTTGCACCCAAGGATAACACACCGTTCTGAAGACTGTTTTTTAAGGATATCGATTCTTCCCCTGCCCGAATATGCTTAAAGGCTGCCGAAATATGCTCATACAGCTCCGCGCCCTCTTCTGTAAGCACTACGCCTTTGTTGGTGCGTTCAAATAAAGTACAGTCCAGTTGCTTTTCCAGATTCTTGATAGCCCTGGTCAGATTAGGCTGATTACTGTACATTATTTCTGCGGCTCTGGTAAAGCTCTTGTATTTTGCAACATAGTAAAATATTCTGTAATGATCGTAGCTTATGTTCATAATATCCCCATATCAATTTGGTATATACAACATACCAACTATATATTTTACATATAGCGTCGTATGTATTATAATACTAACCAAGAAATATGTCAAATGTTTTTTTGGAGGTAATTATGAATATTACAGTTTTAAGCGAGCTTTTGGAGGCATTCACAATAATCTGCTTCGGTCTGTCCTGGCCTATTTCAATACGCAAATCTCTGATATCAAAAACAGGCAAAGGTAAAAGCCTTTTCTTTGAGGTGTTTCTGCTTGTGGGTTATGCATTAGGCATTATGCGTAAAATAATTCAGGTAAGCTCTCTTAACTGCACAGGGTTTGTGTTCTACCTTGGTTTCTTTTTCTACGCACTCAATTTCATAGAAATTTCTATAGACATCATCCTTTATTTCCGTAATATAAAATACGATAAGATGAGAAGCAAAGGGGTTTTAATATAAAAACACTGTCAGATCGACAGTGTTTTTTTAATGCCTGTTAATGCCTTGCGTATGGGGATATAGAGCACCAGCATTACAACAAAGTTACCCGCACAATGGGTCAGGTCAAAGGGGATGCCTGATATCCACTTGGCAAATGCGGTGGAAAGTCCGAAGGATAAACCGCCCTCGATATACCCAAAGGCAAAATAGGTAAGTGAGCACAGCGCTCCGAAGAAGAGACCGTACAAGCCGCTTATCATACTCCATATCCAGATATTATCTACCTTTTTGAAGACAAGCCCTATGACCGCAGGTATCCACCATATGTAGATATACATTATGATCCAGTCCCCCGGGGGATAGAGCAGCGCCTGTAGTGCCACAAATATGATAATAACAAATATTACCCTCCATCGAAAGCAAAGGGCGTATATTATCACAAGAAAGCTGACAAGCTCTATATTTGGAAGCACATCAAGTGCAACCTTTGCCGCCAGCATTATCGCCACCATTATTCCTATGACAGCGATATCAAGAATGCGAAATTTTTTAGCCTTCATAAATCGTGTATTCTATCCTGAAGATGTCACCGTCCTTGACGGGCTGTTCAAAGATGCCGTAGTTACAGTATTCGTCATTTACATAAAAGGCCCAGTAGCTTTTGTCCTTATCATAGTCGGCAGTAATACCGTTGATTGCGGTAACGTAGGTATCTTTGGTCTCATATTTAAGTCCCGCCTGAGTCATAGCACCGGCAAGATATAATGCATCTGTATCAATAACATATGTATCGGGAACACCGCTGTTATCGGTAAAAATTACAGTAACCGACTTTGATCCTTCTATAGTCTTAGGTCCAAATGCAAAATAAGCTCCTGCAACCAAACCTATAACGAGAATAAATGCGATTACTGCTATAGCTATCTTCATGACATCAACTCCTTTTTTGTGATTATATCACAGTAAAAGATATTTTTCAACCCTTTATAGCCTTACGGCTGCGGTAAAAGCTATACTCTGTCCATAATTCCAATGCCATAGGCATCACAGCAAAGCAGAAATATCCCCCGTAGAATACCCAGGATACTGCCGTGGGCATTGATATGCGTATCATCGGATCATATACCGCATCACATTGACCCAGCATAACAGCCATCAGCACAAGGGTCATACAGAAGAACATAGCTACAACGTAAGCACGGTCTCGGCTGTCAAAGCGGTATATTGAATATGCCCGTCTGCCGCGGAGCGAAGAACCTCGGCTGTGCATGGACACAGACGATTGACCAAGGGTCTCTATCATCCATGTGATGAGTATGGATATTACAGAAAAAAGGTTTAATATCCTCTTGAATATATTCCCCTGCCCTATACCTCTGCCTATACCCTTGCGGGCATTGTTTATGATGATGCTCTGTCTTTTCAGCCTCGGCAAAAGTCTTAAAAGTATAGATAATACCAGCGACAACTTGGGGCTTATTGCACCAAAGAGGTATACCACCTTGTCAGATGTAAATACCGAGTATAATGAAGTTAACCACATAAGTGCAGTCATTACCTTAATAGAAAGCAATCCACCGTACACAATTGATTCAAGGGTAATACTGTTACCTATAAGATTTTGTTCAAGCACGGTTACACCAAAATGATTATAGCTGCTGTAATAAAGTGCAAAGGCTATACCAAGGGGCAACAATACCATATTGAAGATAAACGATCTTATGCCGTTACGTTTTATGCTGTAGGCAAAGGCGGATATAAACGATATTATCAAAAAAACAGGGTGCTTGAAGATGAATGTAGTATAAAAAGCCACCGCAAAATAGATCAGATTGACTGTAGGATGACATTGCTCAAAGCCCATAGACATCCTCCGTTACCGTATATTTTGTTTTGACACGGTCAAGCTTTTCAAGTATAAATCTTCCAAGCAAGAGCATTATAAGCAAGCTTGCAATACCCTGACTTATATTGACAGGGAATCCGGAGCGTAAGAATGACAATACCGACTTGATCGTAGCATCAGGTGTCATAACAATATGCTGTGTCACATCAAGCAAGGGTCCCAACCACAAAACCACCCCGGAAAAGCCGAAGATCGCAAGATAAATGCGCCCGGGTCTTACCCGGTTCTTTGAAAACACAAGACCCGCAAGCATACCGCCTGCGCCGTAGCAAAGCATTTGCCAAGGAGTATATACGCCCTGTCCGTAAAAAAAGTTGCTTATAAGAGCAGATACAGCTCCCACAATAAAGCCTGCAGGCGCGCCAAAGGCTATTCCTGTAAGCATAATAATTGCATATGTGGCCTTAAAGTTGGGTATGGGAATGGCAACTCTGCCTATGACACAAAGGACACACATTACAAGTAAGGTTATTACCTCTCCTGTAGGAGGCTTACATTTTTTGAAGCTGAGCAGATAAGGTAAAAGAAGCTCTGCTAATATCAGTACAGCAGCTATATAATAATGCTCTCCGAGTAAATATACGGTCAGCGGAAAAAGCACAAGGCATTGGCAGATGAGAAGTATATCTGTTTTTTTCATAGGTCTGCCTCCCTGTTGATACGGCAAAGCTTAACTATATCCTCTGCTGTTACCGCGTTTGTAAAGATATGACGGCTCATACGGTTTGCCGCTGTGGTATAAAAGCTGTTCTGTGAGAAAAAGCTCCTTGGTGTATCGGTGGTAACGATACCGCCGTCAAAGAACATACTGACCCTGTCGGCATATTCGGCACAGAACTCAATATCATGGGAGACCATAACACAGCTGACTCCGCTTTGGGTCAGCTCCTTGATGATTGCCGCAAAGCTGCGTTTAAAGAAGCTGTCCATACCCTTGGTAGGCTCATCAAGTAAAAGAAGCTTAGGCTTTGTCAAAAGTATCTTTGCAAGAGCGACGCGCTGACTTTCTCCGCCCGACAGGTCATAGGGGTGCTTATCCAACAGCTCCTCTATACGGCAAAGCCCGGTTACCCGTTCTATCTCTGCCTTGTCGCCTGTCATCTCGGACAGCTCCCTTAAAACACTTCCCTTGACAAAAAGAGACTTAGGATCCTGCGGCAGCATTGAAATGCAGCCGGAAAAAAGCTCTTTTCCCTTATATTTACGCACATCCTTACCAAACACCCTTATGCTGCCGCGATAGGGTCGGCAGATATTGCATATGGCTTTTAAGGTTGTAGATTTTCCTGCTCCATTACCGCCTACTATGGCGTGAAGAGTTCCCTTTTTTACATCAAGACTTACTCCGCGAAGCACATCGGGAGACTTCTTCTGATATCTGAACCAGACCTCCTTCAATGACAGAACGGGGTCATCGGTATATTCCTCCATTTTGGGCGATTCAATAGACCGCTGTATAGGTTCTTTTTTATTTTCCCCCTCAAGCCACTCTCTGCCCTCTCTTACGGTGAGGGGAGCATCGCCCTTACAGTCAAGGTCATAAAAGACACGCATTGAGGTAGGCATAGCATAGAGCATAGGCGAGCCCTGCTCATAAAGTACCTTGCCTGTAGTACGGGGCATAGAGTCGGATATGATCCTGCCCCTTTCCATTACAATAACACGGTCTGCATGAGGAAGGATATCCTCAAGGCGGTGCTCGGTGATGATAACCGTGGTACCCAGCTCCCTGTTGATACGGCGTACCGTGTTAAGAAAATCGGATGCCGCAATAGGATCAAGCTGACTTGTAGGCTCGTCAAGTATAAGCACCTCGGGGCGCATTGCCATAACAGAGGCGAGATTCAATAACTGCTTTTGTCCCCCCGAGAGCTCTGCAACATTTCGGTGAAACCAGTCCTGAATACCAAAATAACAAGCCATCTCGGCAACACGGCCACGCATAGAGCGCTTGTCACATCCAAGACTCTCAAGTCCGAAGGCAAGCTCGTGCCACACCTTATCGGTGACTATCTGATCATCGGGTGACTGCATTACAAAGCCTATCTTTGATGCCTGTTCACGCTCAAAGACCTCGTCTAAAGGCTTACCGTTAAAATATATAACACCCTTTTTTGCGCCCTTTGGTGCAAGGCAGGATTTAAGATGCCGTAAAAGCGTTGTCTTACCGCTGCCTGAGCTTCCGCAGATAAGCAGATACTCTCCCTTTTTTACCGAAAAGGATATATCCTCTAAGCTGGGCTTAGTCATAGTGGGATAACGGAAGCTAAAGCCGTCTGTTTTAAACTGTTCCAAATTATTCTCCTTAATTACCATCCGGATGCGCCTACATCCTTACCCAGCCCCTTACAGGTAAAGCACCAAACAACAGTCTCACCGTCTGAAAGGCTGTAGCTTGAGCATCCGTAGTTGGGAAACCAACCGTTGACCTTGTACATCCAGCCCGACTCGTATCCGCAGTCAAACTCATAAAGATTATTGATACCCTCTATATAATAGCTGTCATACAGAGGAGTCCAGCTGTATTCTATCTGTATTCCATACTGCTTGCAAACACGGTTGAGAACATCAAACACCGTCTCTCCATCGTAAAAATCTACGGTTATCATAGGTAATATGCATCCGTCCGCGGGCACAAAGGGGGCTTTGGCGGCCTCAAGGTCGGACATATTGTCAAGTATGGTGTCACAGCGTATGGTTATATTGCAGCTGCCTGCAGGTACAGGCCCGTCAGGCTTGGGAGCCTCGGTCACCTTTTCGGTTACCTTTTCCGTAGCCTTTTCGGTTACCTTTTCGGTAACTTTTTCTGTAACCTTTTCGGTGGTCTTTTCACTTTCGGGTATAGGCTCGGTGTCCTCGGGTATATCCTGCTCAAGCTCCGTTTCGGGCTCGGGCTCGTCGGTATCAGGTGACGCGGTAGTATCTGTGGTATCTGCTGTTTCTACTGCATCCTCGGTTGACTCCGGCATTTGATCGACTTCGATATTATATAGCTCAGCCTGACGCATAAGCACAAGCTCGTCAAGCATTTCAAGAGTAAATATAAGTGCTCTTGTGTCTCCCACAGACTTAAGCTGTCTGATATTAAAATCGTTTAAGCTGTTAATATCAAGACTAATGACAGAACGCTCTTCACCTATCCACTCTATCATTTCGCCCTTGTTTGCTCCGTCGACCGAGCCGTAATAAATGCTTAAGGAAGAAGCGCCCTTGCGTACACTAAGAGTGGCAACGGCATCCTCGGCAAACACCGATATATCATCAAATCCAAGGGTAACACCTTTTGTGGTATTGATGAACACCTCTCCTCTTTCTATTCCGATATCGGTCCTTGACGGATCGGGATCATTTACATATGCGGTGACATTCTGCCCTAAGGTAAGATATCCTCCGCTTACCGAGACCTTGACAAAAGCACCGGTATCACAGCTTATCCTGTCACCCTTTCTAAGTACGGTATCCTTACTTACGGTATAGGAAACTCCGTTTCGTTCAAGGGTAATGATGCCTGTATGCTCTGTAAGCAGAGCCCCATCCTTACCGGTATCGAACCAACCCTTGATAAAGCCTGCGGTCAGTACTCCGCTTATAACAATGGCAAGTATAATGACCACCATCAATATATTGGCTAACTTCTTTTTCTTCATAGCATCTCCATAAACAGGCACCGTCCCGGGGGACGATGCCTTTTTTGTCAGTTTACTCTGTATCTTCTGTATACCGTAAATATTACACCAAGAGCGGTAATAATCGCCAATGTAATATACAAGGCTATACCGCCATCCATAGTCTGAGGCGAAACCACAGGCTTGGTTGTCGCTGTGGTGCTCTTATCCTTTTTGGTGGTCACAGCAGCTGTAGTTACCTTATCAGCGGTTGTATCGGAAGTGTCTGTACTCTTATCCGTTACCGTGCTGCTGTCCTCGGGAACAGTAGTATCTTCCTCTATTGGAGCGGTTGTTTCCTGCTCCTCCGAGGCTGTGGTATCATCCTCCGGAGCTGTGGTATCATCTTCCGGGGATGTAGTATCCTCTTCTGCGGGAGGAATAATCTCTTCTGCGGTGACATCGGTCATATCATAGATAGGGGTCTTGCCCTCAAGAAATCTGAAATATGACACAAGGGCATACTGTCCCTGCTCGGTTGCCATACCGTTAAGTGTAGCATTGGGAATATGGGCAAAGCCGCCGCCCTCAATAGCAAAGGTACACATAGCATCCACCACAGACATTCCGTTCTTTATAAAACGCTCATCGGTGTGGGGATCGATACCAAGAGAGGTCAGTGCCACAATGACCTGCGCGCAGGACTCGCTGCATATGCCGTCTATAGATCCGTAGCCGCCGTCCTCCTTCTGGAGCTCGCTTAAACGGACGATTGCTTTATCAACGGCTTCCTTAACCGTCTCGTTTGTGTCATAGTACGGTGCAAGAGCTTGTATAGCCATACCCGTCATATCCGGGTCTGCAGTCATGCCCGACATAGCCCAGCCACCATCCTCAAGCTGCTTTTCAAGGATATAGGAAATGATTCCCTCTCTTGTTGCCTGCTCGGAGGCTGTGAGATCCTCGGGGATATCATAGTTCTTACAGTCAAGAGCAATGAGTGCCCAGATAGGACCGTTTATTCCCTGCTTTTTGAGATAGGTCATATCGGTCAGACCTTTGAGCAGGTTGTGACCGCCAACATCGGTTACGTCATAGCCAGCGGCGGTAAGACCGAGGATAACACGGGAGTTGTCGGTAGACTTTGACTTATGAAGCTGGCTCTTTTCGTTTATCTTTGAGGTAACATAGCTTACTACATTTTCGTAATATCCATCGGGACACTCAACACCGTCACGGCAGAGTGCTATTACCATCCACTCGCCGCCAACAGAGCCAACCGAGGGAGTGCCGAGATTTTTAATATATTCTCTTGTGGCTTCATATATCGCCCTGTGCTCGGCATCCGAACCGGATATGCCAATGGCAAGAGAAAGTAAAAGTGATATTACAGTTAAAAGTATTGTTATTCTTTTGGTATAAGTCATCATTTTTCCTTATTTCACATCTATAACATAGAAGTTATATGAATCATCGTTGTACTGAACCATAAAGCTCCAACGACCGGTGGTAAGACCGTCAATTACGATCTCACCGTTTTCGTCAACAGTCTTTATAAACTGTGAGTTAGGAGCATTCTTGATATTGTTAGAGGTTGTATACTTACCGGGAGCATATCTGATGATATAGAGGTCATCGAGATTACCAAAGGTGATCTTGTCGCCCTCAAGAGTATAGGTAGGAACCTTCTTCTGTACATTGTAGTAGAAGTAGTGCTTATAACCATCGTTATACTCAACGATGATGGTTACTTCACCTTCTTCACGGTACTGGATCATATACTCCTCTGCATCCTTGATCGCTGTCTTGTTATTAAAGTAACGGACTGTGGATGCATTCTTGATATCAGCTACGGACTCATAATGACCGTATGCGGTTCTTATGATCTTGATATCGGGGATATTTGTGATTATTGCCTGGAGACCGTTTTCTACAAGCACGGGAGTTGTAACGGTAAGGGTGTGATGAATTACATCAAATGTACCGTCATTATATCTGATAAGTACTGTGTAGTCGCCGGGATCTTCCATGGTGTATGTGAAGTCATGGGTGGTCTTTGCGTAGTTTGCAAGCTTGTTTGCGGAAGCCTGATACTTAAACTCGGAAGAAGCCTTGATCTCGCTGTAGGAATTGAATGTACCCTTTGCAAGCCATGCATCCTTGTAGTTTTCGCCAAAGTCATTTACTGTAAGCTTTACACCGTAAGAGGTTACATAAGGCTGAATGTTTTCAACTGCTGTGTAGAGGAAGTAGCTTGAGCCGTCGTTGGCTCTTACCCAGAAGGTATACTCACCAACCCAAGGCAGATCGTAGGTGAATACTCCGTCAACGGTATTACTGTTAACAACAGAGGCGGAAAGAGTCAGATTCTTTTCGGCATTCTTGATCTGTGTTCCTGTGGTGTATCTACCGATAGCGAAACGAACTTCCTTAACATCGTTCATATTGGCCATGGTAAGGGTGTAGTTGTCAATAGCTGTGATCTCGGGTTCGGGAACAGGTATAGCAGCTGCTTCAACGTTAATATAAGCAAAGGCGGGAGCTGAAACTACAGCCTCGGGGTAATACTCACCGTAGCCGCCGTCAGCCCATACATACCACATACCCTCTTCGGGAAGTGTAAACTCTATATAACCGTTATCATCGGTACAGAGCTCGCCCTCGGCATTCCCATAGCTTCTGCCGTAGTATACGTTATAATAATATTCGCTCTCAAAGGCTGCCTCTCCGCCATTTGACCAGTCGGAAAAGCTGCGCACAAGACCGAGCGTAAGGCTCTCGCCCTCGGTAACGCTCACCTCGCGGATAAGCTTGCCGTCAGTGTCGGTAAAATAGTGGAAGCCTGTGAGGCTGTCCCCCCAGAATGCCCAATCGGTATAGTGAGCAATATTGAGAAAATCACCGTCGTGGAGAACGATCTGATCTGCGGTAACACCCCATCCGTCTACATTTGGGTAAGCACCGTTAAGGTCATAACGGAGGTTTTCGTCCTCAAAGCCGAACATAGAGGACTCAAAATAGATACTGCCCACACCGCCTGTAACGGTAACGTCAGACCAATCAAGACCCATAAGATTCTCGTGTATGTAGATGTAAAGATGAAGTGCGGTAATGTCGTACTCACCGTCCCAATCCGAGTCATAACGGTACTGATCAAGACCGTAGTCACAGAGGTCGATAGACTTAAGGTCGTCGATCTTGATGCCTGTATACGCTACGGGGTTATTGTTGATATCGGTTACAAAATAGCTGTCATCGCTTATAGAGATATAAACGGTATCACCTTCGTCTGCCATAACGGCAAACACCATAATAACCGACAGAGCTGCTACTATAGCTATAATGCTAAGTGCTTTCATTGTCTTTTTCATTTATCTTTGCTTCCTTTCGTCTTTGTTTTGCCCGTGCACGTCTTGCACGGTTCTTATCTATACGGCTGACCTCGGGAGGCTCCTTGAGCCCTGCAGCCTCTAACGCTCTCGGCCAGGGTCCAAGCTTCTGCTTGATCAGACACACGTCATTGTCAGCAAAATCTGCTCGCTTGGGCAATCTGCCGAGCTCGGTTGCTCTGTTGATTAATAGCTGAATTGCATACTCTTTTTTGTCCATATTCCCTCCTTTGTAAAATAAAAAGTGCTTCTCGTCAAAGAGAAGCACAACTGGTCAAAACATAGGGACAAAGCCGTACAGGTACAGTACGGGTATAGTGACCGGCTGCACCTCTTCTTGTCCAAGATTGCGTTAACCTACTACTGTGGGAGTATTCCGGCTCGTCATAAAGACTTACGGTAATGACGGTTGCTAATGATTTGCACATTATTCCCAATTATCTGCTCAGCAGAACCACAGCAATATAATATTCGGTTTACGTGATTATATTATCACAGTTATTTTGAATTTGCAATAGTTTTTTTGAATTTAATTTCGTTGAGCAGAGTAAAGCCCAATATCAGCGCTCCGCCTACCCATTGGTACCATTCCATGGGTTCTTTCAGATATGCAACCGAGATAATAACAGCCACAAGGGGGTCTATGTAGCTGAGTATGGAGGCCTTCTGTCCCGAAAGCATACTGATAGTGGAGAAATATACACAGTAGGTTATACCCGTATGTACAAAGCCTATAACAAGCAGAGCCGTCAAGCCCTTGGTATCAAGTGTGGTAAAATTGAATCCGTCTGTAAAAGCCACATAAGGTATAAGAACAACTATTGCGGCAATAAACTGAAGAAATGTACGGTGGATACCGTCAACACCCTTGATATATTTGTTGAGCAGCACCACAGACGCGTAGAGCACCGCCGCACCTATGCCAAAAACGATGCCTATATAGTCCCCCACCCTTCCAATACCTGTAATAAGTGCAAGGCCAAGGGTGGACATAACAAAGCATATCCATGCTTTGAGAGTCATTTTTTCCTTAAAGAGTATAGGACAAACAAGTGTTACTATAACAGGGGCAAAATAATAGCACAGAGTTGCAACAGCCTTTGATGCGCAATACTTATATGCCTCAAAAAGCAGTATCCAGTTAAAGCCCATAGCGCCGCCGGATATCATAAGCAAGGGGATCTGCTTTTTTATCTGCTTAAAGGGTATTTTTTGCCTTGTTACAAGTAAGAATACAGCAATAAGCAGCGCGCCCATTACGGCACGGTAGAGTGCGACCTCGCCGGATGCAAGTCCCGTCATCTCTACAAAAGGCGCGATCGTACCGAACACAAGCATGGACAGCGCCAGCATTAAAGCGGGATTTTTAAATTTGGTCATTTTCTTTTATCTCTTAATTTCTGAAAGAATTTTGACATAAGCTCAAGGCTTTCCTTTTCGCAAAGACCCTGTTCCACCTCGGGCTTATGATTGAGGGGGTAGGAATTAAAGTTGAGAACCGACCCAAAGGCTCCTGCCTTGGGGTCCTTTGCGGCATATACCACGCGCTTTATGCGGGAGTTGATAATAGCACCGCCGCACATGGGACAGGGCTCAAGGGTAACATAGAGGGTACACATATGCAGCCTCCAGCCGCCCAACACCCCGCAGGCAGAGTCTATTGCCATAAGCTCGGCGTGATATGTTGCGTTCTTATCGTTTTCGCGGCGGTTATGCGCCTTGGAGATGATATTTCCCAGATCGTCCACCACGACTGCACCTATGGGAACCTCGCCCTCGTCAAAGGCCTTACGGGCCTCCTCGAGAGCTATATCCATATAATATTTATCGTTCATTATTTCACCTTTCGACAGGCCGCGCGGAAGGCCTGTCCCTGCAATAATACAATATGATACACTATATTCGGATATTTTGCAAGATTAATTGACATTTTCTTTTTTTGTGCTATACTTAAATTATCACAGGCAGGAGGTCGTTATGGATAAGTCACTTTCGTATAAGAAATGGTTTTTGACAGCGGGTATTTTTATAGCAATATCGGCATTCTTTAGTACAACCCTCAATTTAATTTACCGAATTAGTGATTATGTTTGGGACAGGTTTAACTGGCAGGTATTGCTTGTTTCAATCATATTTTGTGTTCTATTAGGCATAACCGTGTTACCTGATTTGGTATCTGCCATACTGCTTATTACCAAAAGGGATAATTCTGTTCCATTTGTTATTACATACTCATTAAACACATTAATAACCCTCGGTTATAACCTTTTTCTTATCATTGGTCATATAATAATACTTTTCGACGACTATTCGGGCGAAATATTAGATTATTTAGGTTATTACGGCATACAGGTGCTTCCTATTCCCCTTTCGGTACTATTAGCTCTGTCAGTCCTTCTTTTGTGTATCCTGTCCTTGGTGTACAAAAACAAAAGATGTAAGCTGTTGTCGGCTTGGTTTGTTCCTGTAATAATTCACGCAGGATATTGGTTGTTAACTATCCTTGGACCGATATTTAGAAACTTATATTTTGCTGTAGTATATGGGCGAAAAATTAATTTTTCTATCATATACGATTCATTTCTATCACGCAATGTCTATTTTTCCATATTAAATATTTCAATCAAATTAGTCGGTTTGCTTGGAGTGGCAGCAACATTCCTGCTGTGCTTTGCACTTTATAAAGCAAATAAGCAAAAGGCGGAGCTTGCAGAACAGCGAGAGCAGGAGTCGGAAATGTCTGAGGATACCGAGAATACTGTAACGAATGAAGTAAGTGATGACAGCCGCGAGGGTTTTGCTGCAAATGATATTATGTCTACAGAGCCTGCTGAACCCGAAACCGTTGAGACAAAACCGGTTGAGACTGTAGTAAAATGCTCTGTCCCTACGGCAAAGCATCCCACAGCTGAGGATCTGCATCCCTGTGATGAAATATTGAAATACAAAAGGCTGCTTGATGAAGGAATCATCACAAAAGAGGAATTTGACACAAAGAAAAAGCAGATTTTGGACTTATAAGCATAAAGGACAAGGTTATCTTTTTGAAAGCCTTGTCTTTTTTGATATTATTTGATATTTTTTACAATAACAATTGATATTTTTTTCCTGATATGTTATAATACAAAAAAATAATCCGGAGGTCATTATGAACAAAAACTCAAAAGTAAAAAAATCTTTTCCCATTGCCGGCATATTTTTTGCCCTTTACGGTATCCTTCTTTTAGCTATGGATCTTTACTACAGCATTGTAAGTGTAGTTATGTACAAAACTCCGTTACTTAACATTTTGCCTTCCATTCTTTCAAGCATCAGCTATTATTTTCTCTTCCTTGGTCTTATTTTTATCGGATTTAGTATTATGCTCTTTTTGGTGAAGGATAATCCTGCTCCCGCACTTATTATGGGCGGTATTGTAAGCGTTGCATATTTCTTTATCGGTCTTAGTAATTTGGCCTATATTATTGAAGGTTTGCTCAACGATCCCGATAACTATTTCGGTGACGGAATCTACAGTATAAAATATTTTATTGCAGATATTATCGCCGATCCTTTTGATATTGTATTATCACTTGCCATTGCTGTATTCACCCTCTATATTCTGATTGCGTGGATATCTAATAAAAAGAACAAGCGTTCAAAGATACTTTCCCTTTGGTTCATTCCCTGTGCGGTATACTTTATAGCTACAGTAGCCGGTCTTATTTGTTCTCTTATCTCAAATGCTATCTATGAGGTCGATTTTTTATACTTGATCGGCATAATACTTTATTCAGTAATAGATATTGTACTTACAGTTGGCATAGCCCTCTACTGTATGAGTCTTAACAAAGAAAACAAGCAGTATGCAATTGAAAAGGTTACAGAAGCAGAGACAGAAACAAAAACTGTTGAAGCATAATCAAAGTATATTAAAAGAGACGGATGCGATCCGTCTCTTTTTTGCTATATTAATTTCCGAAAAACTTATCAATGCCGTTTGCAATACCCTCGACTATCTTATACTGATTGTTTTCGTCCGCCATACGCAGATCCTCTGCGGCATTGGACATATACCCCATCTCAACTATGGTAACAGGCACCTGACACCAGTTGATTCCGCTCATTGTATCTGTTTCCCATACATGCTGCTTACGGCAGCCTGTAGCCTTGACCATCTCGTCAAGTACAAGATCGCTGAGCTGTCTTGAAGCCGAATATAAATTTCCGTTATAGGGATTAGAGGGGGTCTGGCATATGGTCATTGCTCCGTTGACAGAGCTGTCCTCAGAGCCGTTGGCGTGAATACGGATAAAGGCATCGGCATTTGCATTGTTGGCTATTGCGGCACGCTCTGAATTACTCATATCCACGTCGTGGGTAGTACGTACCATAATTACACGGTATCCGCGAGCTAAAAGCTCCGCCTCAAGCTTAAGGGACACCTGCAAATTAAGCTCGTATTCCCATAAGCCGCTTGCAACACCTGTTGTACCGCTTGATACCTTGGCCTTAGTCTGGCTCGCACCCGGACCTATGGGCTCCTGAGCGGAATTTCCGTATCTCTGATGCCCTGCATCTATAACAACAAGCTTGCCCTCGCCCTCGGGCTCGGGCTCATCCTCGGTTATTGGCTTGACCTCTTCAAGGTAACCGGAATGGATATAGTAGATGCCTCCATCAAGGCGCACCTTGATCCATTTTTCATCTACCGTTTCGATCTTTTCTACCTCTTCTCCCTTTTTGAGGGTGGTATATACCTCGGCTCCCGTGGAGGGCTCGGTTCTGACCCTTACATCCTCTGTGGCGCGGAGCATTATCTTATCCTCTGTACTGTCATTTGCTTCCTCTGTATCAAGGGGTAATGTATCCGTGATCTCCTCGGTTTCGTCGGTCTGATCTCCTGTATATATGCTGCTCCAGTCAAGGGTCTGCTTTTCGGTTTTATTGACCGTATTGCCGCATCCGCAAAGAATAAGGGCAATAAGTATAAGCATTGAAGCTATAATTGTAATTTTATTTTTCATTATTACTGACGGCCCTTTTCCTCTTCGTAAGCTATAATAAGATCTCTGTTTGCTACCTGATAATCGTTGAGTATTTCCTCGGGGAAGTGATCGGGATCGTAAACAGGTTTATACCAATCAAACTTGTTAAAGTAGTCGGTAAGTGCTTTGTCATTGAACTTTCTGCCCATAATGGCATATATTCCGTTGCGGGCTATTCTTAATTCCTCTGAGGTGAAATCCTTGATGTCATCCTTGGTGAAATACTTTTTGTCGGAATTAAGGATAAAACTCTCAAGCTTGGAACGACCCAGCTTTTCGGCAAGTGTTCCGTCATCAAGATCGTTTTTGAGTTGGGTAAGCTCTCTGTTGCCGGGAATTATGCCAAGAGCCTTTTCCAAAAGGGTTGCCGCATCCTCGTCCTTGTTGTCGGTAACATACTGCTCTACTTTTTTGGTTACATACTCGATATACTTTTCTTCGTATTCGGAACGCAGATCACTCAAATATGTACTGCTGTTAAGCTCTATAGCCTCATCTATAAGCTCAAGTGCTTCCTCGTACTTGTCTGCTCTTGCCTTGGATTCTGCCTTACCCTTGACATAGTCCTTGTGATCCTCCTCACAAGCATCGAGCACGGTGTCAAGTGCGGCGGTACTTTGGGTATCGGGGATAATCTTGTATGCTGCTTTTATAGCCTCAAAGGCCGAAGCATAATCATCCTGCCTTGTAGCCTTTTCCACCTCTTCGGCTACCGCATCAATATAGAGACCGCATACCGTAGCAAGCTTTTGCTGTGCATCGGAGTAATAGCTGTCAAAACTGTCCACCGAGTTGTATGCTTCTATGGCAGAGGCATAGTCACCGTCTTCTCTAAAGGAATCACCTCTCGAAACAGCGGCGGCACCGCCGTTATCTGAATTTATACTGTTGATATAATCCTCTGCTCCCAAAAAACCGTTAACATAAAGTATTTCAAGCTCTGATATAACAGTTTTGTAATCGATAGCTCCCTCGTTGTAGTCAGAAACCAGATTCTCGGCAATGCTTTGGCGCGCTTCATTTACATTGTCAAAGCCCATATACTCAAGTATCATAAGCTCGTTCAATGCAGTGTCTATATCCATTTTATCCTTTATAACATCCTTTGCAACAGAGTCAGCCTTGCCGCCCATAAGAAAATTAAGTATGGTCTTGTTAAGAGCGTTGTTTGCCACATCCTCGGTATATATCAAAACAGCCTGATCATAGTCACCCTTGTTCATATTGTTCATTACCTTGTATCCGGGACTTGTAAAGAACAACACTCCGCCAACAGTACCCAGGCCCGCAACAACAAGAAAGCCTCCTATCAAAAGAAGAACAAGAATAATTGCAATGATCACCTTGCCCTTTCCCTTTTTCTTTTTTCTTTTTGATTTTCTCATTTCGGGTGCGGGTGTATTGGTGTCAGAAGCTGAGTTATCAACTATTCTTTCACCGCATTTGGGACAGAATTTGACACCGGAATCCAATTCAAATCCGCATTTTTTACATAACATGGCTTTTTCCGCCCTTTCGTAACGTATTAAAATATATAAGAATTATATCACAATATAAAGCCATATTCAAGATTTTAGCAAAATTTTAGTAAGTTTTTGCACTCGTATATAATTATGATTTTGTCTTGATTTTTTCATATCTAAAAGCTATAATATACTCAATATATCAAGGAGCTGAAATAATGACTTATACACCGGAGATCCTTTCCCCTGCGGGGAATTTTGAAAAAATGAAGGCAGCCATACTCTACGGAGCAGATGCGGTATACCTTGCGGGTAACCGCTTTGGTATGCGTGCGGCGGCTGATAACTTTAGTGTTGAAGAAATATACGAAGCGGTAAAATATGCCCACGAAAGAGGTGTTAAGGTATATGTTACCGTAAACACTATGCCCAAGGTTGGGGAATATGAAGCACTTGAGGCGTATCTTTCTTCTCTGCGTGAAAGCGGTATTGATGCAGTTATAGTTGCGGATCTCGGTGTTATAGATCTTGTAAAGAGAGTTCTGCCCGAGGTGGAGCTTCATATATCCACACAGACAAGCATAGTCAGTCCCCAGACCTGTATGGCTTATTACCGTATGGGTGCAAAGCGCGTTGTTCTTGCAAGAGAATTAAGTCTTAAAGAAATAATAGAGATAAGAAAGACTATTCCCGAGGATCTTGAGCTTGAGGTATTTATCCATGGCTCTATGTGTGTTTCCTGGAGTGGCAGATGTCTTCTCTCCGAGCATCTCACAGGCCGTGATGCCAACTGCGGTGCCTGCACCCAGCCCTGCCGCTGGAGCTACAAGCTCTATGAGATAATTGAGGACAAGCGCCCCGATGCTCCCCTGCCCATCGAGCAGACCGAGCACGGCACATTTATTATGTCCTCAAAGGATATGTGTATGATTGAGCATATTCCCGAGTTACTTGAAGCGGGTATCAAATCCTTTAAGATAGAGGGACGCATGAAGAGTGCATATTATACCGCCGTAACTACAAATGCCTACCGTATGGCTTTTGACCGCTATATGGCAGATCCCGAAAATTATGCTTACGATCCCGCCTGGAAGAACGAGCTTGAGTCGGTAAGCCACCGTGAGTATAATACAGGCTATTTCTTTGGTAATCCCATACTTGATGCAAATGTCTGTGAGTTTAACGGATATCTCCGTGAAAAGGCTTATATAGCACAGGCCCTTTCCTATGAAAACGGTGTTGCGACATTCATTCAGCGAAACAAGGTCTGTGTGGGTGACAAGGTCGAGGTCATCTCTCCCGGTAAATGCGGTGTGGCTTTTGATATAGAGTGGATGAAGAACGAAAACGGCGAGGACATCGCTTCTGCTCCTCATCCCGGGATGATATTCAAGATAAATGCGCCCTTTGAGATTTTGCCGGGGGATATAATAAGATTAGGCTAAAATGCAGAATTATGGTTGAAAATAGTGCTTGATAGCACTATTTTCTTCTTTTTATATTGACAAATAAGTAATGATATGTTAATATATTTTGTGATTGATAGAGGCGCACTGTATCAAGAGTAGCTTACGGCTCAGGGCTTTCGCAAAGCTGACGGAAGTGAAAGGGATAGGTGCCGAAGGGATGTACGGCGGTGCTGAACTGGTACTTGGGATAATATCCTCTGTACTGTCGCCCAATCGGGCGGAGTGCTATCATAATAATCGTTCACTATATATGGACAGATTTTTATGGTAGCCGATATCATCGGCTATTTTTTACTATATAGGAGTTTAAAATGAAGAAAGAAACTATTTTCACAGGTGCGGCTACCGCCCTTGTAACCCCTCTTAACGAAAACGGAGTTGACTACGAGCAATTTGGTAAGCTCATCGACTGGCAGATAGAATCCGGCATTGATGCCCTTGTTATCTGCGGTACTACAGGTGAGGGCTCAACTCTTACAGACGAGGAGCACCGCGAGTGCATCCGCTATGCGGTTGAACGCACCGCAAAGCGCGTTCCCGTAATTGCAGGAACAGGCTCCAACGACACTGCATATGCAGTTGATCTGACCAAGTTCTCCTGCGAGGTTGGTGCCGATGCTATGCTTGTTGTTACCCCCTACTACAACAAGGCTACCCAGAAGGGTCTTGTAAAGATGTTCAATACTATTGCAGACGCCTCTGACAAGCCTATTATCCTTTACAACGTACCTTCCAGAACAGGCTGTGCTATTGCTACCTCTACCTATGTGGAGCTTGCAGAGCATCCCATGATCGCGGCTATCAAGGAAGCTAACGGCGATATCTCAAAGATCATTGAGACCGCAAAGTTAGTGGGCGACAAGCTTGATATCTATTCGGGCAACGACGACCAGATAGTTCCCGTTCTTGCCTGCGGCGGTAAGGGTGTTATCTCGGTTCTTTCCAACCTTGTTCCCTACGAGACCTCTCTTATGTGCAAGAAGTTCTTTGAGGGTGATGTGGCAGGCGCAAGAGAGATGCAGTTCAAGTATCTTGATCTCTGCAATGCTCTTTTCTGCGAGGTAAACCCCATTCCCGTTAAGGCTGCTATGGCTCATATGGGCTTCTGCGACAACTATCTCCGTCTGCCCCTTACTCCTATGGAGGCACCTCACGAGGAAGTGCTTGTGCGCTGCATGAAGGAAGTCGGTATCAAGATATGAAGATAATAATCAATGGCTCAAACGGCCGTATGGGCAAGGCTGTTGCCCGTTTTATAGAACAGGATGCGGATATGTCTGCAGTTGCCTTTGTTGATGTCAACAATGTAGCCGCAAGCGACGATCCCATATACGAAAAGCTTACCGATTTTACAGGCGAGGCTGACTGTATAATCGACTTCAGCCATCACACCTGCACCGAGGCTCTGCTTGAATATGCAGTTGCAAGAAATACCCCCGTGGTCATCTGCACTACCGCCCACACCGATGAGGAAAAGGCTATGATCAAGGCGGCATCTGAAAAGATCGCCGTGTTCTTCTCTGCCAATATGTCTCTCGGTATTGCGGTTATGAACGATATCTGCAAGACTGCGGCTAAGATGTTCCCCGGAGCAAATATAGAAATAATAGAAAAGCATCACAATCAGAAGCTTGATGTACCAAGCGGAACCGCACTTCTGCTTGCTGACGGCATAAAATCTGTAAGACCCACAGCCGTATACAATGTAGGCAGACACGAAAACGGCAAGCGTACAGAGGAAGAGATAGGCATACATTCCTTAAGAATGGGCAATGTAGTAGGTGAGCACGAGGTTATAATCAACACAGGCACACAGACACTTACAATTAAGCACGAGGCTCACGACCGTTCCCTCTTTGCCGAGGGTGCTATATCTGCGGCTAAGTTCTTAAACGGCAAGGGCGCAGGCTTCTATGATATGACAGATATACTCAAGGATTAATTATGTACAACAGTAGTAACATTTCAATAAACGAACAGGGTCATCTTGTGTTTGCAGGTCAGGACACCGTGGAGCTGGCTAAGCAGTACGGCACTCCCGCATACATTATGGATGAAGAAAGAATCAGAGAGCGCTGCCGTATATACCGCGACACTATGGCAGAGCATTTTGGCGAGGGCTCTATTCCCCTCTTTGCCTCAAAGTCATTGTCAGTCAAGAGAATTTATGAGATAATGGCTGAGGAGGGTATGGGTATAGATATAGTTTCCTCAGGCGAGCTTTATACAGCCATCAAGGCAGGCTTTGACCTCTCTAAGGCTTATTTCCATGGGAATAACAAGACAGACTTTGACATTAAATACGGTATCGAAAACGGCATAGGTCACTTTGTGTGCGACAATGCGGACGAGCTTCGTGCTATAAACGAGATCGCAGGTGCTAACCGTATCCGTCAGCATATACTCCTGCGTATCACCCCCGGTATTGATCCTCACACCCTTGCGGCTATCAATACAGGTAAGGTGGATTCCAAGTTCGGTGCAGCAATCGAAACAGGACAGGCGGACGAGCTTGTGGCTCTTGCCCTCTCCCTTGAGAACCTTGTTCTCGACGGCTACCACTGTCACATCGGCTCACAGATATTTGAGTACGAGCCCTTTGTGGATGCCGCTACCATTATGCTGACCTTTATGCGTGATATGAAGGTAAAGTACGACTTTGAGGCTGAGATTATGAACCTTGGCGGCGGTATGGGTGTTAAGTATGTTAACACCGACCCCGAGATAAACTATGCTTCAAATATTGCTGGTATTGCTACCCTCTGCAAGAAGATCTGCAAGGATCTCGGCTTAAATCAGCCCAAGTTCTTACTTGAGCCCGGCAGAAGCATTGTAGCGGATTCAGGCATTACCCTCTACACCGTGGGCGGAGTAAAGGAGATCCCCGGCTTTAAGAACTATGTTTCTATCGATGGCGGCATGCCGGATAATCCCCGTTATGCCCTCTATCAGTCAAGATATGACGCGGTGGTGGCGAACAAGGCTTCCCTTCCCGCAGATTATGAGTGTACCCTTGCGGGCCGTTGCTGCGAAAGCGGCGACCTTATCGGTGAGGGTATGATGCTCACTAAGCCTGTAAGAGGTGACATTGTTGCGGTATTTGTAACAGGAGCATACAACTATGCTATGGCATCCCACTACAACCGTATACCCAAGGCTCCTATCGTTATGATAAGCAAGAGCGGTCCCTATCTTGCGGTTAAGCGGGAGACATTTGAGGATCTGTGTAAAAATGAGATATAAATTTAAGCCTGTCTATGACAGGCTTAAATTAATTAGGAATTAGGAGTTAGGAATTAGGAATTAAGGAGACTTTCTGCGTTGCAGAAAGTTACATTTAAAATGAAAATAGGAATATCTTTACTTAAAGAATATGACAGGCCTATAGTTGAGGTCTTGGATATAGTTAAAGAAGCAGGGTTTGATGCGGTGTCGCCTCAATGGACTCCTGATGTCTGCGAGGTCATAGAGCGGGCAAAGGAGCTTGGATTAACTGTTCAGTCCCTTCACGGACCTTATGCATCCTGTGTGGGAATGTGGCGCCGGGACAAACACAAGTCCGACCCGGGAAAGGAAGAGCTTATCGAGGCTCTTAGTGTCTGCCGTAAATATAATATCCCCACAATGGTCACCCATATATGGCTTGGGTTTGACTATACCTTTGGTGAGACCAAATACGGACTTGAAAACTATAAAGAGGTTGTGGATACCGCCCGCGAGTACGGTGTAAAAATAGCCTTTGAAAATACCGAGGGAGATGAATACCTCGATGCTCTCTTTGAGTTTTTCAAGGATGATGATACCGTAGGATTTTGCTGGGATTCGGGTCACGAAAACTGCTATAACCGTAAGGATCTCCTTGCCCTCTACGGAGACAGGCTCATTATGACACATCTTAACGACAATATGAGTATGACGGGAGACCGTATTTTCTGGACAGATGATCTCCATATGCTGCCCTTTGACGGTACTGTTGACTGGGATAATGCCGTATCCCGTCTTAAAAAGGCAAAGCAGCAGGATATAATTAACTTTGAGCTTAAGTTCGGTGAAAGATATTCTCATATGAGCTATGAGGAATATTTCTGCGAGGCTTACAGACGAGGTCATAAGATAGTAAGTTTGTTGACAATATAATGACTTTTTGATATAATAATATAAATAGCTGACGGCGAACTGGTTAAGCCCTTATCATTAAGGAGAACACCATTGTCAAAGTCAGCTATTTCCTTTTATACTACTTATATTACGTTCTTAAATAAGAAAAAAGCCCTAATTGGGCTTTTTCTTATTTAAGATAATCTAATTCGTAGATCTTGTCGGAGAGGAGCTTTGCGATTATGTCGTAGCCCATTTGGTTGGGATGGAGCTGCTGGAGAGCATCGAGGAAGGTTCTGGGGATATAGCCTTCGGCTATGTCCTTTTTATCCTTGCCCTTCATCTCAAGACCGTTATCGATAAATGCCTGTTCAGACATCATATACTCGTTTACGTCAAGGTAATGCTCACCCCAGTACTCTTCAAGAACTGTGTTGTAGTTAGGGATTTTCTGCATAAATCTTACCTTGGGAAGACCGATGATAACAAAGTTATCGGTACCTGCATAGTCAACCATCTTCTGCTGGATCTCGCAGAGGTACTGCATATGCTTTTCGGGCTCGTTATGCCAAGCCTCTTCCTTAGTGTTGTTGGCACCCGAACAGATGACCATAATAGCATTTGTATAGTCAAAGCCCATACCGTCGGTAATTATACGGGTCTCGGAGGTGATAACCTTTTCCTCACCCTCTTCAAGACGGGTAAACATATAGCCTTCCTGATAGTCGCCCGAGATATTGCCCTTGACACCGTCGATGGTTACGGGATTAAGACCGTTGTCGCCGTTTTCATTGATGTTCTTGGTGGTATAGCCTTCCTCGGCTCTGATCTCGATTGCAACGGGAGTCTTATCGGCAGGAATGGTAAGACTGTCAACGAAGATAGCAATACCGCCCTGACGGATGGCTACGGCCTCGGCTGTGTCGCCGCCGATACCGAAGTTATAATAGGGAGTGTTAAGGGTCTCGGCTGCTGTTCTGACATAGGGATAGTCAGAGATATCGTGGAAGCCCTCGATAATACCCTGTGTAAAGCTGTCGCCCCAAGCCACAAGCTTATTGTTTTCATAGGCTCTTACAGCCTTAAGAATAGTCGCAAGCTCGGCTCTGGTTGCACCGCCTCGGGGATTAAGCTCGTTCTTTGCGTTACCCTTGAATATGCCGTTGGCAATAGCATACTTTACCCCGTCAAGTGCCCAGTCGCTTATCTTATCTGCATCTACAAATGCGGAGAGGTCGCTTGTCTCCTTGATCTCCTTGCCCTTGTACTCGGCATAGCCGCGAAGAAGTCTTGCTATCTGCTCACGGGTAACGGGCTTACCGATACCAAAACTGTCAGCAGACAGACCTGCAACGATACCTGTCTGTCTTGCCCACTCTACTGCGGGAGCATACCAAAGGTCAAGTCTAACATCCTTAAAGGGGGATTCGGTAACCTTATAATCGGCTTCGTTTATACCCTCCATATTTGCAAGGGTCTTGACAAACTGCTCACGGGTAACCTTTCCTGTAGGAGCAAAGGCGGTCTCGCTCATACCGCTCATAAGACCGTTTTCAAAGCAGTATTCAACTGCTCGGTAATACCAATGAGATTCCTTTACATCGTCAAAGGGTTCAGCGGCTGATGTGGTAAATACACATACAGATATAATTGTTAATATGGCTAACAACAATGATATAATTCTTTTCATATGATTCTCCTTTGTCTAAAAAAGACGGCAATGCGATGCCGTCTTTTTATAGCTAAATAGTTGCTTCGCAACAGCTAAATTATGCAAGCATAGCTAAATTTCACTCCGTGAAGCTAAATTAAATTCGCCTTAGCCTGCGAAGCAGATTTAGCTACACAGTAATTTAGCTGACCGAAGGTCAATTTAGCTCGCCGTAGCTGTGGCGAATTTAGCTAATAATCTGCTTTGCAGATTATTAATACCCGCGCTCCTGGTAAAGATGCTCGAGCTTGAGGTTATACTCGTCGCCGCCGGGAGTGTTGGAGGACTTAAGGATACCGGGCTTAAGGCCTCTCTTATCCATTTCCTCGATACAAGCAGCATAAACCTGCCACATGATGTATACTGCGCTGAGACCGGATGCAGGACCGAAGGGCATTTCAAAGCCGGGGAGATCCATCATACCGTCACCAAGAGGTGCGCAGTTGTCGATAACGAGGTCAGCTACCTCAAAGAGTCTGAGCCCACTTGTGTGAGCAGACTTAACCTGAGTGGTATAATCCATGGATGTAACAGCGATGATCTTAACACCATGGCTCTTACAGGTAAGTGCAAGGTCAACTACCTGGTCGCTACGGCCGGATACAGAACCGATAATAAGCACGTCGCCGTCGCCTGTCATATGTGAACAACGGTAAACAAGCTCCGCCATACCCTCCATATTGAGGTTCTTTGCCTTGAACTCGGGAGTTACAAGACCGCCGTCCTCGGTAACGAGGTAATATCTGAGGTGCTGGGGTGCTACAAGACCGCCGGAACGCTGGATCATTTCGCCATTGATGATGTGGCCTGTATCGTGAATAACTATGTTCTTCTTAGCGCACATAGCATCAGCCATCATCTTGCCTGCTTCTCTGATCTTGTCCATCTGAGTCTCTCTTACGGTAGCAAAGAGCTCGTCTACTTTTTTCTGATAAGCTTCAATAATGTTCATGGGTGTAATTCTCCTTAAGAATGATTAATTCATTATACAATATTTCTTAATATTTTGCAATAGGTTTATGACAAATAACCGTTTTCTTTGATCTTATCCGCTATCATTTTTGATACGATATCATAGAAAGTCGCCGTTCCGTGGATGGTATCTGCAAGAAGAGATGCGGGAATCTCGCCCTTTTCCATATTGTCATAGTCTGCCTCGGTGGGGGTAATGCCGTTGTCAATAAGGCACTGCTCGGTCATAAGGTAAGCTCTTACATCCACAAAATGCTCACCGTAGGCCTCACGAAGCACATCATTTACACCGTCGACCTCGGGCATATAGTCCTTTGAGGTAAGACCGACTATTACATACTCGTCATTGGGATGATATTTTATCATCTCGTTTATAGTATCCACAAGCTTGTAAGCGGTGGAGGCACTATAGCGATTGTTAGAGCCTGTCCAGATAACGAGGATATCGTTTTCGCGTCTGTCCTGCATTGCGGGAGTAATGATGCGTGTACGGGTCGTTACCTCTACCGCCTCACCCTCGGTGTTGCGTGTAAAGTAGGCTCCGTCATCCCCGTGGGTTACCTTGCCCTTGACACCTGCGATGATAAACTCATTTGAAACTCCGTCACCGAAGTGTCCCAGATCCTTTTCGTCACCACTATCGGTAACAAGAGTGATAGCTACGGGAGTCTTGTCTGCAGGAATAGTCATAGGCTCGGCATAGATTGCAATGCTTCCCTGTCTGAAGCCTCCTGCCTCTGCCATTTCACCGCCTATGCCGTAGTTCTGTACAGGTATTTTGAGGTATTCGCTTCTTAAGGGATCCTTTTCAAGGCGCTGTGCCATACTGTCGCCAAATATAACAACTCTGTTCTTGGTGCCCGCCTCTACAAGGCAGGAATCTGCTGCGGTTGAATCGGGTATAGCGTGACCGTATTTGTTCTGATAATCAAATTTATAAAGCACTACTGCAAGCTGTGCTCTTGTAGCCTTTGCATTGGGGTCAAGCTTGCCACCGTCACCTACAAAAAGACCTGTAGCTACACAGTATTCCATACCCTCCTTTGCCCAGCTCTGAACCTTTGCGGCATCGCTGAAGCTTGAAAGATCTGCGGACTTTGCGGTATCAAGACCCTTGAACTTTGCGTACTGACAGAAGAGTCTTGCCATCTGTGAACGGGTAAGCGCACCGTTGGGCTCAAAGGTGGTATCGGTCATACCGCCTACTATTCCCTGCTGTCTTGCCCACTCTACCGCTACGTAGAACCAATGGTCAGGCTTGATATCGGTAAAGGGTGTAGGCTCTTTTTTAAGCATATCGGCAGTAACACCCTCAAAGTTAGCAAGCGCCTGAACGAACATCGCTCTTGAAACGGTGGTATTAAGACCGAAGGCTGTGTCGGACATGCCGTTAAGAAGACCGTTTGTCTTGCAGTATTTAACTGCGCTGTAGTACCAAGCACCGACCTTGGCATCACTAAAGGGTACTGCGGGATCGTACTCTGCTGTTGCTGCATTGATGCTGAAGGGGATGAGCATTAATACGGTCAATAATATACATATAATCTTTTTCATATGCTGTTCTCCATATTTAATGAATAATGAATAATTATTGCTGAAAACCGCTTTGGCGGTTTTCTTCCTTAATTCGGCAGGAGCAAGCCCCTGCCCTACAATTAATTAGTCAAATATCCCAGCTCTATGATCTTATCCGCAACATACTGTGCCAAGAGATCATAGCCCTGCTGGTTTAAGTGAAGCTCGTCCTCTGCCTGAAGAGACGCGGGGATCCAGCCGTTTGACATAAAGTAGAGATCGCGCTCGTTAGGTGTAATACCTAAGTTGGTAAGATGTACGGGATCTGCAAGATAGCTTCTTACATCAAGGAATTTCTCACCGACGCCCAGCTCCTCAAGGTGAGCCTTGATTCCTGCGTTAAGTGCGGCATAGTCTCTTACATATCTCTCACCCATAAGACCCAATACCACATATTCGTCACTGGGACAGGCTGCTATCATAGCATCAAGGGTCTGGAGCAGATCGGGCAGAGCCGCTGCGGGATAAATATCGTTATGGCAAATCCAGAGGACTGTTATATCGTCCTCCCGCTTATCTGTCATAGCAAAGGTCTCAACCTGTGTAAGCTCGGTCAAGGTTACCTCCTCACCCTCCTCAAGGCGGGTAAAGTGATAGATGTTTGCATCCTCAACCTTAGAAAGCTCTCCCCACACACCTGCTATGCGCATAGGGTTAACTGCGGAATATATATAGTTGTTACCTATCTCGGCAGGGTCACCGTCCTCGTTTAATACAAGGTCGATCACAGCAGGGGTTCTGTCCGCAGGAATGGTAAAGGGCATAGACTCGCTTGCGTAAGCATAAAAGGGTATACCGCCCTGACGGCAGGCTATCTGCTGTCCTATCTCACCGCCGATACCATAGTTAAGGCTTTCTACACCGAGAATCTCGCCCACTCTTTCGGGATAAGGAACCTCGGCTACATCCTCAAAGCCTGTAAAGATGCCCTGTGTCACAGAGTCACCCCAGCAGACTATGCGTCCCTTGTATTCGACCGGAGTAAGGCTGTCATACTGCATAAACATTCTTGCCGCCTGTGCTCTTGTAGCCTTACCGTTAGGGTCAAGGTAGTTTACACCGTCCTTCTTAACACCCGAGATAAGACCGGCTGCTACCGCCCATTCTACCGGTGTCTTTGCCCAATCAGGAACCTTTGAGGCATCGGGATATTCGGAAATATCAGCAGAGCCGCTGACTGTTCCCTTCTTCTCTGTATATACATAGAAAAATCTCGCAAGCTGTGCTCTGGTTACATCCGCATTGGGACCAAACTCAGTCTCAGAAAGACCGCTGGTAATGCCCTGCTCTACCGCCCAACATACCACCTCGTTGTACCAATGAGAGGTCTTTACATCCGTAAAGCCGGATTCTGTTGTATCGTACTGTGTAAGATCAACACCGTCGAGCTTAGCGAGAATAGTAACAAACTGTGCTCTTGTAAGGTTGGAGTTAGGTGCGAATGTGGTTTCATCCATACCCTTGATATAACCCTTTTCCACACAGTATTTTACCGAATCATAGAACCAATGGCTTTCCTTGACATCGGTAAATAAAAGGTCACCTTCCTCAACTGCAAATATGCTCATAGGAATAAGCATTGTTAAGATAAGTAATAAAGAGATAAATTTTCTCATAGGTCTCTCCTTGTATTTGATAGTTTAATTCTATCATAAAAGCGATATAAAAGCAACAAAAAAGGCGGAAAATCCGCCTTTTTGTTATTATTTAATTAGTCAAGATAACCAAGCTCCATAAAGGTCTGTGCAAGCTTCTCTGCAACAAGGTTATAACCCATCTGGTTAAGGTGGAGAGAGTAACCCTGGATAGACTGCTTCTCTGCCTGGAGAGATTCGGGGATCCAGCCCTTTTCCATATACTCAAGGTCCATGGTATTGTCACCCTGGTTAGGCTCGATGCCGAGTCTGTCAAGATGTGCGGGATCTGCAAGGTAGGTACGGATGTCAAGGAACTTTTCGCCAACACCCTTCTCGTCCATATGAGCCTTGATAGCTGCGTTGATCTCAGCATAGCCGGGGCAGTAACGCTCTGCCATAAGACCCATAACAACATACTTCTCAGTACCTGCGTACTCGATCATAGCGTCGATATAGCCGATGATCTCATCAAACTTTTCGGTATCCTCGGGTGCGGGAACATCATTGTGACCGATCCAGATAACAACGATGTCATCTTCTTTCTTGTCCTTCATACCGAAGGTCTCGATGAGGGTCATCTCGGTAAGTGTAACCTCTTCGCCTGCCTCAAGACGGGTAAAGGTATAGTTGGAGCCTGTAACCCACTTGATCTCACCTTCAACACCGCCTACGGTGATGGGGTTGATACCCTGGAAGAGACCCTGATTACCGATACCTATAAAGTTAGTGGTAGAATACATCTCGTCAACAAACTCATTGTAGATACAGATCTCAACAGGTGTGGTATCTGCGGGGATTACGAAGGGCTCACTTTCGGTTGCATATGCATAGCAAGGAAGACCACCCTGACGGCCTGCGATCTGATAAGCCATCTCGGAACCGATACCGTAGTTCTTAACCTCACAGTTAAGAAGCTCGCCTATTCTTTCGGGATAAGGAACCTCTACTACATCGTTAAAGCCTGTAAGGATACCCTGGGTGAGAGAGTCGCCCCAGAATACGATACGACCGTCATAGTCGGGATATACGATCTCTGTCTCCATCTGATCGTAGTTCATAAACATAACAGCTGCCTGTGCTCTTGTAGCCTTGCCGTTAGGATCAAGATAGTTTACACCGTCCTTCTTAACGCCGGAGATAAGACCTGCTGCTACTGCCCATTCGATAGGAGCCTTTGCCCAGTCTGCAACCTTTGCTGCATCGGGATACTCAGAAATATCGGCACCGTTGGTAAGGCTGCCGGTCTTCTCGGTATAAACGTAGAAGAATCTTGCGAGCTGTGCTCTGGTTACATCAGCATTGGGGCCAAACGCAGTTGCACTAAGGCCGCTGGTAATGCTGTTCTCTACCGCCCAGCATACAACCTCGTTGTACCAATGAGAGGTCTTTACATCCTCAAAGCCTGCGTCCTTATTCTCATACTGAGTAAGGTCAACACCGTCAAACTTAGCAAGAATGGTAACGAACTGTGCTCTTGTAAGGTTCTTGTTGGGTGCAAATGTGGTCTCATCCATACCTGCAATATAACCCTTGTCTACGCAGTACTTAACTGCATCATAGAACCAATGCTTTTCCTGAACATCGGTAAATGCAAGACCGCCGTCCTCTGCAATTGCCGCTGCGGGGATCATACCAACAAGCATGATCATTGTTAATAAGAAACAAACTAATCTCTTCATGTTCTTATCTCCTTATAATTTTTTTATTGTAAACGGAGTGTCTCCGTTTGCACTTTCTAATTTTGCCGTATCCTCACCCAACATATCAAAAAGCTGTGTCAGATGGGTTACGAATATATACTGACAGCCTAAAGCATTCAAAGCTCTGAGTATTCCCTCAATAGCAACGCTTCCCTCGTCATAGGCTGTGGTCTGGAAGGTCTCGTTGAGTATCACAAGGCTGCCCCTTTGGAGCTTATCCATTATCCCGGCTATAGCCTTGACCTCACCCTCAAATCTGCCAGAGATATCACCCCGGGTGAACTCCTCCTCAGCACTGGAAAAGTGAGTATATATGCCGCCGTATACAGGTAGCTCTGCCTGACTTGCCGCTATGGGCAGTCCTGCCTGAGCGAAAAGCTGTGCTATGGCAACAGAGCGAAGAAATGTGGTCTTACCGGTATTGTTTTTGCCTCGGATAAGCACACCCGTGTAGCCTGTAAAGTCTGCATCATTGGGGTATACCTCACATTTGTCCTCGGTCAACAGGAACAGATCATAAAGTCCGCTTACCTTAACCGCCTCTGCCCCAAGCCCGGGATAGCAGTAAGACTTACCGCTTTGCATAAGAAAGTCGGCATACTTAAGAGCTATCTCATAAAAGTCAAGCTCGCGGGAAAGTCCGTAGAAGCTGTCGTATACAGAATCTGTTATCTCGGACAGCATCCGATCGGTACGGTACATCGCCTCGCCAAGTATTTCAAGAGAATATGCTCTTGCCTCGGGAGATGTTATATTAGCTTCGCCCTCTGTCTTCTTTTTCTTTGTTAGGATAGAAAGCAGGGGATTTTTCTTCTTTTCTCTTTCCCTGACCGAAGAAATCTCGGCGGATATACAGCTTAGCGAATCTCCGATACTGCACACCAGCTCAAAATCATAGTCCTCGGGACTGTTGTAGGCAAAGTGAGAGGCTATGGTCTCTATCTCCTTTAAGGACTTGTTTTCAAGCAGCTCCCTTGCATAGTCGCGAAGAGATAAAAGTCCCTCCGAGCTTACAGAGTAGCCGTCAAACACCTCTGCTATTGAAGAAAAGAAGGAAATTATGGTCTTTGGGAAAAGAGCCGTGACCTTAAGGGAGGAATAGATATAATCAAGCATTGCCTCCGAGCCTCGGTCTGCCGACACCCGCTCCCCCGTTCCCTTAAGCTCAAGCCAATCTGCCTTAAGCTTATCGTAACGGCTGAAAAGTGTTTTAAGCTCTGCCAAAAGTCCTTTGTTTTCGCAAAGATCCTCAAGTATGGCTCTGCGGTAAAGGATGTTTTCGGCGTTTTTGAGGGGGCTTGATACAACATGACAGAAATACTCGTTTTTTCGGGTATCGGACGAAATGTTGGCTATACACCTGTCTACAGACAGATCGTATATAAGAGAGCCTCCCTCGGTATGCTCGGGTATCTTATATAATATACTGTGCTTCATATACCGAACCTTTCTTCAAGATCGGCTCTTGACAGCGAATATTTTTTCAGTATGTCCTCGGCATGGGAACGAACAGAAGCCTTAAGCGGCTTTATTTTATAGGTGCGCGTACCCTCACCCTCGTCAACTATACAGGTAAGCATAGGAATATCTGTCTCCTGCGCCTTTTTCTGATGGGTAACATAAACCGCAAGCTGACCCTCCGTCTTGAGCCGTGCTGCCAGCTCACAGGTCATAGCCGATGCCTTTTCTTCATTTGTGGTGGCATAGGTCTCGTTTAAGAGAATGAGACTGCGCTCTCCCATATCCGAAAGTATCCTATCCACACGGTTTTGCTCGTCAAGTAATCTGCCCTCAAGCTCAAAGCGCTCATCCCGCGGGAAATGGGTCTGAACAGAATCAAGAGCGCACACTCGTGCGTGTCTTGCAGGTACGGGACATCCCCACAGGGACATTATAACACACACACCCACAGTACGCAAATATGTGGTCTTACCGCCTCCGTTTGCTCCCGCAAGGAAGTATACAGATTCATCTGCGGTAAAGCTTATATCGTTTGGAATTATGTCATAGCACTTTTTTGCCATAAGGGTTATATCATACCCCTCGACAATCGAGATATCCTCACCGTAGTGCGCATAGCATAACGGTATGCAATGAGCGGTATATTCAAGTGCTAATTTTGTATTGTATATATAAAAGTCAAACTGATCGATATAATCAAGAAGATCTCTGTCAAGCAAAGTCTTGTTTTTTTCATAGTGAGAGGAAAGCTCGTTCCACTCACGGGCAAAAAGCCCTTCAAGAGCTAAAGCAATATCGGCACCAAGCTCCTTTTGGGAAAATCCGCTGTCAACAAGCTCTATACCCATTTCGGTGGCATGATGGCAAATATCGGTGATATAGCCCTTGCCTTCTGCGGCCTTAAGCGTAAGCGAGTCTTCTTTAATACCTATATTTATACTTGTTACAAGGCTGTCATATACCCTTTTTACCTCGGATGCCACACCCTCATCATAAAGCTGTTCAAAATGCCTTCTGTAGCCTTCAAAAAAGCCTTCTTTCAGGGTAAGCTCAGCCGAACTCTTATAAAAACGGTACTGTCTATAGAGAATTGCGGCAAAGATATATTTCTTTACTGCATCGTTCGCCGCACTATCGTAAGCACAGTACAGCTCCGACAGCTCATAGAGCTGCACTGACAGGCTCTCCAGCTCCGCTGTTCCCTGCTCGGTAAGATACCTAAATGTCTCCTGACGGAGCCTGATATCATCCTTGGAGGGCAGCTCCTGCATAAGCTCGAGCACATTTGCGGGGAGAATACCCGTCATTTTTATATCCTCAAAGGTAGTGTATGGGATATGAGCCGTGCCTGTGGGTAACGAATAAATTATACTGATATGCTCCATTATAACCCCAACAGCTCTGCGGCATATTCCATCAGCTCATCCTTGAAGGGTGAAATGCATTTGAGCGCCTTTTCGTAATTGTCGTATTCCTTAGCCTCTTTGCCGTGGACATCGCTGCCTATAACATGGGCATTGCCTTCCATAAGCAGTTTCATTGCCTTGTGACGGCTCATAAGCCCTCTGAATGCCGAAGCATTGAGCTGACAGTTATATCCGTATTCGTACAGCTTTTTACATTGCTTTTCATCATAACGGTCAACATGGGCTATAAGAGGTCTTACATTATGCCTTGCGCTCATATCATAGAGCGCATTGAAGGTCCAGTCGGTCCATTTCATATTAGGCATTTCTATAAGTATATTATCGGTCTCTCCGATACACAGCTCCCTTAAGCGGGGCTCGTCCTTTAAGTCTACCTCAAGAGTAACCTCTGCACCCAACACAAAGGTTATCTTTGACTTTATATCCTCATCAAGAGCAGCCATAAGCTTGTCATAAGCCTTTTGTCTGCGCTGAAGAAAATCCTCGACCGTATCGCTGTGATGATAAAAATGAGAGCTTAAGTGGATAGCCGTAACACCTGCCTCAAGGGCACGCTTTACCATAGCGACAGAACTCTCTACCGAATCCGACCCGTGGTCAGCACCCGGCAGTATATGTGAATGCATATCAACTATCATAGGGATCCACTCCTCTCAACTATATTTTAACATACTTTTATGATACTGTAAAGATAAAAACCGAAATAATTATGACAAAACCGTAAGTTTGTTAAATTTATAACAAAGGTGCAATTATTCTCAGTAAGCTCTGTCCTATACGGACAAATATATTTCGTTTGATATCCTCTGCCTTTATCTCGCGGCAATGCTCCAATGTGTCAAGAAAATCCTGCTTGATCACACCTATCACCGATGAATCAAAGATCAGCTCACCGCACTCATAATTAAGATACAGACTGCGGAAATCAAAGTTTGCCGAGCCAACGGTTGCGGTGTCATCGTCCGAAACAACTATTTTTGAATGAACAAATCCCGGAGTATATTCATATACCCTGACCCCTGCCGTTACAAGTGCCTTATAATATGAACGCGTCGTCATATGCACAAGCTTTTTATCGGGAATTGCGGGAGTTATAATACGGATATCCACTCCGCTTTTTGCTGCAAGTATAAATGCCGAAAGCATAGAATGGTCAACAATAAAATAGGGGGTCTCTATATATACATAATGCTTTGCATTGTTGATTATCTGCATATAAACATGCTCACAAACATTTTCGTCATCTGTGGGCGCGTCGGAATAAGGAATAACATATCCGTCTCCATTCGGGCACGGGCTGACCGGATCAAGATAAGGCTGAAAATTCTCCTTGGTCTTGTTATAGGCATTCCAAAGCTCAAGAAATATGGTACAAAAGCTCTTGACAGCATCACCCTTGACCATAATGGCACAATCAAGCCAATAACCGAATCTTTGCTTTTTGTTTATATACTCATCTGCAAGATTCAAGCCGCCGGTAAACGCCACCTTGCCGTCTATAACCGTTATTTTACGGTGGTTACGGTTGTTCTGTACAGATGACATAAGCGGAACAAAGGGGTTAAAAACAGTTACCTTGATGCCCTTTGCACGCAATTGCTTTTTGTACACAGCGGGAACTGTACCTGCACAGCCCACATCGTCGTACATAACTCTTACCTCGACACCCTCTTTTACCTTGCGTTCAAGAATATCAAGGATCTCAAGCCACATTCCGTCATCGTTATCTATAATAAAATACTCTATAAAGATATATTTTTCCGCTTTTTCAAGCTCGTCCAGATATACGGGCAAAAACTTCTCACCGGGAGAAAAATATTCGGTTGTAGAGCCGTCATACATAGGAAAACGGCCAAATCGGGTAAGATAATTTACCTGCGGCAGATGACCGGGTATTGCGGCATTGAAGCGTTGTACCACCTCAGGATCTATTGGGATATACTGTCTTGCGTGATCCTCGTACTCTTTGATACGCTTACGGAATGATCCAAGCCTTGTTTGCCATGTAATAATTATATACAATAGTCCGCCAAAAACGGGTACAGCAAGCATCAGTATTATCCAAGCTATCTTATATGCGGGATTATCCCTGCGGTTTACCACATAGAGCACCATAATAACACTCAGCACTTCAAGGAAAGGGATCACCTTGCCTGCTCTGCCAAGGATAACTCCGCCAAGGATAACTATCTGAACCAAAAGAAGGAGTATAACGATAAATCTTCTGTTCAGAAAAAATCTAAGCAGTTTTTTCATCTTTTGTCTCCGTATCTCATAATCATCTATCCAAAAGGAATAGCTGTCATGCAGCTATTCCTCGGTTATAAGCTTTATTTGTCTTTTCCGTTAGCGATATTCTTATCTATCTCGGAGGAAAACTCCAGCATAGAGGAAAGAATATAGTTGGAAACATACATTCCCTTTGGAGTAAAGGCATAACCCACAGCCGTCTTATCCATAAAGCCGCTGCCCACATATGCAGGGAGCAGATCCTCAAACATCTTTTCAAAATCCATATCAAACAGACGCTTGAACTCGTTTATATTGATGCCCCTGTTAAGACGAAGGCTGAGCATTATATACTCTCCTACCCTTTCGCTTGGTGAAATGGTATAGTTTTCGTCGGTTATAACATTGCCGTTATCCGGATCCTCTATAGCCGCCACAAAGCTGTCTATATCCTTGATAAAGGAGAAACGGGTGTTACGGAAATAAGAGTGTGCCGCAGTACCCAGACCCAGATATTCCTGACAGGTCCAGTACTTCATATTATGCTTACATTCATAGCCCTTCTTTGCAAAGTTGCTGATCTCATACTGAACATAGCCCTTGCGGGTAAGGTAATCGATAGCATACTCGTACATTGCAAACTCCACATCCTCGTCCGGCAAAGGAAGTGAATCGCGGATAGCACCAAAGGGGGTGGAATCCTCTATCTTAAGATTATACAGGGATATATGCTCGGCATCCAACGAAACGATCTCCTTGAGACTCTTTTTGAAGGACTCCATAGTCTGCTCGGGAATGCCGTACATAAGGTCAATATTTATATTCTTAAAGCCTGCCTTACGCGCCATTTTGAAGGTATGCTCAAACTCCTCAAAGGTGTGTATACGGCTGAGTGCCTTAAGCTCATTGTTGCAGGCAGACTGGGCACCGATGCTGAGACGGTTGATGCCCGCCTTGACATAGCTCTTAAGCTGTCCCTGTGTCACGGTTGCGGGATTTGCCTCAATGGTTACCTCTGCATCCACGGTAACATTGAAATTGTCATATATACAGTCCACAAGGTCACACATCTGCTTTTGGGGAACTATTGTAGGTGTGCCGCCGCCAAGGAATATACTGTCTATTGCATAGGGCTCGCAGGAAACAGAATAATCCTCGCACTGAAGCATCAGCGCATCCATATATTTTTCTACTTTATCATACCCTACCACCGAATAAAAGTCACAGTATGCACATTTATTCTTACAGAAGGGGAAATGTAAATACAATCCTAATCTTTTCATCTTATCCTCACTCATCAAGCTTAAGAACTGCCATAAATGCCTCGGGAGTTACCTCTACCGAGCCTAACTTACGCATCTTCTTTTTACCCTCTTTCTGCTTTTCAAGCAGCTTCTTCTTACGGGTAATATCACCGCCGTAGCACTTTGCAAGTACATCCTTACGAAGTGCCTTTACGGTTTCTCTTGCAATTACCTTGCCGCCGATGGCCGCCTGTACAGGCACCTCAAAAAGCTGTCTCGGAATATTTTCCTTGAGCTTCTCTGCGATCTTACGGCCTCTGCCGTATGCCTTATCGGTATGAACTATAAAGGACAACGCATCCACTACCTCTCCGTTAAGGAGAATATCGAGCTTGACAAGCTTAGAGGGCTTATGACCTATAAGCTCATAGTCAAGGGAGGCGTATCCGCGGCTGCGGCTCTTTAATGCATCAAAGAAGTCGTATACTATCTCGTTCAAGGGAAGCTCATAATGAAGCTCGGCACGGGTGGAGTCAAGGTACTTCATATCGTGGAAGATACCTCGTCTGTCCTGGCAGAGATCCATAATACCGCCAACATACTCGGTGGGAGTAATGATATTAGCCTTGACCATAGGCTCGGCGGATTCGGCAATCTCGCCCTGATCGGGGTAGTTTGAGGGGTTGTCTATATACAGCACCTCGCCGTCGGTCTTGGTTATCTTATATATAACCGAGGGGGCGGTGGTGATGATATCAAGGTTGAACTCACGTTCAAGTCTTTCCTGTATGATCTCCATATGCAAAAGTCCGAGGAAGCCGCAACGGAAGCCGAATCCCAGAGCCGCCGAGGTCTCGGGCTCGAACATAAGGGAGGCATCGTTGAGCTGAAGCTTTTCAAGGGCGTCGCGGAGGTCATCGTACTTTGCACCGTCCTCGGGATAGATACCCGAATAAACCATGGGCAGCGCCTGCTTAAAGCCGGGCAGAGGCTCGGTGATGCCATTTTCAACTGTGGTAATGGTATCGCCTACCTGTGTATCGCGGACATTCTTGATGCTGGCTGTAATATAACCAACCTCGCCTGCGGCAAGCTCGGTTGCCTTCTGCAGTCCAAAGGGTGCCATATAGCCAACCTCTATAACATCAAACTCCGCACCTGTATTCATCATACGGATGCGCTGACCCGCCTTTAACTTACCGTCAAAGACACGGACATATACCACAACTCCGAGATAAGAGTCATAGTATGAGTCGAATATAAGGCATTTAAGGGGTGCGTTCTCGTCTCCTTTAGGTGCGGGAACATCTGTTACTATGCGCTTTAAAACATCGGGGATATTGACACCTGTCTTTGCGGAAATGCAGGGACAGTCCTCGGCAGGAATACCGATAACATCCTCTATCTCTGCTCTTACCCTGTCGGGGTCGGCTGCGGGAAGGTCGATCTTATTGACAACAGGAACTATCTCAAGATCTGCATCTATTGCAAGATAAGCGTTGGCAAGGGTCTGCGCCTCTATACCCTGGGAAGCATCCACAACCAAAAGTGCGCCGTCACAGGCATTAAGGCTGCGGCTGACCTCATAGTTAAAGTCAACATGGCCGGGGGTGTCGATAAGGTTAAGAGAATAGGTCTCGCCATCCTCCGCCTTATACTGCAGATTTACCGCTCTTGCCTTGATGGTGATGCCTCTTTCCCTTTCAAGATCCATATTATCCAGCACCTGATCTTCCATTTCACGGCTGGTCAGGGTCTGGGTATTTTCAAGTAATCTGTCGGCAAGTGTAGACTTACCGTGGTCTATATGTGCTATGATCGAAAAATTTCTGATCCTCTTCTGTCTGTCTGACATACAAGCTCCTTTTTTAATGTATAGGAAATTGCTTCATTCCGTGTGATTTGTAAAACCAAACTAACGAGCGTTTTCGGGTGGGCAACTTGCCCCCCCTTTTTTATAACAAACTATATTTAATTAATTATATAACAAGTAGAAATAGATGTCAATATTTAATAAAGAATTATAACAAATAAAACACCCGTCTGCGGTGTTTAGAATTTATGTTGACAAAAATCAGATGCTGTAATATAATATTAATATTACATACCATCGGAGTTCATTATGCAAAAAGAAAGAACCAAAAAAATTGTTGTATTGGCAATGCTGAGTGCTGTTGCATTTGTTGTCGCAGCCTTATGCACATATCTTCCGGCTATTATGCCGGCCGCCCGTTTCCTTAATCTGGACTTCAAGGATACCATAATCGTAATAGTAGGATTTATTTACGGGCCCCTTGCCGCCATAGCTGTAACCGCGCTGGTGGCATTGATAGAAATGTGTACAGTCAGTCCAGACGGTATCATAGGTTTTGTAATGAATATACTGTCAACAGGTGCCTTTACCTGTGTAGCATCCAGTATATACCGTAAATACAGAAATATGCCCGGTGCCGGTGTGGGTCTATGCTCCGGTGTAATCGTTATGACAGGACTTATGGTGCTTTGGAACTATACCATGACACCTATATATATGCATGTTGACAGGGAGATCGTTACCGGTATGCTTGTCCCTGTATTCCTTCCCTTCAATCTTTTAAAGGGTTCGCTCAACGCAGCGATTGCCCTCTCCCTGTATAAGCCTCTTACAACGGCATTGAGAAAAGCAAAGCTGATGCCTCCCGCAAAGAGCAAGGGTAAGTTCAGCGTTTGGCTTGGTACTGCTCTTATATCTGCTGTGATTATTGCAACCTGTGTGCTTATAATTCTTGTTATAAACGGAAAGATATAATATATAAACAATTGAAATTCAAAAGCCACGCTTGGTTTAAAACCAAGCGTGGCTTTCTTCATTAACTCTGTATTTTCAGAACCAAACCTCGGGATTGAGGGATATGTTAAGGTCATAGTCACCGTCATAGTTTTCGGTGATATGGATATCGTACTTCTTGATCATATCAAGCATAGCCTGGGTTCTTGCTTCATAGGCCTTCTTCTGTGCCTCTGTACCGTTGGTATATTCGGTCTCGTAGAACGCGCACTGACGAAGGTATGTCCAGGAAATGCGTGTTACACGGATGTTTTCAAGCTGCTCGGGGGTAGCGGCCTTTGCCTCAGCCTCGTCCCACCAGGCCTCTATCTTCTCTGCTACATCTCTTACATGGGAGTAATCATAATAACCGGATGTGGTGGTATGGAAGTTATGACATTTCTCATTACCAAGCTCGGTAATGGTGTCAATATAATTTCTGATATTCTTCCAGCCGTCACCGTAATAAGCTTCAAGGAAGCCGTTCATACGGTAGTAGTATTCCTCCTCGGACATCTGAGGATCACGGTATACATGGGCAAAGAGATATGAGCGAAGCTCGGGGAAATCGGCAACTCTGCCCGACATACTGTTAAGGAATACTCCCTCACAGCCGTTGTCGTCAAAGTACTTGGCGTTGGTAAGTATGGTATCAAAGTCGGTAAAGGGAGTCAGGGCATCTGTAAAGCAGCCTGTATGCTCCCAGAGATAAAGCTGGTTTACAAGCTCGCCCCACTGCTTGATCTGGGTTGCAGAGTCCTTATTGAACTCACAGCTTGTATCAGAATAAGCATGAGCGGGACAGAGATGAAGTGTGTTATAGTGGAGTATGATATTGTCGTGAAGCTTGGTTCCCGACTTGGGAGGGTTGATGCTCCAGTTGTAGGACCAGGTGGCAAACTTGATGTTGGGCTGCTCCTCCTCAAAGGTCTCGGCAACGGTGTTGAGGATACGGATAAGTGCACCGCCGCGGGTTCCCTCCTCACGGTAAGCCTTGGCACAGAGGTCGCAACGGCAGTAGTCACCGCTGTCATTCTGGATAAGACCTATAAGGTTGAGAGAAGGATCCTTTGTCGCAATCAGCTCTCTTATGTTGTCAATAAGACTCTGAATATTGTCGGGGTCGGAAAGACAGGGGGTGGTCCAGGTGTTTTCGTAGGTGTACTTCCACTTGCCTGTCATAAGGTTACCAAGCTGGTGAGGAAGTCCGCAGCCCCACTCGTCATAGTAGTATCCGCATTCAAGGTAGGAATCGTCACCCTGACTGTGGATATAGAGGGTTCGGGTCTCAAAGGCGGGACCATCTATGTAGGTGTAGCCCTCCTCAAGGGAAATTACGGGATCAGGCTCGGCTATTGTTCCCTCGTCTGCGTAATAGAAGTTAAGTCCGAATGCTTCCTCAAGGAAGTAGTATGTTGCATTCTGTGTACCGTCTATATTATAGGTAGTACGGTCTCCCATATCCTGTTCGGAATCAGAATCTATACCGGTTATGATAAGGTAATTTCCCTGCACCGTGCAGATGAAATTCTGATCGTCCTCAAAGGCGGTGCGGTCAACAGATACAAGACCCTGTTCCTCTCGGTTGGTCTTACCTACAAGGATCTCATACTCGGATACGGGGGTATCGTCGGTTACAACGGGAAGAGTAATACCGATACTCTGCTCGATATACTTTGCAAAATCGGAGGCAGACTGAATTACCGTGTCTATCTCATTTGCGTTGTAAACTATGGTATAGAGAGAAAGGTCATTACCGTTGATCTCGTATACAGGCTCAAGATAGAGGTACTTTGAGAACATTGTGGCACACTCTGCTCTTGTTGCGGGATTGCGGGGGTTGAGGTAAAGGGTATCCCCCGACTTTGATCCGTTGATGATTCCGTTACCGTATGCCCACTCAAAGTTGGCTACTGCATAGGATGCAACCTTACCTGCATCAGGAAAATCGGTTATTGACTTGGAGTTTTCAATAGTCATACCCTTGTAGCTTGCATATCTGTAGAGCATAGCCGCAAGCTGCTCACGGGTGATGTTTTCGTTGGGAGCAAAAGCTGTATCGGTCTTACCTGAGGTAATGCCGTTGGTGTATGCCCACTCAACGGCAGAAGCAAACCAATGGTTTGCCTTTACATCTGTAAAGGGAGTTGTACCCTTAAACTCCTCGGTGTAACCGTCAAGGTTAGCAAGTGCCTTTACAAGCATAGCTCTTGTCATCTTAACAGATGGAGAATACTTGTCAGCAGCAGTACCGCTGAAAATATCATTCTCATTACAGATACGAACCGCATCATAATACCAATGAGTACTCTTCACATCGGTAAAGGGATTATCCTCCCACCATTTTGCACTCGTTGATATGGCGAGAGCTGAAATTATTGTTATAGTACAAATTAAAATTGAAATAATCTTAAAATTTCTCATTTGTTTAACCTTAATTCTGCATTGCGACAGTTTGCGTTCCGCAAACTCCTTGCATAATTCCACCAACCGTATCAAAGATACGGGGTGTCATGGATCTGCATTCTGCACTCTGCATTCTTAATATTCCCACTTATCGGGGTCAAGATCAGCGGTCCAGTTATCGGGAATATCATAGCCCAGCCTTGTAAGCTTCTCGGTAAATGCAGTGCTGAGCTCGGCAAAGTTCTTTGCACCTTCACGATATGCAAGCTGACATTCGATAAAGTCGATACTGAGGGTCAGTACCTCGGCTTCCCTTCTCTGAGATTCGGTAGATGCAAGATCAAGGGCGGTATAGAGAAGCTCCTTTGCATATTCAAAGTTGCCGTCACGCCACTGGGCTTCGGTTATGATCTCATACCAGTCGTTCATCTCGCCGTATGTCCACCAGTGGTTATCGGAGGACAGCTCCTCGGTGAGGTCGATAAACTCACGGATATAGGTCCAACCGTCACCGTAAACGTTCTTGAGATAGTCGTCTACAAGAGCGTAATACTGAGCTTCGGTCATATCCTTGTCCCAGTAAAGTCTGGAGCTTAAGTATGCACGCATACCTGCAAAGTCACTGGAATCATCGCCGTACTGTGCACCTACTCTGACAGAGGTTGCCTGGGGATAACGGGAGATAAAGGCAAAGTCTGACCAAAGCTCACGGATGTTGGGAAATGTGTTATAGGGTGAGCTGTCGCTTACAAGGAAGTGGTGCAGACATACGTTGTCAAAAACATTGCACCAGCCCTCAAAGCGCTTGATGTAATCTGAATTTTTCTTACAAGTGGTATCGAATCTGTCATGGGAGGAGCAGGCGGTATCGTCTGTCTTGACCATAACGGTACAGTTGGAAGGAGGTGTAATATCCTTAGGGGGGATATGCTTATGATTCCAGCTGTCAACAAATTTCTTATAGTCCGCATCGCTTATCTGATCTGCGGTCTTGGGTGCGGTAGCAGTCTGTCTGAATGAATATGAGAAATATTCTACGTTGGGGTATTCGTCATTGAGTGCCTCGCAAACGTAGGTCATTATCTGCACGTAGGGTGCAGAACGTCCCCAGAGGCGGTAGACCTTCTGACACTCGCTGCACTTACAGTAGTCACCCAGATCATCCTGATTGAGCCATACGTGAACGTATCTGTCCTTATCATCGCCCAGCTCGTCCTCAAGGTTAAGTCTTACGTTCTCAATAACCTTGTCGATAACATCGTCATCTGTAAAGCAGGGGTCTGCGCGGAGGTAGTGCTCCACATGGTGAGCATGTGAAATAGTATTCTCGGTAGCATAGGGACAGTCGGGGTCGATACAGCCAAGAGCATTAAGGTTATGGCTTGCGTTAATGAATACATCATTCTCGGTAAAGCTGCCGAGGAAATAATCCCAACCGCCGTACTGTGTGTTGGCGCAGTAGTCAAAGTCCATGCTTCTTACAACGCGTGTACCGTTGGCAATGTGAGCCGACTTCATATTGGTATATCCAAAGCGCTCCAGTCCGTAGTAGGTTATGCCAAGCACGTCCTCAAGGAACATAGTTGCCGCATAATAGGTGGCAAACATTTCTTCGTTTGAGGTAAGGATAAGGAAGTCACCCTTCATTTCATATATAAAGGTGTTGTGATCTATACCCTTTCGGTCGATAGTAACCGCAGCATCCTCTCGGTTAGTCTTGCCGATGAGAATCTCCTTGGCACCCTCTGCATAAGGGTGATCTGTATCACGGTATACAGAAAGCTCTATACCAAGAGCCTCCTTGAACTGACCGTTTATAAAATCTGCAATCTCCTTGCAGTCGGGACGGTCGCTTTCCTTCTGATTAAATGCGGTCTCACCGTATACGATGGTAAATTCGGAAAGGTTTGTGTCACCAAGGGTAAGGGAGCCTACGGGATACTCGCCGTTATGATATTCCATATAGCCCATAAGGATCTGTGCCGCCTGAGCTCTTGTTGCCGTACCGTTGGGGTTAAGAACGGGTGCGCCATTTTCTGTACCCATACCGTTGATAAGTCCTGTGGTAGACATCCAGGTGATGCCCTCCTTTGCCCAGTCCTGAACCTTATTTTTGTCGGCAAACTTATTGAAGGCTGATTCTCTTGCATAGGTAAGGTCATAGCCATCCTGATCCGCTGCATAAAGAGAAAGTATACGCGCCATCTGCGATCTTGTTACCTTGCCGTTAGGGCTGAAGGTAGTCTCGGTCATACCTGCTACATAGCCCTTTTCGTTTGCCCACTGTACAGCCTTTGCATACCACTGGTTTTGGGGCACATCGGTGAACACGGTCTTGCCTGTATATGTACTCTGATCCACACCCGAGAGTCTGAACAGAACGGTTACAAACATAGCTCTGGTCATGGATGCGTTAGGAGCGAAAAGGTCGCCCGCAGAGTTGTTGGCTGAAAAGATACCCCTGTCATAGGTATACTTTACCGCATTATAGAACCAATGGCTCTGCTTTACATCCTTGAAGGGCATTTCTGCCGCGGTAACACTAAAGGGTATTACGGATATAAGTGTAAATACCGTAAGTAAAAGTGCAATTAATCTTTTCATCATATAACCTTTCTGCCTTCAATTGAGAATTGAGAATTGCGAATTGCGAATTTAAAATTATTACCACTGATAGGGCGGCTTTGTAAGATCGCCCGAAGGCTCCTCCTGAAATCCGTCCCACTTTACATTATAGGAAAGTATCTCCTCGTAAAGCTCTTGGCTTACAGCTTTGTATGCCTCGCGGGAGGCGTTTGTGCCGTTGGTATAGTCCTTTTCATATCTTGCAGACTGCCAGAGGTATGTCCAGGACAGGCGGTGCATCTTTACACGGTCAAGCTGATCCTCTGTCTTTGCTGCCGCTTCGGCCTTATCCCACATATCGTTGATCTTTGCACCTTCCTCGGTGATAAGGTCAAAATTATAGGTAGCCGTGATCGGAACATGAGTACCTGTGCAGCTCTCGTTGCCTATGGTATTAAGGGCATCAATATACTGTCTGATATAGGTGTAACCGTCACCGAAATAGGTCTTGAGGAAGCCGTTCATACGGTAGCTGTACTCCTCCTCGGACATTGTGGGATCACGGTATACCTGAGTATAGAGGTATGCACGAAGCACATAAAGATCAGAGGCATTACCTGTTCTGCCGTTGAGGAATACGCCCTTAACACCGTTATTATAGAAATACTCGGCATTGGCACGAATAGAATCAAGGTCAAATGCGGGAACCATAGCATCACCAAAGCTGCCGGTATGCTCCCAAAGATAGAGCTTGCCTGCCTTCTCTGCCCAGGTCTTTAAGGTAGAAGCAGAATCCTTATTGCCCTTACAGGTGGCATCTGTATATTCGTGGCAGGGACAAAGCTTTATGGTGTTGTAATAAAGTATAACATTTTTGTGATATCCAAGGTCTGTCTTGGGAGGTGTAGCACTCCAGCCGTATGCCCAGGTAGCAAAGCGAACATCGGGGGCTTCGGTCTCAAAGGTCTCGGCTGCTAAATTTACAAGCTGAATAAGCGTTCCCGCTCTGCCGTGTTCACGGTAGATTGCGCCACAATCGGTACATTTACAGTATCCGTCGCTGTCGCTCTGTATAAGACCGATAAGATTTAACTCCGGCTTTCTTGCAAGAAGGGCTCTTATGTTGGTAATCAGCTTTTCTTTATTTTCGGGGTCGGAATAGCAGATGTTATCCATAGTGTTATTGGTATCGCCCTCACCCTTTTCGATAAGGTTAACAAGCTGATGAGGCATTCCGCAGCCCCACTCCTTATAATAATCATTATGGAGATAACACTCAGCACCTGCATCGGTTATATACATTCCGATAGTTTCAAGAGCAGGACCGTCTATATACTTATAACCGTTATCAAGGGATATAACAGGATCGGGGGTGGTAAGCGTACCCTCACCGTCATAATAGAATTCAAAGCCGAATTCCTTTTCGAGGAAATAGTACACGGCATTCTTACTGCCGTCCACATTGTGGTGGCTTTTGTCCTCAACGGTGTTAAATTCGGTGGTGTCATCTGTACCCATAAGTACAAGGGTGTTATCCTCTACAGTACAGATAAACTCTGTGTCTGAAGCAAGTGTAGATATATCTGCCTTGACCTCGCGGTTGGTCTTGCCCACAAGGATCTCATAATCTGTCCTTTCGACAGAATCGGTAACTACGGGAAGAGAAATACCAACGCTATGCTCTATATACTTAGAAAGGTCGTTTGCGGCCTTTGCTACGCTTTCTATCTCATTTTCGGAATAAACGATATTGTAAAGAGAAAGATCGTTTCCGTTTATCTCGTATATAGGTTCAAGATAGAGGTACTTTGAGAACATTGTTGCGCACTCTGCTCTTGTTGCGGGATTGCGGGGATTGAGGTAAAGTGTATCACCCGACTTTGAACCGTTGATGATTCCGTTACCGTATGCCCACTCAAAGTTTGCTACCGCATAGGATGCAACCTTGCCTGCATCGGGAAATTCGGTGATGGACTTGGAGTTTTCTATAGTCATTCCCTTGTAGCTTGCATATCTGTAAAGCATAGCCGCAAGCTGCTCACGGGTAATGTTTTCGTTGGGAGCAAAAACTGTATCGGTCTTACCCGAGGTAATACCGTTGGTATATGCCCACTCTACGGCAGAAGCAAACCAATGATTAGACTTAACATCGGTAAAGGGTGTTGTACCCTTAAACTCCTCGGTATAGCCGTCAAGGTTGGCAAGTGCCTTTACAAGCATGGCTCTTGTCATCTTAACAGATGGAGAATACTTGTCAGCAGCAGTACCGCTGAAAATATCATTTTCGTTACAGATACGAACCGCATCGTAGTACCAATGAGTACTCTTTACATCTGTAAAAGGATTTTCATCCCAGAATTTAGCATTTGCGGTCAATGCCAATACACAAATAATGCTTACAATACATATAAGCATAGCAATAATCCTGATTTTTTTCATTTGCCGGTTCTCCTTTGAATAAATCGCTCCAATTATATTAACATTTATGTCAAAAAAAATCTACATTTATTTGTAAACATACATACAAAAAGGATGCCGTTTGGCATCCTTTTTGTATATTTTGGTATTTTAGGTCTTAAGTCCCGAGAACTGGGTCATATAGAGGTTATAGTATTCACCCTTAAGCTTAAGAAGCTCATCGTGATTACCGCATTCGGCAACCTCGCCGTCCGCCAAAACTATTATCTTATCCGCATCACGGATGGTAGAAAGTCGGTGAGCGATAATAAGGCTGGTTCTGCCCTCCATCAGCTTTTGCATAGCAGACTGTATCTGCATCTCGGTTCGGGTATCAACGCTACTGGTCGCCTCGTCAAGGATAAGGATCTTGGGATCAAGAAGCACTGCTCTTGCAATAGAGAGAAGCTGTCTCTGACCCACACTCAGGTTAGAGCCCGACTCGGTAAGCTTGGTATCCTTGCCCTCGGGCAATCTCTCTACAAAGACATCCGCCTCGGCAAATTCCAATGCGTATTCCAACTGCTCACGGGTAGCATCTCTTCTGCCGTACTTTACATTGGCTTCAACGGTATCAGAGAAAAGAACCGTATCCTGCAGTACTATACCGATGCTGCGGCGAAGCGAGGACTTGGAGATATTATTGATATTCTCGCCGTCAAGCAGGATCTCTCCGCTGTCAATATCATAGAACCGTGTGAGCAGATTAACTATGGTAGTCTTACCCGAGCCTGTTTTACCTACGATTGCGATCTTTTCGCCCGCCTTTACCTCAAGGTCAAAGCCCTTTAATACAGGCTCATCCTTTTTGTATGCAAAATGAACATCGCGGAAGCTTACATTACCCTTGACAGACTCTACATCTATATCGTGAGTATCCTCTGCGTTTTCGGGAGTGGTATCCATTATCTCAAACACACGCTCTGCACCTGCAATTGCGTTGATGATCATAGAATACTGGCTTCCTATCTCGTTTATGGGTCGTGTGAACTGCTTGGTATAAAGAATAAACGCCTGAACAACACCGATGGTTACGCCGGTCTCTATAGAGTTAAAGGCAAGATAACCGCCTACCACCGCAACAAGGAGATAACCGATGTTACCTATCATATTCATCATAGGTCCCATGGTTCCGCCAAAGAAGTTTGCCATAATGGCAGTCTTTTTGTACTGACGGTTGATATCGGCAAACTGCTCCTTGGACTTACCCTCTCTGCCGTAGGCAACCACGGTCTTATAGCCGCTCACCATCTCCTCAACATGGGAGTTAAGGCTGCCTAAGATCCTCTGCTGACGGATAAAGTACTTACGCATGATCTTTGACATTATTGCGGTACAGCATATAGTCAGAGGTACAGACACAAGAGCCACAAGGGTAAGCTGCCAGCTGTAGTAAAGCATTACCGCAAGGGTTCCCACAAGGGTAATGACTGCCGAGAACAGGGATGCTATAGAGGTTGAAACGGTGTTGGAAACATTTTCTACATCGTTTGTCATACGGCTCATTATATCGCCGTGCTTATGGGTATCGGTAAAGCGGATAGGCAGATATGCTATCTTGGAAAACAGGTCGTTACGAAGGGTATAGACCGTCTTCTGCGCCAGTTTTGCCGCATAGATACCCTGAAAATAGGTAAGAGCCGAGCTTAAAAGATAGCTGCCTGCAAGAATTGCAAGGAGTGTAAACACATGCTCATACTTACCGTCGGTTATGGCATCTATTGCCTTACCCTGAAGGGCGGGTGCGGCAAGTCCCAAAAGGGATATAAGTATCATTACCAAAAGCAGGGCGAAGAGAAGGTATTTGCTCTTACCGATATACTTTACAAGACGCTTTAAGGTGCCCCACATATTCTTGGGCTTTTCCTTATACATCATAGGTCCGGGGCCGCGTCTGCCGGGAGGGCCCATATGTCCCCCGCCCTGTCCGCGCTGTGCCTCGTGGCGGCGGAGCATTTCGTTATCGTCGTGATGCTGTTTCTTAGCCGACATTGACATTACCTCCCTTCAGCTGGGAATCGTAGATATCACGGTAGGTAGCGCTCTTGACAAGCAGCTCTGCGTGAGGAGCGCAGTCGGTGATAGAGCCCTTTTCGATAATAGCAATACGGTCTGCTGTCATAACAGAGGCAACTCGCTGTGCTATCATAATAACTGTTGTATCCTTAAGCTCTGTACGCAATGCCTGACGGAGCTTTGCCTCGGTCTTGATATCAAGCGCAGAGGTGGAGTCATCAAATATCATTATCTTGGGACGGCGAAGTATTGCTCTTGCTATAGAAAGACGCTGCTTCTGTCCGCCTGAGAGGGATGTTCCCTTTTCGTCGATATATGTATCGTAGCCGTCGGCAAACTCATTTATAAACTCGTCTGCACAGGCGATCTCTGCCGCGCGGCGAACCTCCTCGTCGGTGGCGTTTTCGTTACCCCAACGGATGTTTTCGGCAACGGTTCCCGCAAAGAGCTCGCTCTTCTGCAATATATATGCCGCCTTACCGCGAAGGGTATCAAGGTCATAATCACGGACATCCATACCGTCAACAAGGACCTCGCCCTCATTAACATCATAGAATCGGGTTATAAGATTAACAAGAGAGGTCTTGCCCGAGCCTGTAGCTCCAAGCACGGCAAGATATTCGCCTCCGTTTACCTTAAGATTTACCTTGTTAAGTACAGGTCTGCCCTTGGTTCCGGGATAATGGAAGCTTACATTTTTAAATTCAACGCTTCCGTTGCCCTCATCCTCCTTTATATAACCGTTTGAGATCTTAGGCTCACACGCCAGCACCTCGCGTATACGGCGGGCGGAGGCGGATGCACGGGTAATAGACTGGAAGGACATGGATATCATCATAAGCGACATCATGATCATAGTAACATAGTTTACCGCCGCCATTATTTTACCCACATCAAAGCCGTTGAGCTTAACCTGCAGGTTACCGATAAGGATAACCGCAACTATACTGAAATTGAGTATAAGCATCATAACAGGCGCGAGTCTTGAAATAAGGGTCATAACCTTGAGATTGGTATCGCGAAGCTCGGTGTTTGCTTTATCAAAGCGGTTTATTTCGTGATCCTCGCTTACATATGCCTTGACCACTCTTGCACCGTTTACATTCTCCTGCATAACCGCGTTTACCGAGTCAAGCTTGGTCTGTACCTGTGTAAAGAGAGGCTTGGCTTTTCTCAAAACAAGCACTATAGCCAATATCTCAACAGGCAATGATACCGCCAGTATCAAAGCAAAGCTGAGATCCAGCTTGAGTGCCATTATAAGACCGCCTATAAACAGCAAAGGAGATCGTACAAACATACGCAGCAACATTGCCACAAAGTCCTGACACATGGTGATATCGTTGGTCAGTCTGGTAATAAGCGAGCCTGTGGTAAACTTATCTGTCTGCTCTATAGACAGGCTCATAACCTTTGAAAATACCGCATTACGCAGATCCGAGCCAAAGCTCAGGGATGCATAGTTGGCAAAATATCCGCAGGCTACACCGCAGACACCGCCTATAACGGTAAATATTATCATACGCAGACCCAGCTCCCAGACCACGGACATCTGGTTGTTAAGAACGCCCTCGTCAACTATTCTTGACATAAGGTCCGGCTGCTGAAGGTCCATCATTACCTCGCCCACCATAAACAAGGGGGCAAGAATGGCAAAAAACAGGTATGGCTTTATGTATTTTGAAAGCCTTATCTTATTGCTTTTCTTCTTATTCTTCATCTGCAATATTCTCCCTCAATCTGAACAATAATACCGCAAGCTGCTTGATCTCGTCCTCGCTGAAGCCCTTGACCGCATCCTGCTCTAAGGTACGGATGACCTCGTGTGCCTTTTCGTGTACCGATTTACCCTTATCGGTAAGATATACACGGGTACAGCGGGCATCCATAGTGTCTGCTTTTCTTGTCACATAGCCCTCGTCCTCTAATTTACCCAAAGCTACACTTACCGTAGGAGGCTTTAAGTGAATAAGATTTGCTATCTCAAGCTGAGTCCTGCCGTCCTTATGGGACAGGTGAAAGAGTATTTCACGATGGCTGCCGTGAAGGTCCTGCGCCTCGGCATTCTCTCTCATAGTGTTACTAAACATCCTTGATATCTCGTTACAGAGCATAAGAGCGGTAGGCTTTCTGTTATGCATATCTCTTTTGCGGTCGTCTGCGGCAGCCGCAGGAGGCTCGCAAAACACTACCTCGCCTGCCTCGTTTATCTTCATGGGAGCGCGGCGCATAGGTCTGTCGTCTCTTTTCTTCATATTTATTCCTTTCTTAAAACAGTTAGACTTCTAATGATTAGAATTCTAACAAAAAAAGAAAAGCCCGTCAAGGACTTCTCTTTTGATTTAAAAGTTAGTTTACAAACTATTTTAATATGTGTCAGCAGTTCAACGCGATGTGAACGCAGAAGAAGCCGTCCTCCTCGTAGAACTCTATCATACCGTTATGCTTTGCTACGATACGGCGGATGCTCTGTATGCCATAGCCGTGTCTGCGGCGGTCGTTCTTTGAGGTCTTTAAGTCGGGGTTGTCTTTGAGGACAGAAGCTGCAACCGTGTTTTTACACAGTATGTTCTGATAGTTACCCGTAACCGAGAACTCAAGGGTTATTGCGGGATCGGGTGCATTCTTGGTTGCTTCGATTGCGTTATCGAGGATATTGCCGAACAGGGATGCAACGTCAAGGTCATCGATGCCTCTAAGCTCTCTTAACTCGCCTGTGATAACAAAGGGAATATTCCCTGCCTCGTCAAGCTTGGAGTTGATGATATAGTCAAGAACTCTATTGCCGGTATGACGTACCGAGCGGGTGGATTCAAGCTCGCTACGTCGGTCGGAGATATATTTTTCGACCTCGTCATAACGCTTCTGCGCTATAAGGCTGTCTATATAGACAAGATGATCCTTTAAGTCGTGGCGGGTAATCTGGAGCTGCTGATACATATTCCCTATCTCGCTGTACCGTTTTTCCTCAAGCTCGCTACGGCTGTTTAGAAGCTCCAGCTCGTGCTTTGCAGAGGTGTTTTGCATAGCACGGCGGAAGAGAACGAGCATTATCACGTTAATAGACAAAAGCGAAACGATAACCACGATAATCAAGCTGTTATATGATGAAATATCGTAGCGTACCGACATATTCAAAAACATATACAGCACCACCATGGTAACCATGGGTGATATAAAATACAGGACCAGATCCATCAGTGAAAAGGAATAGTCCACATCGGTGATCTTTTCTAATATAACGACTGCTACCGTAAGGACTATCTTTGCGATAATAAGATATATATATCTGTTGATAGACGAAACAAGCCACAGATCTTCTATATCGGTTTTAAGAAGCCAGGTAGTACTGTACAGTACCAAGCTGTTTAACAATACCAAGCACAAAAGAAAAATAGTAGGAGAAAGTATTCTCTTAATTATATTGGAGTTAGGTAAAGTGAAGCTATATGCAAACACAAAAGCCCAAGGAATAATTACCGAAAGTATAAGAGAGCTGTATGCAAACTCAGTCAACAAGCATTGAATTATAAAAAGAAGGAACATAGCAATATAAGATTGCTTTTTATCCCTTACCCTATATCCGCAAAAGCGGGTAACAAACCATATTTCAAGGACAGAATCGTAGAGATTGGCTCCGTATTCAAATAGTAAGCCTATCATTATCTCACCCCGCCCTTTTTGTTCCGCATATATTTGATATAGCTTGCGGTAAGATCGCTTAAGTATTTTTTTGAAACGGTGAGCATTGAGTTATCTGACAAAAGAACTATACCGTCCTGCTGGATGGTCATTATATGCTTCATATTTACTATAGTTCCGCTGTTGATCTTGATAAAATATGCATCGCTTAATTCCTCGGTTATCTGGGCGAGGTTACGGCGCATACGGTAGTTGCCGTCGATAGAATGTATATTCAGATAGTTGCCGCGCTTTTCCTTTTCGATATACAGTATACGGCTGACGTTAACGCAAAGGCATTCGTCACGGTTAGATACCTCTATCTGTCTATCGGAGATAAGTATCTCATCAAGGGCAGAGGTCAGAGCCTCGGTAAGCTCGTTTTTTAAATTCGGCTTACGGATAAAACGGAAGGGATTGAAGCGGATAGCGTAGAACACGTAGTTTTCAAGATCGGATACAAAAATTATGTAGGTATCCTTATGCTCGTTATAAAACCTTTCAGCTGTTTCAAAGCCGTCGGTCTCGGGCATATTGATGTCAAGGAAAAGGATATCAACATGCTCGTTTTCGGCATATTTTATAACCTCACTTGATATATAGTACGGCACTCTATATCAAGTGAGGTATATCGCTCATTATTTCTGATTATCTGCTTAACCTCATCGGCAAGCATAGCCGAGAATTCTTTGTTATCATCACATATGACTATCTTCACTTTTTTACCTCTCGCAGTGTGATTTATGAGTCCATTATAGCATATCGATCCGTTATATGCAATTTTTTCCGCACCAGAAAAGTCACTGTTTGCACCAATACTTGTAGTAAACGACGTTCTGCACGTGTACTTATAGACAAAGGATCAAATTGCACCAAAAAAGGGATATGTTGCACCATTTTTCGCAGATAAGACTTTTTGGTGCTATAGTATGATCACATTTAAATATTCAGGAGGAACTGAAATGAAAAGAATTATCTGCATTTTTTTGGTACTGTTGGCTATGGCGCTGAATATATACGCCGAAGAAGTCGCTTTTTCCGACGTTAAGGAAAGCGACTGGTATTATAATTCTATCATAGCGACACAACGCTATATAAAAGGTTATCCCGACGGAAGCTTCAGACCAAAGGAAAACCTCACCCGTGAAATGGCAGCGCAGATACTCTATACTCATGAGGGCAACGGTGAAAAGTACGACAGCTACAGCTTTGACGACGTAAAGACGGGAGCGTGGTACGCCGACGCAGTGGAATGGCTGTATCAGAACGGATATACCGCCGGAGTTAGCGAAGACCTCTACGGTGTAGGACAGTACGTTACCAGACAGGATCTTATGTGTCTCATATACAGGGTATATCAGAGCGAATGGGAAAGCTACAGGGGCGGTGACCGAAAGTATATGACAAGCGGCGGTCTTGAAAAGTTTAAGGATAGAAACGAGATAGCCGACTATGCTCAAGTTCCTATGCTCTTTGCCTGCAGGCTTGCTTTTGTTATAACCGGAGATAATTGGGCTATGGTAGAGGTTAATCATCAAATAATGGTAGGTCATAACAATATGCTGCGTCCCCGTGATTATTGTACCAGAGCTGAAGCCTCGGTGATATTCGGAAACGTAAACCGTCTATTGACATATTACGCTTAATCTGTATAAGTAAATAATTTTTATAATATATTTTGAGGAGGAAATGAAAATGAAAAGAATCATCAGTTCCATTATCACATTGGTTATGTTGCTCTCAGTTATGAGTACAGCGACATCCGCAGAATTAGACCCTTTTGTACTTCCCTTCGAGGATCTGGTAGAAGGCGCGTGGTATATGGAGGGGATAGAATACTGTTATGACTACGGAATAGTCAACGGTATGACCGAAACCACCTTCGTTCCCAACGGAACTCTCACAAGAGCACAGTTCGTACAGATGCTTGCAGGACTTGACGGCGCAGACCTGTCCGAATATACAGAAACAGAGTCAGGCTTTGAGGACGTTTCGGTCGGCGCGTGGTACAATGCCGCCGTATGTTGGGTAAAGGAAAACGAGTATGCAGCAGGCGTATCCGAGACCCGCTTTGCTCCCAACGACCCCGTGACCCGTGAACAGCTTGCAAGATTCTTCTATACCTACGGTCTCAGTTACGTAGAATTAGGTTTTGATATGTCTGCAAGTGACGATCTGTCTGCCTTCGAGGATGCAGATACCGTATCCGATTGGGCGCTTGACGGAGTAAAGTGGTGTGTTGCCGCAGGTATAATCAGCGGTATAACCGAAACTACCATCGCTCCCCGCGAGACTGCTACCCGTGCACAGGCTTGCCGTATGATAATGTGCTTTGACAAATACCTCATAAGCGGTGGTCCAAAGGATACCGAAGGCGCATTTAAGGTAATGGCTGAATATATCATGGAGAACGGTAAAGCAGATGAGTATTTCCAGACCTGCTATTCATATACCCAAGTTATAGACGGGGTAACCTACGAGGCTTTTTATGAACCAGAAATGGAGTTTATCACCTTTAATTACGGTACCAACGTGTTAGAAGATTATATCGGAGATACTTATTACCTTAAATATGCATCATTATCAGTTGACGGTCTGCGTACTGCATACGGATATATGTTTTATAATCATTCCGTAGAAGACAAGTCTGTTGAACAGATCGGATATATGAAAGCAGACGGTTTTGCGGAATATATGTTTGAATACGAAGGCTATGAAGAAGCAGATGCTATTGCCGAAGCTGATGAAGTACGTGGAAAGCTTATGGATTTCGTTGAAGATTTCCTTACTAAGTGTAACGTTACAGCAGAAGAATTTTATAAAATCCCTACAGTTGAATAAGAATACAGAAAACCGTGTCGAAAGACACGGTTTTCTTCGTTATATTCCTTCAAAATCAAAGCTCGGGATAAAGCTCTCGCCTACGCTTTCGCCTGTTTGGGTGAAGGCTTTTTCTATGCCCAGCTCTACCGCATAGTCGATAAGGCTGTCATATTCGGCGGGAGTTACAGCCCTTGTAAGCTCGGGGTAATCACGGACGTGGGGTAAGGGTGTATACTGACTCATAAGGCTGTAGTAGACCTTATCGCCGTAGCGGTCATAGAGGCGTTTAATTGCCATCTTTGATTCTATTATCTTACCGGGAAGCATCATATGACGGATGATAACACCCTTTTTCATTATGCCGTTTTCTATAATGTATTCAGGCTGTTGTCTTATCATTTCGTCAATAGCTTTGAGGGCTACATCCGGATAGTCGGGAGCGGATGAATATTTTTTTGCATCCCTTGAAAGGGCGTATTTATAATCTGGCAGGTAGATATCTATAAGACCGTCAAGCTGTTTTATAGATTCAACCTTTTCGTAGCCGCTTGAATTATATACAAAGGGAATGTCTATTCCCTGCTTTTTGGCGTCCGTAATGCTCTCGACCACATGGGGCAGAAAGTGGGCGGCGGTGACCAGGTTTATGTTATGTGCGCCCTTTTCTTTTAATTCAAAATATATCTCGGTGAGCCTTTTTGCGTCAACCTCTTTTGCTACCTCGCCTGTGGCGATATTACGGTTCTGACAGTAAACGCACCGCATAGCGCATCCCGAAAAGAAAACGGTACCCGAACCCTTTTCGCCCGAGATACAAGGCTCTTCCCAGAAGTGAAGGGCGGCACGGGCTAAAGCGGGCTTGTCGGTCATTCCGCAGACACCTACGGTCTTTGTGCGGTCAACACCGCACTCACGGGGACAGAGGTCACAGCTATAGTACCGCACGGCCGTAGATCTCCTTTTGTAAGTACTTTGGCAGCTTTGATATTCCGCTGCGGTAGGCTTCGTCAAGCATTGCGTATATTGTCTCGTCGGGAAGCTCAAGGCTGACGGTATTCCAGTATGGCTGCTGTACCGGCGGACAGTAATATCCTCTTGTTACCTGTTCCGGATATTCGGATCGGTAAAAGAGTGCAAGGTCGGGATTGCAACGGATGGTTATTTTGTTTTTGCCCTTGGGAAAGTCGATCTGTGCAAAAATGGGGGTATGCTTACCCCCATCAATTCTTATGCACATTGAGATATCCCCAAAGGGGTAGTCGATATATGTCTTTGGCTTACTAAGACAGTATTCCTTTACGTCATTCTGTGTCATTGTAAAATTATCTCTTTTAGTTCGTCAAGTGTTTCGGCGATGTAGTCTGCGCCGCAGTCGATATGCTCTGCCCGGTCTCCGTAGCCCCAGAGGACACCGCAGGCATCAACTCCGCATTTGTGGGCGCCCTCGATATCGTGGAGGCGGTCGCCTATCATAAGGATAGATGAGCGGTCGGTGATGCCGAGGCTCGATATTGCGTACTCAATAACCTCTGCCTTGTTGACCCTTGTTCCGTCAAGTTCAGAGCCTGAGAGAAAGTCAAAATATTGTGAAATGTCAAATTTATCCAGTATCTTTTGCGAGAAGATGGCAGGCTTACTTGTAGCAACAGAGAGGCGGAGTCCTTTGTCCTTAAGCTCCTGCAGGAGGGTGTGTATACCCTCGTAGACCTCGTTTTCAAAAAGTCCCGTTACCGAGAAGTATTCACGGTATCTCCTTACCGCCTCGTCGGCATCCTCTTTGGTAAAGCCGTAATATTTCATATAGCTTTCCCACAGGGGAGGCCCTATAAAGCATTTTAGCTCATTTCGGTCAGCGATATGGATATCAAAATACTCAAGGGAATGCTGAACCGACTTTGTTATACCCTCAAAGGGATCGGTCAGAGTTCCGTCAAGGTCGAAAAATATTTCAGTATATTTCATTTTGTTATTATATAAGGTGATATAACACCCCAGATTCCCCACGCCCAAAGAACTAATATGAGAACGGGAATTACAAATTTACAATAACCGTAAAGCCATTTGGGGAACTTAATACCGTTGCCTGTGTTAGCCTCCTCGATAAAAGGCTTCCAGCCCCAGCCAAATTTCTTTGATGTACAGAAAAGCACATATACAAGAGATCCGAGAGGAAGGATGTTGTTACTGATGATAAAATCCTCTATACCCTGGATATCCTTACCCAGCACCTTAAAGTCAGACAGATAAGTAAAGCCTAAAACACAGGGCACAGAAAGCAGGATGACTACAAATATATTTACAAAACAGCTCTTTTTTCTTGACCAGCCCCACTTATCAACCGCAAATGATACGATATTTTCAAACACCGCAACCACGGTAGAGAGTGCCGCAAACATCATAAACAAAAAGAAAAGTGTACACCATATACGGCCGCCGGGGATACCGTTAAAGATATTGGGAGTTACCTGGAACAAAAGTCCCGGACCCTCAAAGGCGCTGGCACCCTCGGGAAGAATAGCCTGTACCTTTTCAGAGAACATTGTACTTGCGGGAACAATGATAAGACCTGCCATAAGTGCCACAAAGGTATCAAGACCGGCTATGGTTACAGATTCGCCCAAGAGGCTTCTGTCCTTCTGTATATAGCTTCCGAAGATCGCCATAGAACCCATACCCAGCGACAGAGTAAAGAACGCCTGTCCCATTGCATCAAAGATCATCTGCCCCGGGTTTCCGGTCTTAAATACACTAAAATCGGGAACAAGGTATTTTATTACACCTTCCTTTGATTCGGGCTGAACAACAACGATGATCGCAACAGCCAAAAGAAGAACAAGCAATCCAAGCATCATAACCTTGGTTACCTTCTCTACACCGTTCTTAAGTCCGAGAGAACAGATAAGAAAACCGAGAACAACGATGAAAACCATAAATCCCAGCTGAAGCCAAAAGTTTCCCGACACAGAAAAGAACTGATCACTGATAACCTTAATGCTTTCCTGTGAGGAATCCCCTACAAAATCACCTCTGATGCTCTTAATAAAGTATATAAACATCCAGCCGGATACGGTTGTATAGAACATCATAAGCAGATAGTTACCTGCCGCACCTATCCAACCAAACAGATGCCATTTTGTGCCCTTTGGCTCAAGAGTCTCAAATGAATCTACTATACTCTTCTGTGACGCTCTGCCTACCGCAAACTCCATAGTCATAATAGGCAAGCCGAAAATGACAAGGAACAAAAGATATACAAGTATAAATGCCGCACCGCCGTGCTCAGCTGTGATATAAGGGAATCTCCACACATTGCCGAGCCCTATGGCACAGCCTGCAGAAATAAGGATAAATCCCAAACGGGACCCGAATTTTTCTCTCTCCATAAGCTTCTCCGATAGATTAGATTTTGATAATATATTGTACCAAAATCACATTTATATGTCAAGGAATGATTTAATTAATATTTAGCACAACCTCCTAACCAAAACAATGCGACCGCCCTCTTGTCTGAACATCAAACAAAGGACGGTCGCTAAAACTGGATGATCATTTTTCACCTTTTCGTTGTTCGCTTCTGCAAACAACTCTAACCTTATTTTATTAGATCTTAGTTTTAAAACCTTTATTTTGTTATTTGTTAAGGTAATTATTGTATCATATGCTTTGCAAACACCTATTTATATCAACCTAAACCCACTTTATATACACCAACGAAACTCACAAACTATAATTGCAAAGCTTATTTAACATATTAATTACCGAAGGAGCTTAGTACACCGGACTCACCTGACCTTTCTTGTATTATAAGTTGTTCCTTCATGCAACTTTATCTAACAAAGATTCCGACTGTCTTCCCTTTTTCAACTTCCACTTCGTTTCTTTATCACCGCTGCCGTACATGGCATCCATGTAAGTGATCTTTTGTTTGGGAGGTTGTCTTCCTCTTTCTGACTGTAGTATAGCACATATAAACAAATTTGTCAATAGTTTTTTTGAAAAAATATTCATTATGACTAAAATAATGTAAAAAGCCTTGTAATATAACACTTTTTAGATGTGAATATACTTGAAGTTTAACACAATTATATAACAAAAATGCTTTTAGCCTTGCCGCAAAGCAAGGCTAAAAGCTACCTTAACGCAACATAGTTGCATTTCATAACATCGTAGATGTTATTTTATGACCGAAGGCCATTTCACGAATCCGTAAGGATTCATTTCATTGCAATAGCATTGTTATCGCAATGCTATTGCCGTCGCTCCCATAAGTCCTGCCTCATATTTGAGAGCTGTTGTGATAATCTCGGCATTTTTGTTGGGAGAAGCAAAGGCCTCCTTTGCAAAGGCTTCACGGATATACGGCTCCATCAGGTCAAAGCTCTGCATCACACCGCCGCCCAATACATATCTGCGAAGATTGAGAAGGCTGGCAGCCTTACCCAGACCCTTGCCTATATACTCTCCGGTCTTTGCCATTACCGCCATAGCAGTCTCATCTCCCTGCCTTGCAAGGTCAGAGATATCCTTGGCCGAAAGCCACTTCCCTGTTATGACTTCATACCGTCTTGCAATACCGGGGCCCGCTGCTACCGCCTCCATACATCCGAGATGTCCGCAGGGACACACAGGGCCGTTATCCTCTACTATAACATGGCCTATCTCTCCCGAGCCGCCAAAGGCACCGCCGTAGACCTTGCCCTCAAGAACAAGTCCTCCGCCTACTCCGTTGGATACGGTCATCCAGAGAAAATCGTCGCAGTCACGGCAAGCGCCGAAGACCTTTTCGGCAAAAGCACAGGCATTGACGTCATTTTCGATATATACGGGCATATCAAGCTTTTTGGACATCCGCTCTACTATGGGATAATCGCTTATCCCCGAAAAGCAGGCATAGACCCAGATTCCTTTTGCTGCATTTGCAAGTCCGGGGATGGTCATACCGCATACATAGGGTACGAATTTGGGATTGCGTTGGGTCAGCTTGGTATAAAAGGACATTATATACTCTTCTATAATATCGGTAGTAACATCACCGGGAAAGGGCGTCGCTTCTTTATCGATGATCTCTCCTTCAGGTGTAACAAGTCCGCACAATAATTTGCTGCCGCCTATATCACAGGCAAAGATTACTTTTTTCATAGGCTTTATTCCTCAAAAAATTTGATACCTTGATTATAACATAAAGAAGATATAATAGCAATATCTGAAAGGATAAAGTTATAAGAAGAATATTCAGACCTACATTAACATCAAGGCGGAGCCTTGTATATCATCAATTACAAAGGAATTGTATATCACCAAAACGAAGTTTTGCATATCATCAAGCCGCAGTAGATACACGCTGATGCGTGATGAGATACAGCCCTATAGAGGCTGATGATATACACCGCACTTTGCGCGGTGATGATATACCAAGCCAGTCGGCTTGGATAAAAAAATAACGAAGCATCAGCTTCGTTATTTTTTTGGAGCGGATTACGGGTCTCGAACCCGCCACCTCGACCTTGGCAAGGTCGCGCTCTACCAAATGAGCTAAATCCGCATATTTAATTGAAAGGAAAATTGGCGACCCGGAAGGGGCTCGAACCCTCGACCTCTAGCGTGACAGGCTAGCGCTCTAACCAACTGAGCTACCAGGCCAAATGTGGTGGGAACAATAGGGCTCGAACCTATGACCCTCTGCTTGTAAGGCAGATGCTCTCCCAGCTGAGCTATGCTCCCACATTTTCCTTGGCTGTATGCACTATTGCGCTCACAACAGATGGTATTATAACAGATTGAAAAAGGTTTGTCAAGGGCTTTTTGAAATTTTTTTATTATAATTCGGCATATTCTTCTTCGCTGTATGGAGCGTTGCGGCAATAACACCTATGCAAGCTCCAAGGGTCGGTGTGAGTCCGTTGGGGAACTCGATCACAAAGCTGACTGTATCGGCAACACAGAAAATAGTTGGTACTATAATGAAAAAATATAAGTATAACTTCATCACCCAAAGAGACATAGAGGGTATAAGCATCTTATACATAAACCTAAACATACCGTAAAGTACAAGCAACAATACCGCCGATAATATAAGAATCTGCAGCTTATTGGCCATATCGGCAAAAATCAAGGTCAATATCCATAATATAGCAAATATACCTATCATAATGTATGTTATAGTCTTTGTGTATTTGGTAATTTTGTTCAGCATAGTTTTTCCTTATGTTATTTATCGTTTTATAGCATTATTTTTTAAAACTAAAAGAATATCCAACCGCTGTCTTAGGTTTGGTCTATCCTTATATCAATAGACATGATTTTATGATTCTCTGCATAGCTATATCCTTTAGACTTGCGTATATAATCAAAAAAATCACCGTCGGTTTCATCACTCCACAAGGCATCATAGAGAAGGAGGTTATCTTTGTCAGGAGAGAACATAACGCTCACCCTGATCTGGTAATACCCCCCTGCTCCGTCAGGGTATTGTCTCACAAGATCATAATGAAACATTCCCTTGCCCGTAAAATAATAAACACCGTATTCATTTAACAAAATATCGTCCTCCAAAGGCATTTGGCACATTTCCGCGAAAATGTCTATAATCTCATCCAAAGTATTGTCTGTTGATATGCTGCTCTTTAAATATTCAAGCATAGACTCTGCATTTTCATCATATTGCGGTTCGGGAATGAGTGAGTTTATATGCTCATTAACATCGCAAGAGCAAAATGAAAGAAACACCAATAACGATAGAATTAATGCAAGTAATTTTTTCATAAAATCACCTCTCGGAATCAGCATAGCACAATCAGATTAAATATGCAATATCTTATACCGAACAGCCTTGTTTTTCTGCATCTACGATGCAGGAGGCGACAACTCATTGACACCTGCGATTCATTCTGCGCTCCTAAAGTCGCTTGAATTCACTGGGTACCTGCCGTACTCTCACATCCGCTGAATCCGCCACAGGCAGCGCGGATGCGCGAGCCATTTGAACCGATCACCTTCGGTGAGCGGTTCAATAGTGTCGCTCCAACGCAAAAAGCACACCTTACGATGTGCTTTGCGTTGGAGGCGACACTCGGATTTGAACCGAGGAATAAAGGTTTTGCAGACCTCTGCCTTACCACTTGGCTATGTCGCCATATTGTTTGAGGGACAGATCTACTGTCCCTCAAGCCTTTAGGCTGGAGCGGATTACGGGTCTCGAACCCGCCACCTCGACCTTGGCAAGGTCGCGCTCTACCAAATGAGCTAAATCCGCATATGGTGCCTCCGGTCGGAATCGAACCAACGACACGAGGAT
>JAFYLH010000002.1 GCA_017537175.1 Clostridia bacterium | reverse complement strand
TTGTACTGGTAAAACCAATACCTGTCACAGTCAGCAAACCGAACAGATAATACCCGAAAACAAACACCATAGCAGTATGAAGAAAGGTCTGTGTTCTCCCCGATTTTTTAAGCCATAAGAAATACAGTATGAAGATGGGAAGTATAAATAAATATCCACTCATTGAGCGAATAAGAATATCAGAAATTGGTATCATTATTTTCTCCTCGTCAAATTCAAATTTATCTGTCACCTTATTACCGCATCTGTTTTTCAAACACAAACATACCCTCGCCGCCGTCGCCGACAAAGTCCTCGGGCTCGTTTGGTGAAGGATTTTTTTCGTTATAGAATTTTACAATTTTAAAGCCGCATTTGTTGACGTAAAAATGGATATTGCGCTTTTCAAAATATGGAGTGCAGGTCTCCCAGACCTTTGTATCGGGATGGAGCTTTTCGATGGCGTTCCATATACCCTGCCCGATTCCCTTTGTCTGCACACCGTATTTTACATATAACAGGTCAAGGTGATTGTGCTGAGTTTCGGTATCAATAACAACAACCGCACCGCCTGCCATCCCGCCGTCAACTATTGCCTTATATGCCACGGCACCCTTTGAGTTAAGAGATCGGTCTATGTCCTTTTCGGGCAAAATGATATCCTCTGTTTTTCCGTAGACATCCTCAAACCCCTTTTGAAATGCCTCTTGGATGTCCTGCTTGAATTTGGGTATATCCGACTCGGTCATAGGTAAAAGCTCTAATTTCATAGCCGATATCAGAACTCAACGACCTCGGGCTCTTTGCCGAAGGAACAGAAGGTTGCAGTGGCATTCTTGAAATAGAGAACCTGTGTGTTTCCGTCGTTTTCATTATACATTCCGCGAAGCTCGGGATAGGCATCAAGCATAGACTTTCTCGCCTCTGCTCTGTCATCCTCGATAAGCTCACCAGCCACACGGATCCACGCACCGTCCTTGAAGGCGCAGATCTCCGCCTTGGGGTTTGCCGCAAGCTGCTTTGAGGTAGGCTTGATTTTTCCTGTCTGAATATAGAGCTTGTCCTCGAAAATATGTGCCGTACCGAAGGGACGAACTCTGGGCTGGTCGCCCTCTACTGTTGCAAGATAGTAAACACCTGCTGTCTTTAAAAATTCGCATACTCGTTTCATATTGTTTTTCCTTTCGATTATCGAAAAAATATATTCTTATACTATATTTTATCGCGGAAGTAAGGAAAAGTCAACTTTAATAATAAGATCGTTACTATAAAAACAGCACCCGCTTTCACGGGTGCTGATATAGGATGAATTGCAGGTGCATAGAAACTTTTATGTAGGAAAACATTAAATGTATATTTTGAAGGAGATTGCAATTCATCCCTTGTTGTCGCTAATCGTCATCTTCTTCGGTGTAATCACAATTTGAGCACGCCCAAACTTCTCCATCCAAATATAGACATGCATTACACTCCGGACAAGGACGGCATTCATCGTCATCATCCTCTAATTCACCGGAACAATAGGGACAATGAGTATATTCCGATTCATCATAAACTTTATCGCAAAAAGGACACATCTGCATATTTTTCACCTCCTTAATCCTTATTAATTACATTGCCTATAATATCAAAAAAATGTCCAAGCGCTGCTTTTCTATCCGCAATCGCTTCTTCTAATGTAACTTTGCCGTATACATCCTCTACCTGTTCAGGTGTCCATATATCACCTATCGATTTCATTACCGCTATAAATTCCGTTTTATCATTCTTATTCATTTTTCATCTCACTTCATAATATTATTGTGTAAACGGTCTGGAAAATATTTTTCCGTCTTCTTTAACCAGTTCTTCTGCATTCTCGGAAATAAACTCCGCAACCGAATGCCAGGCTTCCTTAAACCAAAAACAAAGTTGACCATTAATTACCTTTGTGTGGCATGTATAACGCCTACCTCCGGATAGAACCTGACACCATTTCAAAATCTTATTTACTCCAAGTACAAGCATAAAATCCCCCTTATTTTCTCTTTTCGTATTCTTTACGTATAGTACCGATTTTCTTGTCGCTTCGTGCATCTCTGCCGTCGAGATTTCTTATAGTACCGGGAGGTAATCCCCTGCTTTTTTCAAAACTCCCAACTCTGCAATCGCTTCTTGTTTTTCTAACTGCCATAATAATCGAATTCCTTTCGTATTGTTTTTGATTGTGTAATAATTATACACCATAATTATTCTTTACGAATTAATAAAGTTAACAAAATAAGGTATATTATTTTTTCATATATCTATCAAGATAGATTCGATACGACGCAAAATTTAGTGTTACTCAAACATCTCAATTATTTGCTTATTTTCGGCACCACACTTAGAACAAACAACTATATCTTCACGGTCGTTGCAATCAGGTTGATCGCTAATAACGGCTCCGCAATTATGACAAAAAGATATCTCATCTGAATCTTTTAATTTCCTAAGTAAAAATTCCTTAATCATATTTCACCTCTTGATTTTAAAATATTCTATGCAACATACTCTCTCGTATGAGCATCAACAATTGTTTGATCATCCATAAGCTCAATTCCCTTCCTTGCAGCCTCGGCAAGCTTTTCCGGTGACGGATGACACCCCTCTGAAAGTTTTCGAAAATGTTCTCTTACATCAACTATTTTCGATATATGATTTGGTTCCGCAGTAGGACTACCGGGAACATTATTATCAATATTCGATGCCTGAATAGATATTGTTCCAACATCCTTTTGAATAAGACTTTTTACCTTATCCAAATTATTAATTAATAGAATTGTACTCACCGTTGTTAATACAACTCCTCCAGCAATAGTTAATTCAGTTTTATGGGATTTCACCCAAGCGGTAAATTTGTTTTCTTTCATAAGCAAGACCTCCAAAATAAAATTATGTGTTTCTACACCTTCAGTATAACAAAATTTCCTTGAAAACAAATATAGGTGTTGGTAGAAAATTATCGGAAATTCCGATAATTTTAACTATAGGCATATAAGTATTGTATAGTATACTTATTACCCATATAATACTGTTGAATAAGCATCATTTCAGCCGCTTTATTGCAAGTCGTACGGCTATATTCCGAAGGGTCTTCTACAAAGTGAAATATATTACATAAAGTCAAATAAAAATCACCTAGATCAACATATTCTAAATTATGCTTAAGTTCCTTTATGTAATCGTAAACCAAATCATAGTATTTTTTTAGAAAAGCACTTCTTTTACGCTCATAATTATCACAAATATCCTCACTAAGATCATTTAATAAACCCTGTCGTATTTCTGACATCCCAAAAACACCTTTTTTATTTAATGATCGTTCTAGTCTTATAGTGCTTGGAGTATACCTATAAAAAATCCACAACAATAAAGATATGCTATTAGCCAATACCTCACAATTCTTTGTTTCTTCCCATACAGTTCTATATAAGTCTATTGCATGTTCATAAATACATATATTTTTGTTGAACTCTTTGATATTCTCGCATTTAAATGCTTTTTCCGTCAGTTCAAACGCTTCTTCAAACATTGTATTATTAAACATATATCTAGGACTTAGCAAAGGAAGTATCGCTCGTTTTAAACTGTTGGAATTTTTTTCTGAATCGAAATTATCTAACACCTCATACTCTTCGGACAAATCCTTGTACAGCAAATCATCTATAGTAACATTATACCTGAAAGAAAACTTTTCCAATATTCGTATTGGAACTTCTATTCTTTTGCCATTAACACATTCGTTGAATGTGGATTGTTTTTCTCCAAACATTAACGCTATAGAAGTCTGACTAAATTCATCAGAATCTATTAAATACCTGAGATTCTTAATTAGTAACTCTTTATTCATCGTTATATATACCCCTTTTTGTCTTATAGTCGTTTATTACTCTTCTTCTTTATAGCAATCTCTACACCGATTTTCTTTACATATTCAGGATTTTTCCTCTGCTTTTCCAGCAAGCGCAGAGCCAACACCCTCTGTCGTACAGTCATGTCATCACCTCTTTTGTTCATTAAGTTCTGTTTGATTATGTATATATGATACCACCTGCAGAAACAAATAGAAACAACAAGTTCCGTAAAATAAGCAGGGTTATTTTCACTAATTCAGCAAAACAAAAAGCGTTCCGATGTGGAACGCCGTTGTTGAATGTATTCTACTTTTCGTCGGGACGGATTTTCATTTTTTCACACCACAGCTGCAGTGCTTCAATAGTCATGGAAATATGTTCAAGCTCCTCAGAGATTTTATCAAAATCCTCGGCTTCGTCCTCCTCGACCTCACCGTCCTCAAGAATTTCCATAAGTCTGATTTTGTTATGGTTTACATTTTTGAGAGACACAGCCATACTGACCAATATTTCGTGTATACCACCCTTAAAAGTAACCTCGGGAGCATCAATCTGACCTATGGGACATTCGTGGCAACAGTAATGATTGCGTAGTTCCGGCTCGTTATATCTTTTAGCCATAACAACAACATCCGCAGGCTGTACAGGTACAGTTCCGTCCTCTAATTTTACAAGACGGTATTCGGGTATACCGTCCATACCGGGGAAGTCGGGATCTCCGGGAATATATTTAACAGCAGCCGCTCTGCTCAAGCCTAAATTTTCTCTTGTGATTTGATATATACTTTTATTTTCTTTTACAGACACTTTTCCCATTGATGTTACCTCTTGAACAGTGAGATTTATATATTGATTATAACATCATCGAAAATCATTGTCAACGTAACTCAAAAAGAGTTGTCTTACAATAATACTTTTTATTGCTTTTATTCCGCCTGTATGCTATACTTTCAGTAAGGATTTACCCCACAGGAGGTAACTATGATTTCTTTTGAAGATCTGTTCGGTATGGATGCAGAGGCAGAGTATTTCCCCGAATATGACTGCACGGGTGAATATGACGGCATCAAGTGTGTCACATACAAGGGAGCTGTATACAAGGGTAAGCCTACAAGGATCTTTGCCCATATTGGATTCCCAAAAGCTGCGGACAAGCCCGTGCCTGCCGTCATTCTTGTTCACGGCGGCGGAGGTCATCCCGATGATATGTGGATAAAGAAGTGGAATGAGCGTGGATATGCCGCGATCGCTATGTCTACCGACGGATTCTTCCCTGCCCGACCGGTAAACCTGTATGAGGGCGGCGGGGCTGAGCATATGGTACACGAGTTAGTTGCACCCTTCGATAAAGAAGGCTACACGGCAGGGCCGAGCACCACACATATAGCAGATTCGGATATGCCGATAAAGGATCAATGGATGTATCACGCGGTATCTTCTGTTATTCTTGCAAACAATCTGCTTCGCTCGGACCAAAGAGTAAACAGCGACCGGATCGGTTTATGCGGTATTTCCTGGGGCGGTATAATCGCCTCCATAGTCATAGGCTATGACAGCCGCTTTGCCTTTGCCATGCCGATATACGGCTCGGGATATCTCGGTTGCGGGCTCTCGGGACTTGATAAGATATTCAATGTCCCCGGCACACAGAAATGGTATGCCGAAAAGCACTTTGACCGTGTTAAGATCCCCGTAATGTGGCTTTGCTGGAATGACGACTGCTGTTTTTCGGTAAATTCAAATTCTATGTCATATCAGGACACAAAAACGGGTAACTGTGACACCTGTCTTTCTATGATACACAATATGGGACACTCCCACTCCTGTGCTTATACACCCGAGGAAAGCTATTGGTTTGCGGATCAAATCCTTGCAGGCAACAAAATACCCGAGGTGACAGCAGAATACTCTGCCGATAAGGTAATCTATTCCTGCAGTGCAAGGATAAAGTCGGTTCGGCTCTTTTATATAACCGAAAAAATGACCTATACCAACCGTGAAAAATACGGATTGCGTAATACCTTTATGGAACAGGAATGGCAGATAGTTGACCTTGATCCGGACAAGACCGAGGCTCTGCTCCCCCAAGGTGCAATAGGTAAATATGTTGAATTTACATTAGAAAACGGTGTTGTTCTGACAACACCGTATAATGAATTTAAGACCGTCAGGAATTAATCCTGACGGCATTTTCATTTGCGTACATCATTTTTACTATAGAGCTCCTCAATTTTATCCGGTGACATATCCGCAAGAATGATTATGATAATAGCATTTTCCATAAGGTTGTATCATAAACCTTTTTTGAATAAGGCTGTTCATGATCCGATATATCTTTTAAACAATATTTCAGATCCCTTGTGTAAAACCCTTCCGTAGTGTCAAATAATATTTCTAAACAGTATAGCCTTGAGTGATAAATTCTGCTATAATACTTATTGAAGGGAGCACTAAATTGAATAAAAACCCCGAAAACATCCGTCCCTTTGGCATAAGAGACAAGGTTGGATATATGCTTGGCAATATTGCCAATGACTTTACATTTATACTGGCAAGTATGTTCCTTACCGTATTCTATACCGATGTTCTTAAAATAAATGCGGCTCTGGTAGGCACAATGTTTCTTATTGCAAGAGTTCTTGATGCCTTTACCGATACCGCTATGGGAAGAATTGCTGACCGCATAAAGGCAGGCAAGGGCGGTAAATTCAGGCCCTGGCTTATCCGTATGTGCGGTCCTGTTGCGCTGGCAAGCTTTCTTATGTATCAGAGCGCTATGGTAAATGCCGCTATGTGGCTGCGTGTGGTATATATGTTTGTGACATATCTGTTCTGGGGCAGTATATGCTATACCGCAATCAACATTCCCTACGGCTCTATGGCATCCCTTATGAGCACCGAGGCAGATGACCGCGCGGCTCTTTCTACCTTCCGTGGTGTGGGCTCGCTTATTCCCCAGGTGTTGATAGGAGTTGTACTGCCCGTCTTTCTCTACACCAGACTTGAGGACGGCACACAGGTGGTCAATGCAGGGGCTTTTCCTGTAGTGGCACTTATTCTTTCTGCCGTTGCCGCAGGCTGCTATCTTCTCTGCTACCGTATGTGCACGGAACGGGTAAGCGTGACCGATAACAAGGAGAGAGCTTCCTTTGCGCAGACAGGTAAGACTCTTCTTACCAATCGCGCCCTTATCGGTATCCTTATTGTATATGTCTGCTTTCTCGGTGCACATATGCTCAATCAGACCATCAACAATTATATATTCAAGGATTATTTCAACAACACTATGGGTCTGACTATTATCAATGCCGTAGGCTTTGTTCCCGCCCTTGCTCTTGCACCTGCCGCCGTTCCCCTTACAAGGAGGTTTGGCAAAAAGGAGCTGGGTGTTGTTTCCGCGATAATGGGCTCGGTGGCATATCTGATACTTTTTGTCATTCATACCGACAATATGTGGCTCTATGTAGTGCTCAGCATCGTGGGCTCTCTTGGGTTTGGGCTCTTCAATCTTATCATATGGGCATTTGTCAGCGATATTACCGACGATCACGAGGTTCGCACAGGCCACCGTGAGGACGGAACCATATATGCGGTGTGCTCGTTTTCAAGAAAGATAGGACAGGCTATTGCAAGTGCTCTGGGGGCCTGGTCTCTGTCTGCCATAGGCTATATCGAGGGTGCGGCAAGTCAGACAGGCGAGGTAAACAACGGAATATATAATATCGCTACACTTATACCTGCTATACTGTATATTATGGTAGGTGTGGTGCTGGCTCTTGTATATGACCTTAATAAAAAAAGGGTTCTGGAAAATACAAAGATCCTTAAAGGACGACGCAGATAAGCGAGGAAAATAAATGAGAAATATCTTAAGCATCAATAAAAATTGGACCTTTATAAAGGACAGCACAGCCGTTCCCACCGCTTTGCCTGTTACAGGTGAAAAAATCGATCTGCCCCATACCTGGAATGCCATAGACGGTCAGGACGGAGGTAATGATTATTTCAGAGGCAGCTGCTGTTATGTAAAGGAGCTTGAAAAAAGCGAGCTGCCGCACGGCGAAAAATACTATCTCGAAATCAACGGTGCAAACTCCTCGGCTGATGTATATATGAACGGCAAAAGACTTGCCCATCACGACGGAGGATATTCTGCCTGGAGAGTGGAGATCACAAACACCCTGAGAGAAAAAAACTGTCTGTGTATCATTGTTGACAATTCGGCAAATGACAGAGTATATCCCCAGATCGCGGATTTTACCTTTTACGGCGGACTATACCGTGATGTAAACATCATAGCGGTAAGTGAGCTTCATTTTGATCTTGATTACTATGGCACAAGCGGTGTTATGATAACCCCCTGTGTAAGCGAGGGTAAAGCGGATGTAAGGATAGATACCTTCCACAACGGCGCAAATGCCTGCCGTGTCCTTTACCGTATATACGGTATGGAGGGTGAGCTTGTCTGCGAAAAGGATAGCGAAAACAGCTCCGAGGTCCTTACAATAAACGATCCTCATCTTTGGAACGGCAGAAAGGACCCTTATCTTTATACAGCTATACTGTCGCTTATGCATAACGGAGCAGAGGTGGACAGGATCAGCGTGCGATTTGGCTGCAGAAGCTACATTATAGATCCCGAGAGGGGCTTTATACTCAACGGTGAAGAATACCCTCTGCGAGGAGTGGCAAGACACCAGGACAGATGGAAGATAGGCAATGCCCTGCTGCCCTGCCATCACGAGGAGGATATGGAGCTTATCTGCGAGGTGGGTGCCAATACCATCCGTCTTGCCCACTATCAGCATGACAGCTATTTCTATGATCTTTGTGACCAAAAGGGTGTGGTGGTATGGGCAGAGATACCTTATATCTCAAAGCATATGTCCACCGCCAACGAAAATGCGGTATCACAGATGCGGGAGCTGATAACCCAGAACTATAACCATCCCTGTATTGCGGTATGGGGTCTTTCAAACGAAATAACCATGGACGGCGCAAAGGATCCCGATCTTATCGCTATGCACAAGCAGCTCAATGACCTTGTACACAAAGCAGACCCTACCCGCCCCACCACCCTTGCCTGTATCTCTATGTGTGATATCAATGAAAGGATAGTTCATATTACCGATGTGCTTTCCTACAACCACTATTTTGGCTGGTACGGAGGCTCGGTGGAGGAAAACGGAGCCTGGTTTGACAACTTCCACAAAAAATATCCCCACCGACCTATCGGCTGCAGCGAGTACGGCTGTGAGGCACTTAACTGGCATTCCTCAAATCCAAAGCAGGGGGACTATACCGAGGAATATCAGGCATACTACCACGAGCAGCTGATAAAGCAGCTCTTCAGCCGTAAATATCTATGGGCGACCCATGTGTGGAATATGTTTGACTTTGGTGCGGATGCAAGAGCCGAGGGAGGCGAAAACGGACAGAACCACAAGGGACTTGTCACCTTTGACCGCAAGTACAAAAAGGATGCCTTCTATGCCTACAAGGCGTGGCTGTCGGATGAACCCTTTGTTCATATATGCGGTAAAAGGTATGTAGACCGTACAGAGGATGTTACCAGAGTTACGGTATACTCAAATCTGCCCGAGGTAGAGCTTTTTGCAGGCGGTAAATCACTTGGCAAAAAGACCGCTCCCGATCATTTCTTCTATTTTGATGTACCCAATGTGGGACAAACAAAGCTTGAAGCAATAGCAGGTGAGTACCGTGACAGCTCATTTATCCAAAAGGTGGACAGGGTAAATCAGGACTATATACTGCGTGAGCAGGGTGCTGTGCTTAACTGGTTTGATATAACCGAAACAGAGGGCAGATATTCGCTTAACGACACGATAGGCGACATTATGAAGTCTGCCCGGGGTAAGCTCTGGTGTGCTTGCCTGCTTATGTCTATAGCAAAAAAGCAAAAGGGCACGGGCACGGAAAAAATGAAGAAGAGCAGCTATATGAACAAGGGGGCTTTGAAGATGGTAAACGGCTTTACCGTACTCAGGCTCACCGGAATGCTGGGTATGATAAATATCTCCTTTACCAAGGAGGAGCTGCTCAGAATGAACGCAAAACTGAACAGGATCAAAAAACCGAAAAATCTGTAACAAAAAGGAGCAATTTGCTCCTTTTTTCATTGCATTTATACATTTACCGTGATATAATTTATATAAAAGTACCTATGTACGAGGTGAGATTTATGGAAGCTTTACAGTGTAAAATATGCGGCGGTGCAATGGTTCTGGATGCCAGCGGTATGGTTGCCGAATGTAATTATTGCGGCAACAGATTTCTTTTAAATCACGAGGATACCGATTATTATCAGGAGCTTTATGCAAGAATGAATGAGTTCTTTGCTTCCTCAAAAAGCGATCAGGAAAGAAAGCAAAGGGCCGAAAAGCTGTGGGAGTCTGCCAAAACCAAGACCGTTGTATGTGCAGACGGCACACCTATAGAAATCAAGTATATGCACCACTATACCGACAAGGATGCCGAGGTATATGTAGCAAGACGGAATATTATCTTTCATTTCAAGGATAACGGTGTTCAAAAGATCGAGCTTTTCAGAAAAAATATAGCGGCCTTGGATTACCCCTCTGCCGACACACGCAATCTGGAAAGCTTTTTCCCCAGGATAAGCGGCGGGTTTACTTTGGATGACGGAACTCACATTTGCGTTGTTTCAAAGGATGAGGATGAATATCCCCTGCGTCTTTTTGGTGCTCTTAGCGGCAGACATGTTGCCTGGATAGTAAGCAGGCTTGAAAATCTATGCTGTGTACTGGAGTTCAGCTCCCTTGTGCATCCTCAGATCACCGTTGATACAGTATATATAAATCCCTACACCCATCAGGCATCCCTGTACGGAAACTGGTGGAATTGCGGAAAGACACACACCCTTTCCTATAGTGACCGCAAGCTTCTTGTATCTCAAAATAACCTTATGGGACTAAGGAATACCGCCGCCTGCGCTCTTGGCTGCAGGGATGCGGATCACATCAACAGTGATATTGATATTCCCAAGGCATTTGCAGATTTCCTGCGCTCCACCCCCCGCGTTACCGCATACGACGACTTTGCGTTTTGGGATGATATGCTTATCAAGGCCTACGGAGAACGCAAATTTATCACTATGGATACCGATGACGGTAATATATACGGAAGAAAGGACTGACAACTTTGGGAAGAGGAAGCTATACCTCGGCCGATTGGCTGAGTCTGAGAAGCAGCCGAAGGCTGGACAGTACCGAAGATGTGGGTAATATCTTCAAGTATAAAACTGCCACCGACCGTAACAGCACAAGGCTTATTACATACCGTGAATCCCGTGATGCCACGGAGGGCTCCGGATCAACTCCTATCATCATAGGCTTTGATGTTACCGCATCTATGGGTTATCTTGCAAAGGAGCTGGCGACCAACTCTGTACACAGTACAGTAACCAAATTATTGAACGAAAGCTGCTGCTCCGCTCCCCAGATCCTGTGCGCAGCCATAGGCGATTGCAAAAGTGACAAATACCCCCTGCAGGTCACACAGTTTGAATCGGATATCCGTATCATAGAGCAGCTGCTGGAGCTCTGCCTTGAGGGCGGAGGAGGCGGCAATAACGGTGAGTCATATAATCTCCTTTGGTATTTTGCCGCCCATCATACAAGGCACGACCATTTTGACAAGCGGGGTAAAAAGGGATATATTTTTACTATCGGAGACGATCTTTGCCACCCGTCTCTGAGCTCAGCTGAGATAAACAGTAATTTCAGCTCTTACCAAAAGTATGATATCTCAAATCAAGAGCTTTTACTTGAGGCACAAAAAAGATACCATGTTTTTCATATCCATATAGATCGGGGAATTACAGCCGATACAGAGATATTCCAAAAATGGACAGCCCTGATGCCCGGCCGCTGTGCGCTCATCGGCATTAAGGATATAGACTGCTTATCAGACCTTATAACAACTATCATTACCTACACAGAGGGTGCTTCTCTTAACGATGCTCTTGGTCTGCTGGATCAGAGAATAGCGCAAAGAATTGCCCGTTCTGTTGCATCAATCCAACCAACCGTAAAAAAGAACACCATATCTTTTTAAACACAGAAAGGATTATATTATGGGACACGGAAGCTATAAAGCAAGTGACTGGATCAAGCTTAAAAACAGCAGAGGAATCAACAGCTCCTCAAATGCAAGTGAGATCTTCAGCAGTAATCTGCTCAATCAAAAATATGACCCGAAATATATTACAATGCGTGAGTCCTGCGACAGCGAGGATTCGCCCAATTCCACGCCGATAATATTGGCATTTGATGTAACCGGCTCTATGGGTTATCTTGCGGCGGAGATAGCAAAAAATTCGCTTAACAAGACCATACTGGAGCTTTATGATAAGAATCCCGTAACCAATCCCCATGTTATGTGCGCAGCCATAACCTCCCCCGCCGAGCCCAACGGTGCCCTGCAGGTAACACAGTTTGAAGCGGATATACGCGTTGTGGAGCAGCTGCTTGAATTAAAGGTGGGCTTTAGCGGAAACAGATACAGCTATGATTCTCTGGTATGGTACTTTGCCGCAAAGCATACAAGCATAGACAGCTTCAACAAACGCGGCAAAAAGGGCTTTTTGTTCACCATAGGCGATGAGATCTGCGGAGCACATCGGGGCGAAAGTCTGCTTGCCGAAGAGATAAGAGCGGTATACGGAGACGACTATAACGGCGGATCTATATCCTTGGCACAGGTTTATTCCATGGCAGCCGAAAAGTATGAGATATTCCATATCGTTGTAAAAAGAGAAAGCTCTGCCGAATCCTGGAGTGACTTTTTGCCCGGCAGAGTTGCTTATGTCAGCAACATTGAATACCTCTGTGAAGCCATTACCTCTATTATGCAGATCACAAACGGAATGAGCAAGGACGATGTTATAGCACAGTGGCCTGATCAATCACGCAATGTAGTTTGCAGCGCGGTAGAGAAAATTGACCTCAGCCAAAAAACACCTGTCGGTTTTAAAGCTCCCGTAAACGATCCGCCCAAACCCACTTCAACTCAAAATAGCACCAGAGTTAACATCAATACTCCTCCTTATAAGTCTGCCAATACCACAAATATGCCCCCTAAATCTCCCACAGATAAAAGCAAACCGACAACTCCTCTCAAAAAGAAAAGCCTGATTGCAAAGCTGTTGGGTAAATGAGTATAAGTATAATTATAGGCAAAAGCTTTGGAGACGAGGGAAAGGGTCTGGCAACCGATTATTTTGCCGCCAAGGCAAGTGCCGAGGGCAAAAGCTGTCTTGTCATCCGTCATAACGGCGGCGCACAGGCGGGACATACCGTAGACCTGCCCGACAGACGCTTTGTGTTCCATCAGCTTTCCTCGGGTTCTTTGCGAAATGCCGACACCTATTGGGCTCAGACCTTTCTCCCCGACCTGTACAAGCTACCCGAGGAGGCGGAGGAGTTTTTGGCATCAGAGGGCAGACTGCCCCGTATAATTGCTCATCCCCTCTGCCGCTGTGTCTATATAGACGATATACTTATCAATATGGCTCTGGAAAGCTCCAGAGGACAAAAACGGCACGGAAGCTGCGGTATGGGTATCAATGAAGCCTCGGAGCGCTCAAGTAACCGTGAATACTGTATTCATCTCGGAGATATCTACAGATCCGCCCCGCAGGAGCTATGTGATAAGCTTATGGATATACGCCGTACCTATCTGCCCAAAAGATTAGAGCAGCTGGGTCTGTCACTTGACCAAATGGGCGAGTACGGAGAAATGTTAAGCGACCGGAATGTTATAAAGAACGCATCAGAGCAAATGCACTCTGCACTACAGCTTATAACCCTGAGTAACGAAGATATCATATCCGCATATGACGATATAATCTTTGAGGGTGCCCAGGGACTTATGCTGGACGAGGACTGTATAGAATTTGCTCCCCATCTGACAAGCTCAAAGACAGGAAGCGACAATCCCCTGGCATTTTTAAGCCGCTACGCACCAAATACCCTGCCCGAGCTCGTATATGTCACGCGCAGCTATGTCACAAGGCACGGCGCGGGAGATCTGCCGTGGGAGGATGAATGGAAAAAACAGAAAATATCTGTAAGCGACCCCACAAATATTCCCAACCCCTGGCAGGGGATCCTGCGCTTTGCTCCCCACGGCAGTACAGAAGAGTTTTTTTCGTATATCCATGCAGATATAAGTAAATTCACCCTGCCCCACACCGTCTCCTGTATGATAACCCATTTAAACGAGTCTTATGGGAAAATATGCTGTATCGACGGTAATATACCTGTTACCGATTGGGTAAAGGATAAAAATTTTCCCGAATATATCGGTGGAATATATCTTTCCTCCACTCCATTTTCTAAAGATATTTCTTATTTAAGCCTGCAGCATTAAAGCTTTTTGACGGAGTAATTGTATGAAAAATATTATAGAAATAACAGATTTTAATGCCCCTGAGCTTGATGTATATGCAAGGCTGAGTGAGGTTCAGCTATTGAACCGCGAGTTCCCCCACAAGGGAATGTTTATAGCCGAAAGTCCAAAGGTCATCGAAAGAGCTCTTGATGCAGGCTATGAGCCTGTCTCCTGCCTTATGGAGAAAAAGCATATAGAGGGCGAGGGTAAGCCTATCCTTGACAGAATAGGTGATGTACCTGTTTACTGTGCCGAGTTTGATATTCTGACTCAGCTTACGGGCTTTAAGCTCACCCGCGGTATGCTGTGTGCTATGAGAAGAAGGCCTCTTGCCTCTGTCAAAGAGATATGCGAAAACAAAAGCAGAATTGTTATCCTTGACAAGGTTATGAACCCCACAAATGTGGGTGCCATAATCCGTTCTGCCGCAGCTCTCGGTATGGATGCGGTGCTTCTCACCCCCGGATGCTCGGATCCCCTATACCGACGGGCAGCAAGGGTGAGTATGGGTACTGTTTTTCAGATAGAATGGACCTTCCTTGCTGATGAAAGCCTTGACGAAATTAAGGCTTTGGGATTCAAGACCGTTGCTATGGCACTTAAGGATGAGTCGATCTCTGTAAGCGATCCAAAGCTTAATGCCGAAGAAAAGCTGGCGGTCATTATGGGAACAGAAGGGGACGGCCTGTCGGATGAAACTATAGAAGATTGCGACTATACCGTAAAGATCCCCATGTATCACGGAGTAGATTCGCTGAATGTTGCCGCGGCCTCAGCTGTAGCATTTTATGCCTTGGGAAATAAATAAAATCAAAGCTTAGTTTCATTTTTTTGAAAGGAGAGACCATGTCTTTTAAAAGGAATGAGTTTGTATTATGGCTTAAGGACAAGGGATATAAAAGCACCGGTACATATTGCTCTTACCTGCGCAAAATACAAAAAGAATTCAAAGCAGACATTGACACCGCATACACCTCTGACAGCTGTAGTGCTCTCCTTGAGGCAATTGAGGCGAGGCTGAATGAAGGCCGCACCCCCGCAAAACGAAAAAGCGCCCGTATAACCGAGCTTTTAAAGCTAAAGAAAAGAAAGCGCCAAGCTCTTGGTCGGATGCGCAATTCGCTGAAAAAATATATTAGCTTTTGTAATGACCTTAAAAACTCCTCTTTATCGGACGATACATACGATTGGAGCAACCGGGATACTATGGTGGGAACCGTACGGGATGCCCTACAGCTTGAATTTATACTTAAATACCGCGGATACTATGCTCCCGCTCAGTTCATAACCGAGGACAAGCTGCCGATACGCTATATAGCCCTCCACGAGCAGGGGATAGGAAGTGAACCGGGTATACACCGCTACGGCGAGGTCATAACCGTACAGAGGGTCAGGCGCAGCCGTATCCCCGTGCCTATGAGCCGCCCAAACGGTGATGAGCCTTACTATTACTTTAAAATTCTCCGCTGGCAGGAGCTGCCTAAGCCTATACTTATACGCGATACCCACAGAGGAGTTCCCCTCTTTACAAGCAAGCTTTTGCTTGACAGCTGTGCTCAGTCATATCAGCTTTTTTCGGTCACATCGGATATAGAATACAGCTTAATGAATGCAATAAACAAGGTCTTTGAGGAGCTGGCGGAGGTCGGGATAGAGGATCTTAACTGCTCATATCCCATAAATAATAACTATACACTCAAGGCATCACAGGGACATCTGGAGCTTACAGACTCCCGGGGTGAGAGTCTTGAAAGAATATCCTTTGGCAGCTTTTCTTACAGACCAAAGGACGGCTTTGAACGGTTTAAAAATAAATTACGGCAAGAGTAAATTATACCTCTTGCCGTAATTTGTTTTTTCTTTTTGTGGATTCATAGCTTACATTTACCAAAAAGCGCAGGGTCTCTTCCGATGCGTCCTGCAATATCACCGATATCCAATGAAGCTTGTTCATATGGTATGCCGGGTACACGCCCTCCTCCTTACCGAATGAGCCGTACATTTCAAGTGGCAGCTTAAGATTTATAACATCCACCGCCTCGCCGCTGTCAAGACCAAGCTTGCTTCGGGAAAGCTCCATAATTATACCGTACCACTTTTTTGTATCCCTGTGTCTCAGCACCGTTGTAACAAAATCATCCTCAAAGGGATGATCCGGAGTCGTGCCGTAGGTCTCGGCACAGTAGCTTAAAAGCTCTTGCTTGGTCATTTTTATCTTCCTGTATGCTTTAAAATCTGTCAACACGGAGTATACCGTGAAAGTATCTTCATAATATCATTATCCAATATGCTCTTTCCCATAAGAGTGTTGTCCGGCTCTATGGAAATCGATCTGATATCGGCGGGATCATCCTCATAAGGGTCCTTGGCATTTGGGTCGATATATTCGGCCAGATATTTTAATGCTTTCCCCTTTGGAAATATGACATTTCCCTCTCCTACAGGCAAGCCTAAGGAGGTAAACTCAAAAAGAAGCTCCCTTGTCCTTGTGTTATAAGGGTTATCCGCCTCAGCCGATACAAGCCAGGCGGGAGAAAGCCTTGTGGGAACACCCTCCTCTACCAATGCACGGGCAAAAAGCTTTACATATGACATAGGGATCGATTCCTCGTGGAAAGCATCCACAGACAAAAGAAGATCATTTACTCCGCAATCGGCAAGACTGTGTGCAGCTCTGCGGATATTTTCTTCATCGCGGCTGAAAAATCCGTTGGTAATAAGCTGCCGCTTGGGGATATTAAGCTCACTTGCCGCCTTGTGTATAGGATAGACCCTGTCGGCATATATAAGCGGCTCACCGCCAAAGGTCATTATAGATTTTATCGAATAATTTTGTGCTGCCTCCCGTAGAGCTTTAACTGCCGCCTCGGCATCTATAACCTCTCCCACATCGGGATGATCCCCCTGAGAGCAATGCTTACACCTACCGCTGCAGGCATAGGTTATTATAAACTCAACACGGTTGAGGTTGCGTAAATATTGGTTAGTTCTCATCGTTTATCATATCAAGAATAGCAGAAACAGTCTGCTCTGTCTGTTCTTCACGGGTAATTGCAGCCTTTCCGTCACCCTTCTGCTCACCGTATGCACCGAAATATGCGTGACATCCGCCCTCTATGACAAGCTCGGTGAAGTCATCGGGGAGATTGGGCTTATATTGGTTATACTTATCAAGGTTAAGCACCTTATCCTCGCTTCCGTAGACCGAAAGCACCTTAAGAACGGTTTCGTTCAGGTCGGCTGTAGAATATGACCCCAAAAGTACAAGTCCCCTGTAATCCTCGGCATTATCGGCAAGGTAAGATGCCGCCATAGAGCCGCCAAGCGAATGACCGCCGATATACCAGTCCTTGATATGGGGATAGTCAGCCTGTATCCCCTCTGCGGCATCAATATCAAAGACCGCAAGGTTAAAGGGCATCTCCACAAGAACACAGGTTATTCCCCTTTCTGCCAATGCCGACATAAGAGGAGCATATGCGGTATATTCAACCTTACCGCCGGGATAGAAGATAAATCCAACCTCTGAATTTTCGGCTTCAAAGACTATATTGCCGTCAAGCTCGGCATACGCTCCGACTGCATCTGGATCTGCGTGATAATAGTCGAAGAGGTATATCACACAGGCACTTGTTATGATTATCAGTACCGAAAGTACCGATAATAAGTGTTGTGCCCCAATTTGTGCGGACAGCACAAAAAAACACCCCTATAGTATAATCTATTAAGTTTTAAGCAACATACTGACTTCGCTTTTCAAGCGGAGTCAGTTTTGTTTTAGTTTGAATTCTTTCGTTGTTGTAGAAGTA
>JAFYLH010000025.1 GCA_017537175.1 Clostridia bacterium | reverse complement strand
TGTGTAGGTGTAGCTTTCAGCACCTGCAAGCTTATTTGTGGTAAGCTGAACTACTGCATTAGCCTTGACATCCTTGTAGGTGTTGTAGTCACCAAGTGCAATAAATACATCCTTTACATTGACCATACCGCTGATTGTAAGGTTAGGACCGTCTGCAGATACTGCAAGCTCGCTTTCCTCTACACCAAGTGCGGGGATCTCTCTTGTCTCTGTCAGACCGCAACCACGGCGGCAGGATCTTTCTTCAATACCTGCCTCGGTAGCTGTCGCTTCCTTGGTTACTGTCCAATCGGTCATTGCGTGACCTAAAGCCGCAACCACTTCTGTATAGCTTTCACCGCAAGCACAGGTGTAGGTCATAACTCCTTCACCCTCGCAGGTGGGCAGGGTAGTCATAGCACCCTCGTAGCTATGCTCGTGAACGATATCCTCATAGATAGCGTAGAGAGTAAGAGGCTCGGTAACATCGTAAGCCTCGCCTACCTTGTAGGTCTTGCCGCTGCCGTCGGGAGCGGTGTTCCAGCTTATTACACCGCTGTCGGCAGGAATGGTAGCAAGACCGTTATAGCTTTCGCGGTTTTTCTTTGCATTTCCGTTTGCATCTGCATATTCGGTTCTGCCGCCTGCGCCGAGAATGATATATTCGTTACCGTCTGTAATATAGTTAAAGTCCTGAACTGTCATACCCGTACCGTTATTCATATCATAGGTAACAATAGGATCCCACGCGGCATAGACGAAGATGTTTTCGCCGTATCGAACACGGTCGGTGTTTACCATAAATACGCTTGACTTATATGCATCGGGATAGATAACATATTCATAGCCGTTGTTGGTTGCGGGATCGTTATATGTGGTATTACCCTTGCCGTCGCCCGACCAGAATTCGGGAACTGTCATATCGTCACGGTCGGTCTGTAGTCTGTAGCCCTCGCGGCTGAGGCTTCTTGTATCTATGGGGAACTTAAAAAGATCGGTAAATCTTAAGAGACCGTAGGTCGTGGGACTCTTGAGGTTTTGGGTAGTTACCCACTTCGACCATTTACCGCCGTTGGCATTGTAGTATACCGCATAGTTGCCGCCTGTAGGGTACTTGCCGTCCTCGTCTGAACGGATCCATACACCCTTAAGGGTTATCTCACCCGGAACGGCATACTTCTTACCGGGAGAATAGAGGGTAGTACCTGCATTACCCGACTCGCTCCAACCTACAAATGCCCAGCCGTCAGCCTCGGGAGTAACGTCGGGGATTTCGATTATATTACCGGTTGCACTGACGATAGGCTCGGGGGCGACTGTATCAAGTATGGGATCAAAGGATACCTTGACACCGTAATAGTTATTCTGATGACCAAGGCGGTTGAACGCGTTTGTAACGTCCTGCTTTGAGGCATCCGGATCATCAAGAACCGCCTTTGCGTTCATAAGGTAGATATTATCCTCGGGGTAACCCTTTGCAACGGCTGCATTATACTGAACCTGAAGCGCGGATTTATCGGGTGCGTTTACATCCTTTGTGAAAGCCTTGATAAAGAAATTACCGTCGTTTTCGTGCCAGAAGTAAGTGTCTGTACCCTGTACCACTGTCAGATAATAGCTCTGTCCGGGTCTTGCCTTTGAATAAGCGGTGTTTTCCTGTACCGCACAGGGCAGAATATCGGATAATGTGGTATTTTCCACTACAATACTGAACATCTGTCCGGGAGAGAGTGTAACAGGGTCTGTCAAACGTATTGTTCTGTAGCCCTCGCCTGACACCTCCTCGGCAACCGCGGAAACAAAACGTCCCTTGAAGGGGTCGCTTGCAGGATTGTCAACGTAGACCTTAACGGTCAGACGGGAGTGCTTATCCATGGTATATATACCTACTTGGGTAAGAATCTCGTTACCCTTTGCGATGAAATTGTTGCAGTAGGTCATGGTTTTTCCGTCCTGGGCGCCTCCGGGCCACATGAAGAATATATAGCCTTCACCCCAGGAGGGATCATAGGTATAGTTGTTGTCAACACCGTTCTTGGATTCAAAGTCCATAAGCCAGCAGGCGTCGATAGAGGGCTCGTGGTATGACAGCCAGAAGTAACCGTCATCACCCCAGTCCTCGCCCCAGCTGTTCTTTACAAGCCAGGCACCGGGACCGGGAGGGTTTGAAGCAAAAGCGGAAGCGGGGATGCTGTCATCCCAGCCTACGATATAAATTGCGTGGTTGGTGACAGCTTCGGTGTCGGTCTGATAGTAGGTGGTAGCATCACCAAAGCGGTAGCCTGCCTTAACAGAATAGTAACCGCCAACTACACCGCCGAATATCTGAATATATGCTTTTATCAGATTTACGTTGTGGCCGTCCACCATCAGATTTGTTATAAGATGCTGCTCGGAAACAAAACGGTTTGTCTGGTTGTAGGAGTAAGCGGGATAGGGTCCGTACCAGTCGGGGTCGGGAGCATATTCCTCAAATTCAGGGCCCGACCATTTTGCAAAGGCACCGCCCGAAACCAGGTTGTTACCGCCTGCATCATAGGGATTTGCCCAGTTATAGCCGTCCATATATGCAGGGTCAGTCGGGTCGGGGTTCTGAGATCTGTTGCCGAACCAAGCAAGATGACCCTCAGAAAAGTCTACCTCTGCAACCGCATTGTTACGCAGATAAGCGGTCTCGGCAGCATCGTTTGCCGCCTGCGCCCAGCAGGTGCCGGAATTTCCCTGATCCTTTACAGGACCTACAATAGGAGCACCCACCGAATTTGTTACATTCAGGCTGCTGTAAGAGGAGGGAAGTGAGGTAGCAAGAGAAGCAAGCTCCCCTGTGTCTGTAGCCATAGCAGAAGAGATTTTTACCTGATTACCGTCTGCATCATAGGTAACCATAGGTCTGTAGCCAAACTCGGACACCTCATCTGCCGGCTCTGTACGGTAGTACTCGACATCTGTCGGAATGTTATTGGTGCTTTCGCTTATTCTTGCAAAAGAAATGGTGGAAAATGATGATAAGAGCATCAGCATACAAAGAAGCATACTTATCATTCTTTTACCTTTGAACATAACACGAACCTCCAAATTTTAATAAACTGTAAACAGTTTATCACGATTTGTTCATAATGTCAATATACAATAAAAGCAGGGTAAAACCCCTGCTTTTATGGTTATTCAAAATCAGCTTCACTTGCCGTATCGTCGGTCATTACCTCAAAATCATCGTCGCGGTCCTCGTCATAATCGCAAAGACTGTCGACCGCCGCCATCATAGCCTTGAACTGCTTGTCCTCCTTAAGTGCCTGATAGGTAAGCAGTGTTCCTGCAACACCGCCTGCAAGACCTATAATAAGGAAGGTCTTCCACAAGCTCTTTTGCTTGGCAAGAAGCACAATGAAGATTATAAGAAATGTAAATGACTGAACCAAAAGAGCAATACCTACAAAAAACTTAGTTTTCTTTAACATTTTTATTTCTCCTTAACTGTTGGCATTCTGCTTGAGATAAGCATTGATAAATCCGTCGATTTCGCCATCCATTACCGCCTGGATGTTTCCGTCCTCGTAGCCTGTACGGGTATCCTTGGCAAGGGTGTAGGGCATAAATACATAGCTTCGTATCTGCGCGCCCCACTCAATGTTAGTCTTATTGCCCTGTATATCCTCGATCTTTTCAAGCTTTTCGCGTTCTTTGATTTCCAAAAGCTTGGATTTGAGCATTTTAAGAGCGGTCTCCTTGTTCTGGAGCTGGCTTCGCTCTGTCTGACAGCCTACAACGATGCCTGTAGGAAGATGAACAATACGGATAGCCGAGTCGGTCTTGTTGACATGCTGGCCGCCCGCACCGCTGGAACGGTGGGCTGTGATCTCAAGATCCTCGTCGCGCAGCTCTATAGAGTTATCGTCGTCAAACTCAGGCATTACCTCAACCGAGGCAAAGGAGGTATGACGGCGTCCCGAGGAGTCAAAGGGAGAAACACGCACAAGACGGTGAACACCGTTTTCGCTCTTAAGGTAGCCGTAAGCATTTTCGCCCTCAACGGTGATGGTAGCACTTTTAAGACCTGCTTCTTCGCCGTCAAGCCAGTCGATAAGCTTAACGGTAAAGCCGTGCTTTTCGCCCCAACGGGTATACATACGGTAGAGCATAAGCGCCCAGTCCTGAGCCTCTGTACCGCCTGCACCGGGGTGGAATGATACGATAGCATTATTTCTGTCATATTCGCCTGACAGAAGCACCTCTATCTTCATCTGCTCTGCAAGCTCGCTGAGGGTCTTAAGCTCTGCCTCAACCTCTTCTACAACAGACTCGTCATTTTCGTCAATACCCATTTCACAAAGCACCATAGTATCCTCGTGCTTGGTCAACAGGGCCTCGTATTTTTCTATCTTGCTCTTAACCGCCTTCTGACGCTGCAGCACCTTACCTGAGTTTGCGGCATCGTTCCAAAAATCGGGCTGAGAAGTTTTTTCGTCAAGCTCCTTAAGCTCTTCTCTGAGAGCATCTATTTTAAGTGCAGAGCCAAGCTCCTTAAGCTCGGGTTCGAGTGCAATAAGTGAGCGCTTAGCTTCTTCAAGTTGAATAATCACGGTTTATCCTCCAAATGTAGATATCAATATATTATACAATAATTTTTTGTACTTGTAAACAGGTTACAGAGTATTTACAGGATAAAATTTCATTATATCCACATTAAGTTCAGAGTCAGCTTCAAGCAGCATATCGCATATACGGTCACAAACAGGGAATTCTGTATGGAAATGTCCCGCTTCTATTACCGAAAAGCCTGCCTTGTGTGCATCAAGCATAGTGTTGTAGGACATCTCGCCTGTGATATATACATCAGCTAACCTTGCAGCATCCGCCCAAAAATCCTTTCCGCCTCCGCCTAAGAGAGCAACCCTTTTAACGGTCTCCTTACCCTTGACATAGTTTATCCTTTTACCGTCAAGGATATCCTTTACTTTTCTTACAAATTCATCAAAGGAGATCTCTTCGGTTTCACCGACTCTGCCCATTTCGCAGAAGGGCTCGACATTTTCAAGACCGAGAGCCGCTGCCAGACAGTCATTTACACCGCCCTCTACCGTATCCAGTCTTGTGTGGAAGGAGAATACCGAAACCTCTGCCTTTATAAGAGCAACAAGCATAGGATCGGTAATACCCTTTAAGGGCTTGAATATATAGGGATGATGTGTAACGATAAGATCATAACCGCCCTTGATTGCAACCTCGGCGACCTCGGGAGTAACATCCAAAGCCACAAGAACATTTTTTATCTCCTTATCAGAGGAGATAAGCATACGGCCGTCGTTATCCCAATCCTCGCTTAACTCACAGGGGATAATACTGTCAAAATATTTATATAATTCACTTACATTCATTTTTCAGTTCCTCAAGTATCTTTTCTTCATACGATGTATCTATATCTGCTCTTGCTTTGCCCTCAATAATGACAGAGTACTGCTTTATAAGCTTTTCGATATGCGATGTATAAAGCTCATTCTTTTCGGCATATCTTCCTGTCAGCAGCTCCACGGCATTCCATTCTCTTTTTTTACCGTCATAGCGGCAAACAATGACCTCATATAACCTGTCGTCGTACACAAGAGCTTCCTTTTCTATATTATAGCCCGAAGCCAGAAGGGAAGAGCGAAGCTCACTTACCTTGGTCATAGCCTGTAATATAAGAAGCGGTCTTGCGCTTTTTGTATACTCGGAGTCAGAGATTATACGGTAGATCAGATCTCCGCCCATACCGCAGATAACGATATTCTCGGGGGCAAAATCCTCTATTCCCACCAAACCGTCGGTGCATCTTACCGATATGACCTCAGAAAGCCCCTGACGGCGGATATTATCTCTTGCAGTCTCGCAGGGCCCCTCGTTTATATCGCAGGCAAGAACAGAGCGCGCAATATTTTCCTTTATAAGATATATGGGCAGATAGGCATGGTCACAGCCTATATCCGCAACAGATGCGCCCTTTTCCACAAAGGAAGCGGCACACAGTAATCGTTTGTTTATTTTATAATTCATAGTTTTACTCACAATGAAATGACACCTTCGGTGTCGTGAAATGGCGATGCCATGAAATGATGCCAGGCATCATGAAATGAAACCTTTGGTTTCATTAAGGTAAGTTTTTGCTGTGGCAAAAACTAATTTAATTATAATTGATTTTCGCTTAAAGGCAAAAATCTTCCTTAATGCATCTTTGATGCATTTCATGCCTGAAAGGCATTTCATGACCGTCAGGTCATTTCATGAACACAACGTGTTTATTTCATTAAAAAAGGCGGGAAACTCCCGCCTTTTTTATGCTTTCTTTGAGTCTAAAAATTCGTTGATCTTTTCAACGAGGGCGTCGGCATCCTGACCGTGAACAGCACAAGCCATCTCGATGCTCTCACCGCGGGATGCAGGGCATCCGAGGCAGTGCATACCTATCTCAAAAAAGAACTGAGCGGTTTCGCTATCATAATCGAGGACATCGCCTACAATTGAATCCTTGGTAATTTCCATGGTAAATATCCTTTCTGAATTGAAATCATTTATATTATATATTAGACAAAATCACTTGTCAATACTTTTCTTTTTAAACTCTGTGGGAGTAATTCCCATATGCTTTTTAAATACGCGGTTGAAGTGGTCTGTGTTCTGAAAGCCCGCCACCTCTGCAATCTTATTTATCTTAAGATCTGAATTGAGAAGCAGGGAACGGCAGACATCAAACTTCATTTCTCTGAGTATTTCGGTAAAGGTCAGTCCTGTTGCGCTTCTCACCAGCTTGCTGACATAGGGCACGGTATAATGAAAATGCTCTGCCAGCTTTTCCAGGGTAACATTGCGGTAATTATCCTGCATATATGTGAGTATTTTTGATATCTGTTCGCTGCGGGTGATCTTGCCGGGAGAGAGCCGGTATGTATTTGCAGACTGAGAGGACAGGTATCCCATCATACACATAAGAAGCTGTATTTTTATAAACTGAGAATATGCATTGCTGTGCAGCTGTTCGGATATCAGCATATTTACAGCAGATTCGATGCCTGTGTTTGAAAGGGAGGTGAACAGCAGATAGCTTGAAGAAAGCTCCCCCCACAGCGCATCTGCAAAAAAGCCGGATAAAACACCGTCCAGGACACTTATACGATGAAAATGACTGCTGACCAAAGACTTATTTACGGTAATAACAGGCATAATACCGTTTTTTTCAACAGAAACACGGTAAGGTACCTCAGGGGCAATAAACAGAATATTGTAACGCTTTATTTTTAAGGCTTTACCGCAGATCATTACCTCGGCATCACAGTCAAGTGCGTACAGGATATCTATAGTGTTGTGGGTAAATAGCTCCTGTACCTCTTCGGCATCTGTGCGGTATACCGAAACATCGGCCGTCCCGTCGGTAGTTATGCCTGCTTTGTTTATAAGTGCGGGCGCCAGGGCATTATGCTTGTTTGGTGTCAGCGAGTAATATTCCTTGTAAGAATTGATCGACATATAGTACCTCTTGGTTCTAAAATACAAATTTAATCAAAAAATTATAAAAATATGTAGTAAAAGTGTTTTTGCAGTTGTAATAGGATAATGAAAGGAAATGTATCATAACGGTTCTTATGAGAAAAAGACATTGTCTGTATATTTTATAGTTCATATATTTCTCTTATGTGAACAAGAAATGTCGCTTTTTGAAATTAAAAACAGTCGGATAGAACGAGCATGTGTACAAACGGTGAATAAATATAAATTGTTTGTTAATATATCCGAAATTCTTTGTACAAATATATGCATTATATACAAACAAAATTAAAAAATGTCGTTTTTTCAGATTAAATGACAACATTTTCTTTTATCTTTGATTCGTGATATAATAAAGTACGAAAAAAATTAGGAGGATAAGACTATGAATCTTACCAAGAGATTGATCTCAATCATTTGCGTTGTTGCAATGGTATTTTCCATGTGCGCAGTAGTTATCAATGCGGCAGATCCCCTGACCATTGATAAAACAGTTGCGGCAAACTGGACACCCCTTGCAGCAAAGTATTCCAAGAGCACAAACGGCATTATCGCACCCAAGGGTGACAATTATGCTATCAGAACCACCGGCTTTGATTACAAGGCTGACGAGAACAACGGCATCAAGGTTCACACCGCTACCTATGAGGAAAATTCCGGTGTATATTCTGTTGCGGCTGTTGCGTCCAAGTATAAGACAGCCCTTGACGGTCTCAGCGTGGAGCTTACTCCCGACGATATCAAGATGGAATGCGACTCCAACAACGCATCCACCAATATCTCCTTTGTAATTTCCGAGAACCCCATAACAGAGCTTGCCGGCTTTGATGAAGCTTCCAAGAGCTACAACTCAGCTCTTTACAATTCCGTAGACGTTATGTCCAACGGTCTTCGTGAGCTTGGTGCATATGAGGGTAAGTCTCTTACAGTTACCGTTTCTAACCAGAAGCTTTCCAATACTGAGGATCATGTTGCTACTGCAGTTGCTATCGTTTATGACGACGGCAGCTATGTTAACAAGAATGACGGTCACAACGGCTTCAGATGGGTATTCTCCGCAAGAAACTCCTCCGACTCCGCTGTCGGCGACCATTCCGGTGTTTCTCAGGTATACGAGAACATCGACTTCTCCGAGGGTCTCAAGCTTGAGGTAAGAGCAGACGAGAAGCTCGGCTACATCGTTTCTGTTAACGGTAAGGATTATTACGATGCTACATACATCGGCTTCTATCCCGACTGTTCTCAGGCTACCTTAGAGGGCAAGGAGTACAACAGCTACGCTCTTACCGATGAGGATTACGATAACTTTACAAAGAATTATACCGATTCTATGACCTACGCTGCAAAGAACATCGACCTTTCCGGTCTCGGCGCAGACTTTGAGGGTTATGTTACCGTAGGTGCAACCGGTACCAACATTCAGGCTAATAACTGTGACTTCACAGTAACCAAGATCAACACACGCCCCGCAGCTACCTGGAAGGGTGAGGTTGCTTGCGAGCATCCCGAAACTGAGGTAGTAACAGTTAAGGAAGCTAACTGCGGTGTTGACGGCGAAAAGGCTACCAAGTGTGTAGCTTGCGGCAAGACTCTTTCCACAGAGGTTATCGCTGCTACAGGCGAGCATACTCCTGCAGATGATTATGTAGTAACCAAGGCTCCCACCTGTGTTGCAGAGGGCGAAAAGACTCTCAGCTGTACAGTATGTAACCTTGTTATTGAAACTGCAGCTATCGCAGTTGATCCTGAGGCTCACAACAAGGTAACAAAGGATATCGTTGCTCCTACATGTACCGAAAAGGGCACACAGCAGGATGTATGTTCTCTCTGTGATGCAGCTCTCGGTGATGTAGCAGAGGTTGACGCACTCGGTCACGACGAAGGTGCGTGGGTAGTAACAGTAGAGCCTACCTGTACAGAAAAGGGTTCCAAGAACCTCGTTTGTACAAGATGTGAGGCAGAGGTTCTCGAGACCGCAGAGGTTGAGGCAACCGGTCACGACCAGAACTCCGAGTGGACAGAGACCACTCTCGCAACCTACTTCGAAGAGGGTCTTAAGGAGCAGTTCTGTTCCGTATGTAACGAGAAGCTCGCTGAGGAAGTTATCCCCGTTCTTCCTTACGTAAATCCCTTCACCGATGTTAAGGACAATCACTGGTTTGCAGCATCTGTTGCATACTGCGTAAAGAGAGGCTATGCTTCCGGTATGTCCGAGAACACATTTGCTCCCAACGGCAAGCTTACCAGAGCACAGTTCCTTACTCTCCTTGCTAAGCTCGACGGTGTAGATCTTACTCAGTATGACACCACCGACGCAGGATTTGAGGATGTTAAGGTATCTCATTGGTTCAACGAGGTTGTATGTTGGGCAGTTGAAAAGGGCTATACCAGCGGTCTCTCCGAGACTAAGTTCGGCCCCGGTGCTAACGTAACCAGAGCACAGGTTGCAAGATTCTTCTACGTATACTCCGAGAAGAACGGCATTGACATCACAGGCAGCGAGGATCTCTCCGTATTCCCCGATGCAAACAAGGTTGCTGACTGGGCTAAGACTCCTATGGAATGGGCAGTTGCAGCAGGTCTTATCTCCGGTACTGCAAAGGACGGCAAGACATATCTTGATCCCAACGGCACAGCTACCAGAGCTCAGGCTACAGTAATGTTCAAGGGCTTTGACGATTTCAGAGGTCTTAACTCTACCGACGCAGAATAAGAAATTTTCGGATGCAGGGGTTCCCTGCATCCGATAAAATAATTTTAATTCCAAATATATTTTAGGAGGAAAAACATGAACAACTTTAAGAGAGTTCTCGCGGTTCTCCTTGTATGTGCGATGATCGTTCCTATGGGCATCTTCGTAACAGCAGAGACCCCCGAGCTTACCAACTGGTATACCATGGCCGGTAAGTACTCTGCTTCCACACATGCTATCATCGCTCCCAAGAGCAATGATTACAAGATCAAGACCGACGGCTTTACCTTTACCGAGAACGGCGGTGTTGACGTTCACACAGCTACATATGCTGAATTTGCAGGTGCATACGGTGCTTCCGCTATCACCTCCAAGACCACCACTCCCCTTGACGGTCTTACCGTAGTTATCGAGCCCAACCAGTTCGATTTCACTATCGACTCCAACAACTCTTCCAACAGCCTTTGCGTGCTTTGGACAGAGGATCAGATCACAGAGCTTGCAGGCTTTGACGAAACCTCCAAGAGCTATACCACAGGTCTTAGCGATGCTGTTAAGGCATATGCAAACGGCCTTCGTCATCTCATCCCCACAATCGAAGGCGCTACCCCCGGTGTTCCCGCAGCAAAGGCTAACACCACCAACGGTAAGGCTCTCTACATCTCCGTTACCAACGCTTACGGCGAGTATGACGGTTCCAAGACTGCTTCTACCGTAAGCATAGTTTACTATGACGGTTCCTACATCAACAAGAACGACGGTCACCCCGGTTACCGTTGGACATTTACTGCAAGAAATAATCCCCAGACTCCCCTTGGAGACTCCTCTCCCATCTCCTCCAGATTTATGGAGATCGACCTTACCTACGGTCTCGTAGTTAACGTAAGAGCTGATGAGACTCACGGCTACATCGTTAACATCAACGGTACCGACTATTATAAGGGTAAGAGAGTAGAGGGCGATACTGTTGAAACTCCTGTTATCGGTTACTATCCCGATGCAAGTGTTGACGGTACAAGCCACAATGCCCTCACCAAAGAGGATTATGAGACCAAGTCCGAGACATACCTCAACTCCATGACCTATGCGAGAAACGATATCGACCTTACAGGTCTTACTGAGGTTGAAGCAGGTTACCTCACCGTAGGTGCGGTTTCCATCAAGGACCAGTACATCACAGATCACGCTTGTGATTACACCGTTTCTTACATCAATACCATTCCCGCAGCAGAGTGGAAGGGCCAGGCTTTCCCCGCTGACCACAACCACGAGTACGCTTCCGAAAAGATCGACGCTACCTGTACCGAGGATGGTGCTAAGGTATTCCGTTGCGGTTGCGGTAACGTATACTCCGAGCGTATCGCAGCTCTCGGCCACGATATGAAGCTCGACACCGAAAAGTCCTACGATCCTACATGTACCAAGAAGGGCCGTTCTGTAAAGGACTGCTCCAGATGTGACGAGCATACAGATGAATGGGTTAAGGAGCTCGGCCACGATATGGACGACTGGTATGTTACCACCGTTGCTACTCTCGATGCAGACGGTGTAAAGACCAGTGATTGTGTAAGATGCGATTATTCTGAAACCAAGGCTTACACATACTCCGGTCTTGACGATGTTATCGACAACTGGGAGATCACCTCTACCAACGGTATCACCGTAATTCCCGGCTATGAAGAGGAGCCTATGGTAGATGCAGTTCTCAACGATGACGGTTCTATCCTCGTTCAGGACTACTCTCTTATGACAGGTCTCAACGCTTCCTACAACAACGTAACAAAGGCTATCAACAAGAACAAGACTTCTCTTAACGGATTTAGTGCAACAGTTACTCCCGTTGCTCTCAACGAGAACTTCCCCGAGCAGTATCCCGAGATCCTCAGCTTTGCTCTTACCAATATGTACGAAAAGTACAACTATGCTACCGAGTTTGCTGCAGGTCATGAAACAAAGAATCTTCCTCAGTACTATATAGGCGTTCCCGCAGACCAGGTTTACCGTTACGGTCATATCTGGGGCGACTCCTATAAGACCGATATGAAGAAGGAATATACCATCTCCTTCACTCTTATGGACTGTATGCCTCTCAACTCCGATATGAAGGGTACACCCGATGACGGTTACTATGATATCGTATTCTGGTCTGTACGTAGCGGTGGTAACCACTGGTGCGATAAGGTAGTAGAGCTTGACTTCCCCATCAAGATGGGCGATCCTATCACATTTGAAACATACTACGAATTTGACGAGGGTACCGGTAATACACTTCTTACCGCAGGCTTCAATATCGACTGGGATGAAGACGGTAACTACTTCGGTATGGGTGATGTTGTAAACAGCCAGTCCGGCGACGCTATCTACAACTTTGCAGTAGCGGCATACACACCTATGATCCAGAACCCCGATAACACAGCAGAGAGCCTTTCCGCTTCCTCCTTTGTTATCAATTCCGTATGCGGCGAGACAGCAGCTGAGTTTGACGGTTACACAATGTCTACCAAGTGGAACGAGGACTACACCGAGCTTCTTCCCCTTGATCCTCCTCATACTCACGAGGATGCAACAAAGAACAACTGGGTAGAGACCAAGGCTCCCACATGTACAGTTGACGGCGAAAAGGCACAGTTCTGTACTCTCTGCGGCGAGGCAGTTAATACTGAGGTAGTTGCAGCAAACGGCACACATACTCCTGCACAGGAGTGGGTTGTAGAGAGCGAGTCCACTTACTTTGAGCACGGTAAAGAGACACTTAGCTGTGTTGAGTGCGGTGAGCAGGTAGACAGCCGTGACCTTCCCCTCAAGGAATATGTACACGAGCTTGACGATGTTAAGGAAAATCACTGGTTCTACGATTCTGTTGTTTACTGTGTAAAGCGCGGTTACGCTTCCGGTATGGGCGACAGAAAGTTCGCTCCCAACGGCAAGCTCACCAGAGCTCAGTTCCTTACACTTCTTGCAAAGCTTGACGGTGTTGATCTCACTCAGTACGACACAACCAATGCAGGCTTTGAGGATGTTAAGACATCTCACTGGTACAACGAGGTTGTATGCTGGGCAGTTGAAAAGGGCTACACCAGCGGTCTCTCCGAGACTAAGTTCGGCCCCGGTGCTAACGTAACCAGAGCACAGGTTGCAAGATTCTTCTATGTATACTCCGAGAAGAACGGTATTGATGTTACAGGCAGCGAGGATCTCTCTGTATTCCCCGATGCAAACAAGGTTGCTGACTGGGCTAAGACTCCTCTCGAATGGGCAGTTGCAGCAGGTCTTATCTCCGGTACTGCAAAGGACGGCAAGACATATCTTGATCCTAACGGCACAGCTACCAGAGCTCAGGCTACTGTAATGTTCAAGGGCTTTGACGATTTCCGCGGTCTTAACGACTGATCAAAACGAATCAAATCATATAAAACCTCCCGTTTATCGGGAGGTTTTAAAATTATATTAAATTGTTTAATTTTAGTACTTGTATATTTCAAATAAAGATGATATAATATAAGAAGTTAAATTTCGATTATAATTAACGGAGGAAACAAACTATGAAGAAGACGATTGTATGCATGCTCATTGCAGTTATGCTCGTACTTTCATCTGTATCTGTTCTTGCTTATGACGACAGCGCACTTACTACATACCTCTATGGCGAAAACAACGAGGTTGGCTCTCTTGTAGCTAAGAACGGCACACCCACCATTGACGGTAATATATCCACAGGCGAGGGCTGGTCCGCTGCCAAGGCTATTGACTATACCAATATGCCTACACTTTGGGGTCCCTCCAGCCGTTGTATCATCAAGGGTAATGTTTATTTTGCATGGAATACCAACGGTCTTTATGTAGGTGCTGATATTACCGATCCCACCAAGGTTCTCTCCAAGGGCGAGGGTGAGCCTGATGACAGCGGTATGAACGAATACGGCTATGACGGTGATGTATTTGTAATGGGTATCGACCCTGTTGGCGCGTGCTTTGATGCAGGTATGGTATCCAACGATGACTTTACAGCTTGGTACTGTATGAGCCTTCTTGAAGACGGTACCTTCAAGGTATACCGTTCTCAGCACAACGAGGCTGACATTACCGACAATGTTACAGGTGCTGCAAGAACCACAAACACAGGCTGGGCGCTTGAGTGCATGATTCCCTGGGATACCATCATTGATGACACTATGGTAGCTTCTTTGGGTGATGTACAGCTTACAGTTGACGAGATCACCACTCTCGGTGCAGTAAGCAATGTTGGTATTATGTATTTGGACCGTGCTGTTATGGGCGACGATGTAAGAGTATTTGCTTCTAGCTCTGACGAGACTCCCGACGGCGAGATCTTCACTCTTTCCAGAAATGTATCTGTACCCCTTGTACACGCTGACGGTCAGGGCTGGGGCTCCGGTACATCCGCACTTCGTTCCTACGGTCTTAAGCTCGCTATGGGTGACACCGCAGGTGTTGCTCCCGAAACCGAGACAAAGGCTACAGAGCCTGTAGAGACAGAGCCTGTCGCAACCGAAGAGCCTGATGAGACCGAGGAAAAGGCTGATGACACCACCAAGAAGAAGGAAACTGTAAGATACGATGAAAACGGCAACCTTATCGTAGACGACGGTGAGGGTGATGAAGCAAATACCACAGGCGGTTCCGGTCTGCTTGGTCTTGGCGTAGTTGGCATCATTATAATTGCAGCCATTGCTGTTGCAGTAGTTGCAGTAGTAGTTGTTGTTGTAATTGTTGTGATCAAGAAGAAGAAATCCAATAAGTAATAATAGCATTTAAAAAGGACTTTGTTTGACAAAGTCCTTTTTTTGTGTTATTATGTATATATCATTTATCAAGGAGATATAATTATGGATTGCTTATTCTGTAAAATAATCGAGGGCTCCATCCCCTCAAAAAAGGCATACGAGGACGATAAGATATTTGCCTTCTATGATATTGCCCCTCAGGCTCCCGTGCATATACTGGTTATTCCCAAGGCTCATATGGCATCTATGGACGAGGTTAACGCTGACAACGCCGACGTTGTGGCTCATATCTTCACCAAGATCCCCGAGATAGCCAAAGAAGCGGGTATCACTAACGGTTACCGTGTTGTTTCTAACTGCGGAGACGATGCTTGTCAGACCGTAAAGCATCTTCATTTCCATATCCTCGGCGGCACACAGCTCAAGGGTCAGATGTGCTGAAAATAGTTTTGTAATAACAGAATATCACTTTTTTAAGGCATAAACCTCGGTTTATGTCTTTTTTCTTGGCTATTCTACCATATGTAGAGTAAAATTCTACGATTTCGGAGAGTGTATCTGAAAAGTATAGCTATATAATAAAAGAGTTTCGTGACTAATTGATCGGTATATTGTATCATATTATAGTAAAATAACAATATTATTAAGACGGAGGAATATCAAATGAGTGAATATGTGATATATACCGATTCGGCCTGCGATATCGATATCCCCACCTTAGAGGAATGGGATGTCAGATATATAAGCCTCAGCCTTACATTTGAGGACGAGGGCAGAGTACTTTATAATGACGAGGTAGAGCCGGTAGATTTTTATAACCGTATGCGTAAGGGGGATGTCGCAAAGACCGCGGCTATCAATATAGAGACCTTTAAGCGCACCTTTGAACAGGAGCTAAGGAAGGGACGGGATATACTGTATATTGGTTTTTCTACAGGACTTTCCACCACAACAAATTCCGCATTTATAGCGGCAAAGCAGCTGGAGGAGACTTATCCGGACAATAGAGTAGTTTGCGTTGACAGTCTTTGTGCCTCGGCAGGTCAGGGGATGCTGGTATATCTTGCAGTACAGAAGCGGGACGGGGGTCATACTCTTGATGAGGTGGCCTCTTACATTGAGGACACCAAGCTCAGAGTATGCCATTGGTTTACCGTGGATGACCTGGTCTATCTTAAAAGAGGCGGACGCGTAAGCTCGGGTGCCGCCTTTGTGGGCGGTATGCTTGGTATTAAGCCTGTTATGCATGTTGATAAAGAGGGGCAACTTGTTCCCGTATTTAAGGCGAGGGGCAGAAGGGCGGCTCTCAAGGGACTTGTTGACAGGTTCGGTGAGAGTGTTATCGATAAGGACGGTCCTGTATTTATATGTCACGCAGACTGTGACGGTGATGTTGAGATATTGAAGAATATGCTGGGTGAACAGTACGGAGCAAATGTAGATAAGGTAGTCTACACAGGACCTGTTATAGGAGCACACTCAGGCCCCGGGACTATAGCGCTCTTCTTTTTGGGGAGCAGCAGATAAGGCAGGAGAATGATATGACAATACCACAAAAAATTGACGGTGTAACATATTCAAAGATGCTTCACCGCGGAGCGCTGAGACTCCATAAGCATATAGAGGAGATAAACAATCTCAATGTTTTTCCCATACCTGACGGAGATACGGGGGATAATATGTTTCTCACCTTTATGGGCGGGGTCGAAGCCGTAAAGGATGAAAATGACAGCATTGCCGCAGTAGCCCGCAAAGCGGCTGACGGTATGCTCCTTTCGGCAAGAGGAAACTCGGGTGTCATACTCTCCCAATTCTTTGACGGCATTGCCGCAGGCCTTGAGGGGGTGGATGCGGCGGATGCATCTGATTTTACATCAGCGTTACAAAGAGGTGTCAAGCATGCCTACGGTGCGGTCATAAAGCCCACAGAGGGAACTATTCTTACCGTAGCAAGAGAAGCGGTGGACTATGCCTCGGGGCATAACTGCAGGACTGTAGAGGGACTTTTGACCCTTGTGGTGGATGAAGCAAAGCGCTCCCTCGGCCGTACACCCGAGCGTCTGCCTATGCTCAAAAGGGCAGGTGTGGTGGATTCGGGCGGTGCGGGACTGATATATATACTCCGCGGTATGAGGAGAATGCTTATTGACGGCGAGGAGGGAGCAGATATTCCTCTTACTCAGGCGGCTGAGAACAGCATCAATCCTGATCTTTTTACCGAGGACAGCGTGCTTGAGTTTGGCTACTGTACCGAGCTTCTGGTAAGACTTCAGAACTCAAAGACGGATATAGCGGCATTTAATGTTAAGACCGTCACCGATCATCTTACCTTTGTGGGAGATTCGGTGGCTGCGGTCAAGACGGGCAGTATATTAAAGGTACATGTTCATACAATGACCCCAGACAAGGTTCTGAGTTTCTGCCAACAGTTTGGTGAATTTTTGAAGATAAAAATAGAGAATATGTCGCTTCAGCATAATAATACCATTGACAGCGGAGTTAAGGCAAAGCCGGCAGCCGAGAGCCGTAAGCCCTACGGTGTGGTGGTGGCAGCCTGCGGTGTGGGGATACAGCAGACCTTCCGCGAGATCGGTGCTGATATTATCGTTGACGGCGGCCAGTCCATGAACCCCTCGGCAGAGGATTTTTTGCGCGCCTTTGATGATTGTAATGCTGATACCGTATTTGTGTTCCCCAATAACACTAATGTTATCCTTGCCGCAAATCAGGCGGCAGGAATGTACGGGGACTCGGATGTTCGTGTTATAGAAAGTAAGACTATAGGCGACGGCTATGCCGCACTTTCTATGATGGATACCTCAACAGGGGATACAGATGCCATCGTTGAAGAACTGAACTTCGCTATGGAGAATGTTGTCACAGCCGAAATTTCCCGCTGTGTAAGGGATGCGGAAATGCAGGACATAGAGGTGCATACAGGCGATTATATCGGCTTTGTGGGTAAGGATATTCTTTCCTGTGAGAAGGAGCGTAAGGATGCCGTTCTTTCCTTGGTTGACAGTATGGATTTTACCGATCATCCCATAGCTATTTTAATTTACGGAAAGGACTCTGAACCTGCCGAAGCCGAGGAGATTAAAAACCATATAGAAAAAATATCCCCCGACACCGAGATATATACCATCAACGGCGAGCAGGAGATATACAGTTATATAATAATTGCTGAATGATAAATAAAAGTAACACCCCATATTTTCGGTTAACGAAAATATGGGGTGTTACTATTTAAACTAATACTCTACAGGTCTGTCGGTAATATAGATATTGCCGATCTCAAACTCTGCATATGCACCGCTTCCGTAGCCTAAGGAAATAACGGTTATATCATTAAGCATATTGTCATACCACAGAGCATGGTGGATGATGTATGCCATAGTCACGGTCTCACCGGGGGAGATATACTCGTGATGAGGTATACAGTCCTCGGTCTCCTCAAGAGTAAGTGTAGGAACAGGAACTCTCTTGTCACCTGTGTTGGTTATTTCGATATGCACCGCTCTTGCGTTCTTAATGTCTGCAGTTTTATCTGTAAGAGCATCAAGGGGGATTACAAGATCGGTATGCTGAACATCATAACTTACCTTGATTCCGTTTTCGGTAGCCTCTGCAAAATCATTTGCATCTATGATGACCGATTTGTTTGTTTCATCGATAAATGTGCGGTGCTCGCTCTTTATGCCGAAGTCCTCTTCGCCGAGAAGAGAAGCTACATAAGCTGCGATATCGGTGTTTTCAAGGATACCGTCAAGAGCCTCTTCAACGCCTGCACCCAGAGCGTAAACTGGAACCGCACGCTCGGTATGACCGCCGGAGGTGTAGGTAGATCCTCTGTTGATGTTAGCGGGTGTGGGATCCATAGGGATATAGAGACCGCCTGTTTCGTGGTCAGCGGTAATAACGATCATGGTATCGGGGTTGTTTACCGCAAACTCAAGAGCTACTGCTACAGCCTTGTCAAACTCATATACCTCGTGGGTAGCGCCATCAAGCTCGTTGTCGTGGTTGTAGCTGTCTATCTGTGAGCCCTCCACCATAAGGAAGAAGCCGTTTTCGTTTTCGGAAAGAAGCTCTATAGCTCTGTCTGTCATTTCAGCAAGGGTGGGGAGAGCTTCGTCATAGGTATCCATAGAGCTATAGTCAAAGAGACCGAGCACAGGGGTGGTAACATTGGGTAATTCTTTCTTTTTGGTAATGAAGTTTATGTCAGTGCCTTCATAATCGGAGGGAGCAAAGTCACCGTCACCGCCGCCCATAAGAACATCAAGAGTGCCGTCAGCAAGCAGAGCTATCTGATCTGCGGCAATATCCTCTGTGTCGCCTCTCTGATATGCATTTGCTGTATAGGCTGCGGGGGTAGCATCGGTTACGGTCTTTGTAACAACAACACCGGTATCCATACCCTTTTCGGCCGCAAGCTTAAGAACGCTCTTATACTCGTCGGAGCGGTTAGTTGCATCAACTGCAATGGCACCGTTTGCTGTTTTGTAGCCTGTAGCAAGAGCTGTACCGCCTGCCGCAGAGTCGGTTATATTGTTGGTTGCGGAATATGTGGTCTGATGGGTAAGGTAGGGGATATAGTTCATCGCCAGCTTGTTCATATACAGGCTGTCATGATATACATTTTCAGCTGCCTCAATGACATTGAAGCCCATACCGTCGCCGATCATATAGATGATGTTCTTGGGCTCTGTATAAGCGGTGTTTTTAACCTTGAATACAAGCTGTCTGTTTACCTTGCCGTCGGCAGACTCACCGTCAAAGAGCTTTATAAAGGTCATAAGCATCTGAGCCGCCTGAGCACGGGTGGTTGTACCCTTGGGAGAAACAACAGAGCTACCGTCAGGGAGCTTAACACCGCTGACAATAGCAGCATCAGCTGCCCATTCAAGGGATGTCTTTGCCCAGCTTGCTACTGTATCGACATCGGGGAATTCTGCCAGAACCTTGGCATCAACATCCTCGGTAAGGTAATAATCCTTTGCAAAACGATAGAGGATACAAGCAAATTCCTGACGGGTTATGTTGCCCTGAGGATTGAATTTGCCGTTACCAACGCCCGAAACATAGCCCTTTTCGGATGCCCACTTAACAGCGTAGCTCATCCAGGACTTGGCAGAAACATCGCTAAAGCCTGTTTCACCCATATAACCGTCCTTGGCCACACCTGTGAGCTGGAACAGAGTCATAACAAGCTCTGCTCTTGTCATATTTTTAGCAGGAGCAAAAACCTTGCCCTCTGCGTCAACACCCTTGAAGATACCCTCCTCGTAGGTGTACTTAACTGCGTCATAGAACCAATACTCTGCCTTAACATCGGTAAAGGGAAGTGCAGAGTCCTCTGCGGTAACAGCAAAGGGAACAGCACACACTACCGTTGCGATGACAAGGAAGATCGATATCAATTTTTTCATTGGTCATACCTCCTGTATGAATATTTATATTAAATAAAGTATACCATCCCCGACTCTTAAAGTCAAGGATGGTATTTACAATTTGTTATTTTTTCTTAAAGTATTGGTAATAATTACACTTGATCATTCCGTTGTATAATTTTCTTACCTTATCCGCTTTTCTGCCGTAGAATTTTTCAAAATAAGGATGTGAGGTAATAATGTATATCTGCCAGGGCTCAAGGGTCTTGAAATGCTCGCCCATACCTCGGTATAGCTTTTCGGCGGTCTGCTTGTCCATTAATCTCTCGCCGTAGGGAGGGTTGCAGACTATGGTACCGCGGTGATCTCCCTTTTCTATTTTAAGGGCATCGCGGACAAATACCTTTACATTATCCTCCATCCCCGCGCGCTTGATATTGGCATTTGCTATCTCAATACATTTGGGATCAATATCGCTTCCCCAAGCCTCAAAATCGGTCTTTACGATATTGTCTCTTGCCTCTTCTCTCGCTTTTGTCCATATGTCCATAGGCAGAGTGAAAAAGTCCTCAGCGGCAAATTCGCGTCTGATACCGGGAGCGGTATTTGTCATTATCATAGCCGCCTCTATGGGTATTGTACCCGAACCGCAGAAGGGGTCCCAGGTCAGCACGTTCTCACGGGGACGGGAGAGCTTTACAAGAGCCGCCGCCAATGTTTCACGCAGGGGAGCCGCATTTGATTCGGTGCGGTAGCCACGCTTGAATAAGGGTGTACCGCTTGTGTCTATCATAAGGGTGGCGATATCGTTGAGAATAAAAAATTCTACTCTTACTTTAGCACCCTCTTCGACAAAATGCTCTATGCCGTAGACCGCACCTAAGCTGTCAACGATGGCTTTTTTGACTATCTTCTGGCAGTCGGGGATAGAGGTGAGCTTACTTTTAACGCTGTGGCCTGTAACGGGGAACTCGTCCTCCTCAAGTATCCATTCGTCCCAATTTAGTGCCTTTGTACCCTCAAAAAGAGCATCAAAGGTGGGGGCAGGGAACTGTCCAACCTGTATAAACACCCTTTCTGCCACACGGAGATTGATATTACAGCGGGCTATGGCATCCACGGGACCCTCAAAGGTAACTCTTCCGTCAATGGTCTCAAGGCGCTTATATCCAAGGGCATCTATCTCCTCGCCCAACAGCTTTTCCAGACCAAAAAGACAGGTTGCCACAAATTTGTAGTTTTGCATAATTTACCTCTTGAATTTATGTTGACTTTTAATTTGAATTGTGATAAAATAATAAATGAATTTTTTGTAAATGGGGTGAACGGTATGTTCAGAAAAGGCTTTGACAACGATGCATATATCAGACTGCAATCTGAGGAGATCGGCAAGCGTATCGGCAGATTTGGCGGTAAGCTGTATCTTGAATTCGGCGGTAAGCTTTTTGACGATTTTCACGCATCCCGCGTGCTTCCCGGCTTTGAGCCTGACAGTAAGCTGCAGATGCTCCTTAATATGAAGGATGAGGCTGAGGTAGTTATTGTTATCAACTCCGAGCATATCGAAAACAACAAGGTCAGAGGTGATATAGGTATCACCTATGATGTTGATGTGCTCAGACTTATAGATGCCTTCCGCGCCTGCGGACTTTATGTAGGCAGTGTGTGTATTGCACAGTACCGCGGTCAGGCGGGAGTAAACTCCTTTAAGGCAAAGCTTGAGGGCTTTGGTGTCAAGGTGTTCCTGCACTATCCCATAGAGGGGTATCCCTATGATGTCAAGCATATCGTCAGTGACGAGGGCTTTGGCAAGAACGAATATATCGAGACCACCCGTCCTCTTGTTATCCTTACCGCACCCGGTCCCGGCAGCGGCAAGATGGCTACCTGCCTGTCACAGTTATACCACGAGCATAAGCGCGGTGTCAAGGCAGGATATGCAAAATTTGAGACCTTCCCCATCTGGAACCTGCCCTTAAAGCATCCTGTTAACCTTGCTTACGAGGCGGCAACAGCCGATCTTGATGATATTAATATGATCGACCCCTATCACCTTGAGGCTTACGGGGTTACCACCGTAAACTACAACCGTGATGTGGAGGTTTTCCCTGTGCTCAATGCGATATTCGAGCAGATATGGGGAGAGAGCCCCTATAAGTCGCCCACAGATATGGGTGTCAATATGGTTGGCTTCTGTATTGTTGATGACGATGCCGCAAGACAGGCATCCAACGATGAGATAATCAGAAGATATTTCAAGACCCTCTGTCAGAAGAAAAAGGGCAACTGTCCCGAAAGCTCGGTGCAGAAGGTAGAATCGCTTATGCGTCAGGCACATATAACCGAGGAGGACCGTCCTGTGGTAAGTGCCGCCCTTGAGCGAAGCGAGGCAACGGATAATCAGCCTGCGGTAGCCATAGAGCTTCCCGACGGCCGTATAGTTACAGGTAAGACCTCTGCGCTTCTTGGTGCAGCCTCCGCCGCGCTACTTAACGCAGTCAAGGCTTATGCAGGTCTTGAAAAGCCTGTAAAGCTTATAGATCCTGCCATTATTGAGCCTGTACAGAAGCTTAAGGTAACTACATTGGGCAACCACAATCCCAGACTCCATTCGGACGAAACCCTTATAGCACTGTCTATTTCGGCTACAATGAATGACGAAGCAAAGCTTGCTTATTCCAAGCTTGAGTGTCTGAGAGGCTGTGAGGCACATTCTACCGTAATGCTTGCACAGGTGGATGATGACATCTACCGTAAATTAGGTATCAATCTCACCTGTGAGCCGACATATACTTCTAAAAAGTTATTCCATAAATAAGGACGCCGATAGGCGTCCTTCTCATTTTGCCTTAGGGCAAAATATATCGAGTTGCAACGCAACATATCGACTGCCAAAGGCAGATATCGAGTCCCGAAGGGACATATCGACAAAAGCTAACGGTTATAACTCAGCTATAAGCTCCTTCAATGTACCAAATGTCTCCACCCCAACCTTTGATATAGTCTCAAGGCTCTGATGCCCCGAGGCACACAGCACACAGTCACAGCCGATACCCCGTGCCACCTCGGCATCGTGCACCGTATCTCCTATCATAAGAGGAACGGCTCCGGGATGTCGCTCAAGCCAATTTATACCGAGAGCCACCTTGCTTTCGGCATGGATGTTGTCAAGACCCAGTATCTCCTCAAAATATTCGGTTATACCAAGATGCTCTATATGACCCTTGAGATAGTTTACTTCTGTTGCGGAGATAACTATCTGGGGGATACTTTTACTCTTAAAAAATTCAAGAGCTTCACTTGCCCCGTCGCACAGACGGGCTTTTCTTATATTTACCTCGTTTTCCTTTACCCATTCTATGGCTAACTTGTCATAAGGCTCTACCGAAAAATCAAAGCCTACATTTTCATAATATTTTGTAATGGGGAAGGTGAAAACCGAATGATACTGCTCCACCGTATCAATGGTAGGCATATTTCTTCTCTTAAGCAGAGTATTAAGGCTTATTATGCCTGTTTCCACATCGTTGATCAATGTTCCGTTAAAATCCCAGAGAATATGAGTGTATTTCATTCACATAACTCCTTTATTTTTAAAGCTACTCCGTTTTCGTTGTTTGATAAAATGATCTCGTCTGATATTTCTTTTAATTCATTTACTGCATTTGAAACCGCATATCTGTGATCCGATTCACGGAACATAGGTATATCATTGGTGTTATCCCCAAAACAATAAATTTCGTCAAAGCCGTAATGCTCGCGGAGATATCTTATTCCGCCTGCCTTGGACGCCTTATCCGAGCACATCTCAAGATAATATATGCTTGTGTCGTAGGTGTCACGGTAGAAGGTGACATAAAGTCCCTTTGTGTCCTTTAGCTTATGATAATAAGGCTCAAGGGCTTGCTTTTTTCCGCACATGGTAAAGTACACCGCATATGTAGGATCGAGCTCCTTGAAGTCTGCCTTGACAAAATTCTTACCGTACCGTTTACGCCTTTCCTCGGCAAAGGATCTTGCAGGCTCGGTGTCCATATTTTCATAGTAGGCACAAAGCTCGTTGTCCTTTATGGTGTAGATATAAGGTGAAATATCGGTTCTTCCCGATACTGCCTTTACATATTGTGTCGTTGCCACGGGGTCTATATAATGACAGTGCAGATACCTGCGCTCAGTCATGTCATAGGTACAGACTCCGTTCATAAGTATACAGGGAGCACTGATATTAAGCCCGTCTAAAATATTTGAAACCGACAGTATGGTTCTGGCAGTTGCTACAGCAAAAGAAACGCCCTTGTCTGTAAGGGCGTTCAATATTTCCTTTGTCTTTTGGTTGACCTTGCCGTCACTGTCAAGCAGCGTGCCGTCAAGGTCTGTTATAAAAAGCTTATTCATTAAAATCAATTTCATCAAAGCCCTCTGCTTTTTCTACAGTAAAGGACTTGGTCAGTGTCTGCCTCATTTCGTTAAAGCGTCTTGCTTTAAAGGCATCACGCAGCTCCTCATAATGGGTATCTATATACTCTTTGTCAAGGGGAACACGCATAATGATATGATAACCTATCTCAGACTCGGCAACATACTCACACACCTCACCGATGGGAGTATCCGCTACCGCATTCTCAAAGCCCTCTACCATCTGACCGTAGGTAAAATGATAGGTATAGTCGTTTACAGCCGTGGTATCCTCGGAGTATTCCTTGACAAGCGAGTCAAAGTCCTCGCCGTTCAAGGCCTTTTCCAGTATCTTATCGGCATGAGCCTTGTTGCTTTCCTTGGTATAGCCGTTGTCAAAGCGGATAAGGACCTGCTTTGCAGCCATAAAGTTTTCCTTAATGTCTGCATCAAGGGTGGCATCGTCCGATACAATAAGGTTATTCATTTCCATATAATAATACTCGCGCAGCTTTGACTCAAGCAGCTGCTGAGAGTAGAGATATCTAAAGAGCTTTTCGGTCAGATATGCCTCTTCAAGGGCCTTCTTGTAGGCAGCCTTTCCGCCGTACTGAGAGATAGCATCCTTGACATAGCTGTCTACCGATTCCTTTTCCTCCTTGTTAAGACCTACATCCTGAGTTTCTGCAAGCATATTAAGAGCAATATCAAGGCTGATGGTCTCAACTACCTTTTCGTGCAGGGCCTCTTCGGATATATCGGGGAAGTCCCTTTTATAGTTAAGGTAGAAATACCGGTAGGTATCATATGATACATCCTCGCCGCCTATGGTCATAACGGTATTGCCCTTACCGCAGGCGCAAAGAAGCATCACAAGGCAGAGCAGTAGTGCGGTGATCTTAACTCTGTTCACTTGTTACCGTACCTCCCGACATAATAAGCTGAGTATCCGCCAGGATCTTTTCCACACGGTCTCTTAATACCCAGAACTCGCCCTTGCCGTTTACAGTAAAGTAGCAACGACGGGTAGAGTAAGCATAGAATGAATACTCGGTCTCAACTCCGCCTCGGGTCGTTACCTTAAAGGTCATTATCCACTCATCGGTAGAATCAGACTCGGTATAGTCCTCAAGACTCAGGGAGAGCAGCTTTATATACAGCTTTTTAAAGGAAACAAGCTGATCTGCATCAAATGTTTTATGTGTGCTCTGGGGAGTAACGGCAAGAGTATCGTCTGTGCCTGTTATCTTAAAGGTCTCGTGAATATCCGCACCGATGATCTCTACAGTATCGATATCATTGATATTCTTCTGGAACATAGGCTTATCTACAAAATCAAGTATATCCCAGCTTACAAAATCAAGGACATCACCGGATACCTGAGCCACAATATTGAACATTACCGAGTATACATTGTAGCTGCCGTCCTCGTTCTGCTCACTTATAAGAACATAGTTGTCTACGCCCTTATATCTGAAATAAAGCTCGTATGCGGGCTCATCAAGGCCGTAGGGCTCAAGCTCCTCGGGCTCCATAGCATCCTTTACGCTACCAAAGGCAAGAACCTTTGAACCCTTGAATTCGGGCAGACCGTTATCATCGGTATTTCCGACAAACTTTTTCATTATGTGGTCATAGTTGGAGGTAGAGGGAACATAATCACCGGGGAAGAGCATTTTATAATATGATGTGGAAGCGGTTTTGATACGCTCCTGCTCATCCATAAACTCGATATCTATAAATCTTTCTCCGCCCTTGACAAGGCTGAAGCGCTCTATCTGATAATAATCATCATCGGTGGTGCTGATAACAAGCCAGGGGGCAACAAAGCTTTCCTTGGGCATAAGTATATAGTTTGTGGTAGTGTCAAGCGCATATACCGCATCTCTGCCCTCAAGCATAGCATAATAGCCGCCGCCGGTGGGGAGCATGTCACCTATGATCATCTTATAGCTGTCGCCGTTTTTGTTTGTTATGGTATAATATGCGGGATCGGTAAGAGGATCAAGACCGTATTTGTCAAGATTGCTTACATCCTGGGTAACACGGTCTAATGCCATAGGCAGTCTTACACTTGACATAAGCATGGTAAATGCCATATAGCTGTAGTCTGTACCCTCGTAGCCGATAATATTAAATGTACCGTCTGATTTTTGGCAGAAGCCAAAATCTCCGTGCTCGTTATGGATATTTACTTCACTGATATCCGACTGCTCTATGGCAGGAAAGATCATTATCTTGCTGTAGGAATCGCTGTAGCTCTCACCGGGAAGCAGCTCGGGAACCACCTTTTCCACAGGCTTGTCGAACATAGGTATTATAATAAGAGCCGCTGCCAGTACAATAGCCACAACTACTGATATTATAATGATTATCAGTTGTTTTATTAACATCCGGGATAAACTCCTTATATTACAAATTATTACAGATACTTTCTTCTGATAAGGACTACTGCACCTACTACAGCAACCACGGAGGGCATAAGGGCGGTGAGTGTTACCGTCCACACATTAGCCTCGGTCAACTCAACGGTAAGTGTCTGGTCGTCAAATACCTTAAAGTCAAGGTCAACAGGAACCATTTCCTTACCAAAGGCACGCATTGCCGCATAGATGATATCGCCGTTACCGTAGGTAGAGCCTCTGAGGTACTTTTCGTCAGTAAATGACTTTGTACCTGCGCAGAGAACATAGTTATAATATGTTTCGCCGTTATCTTCTCCCGGGGTCTTCTTCATAGAAACGGTCATAAGGGGCATTACACCCTCTGTTACAACAGTTTTATTGTCTGCAATAGAGTATGCGGTGGCAGTCTCATAGGTCTCAAGTATCGGGGATACCGAGATACCGTTATGCTGTGTCCAGAGTATCTCTACAGGCATTGCGTTTGCAACCACGGTCTTGGGGGGATTTTCCTCCTCGCGCAGAAGCTTATTAAGGGAAGCACCGTCGCCCTCGGCGGTGTACTGTGCCACTACAGCCAGTCCTGCCTTGTCACCGATACAGTTATCCTTGTCCTCTATCTGAGCAGGTGTAAAGGCAATGCCCCACTCGGTAAGAAATTCGTTAAGGTTAGGAAGATTTGTAGTAGCAGAGGGATCGGTAAACACCATCAGGTTACCCATATTATCAAGGTATGTGTCTATCTTTTTGATCTCGTTTACATCGTCATCGGCACCTGCAAAGTCACGGGTGGGAGAGTTGATTATAAGAACTCTGGTATCCTCGGGGATATCCTCGGTCATAATGTCGATGTCTCTTACCTCAAAGCCCGCATCGGCAAACATATCTCTCATTCTGTCAGAGGATGCGGCTTCACCGTGGTTTACGGTAAAGCAGGCAAGCATACTGTCATAGCTTAACTGCATCAAAGCAGAGGCAAATCTAAACTCTGCATCAAACGCAAAGTAGGTTTCGGTCTGAGAGTCCTTTGTAAAGAATTTACTCAAGGCAAAGCAACGGAACGCCGAGCCGTTGGTGATAACCACCTCGGTGGTTAAGACGCGAGGCTTTTCTGAACTGAGATAGGGCTCGACAAGCTCGGGGTTTTCTATACTGTCGATATACTTGACGGTGATATAGTCATAGCGGTCCTGCAGCTTCAGGGCATATTCGTATACCATCTTCTGTTCCTCTTTGCCAAGCATAACATCCGGTTCGGTGAAGAATATGATCTCTATAGGCTTCTGCGAAAGGGAAGAGAATATTGCATCAGCCTCGTCAGAGATACTGTATATCTGCTCGGTTGTCATATCAAGGTAGAGGTTTTTTCTTTGTGCCACGGCCGATAAAAGTCCGTTGGCAAGGATAAGAACAACAAGGACGGCAACGGTCATGCCTACCGCAAAGGAGCCGTATTTAAGCTTTTTGTTTTTCATAAACGGCACCTCCTTAAGCCCAACGGCGCTTCTCGTATACCCTTACGGTAAGGAATATAAAGGCGAAGCATACCGAAATGTAATATAACAGTGCTACAAAGTCAAACTGTCCGTAGCAAAATCTTTCAAATCTGTCATAGAGGGAGATCCAGGACAGTACGGTGCGAACAAATATGGAATCTATATAGGAATTAAGGAATCCCACACCTATCATAACTATAAGCACACCCATGGTACCCACCGCAGCGCTGAGCTGGTTTTGGGTAAGGGCAGAGACAAAGATGCCTATGGCGATAAAGGCAGAGCCTAAGCAGAATATACCGATAATATAACCGTAGAGCACACCGAAGTTTGGCTTTTCACAGTAAAGAGCTATAACGGTATAGTAGGAGCAGGTTGCCGCAAGACATCCCGCAAATACGGTAAGTGCCGCAAAGAACTTGCCGCAAACCATAGATGTAAGAGAAACAGGTGCTGTCAAAAGCAGCTGCTCTGTCTTTGATTTTCTTTCCTCGGCAAAGCTCTTCATCGTCAGTATGGGCAGAAGCACAACAAGGGCGATGATAACGATGGAATAATAAACGGGAAGACTCATATCGCTGCCGCCTATTGCGGGCTGAAGGGTGAACATAGAAAAGGCAAAGCCTGTCAGTCCCAGGAACACGGCGCAGAAAACATAACCGAGACCGGTAGAAAAATAAGCACGGAGCTCTCTTTTGTATATAGCTGTCATCTTACCGCCTCCTTACTTAACAAACTTAGCTTTGGCAGACTTACCCTTGGTGGGGTCTACCGTCAGCGCGATAAATATATCTTCAAGGCTCATACCCATGGTGTTGAGCCCCACAAGAGGCCAGCCGCGGGAGGAAAGAAGATTGAACAGAGGCTTACGGATATCAAGTCCTGCCTCGCTTTCTATAATATAGGTGGTGGTATCTCCGTCTGTCTTTAAGGAATCACAGCGGGTAACACCGTTAAGGGTACGGATGGCATAAAGCACTTCCTTTACGGGACCGCATATAGCCGCCTCAAGACGGCATCTTGTAACAACGGCATCACTTATCTCATCAATAGGCTTGTCCGCCATGATCCTGCCCTTGTTTATGATAACAACACGGTCGCACACTGCCTGAACCTCGCTGAGTATATGGGTGGACAGTATGACGGTATGGTTGTGACCAAGGGTACGGATAAGGTTGCGCACCTCCACTATCTGCTTGGGGTCAAGACCTATGGTAGGCTCATCAAGGATTATTACCTTTGGGTTACCTATAAGAGCCTGTGCAATACCCACACGCTGTTTATAGCCTCGGGAGAGGTTGCCTATAACGCGGTTGTATACATCGGCAATCTTTGTAACATTGACTATCTCCTCTATATGCTTACGGCGGTTAAGGGTACAGCCCTTGAGCTCGTAAACAAAGTTAAGGTATTCCTTGACAGTCATATCGGGATATACCGGAGGGATCTCGGGCAGATATCCGATGGACCTTTTGGCAGCCATGGTGTCATCAAGGATATCATGACCGTCTATTTCCACCTTGCCGGAGGAGGCAGACAAAAAGCCTGTAAGTATGTTCATTGTGGTGGACTTGCCTGCACCGTTAGGGCCCAGCAGACCTACGATCTGCTTTTCACCCACGGTGAAGGAGATATTGTTTACGGCATATTTGTCGCCGTAATGCTTCACCAGATTTTCAACTTTGATCATTTGTGTACTTCCTTATAAAAATTAAGTAACTTATATTATATAATATTATTATGTATATTTTGTGAATTACAAAGAAATAAATGCAGACATAACGCCCCGTTTGCCCTTACTTGCTCTGTGAGAGAAATAGAGATCGCTCTTACAGCAGGTACAGTCGGGAGAAGCGGTGATGTCTCTTACTCCCATTTCCTCCAAAAGCTCACGGTTCAAGCCTACAAGATCGGCATACATATCGGGAGATACATATCTGTCGGTAAGCTCCCTGCCTAACCTTTCATACAGAGTATTGCAAAAATCCTCTCCCACCTTGTAGCAGCACTTGTGGATACAGGCGCCTATGAGAACGGTGATACCCTCAGGTGTTGCTCCCAGCTCACACATTGCCCTTACACAGTTCTGCTGTATACGGTCGACCGTACCTCTCCAGCCTGCGTGCACGGCACCGATGACCCTTGCTTTATCGTCATAAAAGAGTATAGGCACACAGTCGGCGGAGCGCACGGCTAATGTAACACCCTTCTCCTTTGTAACAAATCCGTCGCAGTCATAGACCTTGCCGATATCGGCTTTTCCTACGGTGAGAACAATGTTCGAATGTATCTGATTTGTAAAAACGATACTGCCGTTTTCAAACCCTATAGCTGATGCCATACGTCTGTAGTTTTCCTCTACCGAGGCGGGATCGTCACCTAAATTTTTGCCTAAATTCATTTCGGCAAGATGAGGCTCTTTTGACACCCCTCCCAAACGGGTAGAAAATCCGTGGGACACACGGATCTTCTCTGATTTAAAATATATTACTCCCTTGTGATTTGTTTGTTTCATGCTTTATCTCGTCCTTATAATTGAGAATTAAGAATTGAAAATTGAGAATTGAGAATTGTCAACCTCCACCCTCTCCAGCTCAATAAAGAAGGTACTTCCTTCTCCCACGGTGCTTGTAACACCGTATCCTCCGCCGGCCTGCTCCATTATGGCCTTGACTATAGACAGCCCAAGGCCGCTTCCACCGGTAGTGCGCTTATGACCGGGGTCTACCTTGTAGTAACGGTCCCATATAAGGGGAAGCATTTCGGGAGCTATACCCTTGCCGTGGTCTGTGACCTCAATACGGACGCTGTCAGGATTTATGATCTGGCGCACCTCCAGCTGCTTTGAGCTGCCGTTATGGATCAAGGCATTGCTTACCAGATTGTATATTACACGGGTTATGCGCTTTTCGTCGGATACCACATAGGCATCTCCGTCGTATATAAATTCAATACTGCAGCCGTCGTGCTCACAGAGCTTGTCAAAGCGCTCAAGGGTAGCCTTGACCGACAGGGTAAGATCAAAGCAGCTTACCTCCATATTTTCTGTTCCCGACTGGAGCTTTGAAATGTCAAGAAGGTCATTTACAAGGGTACTTAAACGGGCTGCCTCGTCGATTATAACCTGAGTGTTTTCGGCATTGTTTTCTCCCGGCAGATCACGCATCATCTCTGCATATCCGCCTATCATAGTTAAAGGTGTACGCAGGTCGTGGGAAATGTTGGCGATAAGCTCACGGCGCAGATCTGCGGTCTGCTTAAGCTCCTTGCTTGCGTGCTCAAGAGCCTCTGAAAGCTGTGCTACCTCGCGGTAGCCGTTTTCGTCAAAGCTTGCCGTAGCGTTCTCGCTTCCCAGCTTTTTTGCTTCACGGGTAAGACGCACCAAGGGACGGCTTATACCGTAGGAGATAACAAGGGCCAGAACCAGAGCAAGCAGAACGGTCACTGCCGTGACTGTGCTGAGGATCCTGTTAAGGGTGCTTACCGTAGCGCCTACAGGGGTTATCTCGCTGTTAAGGATAATAAACAGGGTGTCGCCATCCTTGTTTTTTGTTATTTCGGTGTATATTATAGATTCGGGCAGCTCTCCCTTGTATGCAGAAAACTGACTGTTATCAAAAAGATCGCCGTCTATACCTATATATTTGCGTCTTGCCGAATCATACATAAACCGCTGAGTACAGCTGCCGCCGTTGGCCTGTGCTGTGTGGAACAGGGTAAATATACTTTCGTTATCTATAGAATGTATTGCACAGGAATCAAGGCTGTGATGCTTGAACAGATAGATGCGGCGTTCCATATCCGCAACAGATACGCAGATATCCCGTACTCCCGCACGGTCGATGGCATCTCCAAGCTCGTTTGAATCGATATTATTGACGATATCCTGAGCCGAACCGTGAATTTCTCTCATTTTTACGGATTTGTATATATCATCCAGAAAAACCACCTGACAAAGCCACAAAACCGACAATATCAGGGCTGCAAAAAGCAGCAGATATAAATATATACTCCATGCAATGCTTAATCTTCGTTTTTTCATATCGCTCCCGAGAATATTTGAAAATGAGTTGATCTTAAATATTCTGTTTAGTCAAACCTGTATCCCACGCCTCTTAAGGTAACTATCAGTTTACTGTACTTACCCAAGGATTTGCGTAACAGTTTAATATGTGTGTCAAGGGTTCTGTCATCACCGTAAAAATCATATCCCCATACCTCGGTGATAAGCTTTTCACGGGTAAGGGCAATATTGCGGTTACGGATCATATAGAAGAACAGGTCGTACTCCTTTGGAGACATATCCACCCTTACACCGTCCACCGTGACCGTGCGGGCGGTAAGGTCGGCACACAGTCCCTCTATTTCCAGGATTTCGTGAGCAGGCTGCTTTTTTGCGCTGCGCTTCATTATAGCCTCTATACGGAGCATAAGCTCCTTGGGGGAAAATGGCTTTACCACATAGTCATCTACACCCAGCTCAAAGCCGTTTATACGGTCATATTCCTCACCGCGGGCAGAAAGCATGATTATGGGGACATCCGAGTCCTGCCGTATCTCTCTGCAGGCCGAAAAGCCGTCAAGCTCGGGCATCATTATATCCATAACAATAATGTCATAGCTGTTATGACGGCATTTTAAGACAGCCTCCATTCCGTTGGCTGCCTCATCAACGCTGTGTCCTTCAAATTCGGCATATTTACGGATGAGCTTGCGGATCATTAGCTCATCATCGCATACTAAAATATTGTACATTTATTGCCTCCCATACAGTAGCTCGTTGACACCGTAACTCCCACGGCGCTCCGTAAAGTCGCTTGTGCTCGTTGGGTGTCTGCCGTCCTCCCGGGTTTGCTTTTTCCACCCCCGGTGGTGCAAACCCACTCGGCATCACATACTAAAATATTGTACATTTATTGCCTCCCATATAGCAGCTCGTTGACACCGTAACTCCCACGGCGCTCCGTAAAGTCGCTTGTGCTCGTTGGGTGTCTGCCGTCCTCCCGGGTTTGCTTTTTCCACCCCCGGTGGCGCAAACCCACTCGGCATCACATACTAAAATACTGTACATTTATTGCCTCCTAAAAACAATCGGGCATCAGGGATGCCCGAATCGTTATTCTTCCGGTATCTGCTCGGTAAGTGTAGTTTCAAAGGAAACTATACGGCTGCGCTTCATATCGCTTGTAAGTCTGGATACCGTTATGGTTACCTCGTCTCCTACGCTGTATTCCTCAAGCAGAGAGGCGATGTCGCTTCTTGTGGATACTGCGACTCCGTCGATTGCAATAATTCGGTCACCGAAGCTGAAATCACCCTGCTGACCCTTGGCATATTCGAGGAAGTATACACCGTAATCGGTGATATGGTCGATCAGATCCTTATATTCGCTCTGATAGAGCTCAGCGGAATAGCTGTTTCTGTTTGCCTCGGTTACCTCGTATACATAAATGCCAAGGCTTACTCTGCCGCTTACATAACCGCTGTCTACAAGGCTGTTGGCAATTTCCATAGCCTTATTGATGGGAATGGCAAAGCCAAGACCCTCAATGGTAGTTCCCGAGCCGTCTCCGCCCGATTTTGCATTTACAACACCGATAAGCTTACCCTCAATATCAAAGAGTCCGCCGCCGGAGTTGCCGGGGTTGATGGAGGTGTCTATCTGGAGCAGGGAATACTTCTGTCCGTCAATGGTTATCTCACGGTTAAGTGCGGAGACGATTCCGCTGGTTACGGTTCCTCCCAAAGTACCCAAAGGATTACCGATCGCTATAGCGGTCTGACCCACAACAATATTATCAGAGTTACCAAGCTCGGCTGCTACCAGTCCCTTGGCGTTTATCTTTATAACAGCAATATCTGTACGGGTGTCGCTGCCGACGATCTCGGCAGGATACTCTGTTCCGTCCTTTAAGGTAACATTAACGGCAGAGGCTCCGTCGATAACATGGGCGCAGGTTATGATATATCCGTCATCTGAATCAATGATGACACCGCTTCCCGCACCGCTCTGAACATACTGACCGTAGAACCAGTTTGTTGTGACTGTCTCGGTGGTTATCTCAACGACCGCATCTCCGGCTGTTTGTGCAGCCGCAGCTACTGTACCCTCAGGCAGGTCGATCTCTATCTTATCTGAGGTCTGATTGTCAAGGGCGCCGTTCCCGTTATTGCCGTTGTTGGTGTTTTTGTTTTCATTAATGGTTGTTTCGGAATCTCCCGAACCGCCGCCTATTGCACAGCCTACAAGCACACCCAGGGTTCCTGAACAGCCGGATATCAGCACGGTTGCCACAAGCATCAATACAAATATGATGACCGGAACGCCTCTTTTTTCCTTTTTCTTTTTTTTCTTAGGCATGTTTGCCGGAGCATAGCTGCTTTTAGGGGGCACATATGTTGTCCGTACACCGCTTGGTGCGGTACGGGTATAGGGATTATCGCGGTTGATGCCCGGATTGGTAGCGGGTGTGTAGGAATAGGTCGATGCAACCTTAGGAGCTGCATCGGTCTGCACCTCGGACTCGGGAATGGGAGCTGCTGCGGGTTGCGGTGCGGACTCTGACAGGCATTCTGTCACTTCCTCAGGCTCATTTGCAGGTGTGTCTATTCCGTTGAATCTTATGGGTTCAGCGGTTTCCTTGTCGGGACCGGTGGAAAAATTATTGTTGAACTGATTATCCATCAATATTATCCTTTCTTTGTTGTTCTTGTGTCTTTAGTTTAATCATCTAATGTGATGATTATATGAAGAAAAACAAAAAACTACGCAAAGAAATGATATTTTGTGGTTGTATGATAGGTTTCACCTGCACGGAGAACAGTATTGGTAAAATTCTCGTGGTTGGGAGAGTCGGGCCAGCACTGGGTCTCAAGGCAGAATGCGTGGTGAGGCTCGGACTTGACACCTCTCTTATAGAGGATATCACCGCCCATAAAGCCGCCTGTATAGAGCTGAACACCGGGAAGGTCGGTATAGACCTGCATGCCTCTGCCGGAAACTGTATCAACAGCCTCGGCAATAAGTCTCATACCCTCGCCGTTGAGACAGAAGTTGTCGTCGTAATACTCGGTGAGCATGGTGAACTCACGCAGGTCAAACTTTGTACCCTCAACAGAAGGAAGATTACCTGTGGGGATAAGCTCTGAGTCGGTCTCGGTATATCTGTCTGCATCTATACGGATCTTGTGGTTGCAGATGTCGCCGCCGTTAAAGCCCGCAAGGTTAAAGTATGCGTGGTTTGTAAGGTTGCAGAGGGTGTCCTTGTCGGAAACTGCTGTATAATCAATAGTGATAGTATTATCCTCGTCAAAGGTGTAGACCACGGTTACATCAAGCTTACCGGGATAGTTCTCATCTCCGTCGGGAGAGGTGAGCTTAAGGGTAAGAGTATCATAGCCGTCATGCTCGGCTACCTCTGACTCCCATACTCTTGTACCAAATCCGGTAGGACCGCCGTGGAGGTGGTTGTTGCCGTCGTTTAAGTTGAGCTGAATCTCTTCGCCGTTAAGGGTAAACTTACCCTTGCCGATACGGTTGCCGTAGCGGCCGATAAGTGCGCCCTGATTCTGGTCGGCTGCAAGATAGTCTGCAAGAGTATCATATCCGCAGGTAACATCTGCAAAGTTGCCGTCCTTGTCGGGAACATAGATGTCGATTATAATTCCGCCGTACTCCATGATCTTAACCGATGCACCCTTGGAGTTGGTCAGTGTATAAGCATAAACGTCTCTGCCGTCAGGCATTGTGCCAAAAACTTTTCTTGAAATCATTTTAAAATACCTCGTTTAAAGATTATTACAAATATTATAATATATAGCAGGAGTGTTGTCAACCGTAACAGCACAGAATAGGTAGGGCAGGGAGCATAAATAACGCTGATTTTCTCACTTTGCGGTGAAAATCAGGATTTACGGTCGTATTTTTGCATTTTGCATTTACCATTTTGCATTTTTTGTTGACAAATGGGCATATGTAGTAGTATAATACAAGGGAATATGTAAATAAAAAACTATTTAATATATGGAGGACAATATGGAACAGGCAAAAATGACTATGCTTAAAGAGCATGCCAACAACATCAGACTCGGCGCTCTTGAAGCAGTGTACAATGCATCTTCCGGACATCCCGGCGGATCTCTTTCTATAGCAGATCTGCTTTCTTATCTCTATTTTGCAGAGATGAAGGTTGACGCAAAGAATCCTAACTGGGAGGACAGAGACAGACTGGTTCTTTCCAAGGGTCATACAGCTCCCGCACTTTATGCGGCACTTGCTGAGGCAGGCTTTATCCCCAAGGAGGATCTTAAGACCTTCCGTCACGTAGACAGCTACCTTCAGGGTCACCCCGATATGAAGCACACTCCCGGTGTTGATATGACATCCGGCTCTCTCGGTCTTGGTATTTCCGCAGCTTGCGGTATGGCACTTTCCGCTAAGATCAGAAACAAGGACTACCGTGTATTCACCATCCTTGGCGACGGTGAGATCGGTGAAGGTCAGGTTTGGGAGGCTGCAATGTTCGCAGGCCACTACGACCTTGACAACCTCTGCGCATTTGTAGACTGGAACGGTCTTCAGATCGACGGTCCTATCACCGAGGTTATGGATTCCACACCTATCGACAAGAAGTTCGAGGCATTCGGCTGGAACGTTGTTATGATCGACGGTCACAATTTTGACGAGATCGCAGACGCAGTTGAAAGCTTCAAGGCAACCAGCGGCAAGCCCACCTGCGTTGTTATGAAGACAGTTAAGGGTAAGGGCGTTTCCTTCATGGAGAACCAGTGCGGCTGGCACGGCTCCGCACCCAACAAGGAACAGTACGAGCAGGCAGTAGCAGAGCTTACTGCAAATAACTAAGGAGGTATCGGGAAATGGCAGATAAGATAGCAACCAGAGAAGCGTACGGTAATGCGCTTGCAGAGCTTGGCGAAAAGTATGATTTTGTAGTTCTCGATGCAGACCTTGCAGCAGCTACAAAGACAGGTGTATTCAGAAAGAAGTTCCCTGAAAGACATTTTGAGTGCGGTATCGCAGAGGGTAATATGATGACAGTAGCAGCAGGTATTGCTTCTACAGGTATGATCCCCTTTGTTTCCACATTTGCAATGTTTGCAGCAGGCAGAGCCTTTGAGCAGGTTCGTAACAGCATCGGCTACCCCCACCTCAACGTTAAGATCGGCGCTACACACGCAGGTATCTCGGTAGGTGAGGACGGTGCAACCCATCAGTGTAACGAGGATATCGCTACCATGCGTACCATCCCCGGCATGACAATTATCAATCCCGCTGACGCAATCGAGGCAAGAGCTTGTGTTGAAGCAGCTATCAACCACGACGGCCCCGTTTACATGCGATTCGGCAGACTCGCTATCCCCACCCTTTACGGTGATGACTACAAGTTTGAGCTTGGTAAGGGTGTAATGATGAGCGAGGGTAAGGACGTAACCATCGTAGCAACAGGTCTTATGGTTCATAAGGCTCTCGAGGCTAAGGAGCTTCTCAAGAACGAGGGTATCGATGCTGAGGTTATCAACATCCACACCATTAAGCCCCTTGACCGTGATATGGTTATCGCTTCCGCTAAGAAGACAGGCTGTGTTGTAACAGCAGAAGAGCACAACATCATCGGCGGTCTTGGCTCCGCTGTAGCAGAGGCTCTCTCCGAGACATGCCCCGTTCCCGTACTCCGCGTAGGTGTAGAGGATCAGTTCGGCCGTTCCGGTAAGGTTCCTCCCCTGCTTGAGCTCTACGGTCTTACCGCAGAGAACATTGCAGCTAAGGCTAAGGCTTCTATCGCACTTAAGAAATAAGGGGACAGTGTCCCCTGCCATACTCGCCCCAAACTTCGTGTGACAACTTGGCACGAGGTGGGATGAGTGTAAACTTATAGTTTAAAAGCACTCCGTGAGGAGTGCTTTTTTTAATGCGGAATGCGGCCTGAGGTAAAGCCTCTTGGCACTCCCTCCGGTCGGAGTGCGGAATTAAGGTAAAAAGGTGTTGCTTTGGCAACACCTTTTATTTATCCGAGTATAAATTTATACATTCATCTATAATGCTTTCTACCGTTCTGAGTTGAGAGGGTGAGAGCTTACTTAGCTTATCCGACAAAAGAAGCAGATCTTTGTCTACGATTGTTCCTGTGAGTAGATAGTCTGCACTTACCTCCAGAGCCTCGGCTATCTTTAAGAGATTTTCCGGACGCATAGCTCTTTTGCCGCCTTCGGCATATGAAACGAACTGAGGTGTCAGATCACCTTTTTCCGCCAGCTCTTCCTGTGTAAGTCCCAATTTATTTCTACGCTCAATGATACGCTTGCCGATCTCCTGTAAGCAAATATCCTTCACTTTCATCACCCACTTCCTCTTTTGTTTGATTATATCCACATTTCGTGATAAAATTAATCGCTTGTTGTTGACAAAATACAACAATAAGCGATATAATGAGAAAAAAGGAGGATTGTATCATGATATGTGAGAATATTTATTGTATTTATAATAATGAAAAGACATGTATTACAGAGGGTGTAGAGCTTGATATTCAAGGAAAATGTACGAGCTGTATATATGTAGATATAGAAGACGAATATCTTAAAAGAAAAAAGAAAGAGATTTTAGAACAATATAACGACTAAAGGTGTTGCGGTAATGCAACACCTTTAATATTTTCAATCGTTAAACGTTTTAATTGCGATATACCTTCGGTGAGATATGTACAGAGCATGCGATATACTCTGTAGGGAAAGAAAAGTTTGCCTGCCTGTAAACGAGAACAAAAAAGAAGCTTTTAACCAAAAAGGTTAAAAGCCTCGTTAATTTCGCACTCTACATTTATTCAGTTGTGTAGTTATCAAAGTAACCCTGAATAAATACGATAGGTGTACCCTTGTCACCGGAGCCGGAGGTCAGGTCACAGAGAGAACCGATAAGGTCGGTGAGCTGACGGGGAGTTGTACCCTCGGAGTCCATCTTACCTACAAGGTTGCCGTCCTTCTCAACGATTCTTTCCTTGATAGCAGCCTTAAGTGCATCACCGGAAAGGTCGGAGAAATCGTTGTCTGCAAGGTACTTAAGCTTAAGCTCGTTGGGAGTACCCTCAAGACCGCTTGTATAGGCGGGGGAAACGATGGGGTCTGCAAGCTCCCAGATCTTACCTACGGGATCCTTGAAGGCGCCGTCGCCGTATACCATAACTTCTATTTTCTTACCGGTAGCCTTAAAGAGCTTTTCCTGGATAGCGTCAACCACGGGCTGACAGTCGCGGGGGAAGAGCTTTACCTGATCCTCGGTAGCCTTGTTGGAGCCCAGCAGTCCGTAGTCGGCATTGTAACCGCTTCCGTCAACAGACTCGGTCATAATGTCGTCAAGACCAAGGATGATCTCGCCGCCGTTAGCCTTGAGAATTCTCTTGGTGCGTGCTCTGGTGTGGATGTCACAGCAGAGAACCTTCTTGGTGTAGTCAAGAACAGCCTTGGGGTTGTTAGCAAAAATTATTTCACAGTCTGCACCGCAGTCGCGGATAAGACCTTCATAGTACTCAACATAATCAACACCTGTGAAACGATGCTTCTCGTAACCGAAAAGCTCACGGTACTTTTCAAGTGAAAGAACGTCCTTGTAGGGGTCAACACCCTTCTCGTCCATCATATCCACGGAGATAAGGTGGTTACCAACCTCGTCGGAGGGATAGGAAAGCATAAGAACGATCTTCTTTGCACCCTTAGCTATACCGCGCAGGCAGATAGCAAATCTGTTACGGCTGAGGATAGGAAGGATAACACCGATGGTCGCATCCTCACCGAACTTAGCCTTAACGTCGGTTGCAATATTGTCAACAGTAGCATAGTTACCCTGAGCTCTTGCAACAATAGCCTCGGTCATTGCAACTATATCACGGTCGTTAAACTTAAAGCCTGCATCTTCGGAAGCTTCAAGTACGGAATTGGTGACGATCTCAACGATATCGTCGCCCTGTCTGATGATGGGTGCGCGGACACCTCTGGAAACTGTACCGATAGTACGTGCCATTTCTACATCTCCTTTTGAAGAGCATCTTTGCCCTTCGTTAAAATTATGTTATATCAAACAACAATGCATTATAGCATTATTTTGCTCATTTTTCAATATTTTTTGCGAAAAAAATCACAATATGCAAAAAATTTATTTTTTGGAAATATTCCCAAAAAACTGTTGACAAACTGTCGACGGTTGTGTATAATGAAACTGTAAACAAAATGTCTACACTTTTCGGAGGTGCGTTAATATGATAAAGGAAAGATTGGCGGATGCGGAGCTTGATATAATGAGAGTGCTCTGGCATTCGGATAAAGCATTAAAGGCAAGCGAGATAACAAAAAGTCTTACCAAAAAGAGAGCCTGGACAAAGCAGACGGTGCATGTGCTTTTGTCCCGTCTTGAAGGTAAGGGCTTTGTCAAGGTCGACCGCAGCGGATACTTTCATCTTTTCTCGGCAGCAGTTGAGGAAAGCGAATATCTTGCGGGAGAGTCAAGCCGTATAGTGAAGAAAACAGGCAGCTCGGTGCATTCTCTGCTTGCTTCCCTTATCGAGGCAGACGAGCTAAGCGACGAGGATATCATATCCATCTCGGATATGCTCAACGCCAAGCGCAGAGAGATAGAGGAAAATAATAATGATTGATTTTTTAGTGACATTTGGTGCTATGAGCCTTTTGATGGCGGCGGTTATAGTTTTTTTGCTTATATTACGCCGTCCCATGCGTAAGCGCTTTACTGCAGGCTGCAGATATATCATCTGGGCGGTGGTGATCATAAGGCTTTGTATTCCTGTGGGCTTGGGTCTTATGCCAAAGCTGTTTACGGTGAATATGACGGTAATGCCTGAGACTGAAATAGTGGCAAAAGAGCCGTTGACAGTACCGGACACCCCGGAAATCATACCCGATATCGGTACTGATGCAGGGGAAGTAATTACCGATACTCAGATAAATACGGATATTCCTCAGACACAGTATCAAAAGCCTCAGACCGGCACACCCAAACACACACCTCAACCAAAGTCAGAGCTCGTTTTGACGCAGGATTTGGCGGTTAAGGGAATAACCCTGCTTTGGCTTTGTGGAGCGGTATGCTTTATAGCTGTAACTCTGACTAAATACTTTATAAATATAAAAAAGCTTACCAAAAATCTTACCGAGCCCACCGAGGAGCTTAAGGCTATCTATCTTTCGGTATGCTCTGATATGGGGCTTAAGACATCCCCTCGTCTTTATATCAACTGTGCGGCATCCTCACCTATGGTCTGCGGATTTATAAGACCCCGTGTGCTTCTTCCGGATATGGAGCTTTCTGAGGATAATATAAGGTATATTATTCGTCACGAGCTTGTTCATTACAAGAGAGGGGACCTGTGGCTCAAGCTTTTGGCTATGCTTGCAAACGCGCTGCATTGGTTCAATCCCGCAGTATATATGGCATGCGGTGCATTTGCCGATGAGACCGAGCTTTCCTGTGATGAGAGGGTACTTGACAAAACAGAGCTCAAGACCCGTCTTGACTACGGTAGGTCTATGCTTGAAATTGTCAAGAACTGCCGTACGGCACCCAACCTTACCACGGGCTTTAATCCCAAAAAGAAGGCGGTAAAGCAGAGATTTGAAAATATAATCGATACCGCCAAAAAGCGCAAAGGAATATTGATAGTAGTATCGGTCATTTTGGTTGCTCTTATTGCCACCAGCATCATCGGATGCACGGATACACGCAGATATGATGCGGTAGCTTCTCTTGATGAGGCTACGGGGCTGCCTGATGACGAGTTCAGACAGTATATTTTTGAAAATAAAGTATTTCCGGTTTACGGAGATGAGTCAAGTGAGGACTGGAAGCTTTGTTATGACGACGGAGCGCTGGTGCTTATCAATGCTGACGGCAGATGCTTTGAATACACAGAGAATGAGCTTGAATACCCCTATGTACATCAAGATCCTTATTATTCTGCCGATGTTACTATATACGGTAATACCGCTATACTCAGCTACTGCGTACCGCCCGACGATACAGGGTACGGCAGAGCCTGCTTTGTGATGATAGATACAAGGAAGGGCGGTATCGAGAGCAGCTATAGTCTGGATGCCCTTGAAATAGCAGAGCTCCACGGCGGAAATGCTCACGATCTTTCTCCCTTTAGAGAAGGGTGGGAGGGTGAATATTACTTTACCTACGGTGTTAATGACGATTCCGCAAGGCAAGGGGCATATGTCATCTATCTGACTATGAACACCTCCCTTGGAGAGCTGGTCAACCGACTTGAGTGGCATTCGGGCTGGGCGCCTGAGGACAGCAGCTACGAGCTTGGCAGATATACAACCGATGTAGAATATATAACCGAACTTAACGGTATGCATAATGCTGAGGCCCGTGATTGGTTAAAGAAATTCTTAAATCATGAGCTTACCCCTGACGAGGTAGAGGAAAGCTTTGATAATATTTCCTATGAAGGCTATAACGAACTCACATTCGGGGATTATCTCATCTGTATTGATGACGGCACGGCCTTGATCGATATAGATATAACCGAGAGCGGATATGATGCCCTATCAGCCGGCATACACACCTTCAGATACAGCTACGACCGCTACGATCTCAACGACTACCGCCTTTTTATTTCTCACAGCTGCACCGATTGTCCCGATATGAGTATGAATAATCAAAATCAGTTGGAGGAGCAAAGGGTAGAGGACGGTATATTCCACGTATACAAGGACGGTTGGAGAGGAGAATCGGTAAACTGGAAGCTATACTATGATTTTGATTCCGCTACTCTTGTACTTGAGCACAGCGATGGCAGACGTTACGCCTACGGTGCCGTGGCAGAGGGAGTACATACTCTTCAGACGGTATATGAGCATAAGGATGATACTGTTGCAAGAGCGTATGCAATGACCGACAAATATATTACGATATTCTACTATACCGACGGTGACGATGAAACGGTACGTGATCTGAATATCGCAATAATAGATCAGACAAACGGGGATATCCTTGCTTATTCAAAATATACCGCAAAGGATATACTTAACCTTCACGGTCTTAACGAAGATATATTCCCGCCGTTTTCGGTAGATGAATTAGGCATTGCCAATCCCTTTCATAAGGGCATATGGAGCTATGCATTTGACAGTGATGATAACTCTTATATAACTATACAGATAGGGCTGAGGACGGATATTAACGATCTCGGCTGCTACGCTGAGTTTAACAAGGATGATAATAGCTTATCTACCCTTGAGCCTGCCGAAAATACTCTGGAGCTTGACAAATACGTAGACGATATCAACGAGTATAAGGGCGAAAACGCAGATATGTTCAAAGCCTTTCTGAATAAGGATACCGAGTATCTTGAAAAACAGGCAGGCTACGCAGAGGGAACGCTTGATCTGTACGATACCCTTGTTTTCGGAGACTATGTTTTCCGTAATAAGAGTGAGCATATACCTTGGCTTTACGTGGATATAAAGGAAAGCGGTATTGAAGGCATTGAGCCGGGCATACACCTTTTCGGCTGCGGTGTCAAAGACAACGTGCGGTATATCTATCATAGCTGTCCCAATCATTATTTCGATCATGTGATAGACCATCCCGCAAGCGATTGGATGAACTGGTCGGGCGAGGTCATGCTGCCTCAGAATGACGGCTATACCGATATCGAGCTTTGGGGCATGATATGTGTGGTACGTTATTCCTGTATTCCCGAGAGTGTAGAAAAATATGAGGAATACATCAAGATGATGTTCGGTGTATCGGTGGATCTGCGCTCTTATACCAAAGAGGAGCTTGATGACCGTATAGAAAACTGGGGTTACAAGGACAGAGCCGAATATAATTGGGCAGAAATAGAATATAAAGAGGACAACTACGTTGTGCTTCAGTTCTATGCCGACTACGGTAATACCATCCCCGCATACAAGGTAAGATATAACTTCAGCCAAACACTGATAGAGTCCTATTCAAGACCCTTCAACGTATATATATTTGACGGTCCCTCCATCAAATATGACGAAACAGGCAGAGAAGCGATAACCGGATAAGGAGGTATAATTATGTTGCAATTTTTAATAACCTTAGGTGGTATAAGCCTTGCAATGTCGATGGTAATTATACTGATGCTGATATTGCAGAAGCCAATAAAGAAGCGCTTTGCGGCAATAAGCCGATATATTATCTGGACGGTTATTATATTAAGACTGTGTATCCCCGTAAGTCTTAATATAATGCCAAAGCTCATAACCCTGCCTTCGGCTATACCCGAGGCGGAGACGGTGATATATGAGCCTGTTACACCCGAGGTGAACTATACTCCCGAGGAGCTCATACCCTCAGAGCCTGTTCCGGATGTTATAGACGAGCCTGTATATGACTATAAGACAGAGCCCACACCAACAACACCGACACAGACAGCGACAGTCGAAAAAACCGCCTTTAAGCTGACGGCACAGCATATAACAACGGCATTGTTTTCGGTATGGGCTTTGGGAGCAGTCGGCTTTATAATATTTAATCTTGTACGGTACAGGATAAATTCAAAAAGGCTTGATGCTGCCCTCAGTATTCCGGCACCTGAGATGTATAGCATCTACGATACGGTATGCCGAGAGCTTAATATCAAAAAAGCACCTGCTCTTTATATGAACAGAGCAGATGTGTCTCCTATGGTCTACGGATTTTTAAGTCCCAAGGTGATCTTACCTTCGGTAGAAATGTCTGCCGAGAGTATTACCTGTATACTCCGTCACGAGCTTACCCACTATAAGCGCGGTGACCTTTGGTTCAAGCTCTTTAGTATGCTTGCAAACGCTCTTCATTGGTTCAATCCCTTGGCATATGCAGCCTGCGGTATGATGGCAAACGAGGCAGAGCTTTCCTGTGACGAGTCGGCACTTCGTAAGACCGATCTTATTGGTCGTTTGGGCTACGGTAACTCTATGCTTGAAATAGTCAAGCTGTGCAAGCACTCACCCAAGCTTACCACAGGCTTCAGCCCAAAGAAGGGGGCTGTCAAGGAGAGGTTTGAAAATATGATAAACACCACAAAAAAGAAAAAGGGCTACTGGATAGTAGCAATAACGCTTATAGCCGCCTTGCTTTGCACAAGCATCATCGGCTGTGCTACCGAACACAAAAGCGGAGTGGTACAGGGTCTTGACGATATAACCGTAGAACAGCAGGATGAACCGGTTACGGAAGAATATGTCGATATGAATGAAGTAGAAAAACAAAGGGTTGAACAAGGGTTGTTCCATGTAAGGATAGACTCCTGGAGGGGAGAATCAGAGGAATGGACCCTGCATTATGATTTTGACAGACAAACCCTTGTTTTTGAAAATATCGATGGCAGACACTTTGAGTATGGCGATAGATCCGAAGGCGTTTTTTCCATAGAGCCTCTATACCGTCATGACAAGGATATGGGAGCAATGGCGTATGTAACCGGCGAAGAGTACGGTATGATATATTATACCACGGTATATGAAGGAATAGGACGGTATGCGTGGAATGTGATAATTCTTGACATTTCTACGGGAGAGGTTCTTGCCAACGATACCTTCACCTGCGAGGATGTACTTAGGGCCCACGGACTGACCGAGGATGCAGTCAACTCGGTATATTGCGGTGAGACCCCCGAGGGTGAGCTGCTGCCTCCTTCTATAGGGGGATATATGTGGGATAATATCGAGGATCCCTATATTTCGATCAATTTGAGTATGGACTCTAATTTCGGTGAGCTGTTATGCGTGGCATACTATGACAAAGAAACTCAAAAGATCGGTATGCTTACCGGACATGAAAAGTTTGTCGAATATGTGGATGGGTATGTGGAAGAGGAGATTTCCGAATAAACAAAAGAGGTGAGCATCATCAAAAAAACAATACCGTTTATAATAATTACAGCATTGATACTGACGGTGCTTGCCTTATTTTCGCAGATGATAATGCATGCCCACAGCTGCGGACGGCAACAGTTGTGTCAGCAGCCGGATCCTCTTGACAAGGTGGAGCATGTTCAAAAAGATCAAGGCTTTATAAATGTACCCTACATAAACCAGCTTGAGGCTTACCCCAACGGCTGTGAGTCGGTCAGCACGGTCATGGTGCTTAAATGGCTCGGGACAGAGATTACCGTTGATGAATTCATAGATAAATATCTTGATATGGGTGATACTCCAAGTCCGAGCAAGGGCATCGGTCCCGACCCGGACAAGGTATACTGCGGAGGCCCCCGTTCGGATAAGGGCTGGGGCTGTAACTCTCCGGTTATAGTCAATGCTCTTAAAAAATTTATCACTACAGACCAATATACTGTAGAGCACAGCTACGGCAAGAGCCTGGAGGAGCTGTGTGACGACTATATAGACAGGGGTATACCGGTTATCGTGTGGGTAACGGTAGGTATGGAGGATTCATCCGATATATCAAATTACCGTTATTGGACCACACCCGAGGGAAAAGAAATATCCTATAACCGCAGACTCCATTGTATGGTGCTTTGCGGCTATGATGAAGAAAACTATTACTTTAACGATCCTATGACACAAAGGCTTAAGGCATACACCAAGGCTGACTCGGAGAAGGCTTATTCAATATTGGGTATGCAGAGCGTAGTTGTAATGCAAAATGCATAATGCAAAATTAATGAAGAAAACGGTTGACCATTACAGGTCAACCGTTTTTACCTTTATTTCACACTCGCCGTCTGTTGCAACACTTACCGTATATGATTTTCCGTCATAGGTGTATTTATATGTGTCGGTATTATATGCGGCAGTATCAATGTCGGAGGCTATAAATGCCTTGCCGCCCGACAGCTTGAATATAGCTTCTTTTTTTGTCCAAAGCTCGGTTATGTCGGCATTGGGTGATTCGTTTTGGTGCAGGACATTTTTTCTGATGCGTTCTGCACGTTGGGTGTTTATCTCTTCCTCTATGTCTACTCCTACCTCACAGGGGGACAGGGCAACGGCACAAAGCCCCTTTGTATGGGATATCGAAAAACAGATATCGGGGTATTCAGGCTTGCCGTTTTCACTCCTTGTGAGAAGAGACACATCCATATTTATGCCGTATTCTTCCTTCACTCCTCGGTAGAGCAGGGAATAGGCAGAGTGCTTTTCGGCCAATACATTAGGATTTGTTATATCCGCCGTATTGATATAGCAGGGAAGCTCTGTTCTGACATCGGGTGAAATTTTGGCAATATATACTGTTACTGTGTTCATTTTTTCTCCTGTTTATTTACACCTATCACGCATATGATGATAACTATGCAGAGGATTATCTGTATATAATGGAGCTGTTCTCCCAGTATGAATATTCCCGCAAGCACCGATACTACGGTGATAAGATTTGCAAAGGATGAATTCTTTACCGTTCCCAAAATACCTATGGCGTAGTTGAGCAGCATAAAGGCAACTATGGAGGAAATAATGGCAAGATAAGCTATAGAGCCCCAGAACTGAGGATGCACCACCGCATCCTTAAGCAGAGGGAAAAAGTCCTTACCCAGACCGCACAGGGCGGTTATATTAAAGCCTACCATTCCGCATAAGAACATAATGTATGTTCTCTCAAAGGGAGAATAAGCTCCCGATTCCTTACGGCTGAGTATGTCAAAGGCAGAGCCTGCTATCACCGCCGCCAGCAGAAGGATTATACCCCAAATGTGGTTTTGGTTGCCGTCATTGGACATTAGGCTTATTCCCACAACCGCACCAAGGGATACAAGCGAAAATATCACCTGAGTGAGTGTCGGCTTTTCTCTCAGAAATACAGAGGACATAATAAGCACAAACACAGGCACAAGGGAAATGATGACACCGGATATAGCACTGGAGGTCAGGTCTATACCGTACATTTCAAATATGAAATACAAAAAGGGCTGTGCCAGAGCCATAAGCAGTATATATTTTTTAGGCTTGCCCTTCAGGTTAAGCTTTACCATTTTGAACAGCCACATCAGGTTCATCACCGCAAAGGCTATGGTGAAGCGCACCGACAGGATGATAAGGGGATGGGCATAGTCAAGGGCTACCTTGGCAAACATAAAGCTCAATCCGAATATTACATTACATATTATAGCCGCAAGGGTGGCTTTGAAGGTCTTTGACATTACTGTTTCCTTTATTTTCAAATTCTCTTAATTATAACATATATATCTTACTTACGCAATATATAAGAGAAAACAGTTAATAACTGTTTTCTACAGACTGTCGAAAAAGTCGGTCGGACGTGTTAAATAAATATATCTTTGGTTTATTACCCCAACCAACAGACAGTGATCAAATATTTATCATTGCTCCCAATATAGTGAGATAAGTATTCAAAAGTGGTGTATACATCGATTATACACCACTTTTTCACACTTTTCCGCGAAAAGGGTCACTACCGTACGGAGTACGCCTACGGACCCTTTTCACGAAAACCTACCTTCCTTTTTCGAAGTCTGCCAGCGTGTCAATAGGTTTATCGACACGCGGTAGAAAACAGTTAATAACTGTTTTCTTCCTTAATTAACAAGACCTCCTCATTTCGAGGAGGTCTTGTTTCCCAATTTTACACGTACTAAGAAACGCAGCATTGCATTGCCGTTCCAAGGGATGAGGGGGTAGAGATATCCGCGGCTGTTATCCACGGTCTTGTTTGATACGATTAGCAAAAAGACCAGGGCAACGCCGAAAATAAAGCCCCATATATTGAAAACAGCACTCAGTATGAGCAGTATCAGTCTCATAAACTTAAGCGAATATGCAAGCTCGTAGCTGGGCTGTGTAAAGTTGGCTATTGTAATAAATGCAAGGTATAGTATTACCTCGGGGACAAACCATCCTATGCTTACCGCCATATCCCCAAGGATAAGACCCGCTATCACCGAGAAGGAATTTCCCAGGGTCTGGGGGGTATTTAGGGATGCAAGCTTAAGACCGTCGATAATAAATTCTATAATAAATATCTGTACTATGACGGGGATGACCGCCTGCTCCTTTATTTTTAAAACCGACAGCCAATCGGGAATATAAGAGGGATTTGACACCAAAAGATACCACAGCGGAAGCATAAACAATGTCAACAGTAATATTATAAGCCGTATGATACGAAAATATGTCGCTGTTATGGGCGGAAGATAAAAATCGTCAGCCTCCTGCAGAAAATCGAATATCGATGTGGGCAGTATAAGCACCTCGGGGGTATTGTCACTTATTATGATAACGCTGCCCTCAAGAACCATAGCCGCCGCTGAGTCAGGCCTTTCGGTAAACCTTACCTTGGGGAAGGGATTATACCATCTGCGCTCAACCAGCTGCTCGGCAATACTCTGCTCACCAAAGGAAATTGCATCAAGGTCGATGGAATTGAGCTTTTTCATTACGGTGTCAAGGAATTTTTTATTTACCTTATCCTCTATATAACAGACAGCTATATCTGTTTTTGTCCGTTTTCCGCACTGAGCAAGCTTAAAGGTAAGCCCGGGGTCACGGATACGGCGCCTAAGAAGAACGGTGTTGTTTATCATAGACTCCCCAAAGCCGTCGCGGGGACCCTTAAGAACCTTTTCGTTGTCAGGCTCCTCTATACCGCGGTTGGGATAGCGGCGGCAAAAGACGATAATTATCTTTTCCATTCCCTCTATAACAAAGGCAGTTCCGCCTGAAAGGATCGCAGTCACCGCTTGGTCGGTGTCGGTAAGCTCGGACACCTCGCCAAAGGCTACTCTTTCATCAAGTCTGTCGGTCTCTTTATATCTAATGAAATATTCAAGCACCATCTCCATTGTGGAGTTATCCACAAATCCGCTGACATAAAAAAGTCCGCAGCCTCTGCCGTCATCAAGGGTTATAGTCCTCTTGACCACATCAAAGCTTTGTCCCACATAGAGCTTGTCGGTCAGCTCTCTTGTGAATCTGTCATAAGCAGTGATAACAACCACCTCCTTTATGACAAGTATTGCCTGTTCACAAAAAATTATTATGTTTTATTAAAAAAATCCTTGACAATACCGAATTAATATGATATTATATTTAGGCTTTAATGAATATGCGCTTGTAGCTCAGTGGATAGAGTGCCCGGCTACGAACCGGTAGGTCGCAGGTTCGAATCCTGCCAGGCGCGCCAAAAAGAAACGACAATTTTCGATAGAAGATTGTCGTTTCTTTTTGTTCTTTTCACTTTTCTCTTTTCGTTCTTCTCTCTTCCCTCAAATTGTCGTTTCCAGAGAAAAGATAAGAGAGAAAAGAGAAGAGAAAAGGTAGCTTTGCTCCGCAAAGCATTGAATTAAAGAACTAATTATGATATAATACATTCAGAGGTGATGATGAATGAACAGTCCTTTACTCGATAAATCTCTCGATTTTGCAACACAAATCGTATTGTTTTATGAAGAGTTTTCCAAATCAAAAAAAGATACCACTATCGCAAAACAGTTACTTCGTTCTGCTACAAGTGTTGGTGCAAATATAAACGAAGCCATATACGGTAACAGCAAAGCGGATTTTATATCAAAGCTTCATATTTCACTTAAGGAAACCGGTGAAAGCATATATTGGCTC
>JAFYLH010000024.1 GCA_017537175.1 Clostridia bacterium | reverse complement strand
TATACCGCCTCTGACCAGCAGAACAGTAAATACCGACACAAGTGCGCATATGAACATGGCAAGTGAGCCTTCCACGCTCTTTTTGCCGTCGGCTATCTTCCACTTGATCTTGTGCTTTCCAAAGCGTTTGCCGATAAGTGCCGCCAAAGCATCACCGATGCCCCAAGCATAGATCGATGCGAGAACGAGATATTTGTCGCCGAACAAGCCCCAGCATACTGCGATGCTGAACGCCATCATTCCGACGGCATATACCATACTGCTCACAAATTCGCCCTTTTTGCGCTCGTTGACAAATGCCGAGAACATCGGTATTCTTTGTGCCAAGAACAAGGCAGGAAACAGAATGACGATCAGCGACAGCGCGTAGACCGTCGCCATCCACCAAGCCTCAAACGCGAAGCAAAGCGGAATATACGCGCCGAGCAAAATGAAATGCAGTATTTTTCTAAATAGTTCGTCGGGGATCTTCACAAGCTTGCGCGCGAGCATCATAAGCCCTACAGCGACTGCTATGTATAGCGTTGTGATTAGAGTTCCGTATAAAAATGGGGGCATAGGTTTACCTCGTCAAATTCTTATTTATCGGTGAGATCATTATATCATTTTTCGCGTCTTTTCTCAACCCCTTTTTCTTTGTTTACTGCGGTGCATACGGGCAGGTTGCAATATCGCCAAGTTTGTGGTACAATTACCATACGGTGAAAGCCGAATTTATTTTTTGGAGAATGCTGTTTGAAGAAGAACAACACCTTGGAGATTGTATCGTAAACGAGAGGTTTGCAAATACATCTCGCAATCCTCTCGTACTTTGAGCGTCACAACTATGAAAGGATTTAAAAATGGAAAATTTGACGATACGTTTAGAAACCGAAAAAGACTACAGAGCAGTAGAAGAACTGACCCGCGAGGCGTTTTGGAACATCTACAAACCCGGTGCTGACGAGCACTACTTCGTTCACATGATGCGAAATCACCCCGATTTCATTCCCGAGCTTGCCTTTGTGCTGGAGAAGGACGGGGAGATCGTGGGCAACATCATGTACACCAAGGCTTGGCTTGAGGATGAGGAAGGAAACCGCAAGGAGATCCTTTCCTTCGGGCCCCTTTGCATTGCGCCGAAATATCAAAGGCAGAAGCTCGGAAAGCTGCTCATCGAGCATTCCTTTGAGGCGGCTCGCAAGATGGGCTACGACGTGAATATCAACTTCGGCAATCCGGGAAACTACGTCAGCCGTGGGTTCGTGAGCTGCAAAAAGAAGAACGTGAGCTTTGTGGTGGACGGAAACTTCCCGACGGCGCTTCTCGTTTGCGAACTTGTTCCGAATGTGCTTGACGGCAAGAGGTGGATGTATATCCCCTCCACCGCCGCAGACTGTTGCGAGGACGTTGCCGCAGTCGAAGCCTTTGACGCGACTTTTCCGCCCAAGGAAAAGAAGTGGATGCCCAGCCAAGAGGAGTTCTATATCTATAGTCATTCATCTGTGGTAAGATAAACGTAAACAGCCGATGAGGAATCGCTTGATTCTTCATCGGCATTTTTCTTTGTCTACTGCGGGGAAATTGTTGCAACCGCATATAGCCGTATATGATGATAGATTATGTATGACCGACGAAAATCAAACACGATGGTTGACTCTTCAAAATCATTTGACCGCAGCAAAATTATTTGTTATAATGTTGATATGATATCAAAAAGGAGATTAAATATGACCGTCGACAGATTACTTTCCAGCGTAGGTATGAGAACTTTCGTAAAATATTACTACAATTTCAAAAACCAAAGCAGAAGCTATTGCATAGCTAATTTCGAAGAAAACTTTACTGATAAAGCAAAATCATCAAAGACAGGACACGCACAAAGCATCTTCAAAAATAATATGGAAAAAGATGCGCTTTTGAAAATTATTCATTCTTCACGTGTTGACGACACAACAAAATTAAAAGCAACTATTATTCTAAAAAACGAATTCGGCTGTTAAACTATAATGTTTCCAAAAAACATACACAGGCCTTGACTTTTTGGGCGGGCAGAGTTACCATACAGACGACAAAAAACTCCCTGGGTACGGCAGATGCCGTATTCGGGGAGTATCTTTTTGACCACAGTTTATCCCACTACTGCGACCGGAGCACACGGAAACAGTGGAGATAAGACGGCCGGAAAGGATGTGTTTCTGAGCGGAAAGGGGCGGAAACGGCTGGGAATAAGCGGAAACAGGTACTCCGGATTTCTTTGGGAGCAAGATGCCGCAGGTTCGGATCCTGTCATCTCGACCATAACAACAAACCGACCCTCGAGGTCGGTTTTTTACTGTAATTTTCCTATTTCACACAACCTTATCATACAATTGGTCATTATTAACAAATTTTGAATGTCTGATTTTGTCTTTGTGCCGAAAAATGAATAAGTTGTTGAAAATTCACGAACTATATGTTACAATACTCTAAGTGATTATTTTACAGAACGGAGATTCCCCTATGAAAAACTTCAAACGAATTTTAGCAGCAGTTCTGTGTGTGATGACTTTCGTTAGTGTGCTGCCCCTTACGGCATCAGCAGCTTACGCAAACACTCACGTAAACACAGGCAATCAGATCGAGGACCTTATTGCTGTTGCTACAACACAGATAGGCTACACCGAGGGTAATACTGTTGCGGCAGGTACCAGCGGTACAACAGGCGGTAGCGGCAACTACACCAAGTACGGTGCTTGGTACGGCATTAACCCCGGTGCTTGGTGTGCAATGTACGTTTCCTGGTGTGCAAACCAGGCAGGTATTTCCTCCTCCATCATTCCTAAGCACGCAAGCTGTGATATCGGTATGCAGACCTTCCAGCAGCGCGGCAGATGGCAGTGGTCCCCCGCTTGCGGCGGCGGCTACGTTCCCAAGAGAGGCGATATCATCTACTTCCGCACCAAGACCAATCAGGTAACAGACTCTACTCACGTTGGTATCGTATATAACTGCGACGGCTCCAAGGTTTATACTCTTGAGGGTAACGCATCTAACAAGTGCCAGACCAAGTCCTATGCACTCTCCAGTGCTTACATCCTCGGTTACGGTACACCTAACTATACCAGCGGTTCCGCAGGCTACGCTAAGGGTCAGTACAAGGTAACAGCTTCCTCTCTTAATATGAGAGACGCAGCTTCCTCCTCCGGTACCAACGTGCTTCAGGCACTTCCTACCAATGCAGTTGTTGATGTAACTCTCGTTCAGGGTAACTGGGGTTACTGCTCTTACAACGGTATTTCCGGTTGGATCCACCTCGGCTATACCATTTATCTCGGTACAAGCAGCGGTGGCGGTACCACAACCACTACATACACCATTACCTTTGATCCCGGCAGCGGTACTCTTGCAACGGGTGCTTCCTCCTACAAGATCTCTACAGGTATGCCCTATGCACAGGTAATGGCAGATATGCCTACAGCTACCAGAAACGGTTATCGTTTTGACGGCTGGTACTGTGCTAAGTATGCTTATACATTCAATATCAATGATACCTTCAGCGTATCCGAAGACGTAACCCTCACCGCTATCTGGACTCCTGTATACGGTGTATATGAGGTTACCGCTTCCTACCTCAACATGCGTGCAGGTGCAGGCAGCTCTTATGAGTCTGTTCAGGTTCTTGCTAACGGTAACCAGATCAACGTAACCAAGATCGACGATAAGTGGGGCTACGGCACCTTCAACGGTATCTCCGGTTGGTTCAGTCTTAACTACTGCGTATATGTAGGCGAAGGCTTTGAAGGCTATATCCTTACATTCAACACCAACGGCGGCACAATGCCTGAGGGTTACGTAACCACATATGAGTTCCTTGCGGACGAGAAGTTCTCTGAGGTAATCTGGGGCTTCCCCGTACCTACCAAGGAAGGCTATGAGTTCAAGGGTTGGAGCTGGAGCGAGGACTCCGGTCACTTCTGGACCGACGGTTGGGGAACACAGCCCTACACCTTCGGCAAGAACATCACTCTTGACGCAGTATGGTCTGCTCATACCTGCGTATTTACTAAGTCAGGTACAACCGCTGCAACCTGTACAGAAGAGGGTGTAACAACCTATAGCTGTACCTGTGGTGAGAGCTATACCGAGACCACACCTGCAGTAGGCCATAAGTTCGAAAGTACTACAACCGCAGCTACCTGTACAGCAGAGGGTAAGACCCTTACTGTATGCTCCAGATGCGGTGAGGCTTCTACCACTACCATTGCAGCTCTCGGACACAACTGGGGTGCTTGGACAGTAACTAAGGCTCCTACAGCTCTTACAGACGGTGTTGAGACCAGAACATGCAGCCGTTGCGGTGCTAAGGAGACCCGTGAGGTTTCTTCCACTAAGACATACAAGATCAGCTTTGATCCCGACGGCGGTGTAATGCCCGCAGGCACCTCTACCGTTTACGGCATCAACTATCAGGAAAACTATAAGGATGCCACAGGCATCGAATATCCCGTACCTACCCTCGATGGCTATGTATTTGACGGCTGGTACTGGGAAGCGTACAACTATGTGCTTGAAGAGGGTACATGGAACACAGGTTACTTTGCAGTTCAGCAGAACGTAGAGTTCGTAGCTCTCTGGAGCGAGGATCCCAACTTTGTACCCGATGACGGTGCTACAAAGATAGCAGGTGTAAACAACTACACCATCACAATGAAGAATATGACCAACATCAAGGAGGTTCGTTTTGCAATCGGTACATACACTACCGGTTCCGCTGTTAAGGCTGCAGAGAAGAACGTAACCATGGATGCTGCAACAGTTGCAAAGTACACTGTTGACGGTACTATGACCTACGATCTGCCTTGGGTCGGCACATACACCTTCTGGGTAAGATATAACGACGGCACATCTGTATTCCTTTACACAGATGTAACCGATATCACTCCTTATGTTACATCCTACGGTGTAAAGCTCACAGTTAACGACTTTGGCGAAAACTATAAGGATGCTTGGCTCGCTAAGGGTACATTCAACTCCTACAGCGAGATCAAGGCTTCTACAGCATTCAAATATCAGGCATCTGCAAACAAGCTTGCAAACTACGCAAAGACCACCCACGACTTCACATACACCATGGAAGATCCCGGTGACTATACAGTACTTATAAGATACAATGACGGCAGCTTCGATGTAATTCATCATACTCTTACCGTTACAACTCCCGTACTTGTAGAAAACGGTCTCCAGGCTATTATCACCAATATCCCCGATATTAAGATCATCCGTACCGCATACGGTCACTATACCTCTGTAGCTGATATCAAGAACGCATCCACAGTACGTTACTTCAACAACAAGACGGCAATCAAGGATGCCCAGGAGTATATGATCCAGTATAGAGAAGAGGGCGAGGTTACCATCATCGTTGAGTACAACGACGGCTACAAGCACTACTTCTACTACAACGTAGCAAAGAAGGTTCCCACCATGGTTCAGACAGGTAATAAGGTAACCTTCGGTAATCTTGATGATATGTACATCATCAGATATGCTCCCGGTAAGTATACTACCGCAGGCAACATCAAGAACGCTCCCGGCGCACAGTATGTAAAGGCTGATGCAATCAACCAGTACGGCGAGATCGACATCAACAATCTCACCTCCGGCAGATGGAGCTTCATGGTACAGTATAACGACGATTCATACAACTTCTATGTGTTAGATATTGAATAAAGCCAATTATTTAAGAAGCTTTTTGATCGAAAGGTCAAAAAGCTTCTTTTGTTTGTTGACACATTCAATAAATTGTGATAAAATTATTAATATATTATGACATTTTCACGCAAACAGAAAGGTGAAGCAGGTTATGAAGCTCAAACAAATTTTATCCGTAATGCTGTTAGTATGTATGCTTATCCCCATGACGGTTATAAGCACAAAGGCAAGCGGTACGCCCGTGCTGACAGTAAACAACTATGAGGTTACAATTACCGCAGCAGACGATATCAGGGATATGCGTTATGCTCTCGGTGAGTATACTACTACAGCCGAAATCAAGGCAGCCGAGGGTAATGTGTCGCTGTCAAATAAGGTAGTGGTAAACAATACCGTAAACGGTGTATTCACCTATACTATGCCCGCCGCGGGTTACTATACCTTCTGGGTAAGAATGCAGGACGGAACAAACTATTTCCTTGCCTGCGATATGACGGTGATCAATGCCTCTGTTTCTTCCTACGGCGTAATTATCACCCTTCATGACCTTCACAATGTAAGAGATTTCTTTATAGCAAAGGGTCAGTATAACAACTATGACGAGATCAAGGATAACGGCTATATTACCCGTGTTACCTCTGTAAAGTTAGGGGACAAGCACGATTTTACATATACCGTTCCCACCCCCGGTATGCATACCGTGCTTATCAGATACAATGACGGCACCGAGGCAATATTCCACGAGGAGCTTACCGTTGATCTTCCTGTTTTCACAGGTAACGGCCTGCAGCTTACTGTTTCCAACCTCCCCGATGTCAAGGTCATCCGTACTGCATACGGTGACTATGCTACTCCTACCGAAATTAAGAGAGCTCCCGGTGCTCGCAGCTTTTCGGCAAAGAATGATATCAAGGGAGCAGACAGCTATACCATCCAGTACCGTGAGGAGGGTCTTGTTTCTGTAATTGTTCAGTACAACAACGGCTTTACTCAAGCTTTCCAGTATAATGTGACCCACCGTGAGCCCACCGTTGTTCAGGATGAGGAGCTTGTAACCTTCTCTGATCTTGACGGTCTGTATATTATCAGATATGCCAAGGGCATCTACGAAAATTCAACCGAGATTAAGAACGCAGAGGGAAGTCAGTATATCAGACCCGAGGCGGCTGTAGGCGGTGTTATAACCGTAGAGCTTGAGCCCGGTACTTATACCTTCAGCGTTCAGTATAATGACGACAGCTATAATTATTATGTAATTACGGTAGAGGAAGCTGTTTGCGAGCATATCTGGGACGAATGGATCGTAACAGTCGAGCCTACCTACAAGTCTGACGGCGCAGAGACAAGAGAATGTACTCTTTGCCATGAGACACAGACAAGGGTAATTCCCATGCTTGTATGTACTCATGAGTGGAGCGAGTGGGTAATAACAGTAGAACCTACCTATACCGCTGAGGGCGAGGAGACAAGAGAATGTACGCTTTGCCAAGAGACCGAGACAAGAGCGGTACCTGTTCTTGAGGAGATCGTAGTTCCCGAACCTACCGCTACGGGTGTCAAGGTTTCCTCCGCATTTACCGACGAGATGGTACTTCAGAGAGACGAAGCTCTTTCTGTATGGGGAACTGCAAATTCGGACAGCGGTTATGTAGTTGTAGAGCTCAACGGCAAATATGCCTGGGCAGAGGTCGACAAGTACGGTCTCTGGAAAGCCACCTTTACCGATACCTTTGCTTATTCTACCGAAAAGACTACCCTTACCGTAAAGAGCGGGGAAGAGGATATAGTTTTAAATAACGTACTCATCGGCGATGTGTACTTTATGATCGGTCAGTCAAACGTATTCTACTCTATGAATATGCTGGTAACCGAGCTTGCATTGAGGGGAGAAGCCTTTAATATCAACTATGACGATAATAAGAATATGCGATTCTTCCGTGTATCCGCTATGGATTATAACACCCTGACAGGTGTAGCGGCACAGGGAACCGATACGGTATTTATAGACGTATATACAGGCAGACCCTGGCAGAAGCCTTCTGACATCGGTCTTGAGGTTGCCAATGACGTGGATAACTCATACTCGGCTCTCGGTTATCTCTTTGCCTATGAAATGGTAAACAGAAGCGATGTTCCCATAGGTGTCATTGAGATAGATGCTGCAGGTACTGCTCTTACAGGCTTTGCGCCCAATCACCTTGCAGAGAAGTGGGGTCACGAGCAGTATGATTATCAATTGGGAACATATCATTACAGATTGGATGATATCGAGGATGATGCATCTATCTCCAGATTTATGTACAATCAGGCGATATATCCTCTCTCAGGATTTTCAACCGCAGGTCTTATCTGGTATCAGGGTGAAAGTGACTGGTATAATGTAAGAGAACGCCACGGCGGAGCAGACTGCGAGGACTATTATGTTACTCAGTATGTTGAGCTTATAAATTATTACCGTTCTACATTCGGAAACGATGATTTCCCCGTATATATGATGGAGTTCCCGCCCTGCTATACCGGAACTGCCAACGCATATATAGATTACGGTGAGATCAGAGCAGAGATGGGAACTATCCCCAACTATCTCTCTAATTGCTATATCGTATCAAGTGCGGATACCTGGTTTGACCACTCATGGGAAAACAATATTCATCCCCCTATCAAGCATCATCAGGCATCCCGACTTACCGCGCTTATCTGCGCACATAAGGGTATAACTAACGAAAGCCTTGAGGATGTTCACGGTCCTAATATCAAGACTGTAGAGTTCACCTCCACAGGCGCAACACTTACCTTTGACCATGTAGGTCAGGGTATACGCGTGGCTCATCCCGATCTCTTGGGTGCTGAGGTACGCGGACTCGAAGCAAGAGTTATGTTCAACGGCTATCCCACATGGATTGCTGTATCAAATGTACAGTTTGTAGATGCAAATACAATTACATTTGATATAGGTCAGGAGATCTACGGTGTCAGATATCATGCTACAACAGCTGCAAACTCCCCCTATGATGCAAACCTCTGTAACAGCTACGGAATGCCCGCAATAGCATTCTCTGAATACTGTGACAAGGTTATTCCCGAGCCGCTTCCCGATTCTGTTGTTCCCACAGCGACCAACGTCCGTGTTGCCAGAGCTTTCTCCGACAACATGGTTCTTCAGAGAGACCAGCCTCTGTCGGTATGGGGCTTCGGTGATGCAGGCGGAACGGTTGTGGTAAACCTTGGCGGCAGAAATGCCTGCGCACAGGTAGGTCGTGACGGAACCTGGAAGGCGACCTTTGAAGAGGGCTTTGCCTATAACTATTTCAAGCAGCCTCTTACAATACGCAGCGGCGGTGCTGATATAGTTATCAGGGACGTTCTTATCGGTGATGTATACTTCCTTATTGGACAGTCAAATGTTTACTATTCTCTTGCAGAGCAGAAGATAGACCTGGCTCAGCGTAATATGTCCTCTGCGATGAACTACCTTGATTACAATGATGCAAGAAGTATTCGTTTCCTGCGTGTGTCTGCTAACGACTTCGGTGGTGGTGTAGGCGCTGAGGCAAAGGGAACAAAGATAATGTACAATGACCTGTATAACGGTCAAAAGTGGATGATGCCCTCCGAGATCGGTGCGCAGGTTGCCGAATACACCAGAGAGATGCCTCAGAACCAGAATTACGACAGAAACGCTATCAGCGGCAAGGTGTATTCTGCGCTTGGATATCAGTTTGCCTTTAATATGTGTACCAAGTCTGTTATTCCTGTAGGTGTTATTCAGATCGATGCAGCGGGACATCCTCTTATCACCTTCGCTCCCAACGAACTGGCAAACAAATGGGGTCATGAGGCTCAGGATGCGGAAGGAAAATATCACTACAAGCTCAACAATTTTGTAGAGAATACTTCGCAAAAAACAAGATTTGCCTATAACCTGATGATCAATCCTCTGTCAGGCTTCTCAACTGCAGGTATTATCTGGTATCAGGGTGAGTCTGATCAGTACAACATCAGAGAGATCTGGGGTTATAACTATGAAAACAGCTTTGCAAATCAGTTTGCCGAGCTTATGACCTACTTCCGTTCCACCTTTGGTAACAGCGATTTTCCTGTATATATGATCGAATACCCAACCTGCTTCAATAATAACAATAACAACATTTATATGGACTTCGGCGGAGTAAGAGCAGAGCTTGGTACTATACCTCAGCTCCTGCCTGAGACATATATAATCTCCTCCTCTGACATCTGGTACGATACCACCTGGTGGAATAATATCCATCCCTATATCAAGTATGCTCAGGCATCAAGACTCTCTGAGGCGGTATATCAGTATCACACCATGAAGTCAAACCTTGAGCTGGTCGTAGGACCTACCCTTAACAATGTTGAGTATGTAAACGAGCATAAGGCTATACTTACCTTTGACCATGTAGGCTTTGGACTTGACACAGCTTACGGTAACGGCGAAGTAGTGGGTATAGAGGTGCTTATTGAGGTTAACGGTCAGGTTATGTGGCATCCTCACGACGGTCAGATCATCACAGGTTATAATCAAATTACCGTGGATGTGGGAAGCTTTACTCTTTACGGTGTCAGATACAATGCCCGTACAGAATGCCGTTTCCCCCAGAATCTCACATTGTGTAACAGCTATAAGATGCCTGCCGTAGCATTTGTGGATTACAGAACAGAATAAGACATTATGCAAAAACGCCTTCGGGCGTTTTTGTGTATTATGCCGATAAAATTTAATTCCCTTGACTTTTAATATAAATAGGTATAAAATAAAACTAACTATGGTTGATTAATCAACTAAACGAAAATAATTCAAAGGAGAATTATCGTGAAAATTACAGGTAGAATTTTGACATTAGTTTTGGCAATTCTTATGCTTGTAAGCGTTTTCCCCCTTACTGCCTTTGCGGCTACCTATAACGTGGCTTTGCATTGCGGACCCGAGGGTTGGGGTTCTACAGCATATCCTCTGACCAAGACGTCAGGACAGAAGCTGGCTCTTTATCACACAAGAGACACTGTTTATGCCAACTATGCTATGCTCCCCGGTAAGCAGGTATTCAACGACCAGCGTACCTTTATCGAGTGGAATACTGCATATGACTCCAAGACAGGCAGAGGTACAGGTACATCATATTATGATTACTATACCGCTGATAAGTCCACTACCCTCTATGCTATCTGGGGTTATAACATCCAGTTTAACGCAGACGGCGGTACATATCCCAAGCCCACATCAGGCAAGGATATCTATCTGACCTACGTTGCAAGCTACAACCTCCAGGATCAGACAGACCCCAAGACCGACTACAGCTACTGTATGCCCGATCTTTTCAGCAACGCTCCCACAAAGGCAGGCTGCCGCAGAGTAACAGCAAGCAGCAACAGACCTGCATACGCTCTTCTTGAGAAGGATATGACCTTCTTCTGCTGGGAAACACAGGATCAGAACCTTACCATTCCTCCCACAGGCGGTTATATGGAGTGGGAATATTTCCACTGCGCTGACTCCGCAAAGGGCAGAGCACCCGAGTTCTTCGCTATCTGGGAGCCCTCTGTAACCTATAATGCCAACGGCGGCAGCGGCTCTATGTCTACCGATTATCTCTCCTGGACAGGCGACGCCCTCTGGGATTATGAGAGCTATACCGCAAAGTCCAATAAGTTTACCAAATCCGGTGCAACCTTCAAGGGCTGGAACACCAAGGCTGACGGAACAGGTACTGCGGTTGCAGTAGGTACACAGCTTGGCGGACAGAGATCTAACTCCGACCCCATCACCCTTTATGCACAGTGGTCTGACAGCTCCACACCCTCTACTCCCACATACACAATCACCTTTGATGCTAACGGCGGTACACTCTCCGGCACCAAGACCTATAGCATCAAGAACGGCGCTACCTATAAGTCTGTTATAGGCTCAACAATGCCTACACCTACCCGTTCAGGTTATACCTTCAACGGTTGGTACAACGAAAAGTACGGTTATACCCTCAACTTAAACGATACATTTAACGTAACCGAGAATGTAACCTTTAAGGCTCAGTGGACACAGAACTCCACACCTACACCCGATCCCGAGCCCGAGACCAAGGATTGGACTATCACCTTCGACCCCAACGGCGGTACAATGGTTGGTTCCACCACATACGGTATCAATACCGGTGAGGTTTATTCGGATGTAATGGGTTCTATGCCTCAGGCTACCAGAAGCGGCTATACCCTTAGCGGCTGGTATAACGAAAAGTACGGTTATACCCTTAATATGTCCGATTACTTTGCAGTATCCGAGAACGTAACCTTTAAGGCACAGTGGACAAAGACCTCTACACCTACCACCTACTCTACAGGTGTGTATAAGGATGACGCCGGTATTGCAATGCGTTCAAGCGCAAGCAGTTCTGCGGCAATAAACTTCACCGTTCCCGCAAATACACAGATCACAGTTACCACGGTAAGCGGCAGCTGGGGCTTTTGTCAGTACAGCTCATATACAGGCTGGGTATATCTGCCCGACCTTACATATGTAAGCACAATAGCAAATGCAAAGTATGTTATGACCCTTGACCCCAACGGCGGTACAATGCCCGCGGGCTATACAACCACATATTACTTCAGCGCTGACGAAAAGTTTGTTGATGTTATGGGCGGATTCCCCGTACCTACAAGAAACGGCTATACCTTTAACGGTTGGAGAAGACTTGACTGGACTCAGGACTTCTGGGATGACAAGTGGGGCAGCCAGCCCTTTACCTTCGGTCACGATGTGACCCTTCAGGCAGAGTGGACACAGGTAGCTCATACCCACAGCTACACATCCTCCGTTACTAAGGCCGCTACCTGTACCGAGGCAGGTGTAAAGACATATACCTGCTCCTGCGGTGACAGCTACACCGAGGCTATTGCTGCAATCGGTCATAACTATAAGACCACAACAACCAAGCCTACCTGTACCGTAGAGGGTAAGACAGTTACAAGCTGTCAGAACTGCGGTGATACAAGCACTACCGTTATCCCTGCTACAGGACATACCTTCGGCGGTTACGTATATAACAATGACGCAACCTGTACCGCTGACGGCACACAGACCAGAACCTGTATCACCTGTCAGACAACCGAAACAGTAGCGGCAGAGGGTACAATGCTTGAGCACCTCTATTACGATTACATCCCCAACAACGATGCAACCTGTATCGAGGACGGAACTATGACCGCATACTGTGAATACGGCTGCGGTAACACTGATACCATCAAGGATATGGGATCTGCTCTCGGTCACGAATATATAACCGATACAACCGATCCCACCTGTACAGAACAGGGCTACACAACCTATTTCTGTTTTGCTTGCGGTGATACCTATGTTGGTGATTATGTAGATGCCAACGGCCATAGCTACGAGGCATTTGTTACCGATGCAAGCTGTACCGCAGACGGTGAGACCTTCTACAGATGTTCCGAATGTCTTGACACATATACCGAAGCTATCCCCGCTACAGGCCACACATGGGGTCAGTGGGTAGAAACAACTGCTCCCACAACCACCTCCGTAGGTATTGAGACAAGAACCTGCGAAAAGTGCTCTGCTATCGAGACACAGGAGATTCCTATGCTTGATGCTGATGCTCCCGTTGTTGCAGGCGCAGATAACTACACTATCACTATCAACGGTATCAATAACGTAAAGGAAATCAGATTTGCCATCGGTACATACACCACAGGCTCTGAGATCAAGGCGGCTGAGCAGAACGTTACTCTTGATGCCGCAACAGTAAATAAGTACACCGTTGACGGAGTATTTACCTACGATCTGCCTTGGGTTGGTACATATACCTTCTGGGTAAGAGCAAACGACGGTTCCTCTTACTTCCTCTACACAGTAGTTGAGAATATTCAGCCTTACGTAACCTCCTACGGTGTTAAGCTTACAGTTAATGACTTTGGCGAAAACTACAAGGATGCTTGGCTTGCAAAGGGTACATTCAATTCCTACAGCGAGATCAAGGCTTCTACAGAGTTTAAGTATCAGGCTTCTGCAAACAAGCTTGAAAACTACGCAAAGACCACCCACGACTTCACATACACCATGGAAGATCCCGGTGACTATACAGTACTTATAAGATACAATGACGGCAGCTTCGATGTAATTCACCATACCCTTACCGTTACAACTCCCGTACTTGTAGAGAACGGTCTCCAGGCAATCATCACCAATATCCCCGATATCAAGATCATAAGAACCGCATACGGTCATTATGAGTCTGTTGCTGATATCAAGAACGCACCCACAGTACGTTATTTCAATAACAAGACTGCAATCAAGGATGCCCAGGAGTATATGATCCAGTACCGTGAAGAAGGTGAAGTTACCATCATCGTTGAGTATAACGACGGTTACAAGCACTACTTCTACTACAATGTACAGAAGAAGGTTCCCACCTATACTCTTGAGGGCGACACAATTACCTTCGGTAATCTTGATGATATGTATATCATCAGATATGCTCCCGGTAAGTATACAACCTCTAACAACATCAAGAACGCTCCCGGCGCACAGTACAAAAAGACTGCAGACATCGACGCCAACGGCGAGATCACAATCGACGGTCTTACCGCAGGCCGTTGGAGCTTCATGGTTCAGTATAACGACGATTCCTATAATTTCTATGTTTTGGATGTAGAATAAAAAATAATGCAGAATGCCGAGCAGTACCACGCCCACAGTGTGGGATATAGTGGTGCCGGGAGGACGGCGCCGGGGTTCCCCGAACCGAGCTTGCCGAGGTTTGGGGGTTCACGGCAAACACCCAACGAGTACAAGCGACTTTAGGAGTGCAGTAGGAGTTGTTGGTGTCAACGAGATAAAGTGCAGAATGCAAAATGAGGGGGCTGTAAAAAAAGTCTCTGAAAAAAGTGAAGACTATGTTTCCAAGAATGGAGACATAGTCTTCTTTTTTGTGGTATAAGGAAACCACTTCCGCATCCTATCGTGAGGGCTCTTTCAGAGCTGTCAATTTCGTTAGTGACGATGACGGCTATATGATCTGTCCAAATCACAGGCGGTTTTATCACATCTATGACCGCCCTGTCCGTGGCAACAAATTCGGCAGAACTGAGGAAGTATATCAATGCGAAGATTGTTCTGATTGTACTCTCAAAGAAAAATGTAACAAGGCACAGGGAAACAGGAAGATTACTTTAAACCGGGAGCTTACTGCTTTTCATCAAGAGGTCATAAGTAATCTTGAATCTGTCCACGGTGTCCTTTTGCGAATGAATCGAAGCATTCAGGTTGAGGGAGCTTTTGGTACTATCAAATACAATCGGGATTACAAAAGAGTGCTTAGAAGAGGTCTTGAAGCTGTAATTTTAGAGTTTTCTCTTGTTTCAATTGGTTTTAACCTACATAAATTTCATTTGAAACGCTTGCGACAGTTAAAAACTGCTGCATAAAATTACTCTTTCCACACCCATTTTTGCCGTATTTAGCTACGGTTTTGTTTGTGTACACTTATTCCCACATATTTTCGATAATTTGATGGAAAACTTAAAGGAACCACCTTTTAGGATGGTTCCTTTGTCTTTTCAGGCTGTTTTTTACAGCCCTTTGTTTATTTTTCTTCGTATACAATAAAGCTTACGCCGCCAAGCACCAGTCTGCTGCCCTCAAAGGTAACATTCTGATTAAGGAGTACCTCTGCTCTCTCGGGAGCATCAAAGTATCTTACCTGATCCGAGGGGTTGATGGCTACAAGATATTTCTTGCCCTCAGCCTCTCTTTCAAATACAAAGGGATAAGAGGGAAGAAGTATCTCAAATTCACCGTCTGGCCGGAAAGCCGGAATTTCACGGTGGAGCTTGATAAGCTTCTTTGTAAAGTTGAGTATAGAATCGGGGTCATTTATCTGAGCCTCAACGGTAGGAGCACCGGGACGGCTGTCTGTGGGCAGATAGGGTGTGTCGCTTTCAGAGAAGCCGTGGTTCTTTTCGTCGTTCCACTGCATGGGAGTTCTTGCGCCTGTTCTTATATAGCCGCCTTCCTTTGAGGGCAGACCCTTAAGATAATCCATACCTATCTCGTCACCGTAATAAACAAAGGGAACACCGGGCATTGTGAAAAGGAAGGTAAGCGCAGCCTTGGTCTCCTCGGGATCTCTCATATATGCAAGACGCTGCATATCGTGGTTACCTGTGATCATACCGATATAGCCCTTGCCGCGGGTGTTTTCAAGGTCAAAGAGGTATCTGTCAAGATACTCGTTGATGTTGCCCTTGCCGTCTCTTGCAAAGTAGCTGTGACCCACAAAGTCTGTGGTGGTATTTCTGCCCTTTTCGTATCTGAAAAGGGAACGGTATGCGGTGGGACCGCTGTGGAGCAGGAAGTCAAGATGGAATCCGCATCTTACTGCCTCCTCAGGAAATGCCCATTCAGCAATAAGCAGAACCTCGGAATTTCTCTCTTCAATATGTCTGCGAACCTCGTGCCAGAGCTCCGAGGTCTTTTCCTTGGTTATATCGCCCTTAATAAGGTGAGCCGCCATATCAACACGGAAGGCATCTGTACCAAGATCCATCCAGAAGTCGATGATGTTCATAAGCTCCTTACGCATAGCCACACAGTCGGGGTGGTCTACGGGCAGCTCCCAGGGATTTGCAGGGTTGGGGTTGGCGTAGCCGTAGTTAAGCGCAGGCTGACTCCAGAAGAAGTTGTTGATTACCTTTGCATCTCGCTCACCCAGGCTTGCAATACCTACACCGTCATCAAAGGACTCGTTTGTCCATATATAGCGGTTTGTGTACTCGTTCTTTTCTACCTTTGCGGACTCTATGAACCAGGGGTGGTCTATAGAGGTATGACCTGCAACCAGGTCAAACATAACCTTCATACCGCGGGCGTGAGCCTCGTCGCAGAGCTGTCTGTAATCCTCATTTGTGCCGTATCTGGGTGCAACGCTGTAAAAGTCGGTTACATCATATCCCGCATCTCGAAAGGAGCTTGCGTTGATGGGATTGAGCCAGATAGCGGTAAAGCCAAGATCCTTTATATAGTCCAGCTTTTCTATAATACCCTGAAGGTCGCCGATACCGTCGCCGTTTGAATCGTTGAATGACTGCGGATAGATCTCATATACTACCGCATCGCTTAACCAGTTTTTCATTTTTACACCTGCCGTAAATTATATTTTAAAATTATCAGAGCTTTTCCTTTGCAACCACAAGCATAAGCTTGATTCGGTTTTCCTGATTTACCTTGGTGGCGCCGGGGTCATATTCTATATCCACCACATTAAGGCGGGGATCTATTCGTCTGACCTTGTTTATCATACCCTTTGCCGCAACATGGCAGGGCAGACAGCCAAAGGGCTGAACTATGACGATATTCTCATAGCCGTTGTCTGCAAACTCCAGCATTTCGGCTGCAAGATACCAGCCCTCGCCCATACTGTTTCCGATACCTATAACTCCCTCGGCGCGCTTTTTAAGGTCGTTTACACGCTCGGGAGCAACAAAACGGGGATTTGCCTCTATGGCGGATATAAGGATATCCTCCATAAAGAACATATACTTCATAGCGATCTCAAGGACAGCTCTCTTTATGGGATTTCCGCCGTAGAGCCTCAGATCCTCAAGGGCGCCGTTGGTCTTGTAGATGCCAAAGCCCAGGATACTGGGAACATATACCTCGCAGTCCTGCTCGGCAAGGAATTTTTCAAGGTGGTTGTTACCGGGGTCTGAGTACTTAAGGAAGAGTTCACCGATAAGGGCAACCTTGACCTTGGGAGTTTTTTCTATCTTTATGGATGCAAAATCATCCGCAATAGCCTTAAGGGTCTTTTTTATAGCCCCAACGGTAAAGCCTTTGCCGCGGGAGAAGATCTTGCCGATCTTATCAGTCCATTTATCTATCATAGCATCGGTCTCACCCTTATTTACCTCGTAGGGGCGGACCTGATTGCTCAGTATCATTATCATATCCCCGTAGATAAGACCCGCAACCGCCATAAGCAGAGTTCTGGGGGAGGGGTTGACACCGGGACTGAGCTCAAGAGCCCATATATTTGCGGATATAAAGGGCACATTGGGATATCCCGCCTTTTCAAAGGCCTTTCTCATAAGGTGGATGTAGTTGCTGTCACGGCAACCGCCGCCCGACTGGGTTATTACCATTGCCACCTTGTCGGGATCATACTTTCCGCTTGTTATGGCGGCAAGCATCTGTCCTGTGGTCAGCATTGCGGGATAGCACATATCGTTATGGAGATATTTAAGTGCTAACTGCAGTACCTCGGGACCCTCGGCATCAATGATGTCTACATTAAAGCCCTGTCTTAAAAGTATGGGGCGCAGGATCTTAAAATGTATGGGAGCCATACTGGGAGTAAGGATGGTATACTCCTTCTTCATTTTGAGGGAGAATTTTATCCTGTCTCTGTGGTGAGATCTTTTTTCCATCACTTGCCCTCCTTTTTCTGCTGTTCTATTGCCGCAATAAGGCTTCTCAGTCTGATCTTGACCGCACCCAGGTTTGTAACCTCGTCGATCTTGATCTGCGTATACAGATTGCCGTTGTGCTCAAGAATACTGCGCACCTCATCTGAGGTAAGGGCGTCAAGACCGCAGCCAAAGGATACCAGATGTACAATAAACATATCATCCTGTCCCGCAACATATCTTGCGGCAGAGAAGAGTCTTTGATGGTATGTCCACTGGCTGAGCAGATTGAGCTTGAACTTAGGCTCAAGATAAGCCACAGCATCCTCCGAAACCACCGCAAAGCCAAGAGCACCTATAAGCTTATGGATGCCGTGGTTGATCTCGGGGTCGGCGTGGTAGGGACGGCCTGCAAGAACGATTATGCGCTTGTGCTCTGCACGGGCAGCATCGATTATTCTCTTGCCCTCGCTGCGTATATCAGCCATATAGCTGTCATAGGCAAGATATGCCTTTTTGCAGGCCTTCTTTACCTCAGACAGGGTAAAGCTGCCCAGCTCCTTTTCCAGAACAGCTCTGAAGCGGGCAGGGAAATCCTTACGGTTATGAGGGCCTACATAGGTGTTTATATATTTGATATTTCCAAAGTTAAGGGTGTTAGCCTCTATAACCTCGGGATAGCCTGCAATAACCGCACAGTTGTAGCAGTTATGAGCCTTCTTTTCGTCAAAGTTGTAGGTCATACAGGGATAGAATATGGCATCCACATTCATCTCTATAAGCTTCTGTATATGACCGTGTACAAGCTTGGCAGGGAAGCACACCGTATCCGATGGGATAGTGCCTTGACCCTTAAGATAGAGCCTTCTGTCAGAAAAGCCGCTCATCTTGACCGTATAGCCCAGCTCCCTGAACAGAGTGTTCCAGAAGGGGTACATCTCGTACATATTAAGACCCATAGGCAGACCTACAGTTCCCTTGGTACCCTTACCCTCGGGGAAGGAGGCAAGCTTTTTAAGCTTGTATTCATAGAGATTAAGGGAGTCATCCTGAACCTTGTTGGTAACAGGCTTTTCACAACGGTTGCCGCCGATAAATCTTCTGCCCGAGCCAAAATCGTTTATGGTAAGCTGACACTTATTGTTACAGCCGTTACATACGATATTCTTTGTGGTATAGGTAAAGCTCTTCAGCTCCTCCTGAGAAAGAATTGCCGAATATCCCTCGTGCTTCTTCATTTCCTTGGCATAAAGAGCCGCACCGTAAGCACCCATCATACCTGCAATGTCGGGACGGATGACCTCTACACCGATCTCCTGCTCAAAGGCGCGTAATACCGCATTGTTAAGGAATGTACCGCCCTGAACAACTATCTTTTTGCCAAGATCGTCGGCAGAGTGAACACGGATGACCTTATAAAGGGCATTCTTTACAACGCTGATAGAAAGACCTGCAGAGATGTTTTCTACACTTACGCCTTCCTTTTGCGCCTGCTTGATGGATGAGTTCATAAATACGGTACAACGGGAGCCCAGATCCACGGGGTTGTTGCCAAACAGACCTAATGAAGCAAATTCATCTATGGGATAACCCAAAGAATTGGCAAAGGTCTGCAGAAATGAGCCGCAGCCGGAGGAGCAGGCCTCGTTTAAGAATATATTGTCTATTGCACCGTTGGATATCTTAAAGCACTTGATATCCTGTCCGCCGATGTCGATGATAAACTCAACATCGGGCATAAAGTATTTTGCGGCGGTAAAGTGAGCCACCGTCTCAACAACGCCTAAATCAATACCAAGGGCGTTTTTCATCATATCCTCACCGTATCCTGTAACAGCACTTGACAGGATTTTTATGTTAGGATATTTTTCGTACATTTCTATAAGGGTATCCCTTACAACATCAATGGGTGTACCCTGATTTGACTGATATTTTGAAAATATAATTGCGCCGTCTTTGTCGGTAAGAACTACCTTTAAGGTAGTAGAGCCTGAGTCGATACCAAGATAAGCATCACCATCATAGGCAATGCCTTCCTTTCTCGGTACGGCATTTTTGTTGTGACGGGAGATAAACTCCTCATATTCCTTTTGATCCGAAAAGAGGGGCTTGAGTGCAGAGTCAACAGTTGAATCTGTCTTTTGACCGATAAGCTCATAAACCCTTTGCAGATCCACCTTTTCTTCGGCATAATATGCCGCACCCAGCGCAACAAAGACAAGGGAGTCCTCGGGACATATACCCTTGCAGTCAAGGGTCTTATCAAAGGCGCGTCTCAGCTCGGACAAAAAGGTCAGGGGACCGCCCAGATAAACTATATTGCCCTCAATGGGATGTCCCTGGGCAAGACCTGTAATGGTCTGGTTTACTACGGCATAGAATATACTTGCAGAGATATCCTCTTTTCTTGCAAACTGATTGAGCAGAGGCTGGATGTCTGTTTTGGCAAAGACTCCGCAGCGGGATGCGATAGAATATATCTTTTCGTGGCTCTTGGCAAGCTCGTTCATCTCGTCGGGATCTATCTGCATAAGACTCGCCATCTGGTCAACAAAGGCACCGGTGCCGCCTGCGCAGGTACCGTTCATTCTTACCTCAAGATTGCCCTTTAAAAACAGGATCTTTGCATCCTCACCGCCAAGCTCGATTACAACATCGGTGTCGGGCAGTCGGTTGTCTATGGCTACCTTGGTGGCATAGACCTCCTGTACAAAGGGTACTCCTGCACGCTCGGCAAGACCCATACCCGCAGAGCCCGAAACAGCACAGACAACAGGCTCGGTAATATTGAATTTATCGATAAGACCCTTGATCACCTCTTGGGCCTTTTCTGTTATCATTGCAAAATGACGCTCATAGCTTTTATGGATAAGCTTACCCTGATCGTCAAGCACAACGCATTTTATGGTAGTTGAACCTATATCAATACCTATTCTCATGAGTTTCCTTTCCTGGGGTGAAGTTAGATCTTTCTCATATGACTTAAGTAACGAAGGCCGATCTTAGACCACTTAAAGCCTAATTTTTTAAGAACCTTTACGGTAAATTCGTTACTTACGGGAATGTTTTTGGAAGCGGAGGCTATAGAGTTATAGAAGGAGAGTATAGCCACATCCTTATCGTCAATAGACTTTTTAACATCCTTTTCAAATACCTCGTGAGGTACCTTTTTGATACGCAGGAAGAATTTCTTTCTGATGGTATCCACGGTAAACAGCTGAGGATGATAAAGGTTATATATATTGTTTACTCTGTTGTAGAGGGAAAGACGGACATATGCATCCGCACACTCGTCAACAGGGGTAAAGTCTATAGGATATTCCGAGAGCTCCTTGGTGTATTTACCGATCTTCAAAAGACCTCTGAAGCGGCCGAGGAAGCCGTTGTTCTGAGGATTTTTCTGGAAACGGCCGTCAGACATTCTCCAGGTAAGATTACCTATACGGAATATGTTTGCCTTAAGGCCTTGCTCTCTTGCTATAAGCACGCGCTCCTCCGCCTTGTATTTGGAGTGTATGTATACATTCTGAATATGCTTCTGTCCGATGTCAAGACTGAACTCGTCAAATCTTGCATCCGGGTTCATCTGCTTGACAGTACCCGAGCCGTGAACGCTTGCGGTGGAGGTATGCTGCAGCACAGCGCCGGAACGCATACAGAAATCAATGACATGCTGTGTACCCAAAACATTTGTGCGCTCAAAGACCTCATACTTACCGGTATGATTTACATTTGCGGCAGTATGTATGACCATATCAACTCTGTTGACAAGCTGGTTGTATTCATCGTCGCTCAGTCCAAGCATAGGATCGCAGATATCACCTATCCTTACCTTGTATCTGAAGTATACATGCTCCTTGGGGAAATAGTATTTAAGAGTGTTCTTGAGCTTTTCCTTATCACGGACAAGGCAGACAACATGCATCTCGCGTTTTAAGAGCTCCCTCAGAATATGAGCACCTAAAAAGCCTGTTGCGCCGGTAAGAAGAACATATTTAACTTCATTTGTATGCAGAATACTGGAGTTATGCTTGATGAGCTCATTTACATTGATATGGGCGCGCTCGTCGGCATCGTCCTTTTCCACCGCAAGCAGGACTCTTTCCAGCTGCTCTGCTGTGGGATTGTCGTATATCTGCTGTGCCTGAACACCTATAAGTGCGGCTGCCTCGTAGGCAAGGATACTGCTGCCGCCAAGGTCAAAGAAATTGTCAAGTATGCCTATGTTCTTACGGTTAAGGACATTTTCAAACACCGAAACTATATTTTTCTGCTCCTCGGTGTTGGGCGGAACAAAGGGAACCACCTTTTCGGATGCAAATTCCTCAAGCATTTTTACCGCTTCGCTTCTCTTGATCTTAAGCGTGGTGGTCTTGGGGAAATCTCTTGTAACAAAATAAGTGTTTGCGATCTTTTTGTATGTGGGCAGGGTAGCATTGAGCTTCTTCATCTCGCCCTTTATGCTTTTTATAAGATCGCTGTCATTGATATCGGTAGGCTGTATTGCGGCACAGATCTTTCCCTTGGTTTCGTATACCAGAACATCCTTGATGCCGGGAATGACCGATATATGAGCCTCAAGCTCCTCGGGATATACATTTTTACCGTTATCAAGAATAATAAGGTTCTTTGAACGGCCTGTTATATACAGATAGCCCTGCTCATCAAAATGTCCGAGATCTCCCGTGCGCAGATATCCGTCCTTAGTGAACGCCTCTGCTGTTGCTTCGGGATTTTTGTAGTAGCCCAGCATAACGCCCGAGCCCTTGACCAGTATTTCGCCGTCCTCTATCCTGACATCAAGATAAGAAACAGGCTTACCTACTGAGCCTATCTTGTTTTCCTTGGGATAGTTGGCAGAAATAAGGGGAGCACATTCGGTCAGACCGTAGCCCTGATACATATTTATACCAAATTCAGAGAATGCTGCCGCAATCTCGGGCCGCAGCGCCGCACCGCCTACGATAACATTGGTCAGATTTCCGCCGAACTTTTCAAGCAGGCTCTTATAGAGGAAACGGCTGATATCAAGCTTAACGAACCTGCACATAGCATTAATACGCTTTGCCCAGGCAATCTTGCGCTTATATGGCTTAGATGAAATACTTTCCATTACCTTTTTGTAGAATATTTCGGCAATGGTGGGAACAACAAGAATTACCGAAGGCTTGAATCTGTTAAGATTGGCAACGATATTTTCCAGCTTGTCATTGATACATACGGTTGCACCGCAGTACAGAACACCTAAATTATCTACAGTCAGCTCAAAGGTGTGATGTATGGGAAGCACCGACATAACTATCGGATCCTTCTTTACATTCTGGGCATAGTCCATTCTGTAGATGTCATTGATGTTTGATGCAATATTGCGTTGGCTGAGCATAACACCCTTGCTGACACCGGTAGTACCCGAGGTGAAGAGAATCTCGGCCAAGGCATCAGGATCCACAGGTGGAAGCTGAGTAAGCTCGGTACGCAGGATCTTACGGAAACGGGTACCCGAGAAGCTTATTACCTCCTCTATCAGGCTGTTAGACTCAAGGATTTTGTTCATCATAGGCTCAAACTCCTCGGACAGGAATACCAGGTCTACATCACCCATTACCAAAAGATTGAGCATTTCCTCTTCGCCAAGCATCTTGTCTATGGGTATAACAACATTTGAGCTGCATTCGATACCCAAAAATGTAGTTACCCACTGGTAGCTTGAAGAACCTATGATAGCGATATGCTTACCCTTCCAGCCCTTTTTGACAAACCAGGAGGCGATAGCACAGGTATCTTTTTTCAGTTCATTAAAGGTTTTATTTACAACGGTATCACCGACAAGATATCTGTAGGCATCACGGTTTCCGTATGCCTTTGCGATTTCGTCGATATACTCCTGTAAATTGACGATCATTTTATTCATAGAATAAACTCCTGTTACGGCTATGAGATTTAAATGTCAATGTCAGTTGCGTTTATGCCGTATGCCCCCGGAGTAACATACTCAAACATAAGGACAAATAATCGGTCAAAAAAACACAAAAGAACATAACATTCCAAAATAACATACATATTAATAATAGCATAAATCTGTCGTTTTGTCAATTAAAATAGCGGGGATGGTCGAATGTTTAAAGGGTGTTAACAGGTGCGACACCGTACCCACACCAATCCCACACCGTTTGAGGAGAAAAACTGCATTTCCCACCCGTTTTTTGTATAAAAGGGTGGGGACTGGGGAGGTATTTTATGTATAATAAATATGTAAAATATATTAACAAACTTGGAGGAAATTATGAAAAAGTTTATTTCGATCCTGCTCTGCCTTCTAATGGCAGCTCAGTTCGCATTTGTTGTATCGGCAAAGGAATTTACCGATGTAAAGCCCACCGACTATTTTGCCTCTGCTGTAGAATGGGCGGTAGCCAACGGTGTTACCTCGGGTAAGACCGAGACTACCTTTGCTCCCAACGAGAGCTGTACCCGTGCTCAGGCGGTATCTTTTATGTACCGTGCGGCAGGTAACCCCTCGGTAGACGGCACCATACAGCCCTTTACCGATGTTAAGCCCGCAGATTATTTTGCAACTCCCGTTCAGTGGGCGTTGGAGACCGGTGTTACCGCAGGTATCTCCGCTGACAAGTTCGGTCCTCACAACCCCTGTACCAGAGGTCAGATAGTTTGCTTCCTCTACCGTGCGGCAGGCGAGCCCGAGATCGGCGAGGTTGCAAATCCCTTTAAGGACGTAAAGGAATCCGACTACTTCTGCAAGGCAGTTCTTTGGGCTGTAGAAAACGGCATAACCGCAGGTATGAGTGCGGACAAGTTTGCACCCAACAACAAGTGTACACGCGGTCAGATAGTATGCTTCCTCGAGCGTTACTACAATAAGGCAGATGATCTTAAGATAGTTAAGCAGCCCTCTGATTATTATATGGAATATTCCGAGGCGGATGCGACCTTTACTATTGAGATCGAGGGCGGTTCCCCCAATTATTACTATGAATGGTATGTTGAGGGTGAAAAGAAGGCTACCAATGGTGCTACCTCTGCTACAAGTGACAGCTTTACCTATCATGTAACCGACTATGATTTTGATAATGTACAGGGCTCGTATCTTGATGTAGTATGCGTTGTTACCGATATCAAGGGTACAGAGGTTACAAGCGTTATCGCTAAGCTTTATGCAAAAGAAGCTACCAAGCCTCTTGAAATAACAAAACAGCCTAAGGACTATCAGATGACCTCATCTATGGAGGAAGCGACCTTTACAGTTGAGATCAAGGGCGGTGAGCCCAACTACTATTACGAGTGGTATGTTGAAGGTGAAAAGAAGGCTACCCACGGTGCTACCTCCGCTACAAACGATAGCTTTACCTACCAGGTAAGCGATTATGATTTTGATAATGTACAGGGCTCATATCTTGATGTAGTATGCGTTGTTACCGATATCAAGGGTACAGAGGTTACAAGCGTTACCGCTAAGCTCTATCAGAAAGAGGTTACAAAGCCTCTTGCAATAGTAACTCAGCCCACAAATTATCAGATGACCTCCTCTATGGAGGAGGCAACCTTTATCGTTGAGGTTGACGGCGGCGCACGCAGCTATCTCTATGAGTGGTCTATAATGATGGACGGTGTTGTAAAGAAAGTGGTTGAGCACGGTGTTACCTCAAACGCAAGTGATACACTCAGCTACGAATTCAGCGACTATGATTTTGACGATTACCGCGATATCGAGGTATTCTGTGTTATAACCGATGCAAACGGAGACAAGGTCACCACCGATACCGTAGCGGTACTGCAGAAATAAATTACCCGTTAAATAAAAATCCGACTAAATGAGGCTGTGATAAAGGATTATCACAGCCTCCAATGATATATTGCCAACGCAATATGATATATGCCCCAATGGCATATGATAGTTAAAAACAATTCCGTTGCTTTTTGAGCAACGGAATTGTTTTTTCCTTAATATTTTCAAAGAAAATATATCATGGACGAAGCCTATATCATTGTAGGTTAGTCTTATTTTTAAGACTAACCTACTGATCAGTCGGATCTTTTTGCGTTTATTCTTCTTGCTATCTCTATAAGCTGCTTTCTGGAGTTTACTCCAAGCTTACTGTAGATGTTTTTGTTGTGGTATTTAAGGGTGTTTTCCTTGATATTAAGGATCTCAAGGACCTCCTTTGTACCCTTGCCCTGCAAGTACAGATCATATACACTTTGCTCGGTGGGGGTAAGCTTGCAAAGCTGGGATTCAAAGTAGCTGCAATCCTCCTCGCTTTCCTCTGTCTTAGGTACATCAGGAGACTCAGGGACTGCCGGTGCGGAAATCACGGGGGACTGCTCCTGCTTTTTAAGCTCCTGTATCATAAGATAGAGACCTATAAAGAAGAGCTCTGTGATGATATAGGAAACCGACAGGAACTCAAAATCGGTATCAATAAATTTTTCAAGAAACCATACGCCGATGTTACAGCCTACAGCTACAAGGAGTATAGCGGCATGTGCATGGCTTTTGAGCTTCTTTTTTACTGTCGAATATACAATAATGGTTATTATGGCACTAAAATGCGCCATAAGGTAGATAAGGTATACTATATGCAGAGGACCGTATTCTTTATAAAGATATGTGACCGAGTTTTCGCATCTCAGCTCTGCGAATTTATAGTAGATATCAAGATATCCGGGACTTGCGGCAATAAGGAATACCGCGATGCTTACAGCAAAAAGCACTATGACCGCAAAACGGCCGCACTTTATTTCACATACATTCAGTATTATCATAAGCATAGCAAGGGGCAGGAACACCGAGCCCAGATATGCCAGACGGTTGCAATGAAGCGCCCACTCGGTGGTTTTTGCGGCCGAAAGGGCAAGATAACCCATATTTACCGTAAGCACCGAGGAAAAAAGCAGATAGAACCACTTGTCCTTTTGCTGTACCAGCACACAGTAGCCAATAAGCAGTACCAGGGACAAAAATACGGTTACTGCGTATATTACCGAAATGCTGGTGTTTTTGCTTGCAGTGGAGCTGCATCCCGATAACAGAACGGGTAAGAATGTCGCTCCAAGAAAAAGCATTGGCTTTCTATTCATTATTATTTCCTTTAACACAATTCGTCAAGGTCGGCCTTTTCCGTAAATAAAAGCTTTGTCTGCGCGCCAACGTTTCCAAAACTCTTATAAACATTATAACATAGAATTATCTTTCCGTCAAGGGTGATCCCCACCCGTTACCCCACACTAAATAAACAAAAAAACCCCCCGTTCCCACCCTGTTTATGTGAGTTGTGTGGGGACAGAGTATGAACAAATTGTTATAATAAACTTGCAGGGTCAAGAGGGTATACCTGCCTTTTCCAAAAAGGGGTGCCCACAGGCTCCGCCTGCGCGCCAAAACAAGCGGAGCCCGCCCCGTACCATATAAACCCACACCACACTATAAATAAGGAGAAAATATGGATTTTGTATTTATGTCACTGCCCACAAATCTTACCGAGCTTAAGCAATTGCCCGAGGCAGTTCTCAATTCACCCTTCAAGACAGCGGCACTCACCCTTGCCGTGCTTTGCAACTACGGCAATAATCCGGATGCTACCTATGAAATGCTTGATTTTCTAAAGGGACCCGAAAATGTAAGCGAATACGAAAAGCAGTTTATAAGAGACAGATTAAAGGGTAAAGAGTATAAGGCTTTTTCTTATTTTAACGGTGCAACTCCCGAAAACGGCTACACCCCCTTTAAGCCTTATACCATATCCGTGACCGAAAATCCCTATTCCTTCCCGGAGGAAAACTGGGCAACGCTTTATGTCAAGAGCTCAGGTGCCGATTCATCCAGAGGCATTAAGCTCCGCAAAAAGCCCTCTACCGGTCAGTGGTTCTTAAACGACATACAATGCCTGTCGGATATACGCGTACCCATGGCAAGTGATCCCTGGGCATAATTAAAAATTTTAATTGAAGAAAGGAATATCGACATGAAAAAGCTTTTAGCATTATTGATTGCAGCATTTATGCTGATCTCTCTTGCTGCCTGCGGTGGCAATGCTCCCGAGGCACCCGCAGATCCAGACAGTCCGGATAAGCCCGTTTCGGCAAACGGTGACGGAGTCACCACAGCACTTTTCGGTGTCGAATATGACAAGGAGCTTTGGGTGTTTGACGAAGAGGGCGCAACAGACGATGACGAGTACTGTTATGTAAATTTAAAGGTTTTTGATCCGGAGGATCCCGAATATTATTTGATCAGTATAGATATTGCCGCAAGCATTGAGGATCCCTACGATTTCCGTGAGGATATAGTATATTACGGCTTTGACCAGTACGAATACGCGGTGAATAACAGCTACGACCTTGTTAATATCGGCGGTGTTGACTGTCTTAAGTACGAGGGCAGCAGCTGGGGTGACCCCTATGTGAGATATGCAGGCAGAGACGAAGGCGCAGGTGCTACCGTTGAGGTTACCGTAAGTGCGGTCGATCTGGAGGATGAGCGCATCAACATTCTTCTTGAGGGTCTTAAGTTCACCCTTGAGGATGTGGGCAACCAGGACGGCCCCTGGGAATGGGAGGGCGAGGCCTTCTCGGCTGAGGATGCTTCTGTTGCGGCAGGCAGCTTTACCGTTGAAACCAAATGGCTTCCCATAAACGAGTACATAAGCACCTTTGAGACCTTTGAGCACGCGGTTGCGGCGGTAGGTAACACCGTATATATCCTTACCGAGGGTGTTCTCAAGCAGTATGCTTTTGACGGATCCGCTCTTAACTTTGAAAAGGATATCGACCTTCCCGAGGATGACTATGATATCATTGAAAAGACCGACGACGGTTCCCTCTGGCTTTGCGGAAATATGAACGATCTTATTACCTTAAAGGACGGTACAGTTACTGTAACCTATGATGAGCTTGATGATGTTGCGGTATCTCCCGACGGCAGCTGGGGTATCAGCTACTTTACCTCCAACGAGTGTGAAAAGGTAACCTTCAGCGGCGGCAGCGCTTCTACTACCGCTATGGTATTTACCGAGCTTGATATGGTATCCTATGTTAAGGTAGATAAGGACGCTATCTATGTATGCGGAAGTGCAGCGGATGACAGCGGACATAAAGTGTTTATCTACAATACCGACGGTGTTCTTCAAAAAACTCTCTGTGATGCCGAGGGTGAAGGCCTTGGCAGTATCACATATTTTGCAAAGACAGCAAACGGCTACATCGGCTTTGACGGTAATATGAGAGATGTTCTTCTTTGGGATAATAGCGGTGCCTTTATTGCAGAACTCAGCGACAGCGATCTCTTTGGTACAGGATATCCTTGGTTCTGCGGCTCTGATATGCTTTCTGACGGCAGCATCATCACCGTTATTACCGATGAACGAGAGGACAGGTCAGCCGAGGAGCTGGTTGCATTCCTTGTTAAGGGGTTCTGATAACTGTTAAAAATATACAATAAAGCTCGATATGTGTCAGGGCTTTATTGACAATATAACAAAATAATATTAAAATATAGTCATAAATACTATATGAATTGAAAGGAGTTTCGTTATGGGACTTATTAAAGCAGGTATAGGCGCCGTAGGCGGCGTATTGGCAGATCAGTGGAAGGAGTTTTTCTACTGTGACGCAATGGATAATGATATCCTTATGGTCAAGGGCAAGAAAAGAACCTCAGGCCGTTCCTCCAACACCAAGGGGGAGAGCAATATTATCTCCAACGGCTCAGGCATTGCGGTTGCAGACGGTCAGTGTATGATGATCGTTGAGCAGGGCAAGGTAGTCGAGTTCTGCGCAGAGCCGGGTGAGTATACATACGACAGCTCCACCGAGCCCTCTATCTTTGCGGGCAAGCTGGGAGAGTCTATAATACAGACCTTCAAGACCATAGGTAAGCGTTTTACCTACGGTGGAGACACAGGCAAGGATCAGAGAGTTTATTATTTCAATCTTCTTGAGATAATGGATAACAAGTTCGGTACCGCTAACCCCTTTATGTTCAAGGTAGTGAACAAGGAGATCGGTATGTCAAGAACCGTACAGATTCGTTGTAACGGTATCTATTCCTACAGACTTACAGACCCTATGCTCTTCTACACCAAGGTAGCAGGTAATGTAAGTGATGAATATACCAGAGAACAGCTTGACAGCCAGCTCAAGACCGAGTTTGTTTCCGCGCTTCAGCCTGCTTTTGCTCAGCTTTCGGCGCTTTCGCTTCATCCTGCCGAGATCCCCGCTCATACAAATGAGCTTAAGGCGGCTCTTAACGAGGCGCTTAAGTTCGATTGGACAGACAGACGCGGTATCAGTGTAGAAAGCGTTGCTATCAATCCCATCACTCTTACTCCCGAGGATATGGAGAAGATCAATCAGATGGAGGATGCGGCTACCTTGGGCGGCAATGCATTTATGATGGCAGGCCGTATGACCGATGCAACAGCAAATGCGATGGAAAAAGCCGCATCCAACGAGTCGGGCGCTATGAACGGCTTTATCGGTATGGGTATGGCAGGTAACGCCATGGGCGGCGGCTTTAATGCGGCTCAGAGCTTCTTTAATATGGGCCAGCAGCAGATGGCGGCTCAGCCTCAGCAGACACCCCCGCCTCAGCAGGCAGCCCCTGCACAGAACGGCTGGAAGTGTACCTGCGGTGCTGTGGCTACAGGCAAATTCTGTACCGAATGCGGTGCAAAGAAGCCGGAAATTGAAGGTTGGAAGTGCGCCTGCGGTGCGGTAAATCTGGGTAAGTTCTGTCAGGAATGCGGACAGAAGAAGCCTGAGAGTGCTCCCCTCTATCGCTGTGACAAATGTGGCTGGGAGCCTGCCGATCCCCACAATCCTCCCAAGTTCTGTCCCGAATGCGGAGATATATTTGATGAAAAGGATATTAAATAATATGAAAAGAATTATATCGGCTTCACTTTGTATTATCCTATGTCTTTCGCTTCTTTGGGGATGCGGAAAGTGTAATACCGAAGCACCTGCAGAAACAAACGAAGTGATAGACATAGTTGATACCGGGGATGCCGAGCCTGAAGATACAGAGCCTGTAACCGGTGAGGATGACCCTGCCGCTTCTCTTGTAAGCATACGGCAGGCAATGATCGATACCCCCGCTATGCTGGCGGTGGCTTATATTGGTGCAACAGACTCTATGGAGTCGGTAAACACCCAGGAATGGGTACAGGAGCTGCTTCCCGTTTTTTACGGTGATCTGCCCTTTATCAGCACCATAGACGACTCTCATATTATCGGTGAACGGTACGGAGAATTATATCTTGTGGTACCCTGTGACTCAAACGCATCGGTATCCGTAAATCATGTGGACGAAAACGGCGAGGTCACCGAGGTGCTCTACCGCTCCGACAATGGTGATCCCCTGCTTGTTTTTGCAAATAACACAGGCTTTCCCTCTGATACACAGATAAACATAGTTGACAGCAACGGTGATATTCTTACATACTGTTTTGTGCTTGACGATCTGTCTTATGTAACACAGTATTCTGACGGCAGTATATATGACTTTTCTCCCTACAGCGAGATGCTGGTTCGTGAATATGCGGATTTTCAGAACTATGAATGGAAGCAGCCCGAGACGGTTGATGTTGCGGACAGCTCCTGGAGTACCGAATATATGCTTAGTGATGGCAGTATGGCAAGATATGATATCAGCTTTGGCACAGCTTTTGTTTCTATCCAATGGAATGACGGTTATATCGAGTCTGCCTGGAAGACTGTAACCGAGGATGGCGTATGTAAGCTTAAGCTTTACCCCGATACAGAGAAAGAACGCAGCTTCTGTCTGCTTATTTCTACAGATCACAGATATATCTATCTGTCACAGGATTTTGTTAACGGTGCGGCTCGTTGCGATGAGCCTATATCCTTAATGCTGGAACGCACTTACGGATAAGATAAGGAGTAGAAATTATGTCAGTATTACAGGAATACAAGTGTCCCTGCTGCGGCGGAGCCATAGGCTTTGACTCCGATGTGCAGAAGATGAAATGTCCCTTCTGTGATTCCGAGTTTGAGATGGAGTCTCTTGCATCCTATGACAATGAGCTTAAGACCCAGCAGGATGACAGTATGAGCTGGGACACCGACGCAGCTGAAAGCTGGAGACCCGGTGAGACCGATGGCCTGAGGGTATATGTCTGCAGCTCCTGCGGCGGCGAGATAGTAGGAGACGAAAACATGGCGGCAACCCTTTGTCCCTTCTGTGACAATGCTGTTGTACTTAAGGGGCAGCTTTCGGGTGAGCTCCGCCCCGATCTTGTCATTCCCTTTAAAAAGGACAAAAAGGATGCAAAAAAAGCATTGCTTGAGCATTATAAGGGAAAAAGGCTTTTGCCTAAGATCTTTAAGGACGAAAATCATATAGAGGAGCTCAAGGGCATCTATGTACCCTTTTGGCTTTTTGATACCGATACCGATGCCGATGTAAGATACAGAGCTACAAAGGTAAGGTGCTGGAGCGACAGTCAGTATAACTATACCGAGACATCGCACTATTCGGTCAGCCGTAGCGGCAGCGTAGGCTTTGAGAATGTACCGGTTGACGGCTCTACCAAGATGGAGGATGACCTTATGGAATCCATCGAGCCCTTTGATCTCAGGGAGGGTGTTGATTTTCAGACCGCTTATCTTGCAGGCTATCTTGCGGATAAGTATGATGTAACGGCAGAGCAGAGCATTGACCGTGCAAACCAGCGAATAAAGCAGAGCACGGAGGATGCTTTCCGTTCAACGGTCAACGGATATGCTACCGTGACCACCGAGCACTCCTCGGTGCGCTTTAATAACGGCAGAGCAAGATATGCTCTTATGCCGGTATGGATACTCAATACAAAATGGAACGGCAAAAAATATACCTTTGCCATGAACGCTCAGACAGGAAAGATGGTAGGCGACCTGCCTCTTGACAAAAAGGCATATACAAGATGGTTTGTTGGTATAGCGGCAGCAGTTACGGCTGTCAGCTTTGCTGCTTCCTTTATTATCAGTTTGCTGTGAGGAGGTAGAATATGAAAAAAATAATATTTACTCTATTAACACTTCTTCTCATATTTAACCTGTGTATGATCCCTCTTTCGGCAGAGGGAATAGCAGTACCGACGGACAAATCTGCAATAATTACCCCGCAGGAGGCTGACGGGCTTTCTCAAGACATCGGAGATGTCCTTGACGACGGAGAAGGAGACGAGGCAGGCTTTAATGTGGTTACAAGCCTCCTTATATCCTTGGTGGTAGGCTTGATAGTTTCTTTCATTGCAACCTCTATAATGAAGGGTCAGCTTAAAAGTGTCAGAAAAAAGGACACAGCCTCTGACTATCTCAAAAAGGGAAGCTTTAAGGTTACCCATTCCAGAGATATTTTTCTTTACAAAAGGGTTACTGCTGTCAAAAAGGCAAAGCCGCCTGCACCTTCAGGTAAGAATTAAAGTGAAGAGGACAGACTTTTGTCTGCCCTCTTGTATTTTTATGACAAAAGGTATATAATGTAGCTTGTGATTACTATATTTGAGAAGAGGGTAAATACTATGGCAAAGTTTTGCGGAAAATGCGGTTCACCCTTAGACCCCGCTACCGGAATATGTTCCAAATGTGTTGGGGTAAAGGAAGCTGCTTCGGATAAGGTAGCCGAGCCTCAGCCTGATCCTAAGGCCGTGTATCGGTCTAAAGGTGTCCCAAAAGCTAAAAAAAGACGCGGAAAGCCGCCTGTGCTTACCGTAATACTGACCGTTATCTTAATGCTCAGCTTTTTGCTGACCTCTTCCTTGGCGGTGGGTATTCTAAATGTAAGAAATACATTTAAAGAAAAGAATATAGAAAAGCTTATTGACGGTGTCAGAGCAAGTGAAGCGGTGATCTTTGCTTGCGGCGGCAGCAGAGATCTGCTGGATAATTTTTATGACTATATGTCAAGATGCGGGGTAATAGTCACAGACCGTAAGCTTGACTATTATGTAGATTCAGCAGGAGTAAAGCCCTTTGTTGCTCAAAAGGCAGCAGAGCTCTTTGACGGAGTAATTAAGGGTGATGTTGAGGTGGAAATAGACAAGACGGAAATTTCAGATCTTATTTTTACTAACCGTGATGCCTTTTGCGATACATTCGGTATAAGTCTGGAGATGGCTACTATCAGCTATATAACAAATTCGCTTTTTGATGAAGAATGTCTGTTCATAGAGATAGACGATAACATCATGCTTTCTGTCGCTTCACCGGCTCTTTCCTATATTACTGTTATTGTGTTGGTGCTTGTAAGCCTCTTCATTTTGTTGCTTATGCTTATCAACAGTCCTTGGCAGGGTTCATTGACTGCAGGGCTCGACCTTACAGTTATGGGAGGTGTTGTGGCGATACCCGGATTTATATCTGCGTGGATGACACCTGTTTGGCAGGCTGTATTCGGGGACGGATTTTTGGCAACCGTCATAGGAAACCTCTTTGAGGTAAATGCTCCCTTATCTGCAATACTGCTTTTACTCGGACTTTTCCTTGCGTTTGTCGGTATAATAATAAAAATAATCTGTGTTGTAGTTTCAAAAAAGAAAAAGGCAGCTAAATAAATTACTCTTACGAGGTAACAATGGATATCGTTTTTTATGATGACAATATAATAGTATGTGTCAAGCCTGTGGGACTTGATTCAGAGCAGGGTGTGCCCGACCTTCTGCGTGAAGAGCTTGGCGGTGAGATATTTACAGTTCACCGTCTTGACCTCAATGTAGGCGGTATTATGGTGTATGCCCGCAACAAGCAGACCGCAGCAGAGCTGTCCGCTTGTATACAGAACGGTGAGATGATAAAGGAATATCTTGCCGTAGTTCACGGTGCTCCCCCCGCAGAGGGTGACTGGGCGGATCTGCTCTACAAGGATCCCCGCAAGAACAAGGTGTTTGTGGTAGACCGTATGCGCCGCGGTGTCAAGAGGGCAAGACTTGAGTTCAAGCGGCTTTCCAAGGGCAAGACCTCACTTGTGCGCATCCGTCTGCATACAGGCAGAAGCCACCAGATAAGGGTACAGTTTGCCTCCCGCAAATTCCCCTTGGTGGGAGATCACAAATACGGTGCAAGAGATAACGAAGAAGCACCCCTTTTATATTCCTGCAAGCTGACCTTCCCCTATAAGGGAGAGAGTGTAAGCTTTGAATCTACTCCCGAGTGGTAACAGAGAGGTTATAATGGAAATATTTACACTGATCTATATGAGTGTTTTGTCAGGCGTAGGTCTTGCAATGGACGCCTTTTCGGTATCCTTGGCAAACGGACTTAACGAGCCCTGTATGAAGCGTCGCAAAATGTGCGGTATTGCAGGTACATTTGCCTTTTTTCAGGCACTTATGCCTATGCTGGGATGGCTTTTGGTACATTACCTTGTCATCTGGTTTGATGTACTTAAGCCCTATGTTCCCTGGGCAGCCTTTCTGATTTTGGGCTTTATAGGAGGCAAGATGCTTTATGAGGGAATAACCTCAAAGTGCGAATGTGAGGACAAGCCGGGAGTAGGCTTCTGGTCCTTGGTCGTACAGGGTATAGCCACCTCTATTGATGCCCTTTCGGTAGGTACTACCATTCCCGAATATAATGTGATCGAGGCACTTGTTTCTTCACTTATCATTGCGGCAGTTACCTTTGTCATCTGTATGGCAGGTCTTGTTATAGGCCGTAAGGCAGGTACAAAGCTTGCGGGTAAGGCAGGAATCCTGGGCGGTGTTATTCTTATATTTATCGGTTTAAAAATCTTAATTGAAAGCTTCTTAAAGTAATGGAAAATTTTATTTGTGCGGCAATAGATATAGGCACCACCACCATTTCCGCGGTGGTGCTTGATATACTCAGCGAAAAACAGCTTGACAGCTTTAATATCGAAAACTCCTCGGATATTCCAACCGGACACAGCTATGAGCGTATACAGGATCCAAAGAAGATATTACAGCTTGTACGGGCATTGATAAAAAAGATATATGACAAATATCCCCGTGTGATATCTATGGGCTTTACGGGACAGATGCACGGCATACTCTACCTTGACAAGGAGGGAAACGCAGTATCTCCCCTGTACACCTGGCAGGATCAGCGGGGCGAGGAATATGCAGAGGAGATGCGTGTAGCCACAGGCTACAGCCTTAGTGCAGGCTACGGACTTGTGACCCACTATTATAATATGAAAAAGGGTCTTGTGCCAAAGGATGCATATACATTTTGCAGTATAATGGACTTCGTTCTTATGAAGACAGCAGGCCTTAAAAGACCTGTGATACACCCCTCGGTTGCCGCCAGCTTCGGACTTTTTGATATTAAGGGCAAATGCTTTGACAGCGATGCGCTTTCAAAGCTGGGTATAGACATAGCCCTCCCCGAGGTAACAGGGGACAGAGTGATAGGAGCATACGGCAAAACAAGACTTGCCCCTGCAATAGGTGACAATCAGGCAAGTGTTTTCGGCTCTGTAAGAGACGAGGACGGCTCTGTGCTTGTCAATTACGGCACAGGCTCTCAGGTATCTGTTATTACCGATATCAATACGGCACAGTCTCCCCTTGAGGTGCGACCCTATATCGGTGGCAGAAACATCGTCTGCGGCTGCGGTCTTTGCGGTGGATATTCCTATGAGCTACTTGAGAACTTCTTTTCTGCTTATGCAAAGGCTCTTGGCATAGAGGACAAGCAGTATAGGATTATGGATGATATTGCCCAAAGAGCATATGACGAGGGCAAGGAGCCCCTTTGTGTGTCCACTCTGTTTAAGGGAACAAGAGAAAACGCCGATCTTCGCGGCTCGGTTATGAATATCGGCACTGATAATTTTACCCCCGAGCAGCTTATATTGGGTGTTGACTACGGTATGGCAAAGGAGCTTTACGATATGTATCGCTTCTGTGGTGCAGGGGAGCGAAGGACCCTTGTTGCCTCGGGTAACGGAGTACAGAAAAACAAGGTGCTTCAAAGCTATCTTAAAAGCCTTTTCGGAATGGAGCTCAAGCTTCCCGCAAAGGGTGAGGAGGCGGCAACGGGAGCGGCAATGTATTCCTTCTACTGTCTTGATCCTTCACCCGAAACCATGGGGGACGCCAAATCCTGTATAGAATATCTGGGAGAGGAATAATGAAAAAAATAATATCCCTATCAATAACTGCAATAATGCTTATATCGGTGCTGTCCCTTGCGGTATCGGCAAATGTCTGCGGTGACAATCATTTTATGAAGTACACCGTGACAAAGGAGCCTACATATACCGAGGAGGGTGAGCAGATCGGAATCTGCGCTCTTTGCGGATATGAGCAGGTTATGACGATCCCCGTGCTCAAGCTTCCCGATGTTAAATACAGCATAGTAAACAGCACAATCACACTTAATAACCTCTATAACGTTAAGGATATATTCTTTTCCACAGGCACACAGACTACATACCGCGAGGTCAAGAATAACCTTATCTACGGTCTGACCTCTGCCAAGATAAACGGAACAAGCTACAGCTACAATTTCCGTAATGCAGGTATGCATACGGTATATATCCGCTTTACCGACGGCAGAGCCGATGTTCGTTACAATGTCAATATCAATGTTACCAAGCCTGTATTTACACCCGGTAACGGCAAGCTTACCGTATCAAATCTTGAGGGCGCAAAGGTTCTTCGTATAGCCAAGGGAGTTCACGACAGCGTTGCTTCCATGAAGGCATCGGGAACTATAGTGAACTACACAGGCAGAATACTTGAGGGCGGAAGCTATACTCTTAAATTCACACAGAACTATGAGTATTACACTATAGCCGTGGAATACCGTACAGGCTATGTGGAGCTTTATAAATATGTAGTATACGGCGTGTTGTAAAAACAAGTGGGTGCAATTATGCACCCACTAATTTTTATACTGTTTTCTGTATTCACTTGGCGAGACACCGTACCTTTGGGTAAAGCATCTTGTAAAATAAAAGGGATCGCAGTAGCCAAGCTCGGTGGAGATATCCTTTATGGCAAGGTCTGTGGTACGCAGTCTTTGCTCAGCCACAAAGAAAAGCCTGTCCGAGATATATTTTCCCAAGGGCTGTCCCATTTCCTTACGGAACTCCTTTTGCAGACGGCTCTGTGAGGTATACAGGTCAGCAGCAATGCTTGATACCGTCAGGGCAGACTTGAGATTTCTGTCGATGTAGGCGATAGTCTGCTCTACCAAAGGAGAGTATTTTGGCACGGGAGTAAACTCTGTTCCGCCTATCTCCATTCCTATGGATATTATGTCCCACAGCCAGGCCTTAAGGCGCATAACCGCATACATATCGTTGTTGTTAAAGAGATAAAGAGCCTGCTCTATATCCTCACTGCGGTTGGGAATACATACAGGGGTGTTCATGGTGGTGAACATATCCTTGTTGTTGCTTTGGAGCAGGTTTATATGGAAATACAGCTTTTCCAGAGGGGTGTTGCATTTATATCGCATTCGGAGTCCTGTTGGCAATATATAGATGTTTCCCTCGGTCATAGGCATTTCGCCGCCGCGGTAGACTATTTTGCCCTCACCCTTTTTGATACAGTAAACTCTTGTAAACAATGGCCTTGGGTCAGAGTAAGAATCTCCCTTATCAAGCTGTGCATAGCACAGGTCAGAAATATTCAGATGCAGGTGATCTATCTCCTTGTTGAATATCGAAGGATTAGTTACTATCATAAAAAATCTCCATGTTTTATAACAAAATATCCATACTATTATGAATTATAATCCACTTTATCCTGTATGTCAATAGGATATTATTTGACATTTTGCGCTATTGGTGTTATACTTGTTGTAGTATCAACGGAGGTAATTATATGAAATGTCTTATTTTGGCGGCAGGCTATGCCACCCGACTCTATCCCCTGACTGAGAATTTTCCCAAGCCGCTTTTAGAGGTTGGCGGTAAAAGTATACTTGATCATCTTATAGAGGATATTGATCGCTCGGGGATGATCGACGAATATATAGTTATCTCCAACGGCAAGTTTGCCTGTCATTTTGAAGAATGGGCACACGGCAAAATAAGGGTAGTCAACGACAATACTTTTACAAACGAGACCCGTTTAGGTGCGGTAAGGGATATCAAGTTTGCAATAGACAGCTTAGGCATTGACGAGGAGCTGCTTGTCATAGCAGGGGACAATCTTCTTGATTTTTCACTATGCTCATTTCTTGACTATTACAAAGAAAAAAAGAGCTCCTGTGTTATGCGATTCTATGAATCAGATGACCAAAAGCTGCTTAAATGCGGAGTGTTGACGGTAGATCAAAGCGACCTTGTTACCGATATGACCGAAAAATCTCCCACACCCGCCACCCATTGGGTATGTCCGCCCTTTTATATCTATACAAAGGAGGATGCCCGTCGTATAGGTGAGGCTCTTGAGGACGGCTGCGGCTATGATGCCCCCGGAAGCCTTGTAGCATGGCTCTGTAAAAAGTCGGATGTTTATGCTATGGAGATGCCCGGCAAGCGGTATGATATAGGTAATCTTGAAAGCTATAATAGAGTTAAAGAAGAATATAAGGGAATACATTAAGAAGCAGAAATATATCTGCTTCTTTTTATATTCCGTGTGATTTGTAAAATCAAACTAACGGGCGTTTTGGGGGTGAGGCGACGCGCCTCCCATATATTACATTTGTTTTCGACAGCTCTTTTGTGTTATGATATAGCAAAGGAGGTGTTTTATGATTAAGAAAATAATCACACCAATCATTACTGTCATTTTGATTATGACTCTATGTCTGCCCGTAGCAGCCAATACACTTACGGTTAACGGACAAGTACTTGACTCTTATATAGAAAACGGCATTACATATGCATCTGTCAGAGAATTTACAGGGCAGTATGAGGGCTACTCTGTAGGCTGGGACAATAAGGCAAAGATCGCAACAGTCTCGGGTACTGACCTTAATGCAAGCGTATATCAGGGTATGCCCTATATAGTAGCCAACGGAAGAGTTCTTACAAGAGACGGTATCAATAGCAATAAAAACGGCAAGGTATACGCTCCTGTTACTGAGCTTGCAAAAATGCTTTCGGCCAATGTCACCTGGGACTCAAGCACCCGCCGTGTAACGGTAAGCGGCGGAGGACAGGCTCTTTCTTCGGCAGAGAGCTATTATAACTCAGAGGATCTCTACTGGCTTTCACGCATCATAAGTGCCGAGAGCCGTGGAGAGAGCTTTATGGGCAAGGTGGGAGTAGGCAATGTTGTCCTTGCCCGAACCAAGGCAAAGGAGTTTCCCGATACCGTAAAGGCTGTTATCTTTGATACAAAATACGGAGTACAGTTCAGTCCTATATCCGACGGCAGCATATATAACGAGCCTACCTCTGAGAGTATTATGGCGGCAAAGGCGGTGCTTGAGGGCTTTGTAAAGGTAGACGGAGCATTGTATTTTCTCAATCCCCGCACAGCCACAAGCTCCTGGATAGCACAAAACCGCCGCTTTTGTACCCGTATAGGAAATCATGATTTTTACTATTAAACTAATTGTAGCATAATGACGAATATAGTTTAGTCTGTCTAATCCTTAAGTAAATATATTGAAATCACCTCTTTTGTTTGATATAATTAGACATCAAACTAATCTAAGAGGTGATTTTTTATGGGACCCGGACCTATGGGCGGCCGTCCGCCGTGGGAGATAAATGACTCTCTCAAGCCCCAAAAGCCAAAAAATATAAAAGAGGTATTTCCTTATCTTAAAAAGGTAACTGGAGGCTTTTTCAAGAGGGTATTTTACATTTTCGGACTTGTCTGGGAGGCAAGACCCCTTCTTTTGTTTGTAATGATATTTATGGCTATATTCAACGGTGTCACTCCGGTAATAGGCTCATATATATCCGCAAATCTGTTGAACTCACTTGCCAAGCTCTTTATGGAGCAGCGTGAGCTTAACTGGACAGATCTCTTGGGTATCATAGCCATCCCTATGGCATTACAGTTCGGTTATATGTTCTTTACCAAGCTTGTGACCTCGGTAAGCAATATGATAACCTCCATATCGGGTGAGGTGGTTACCAACCACATCAAGGTCAAGATAATGCGCAAGGCAAAGGAGATTGACCTTGCCCGTTACGATATGCCCGAGTTCTATGAGAAGCTGGAGAACGCCAACCGCGAGGCGGGTATGAGACCTATACATATCCTTAACTCCACCTTCAGCCTTGTGTCAAACATCATAAGCATCGTCAGCTTTATAGTTATACTTGTGGCAATAAGCTATGTTGCTCCCTTGGTGGTAATACTCATATCGGTGCCCAGCGCCATTATAACCTTTGTTTATAAAAAGAAGAACTTTCACTATATGCGCTTCCGTTCCAAGGACAGACGCCAGATGAACTATTATTCCGAGGTTCAGGTCAACAAGGATCTGGTCAAGGAGGTCAAGCTGTTTGGTCTTTCCGACATATTTGTGGACAGATACAATAAGGTATTCAAAAACTATTTCAAGGGAATCAAGAAGCTTATAATAGGTGAGGGTGCCTGGAATATAGGACTTACCCTTTTGACCTCGGTGGTCAACGGTATGCTCTTTTTCTTCATAGCTTACCGCGTGTATCAGGGAAGCGGACAGATAGGTGACTATTCACTTTACACAGGAGCACTGACCTCTGTTTCGGCAGGTGTTGGAACCCTTGTAGGTCTTATATCCTCGGTATATGAGGGCTCGCTGTTTATAGACAACCTTATCGTCTTTATGCAGGAAAAAAAGCGCATCAAGTCTATCCTCCCCAAGCCCGCAGCCTTAAACAGACATTGCGGACATACCATAGAGCTTAAGAATGTTTCCTTCCGTTATCCCGGAACAGAGCGGGATGTGCTCAAAAACATCAATGTGACCATCAACCCCGGCGAGACCCTTGTTATGGTAGGCCTTAACGGCGCGGGCAAGACCACGCTTATTAAGCTCCTGACCCGACTCTATGACCCTACCGAGGGTGTTATACTCCTTGACGGCAGGGATATCCGTGAATATGATGTGGAAGAGCTTTACAAGATGTACGGTATCATCTTCCAGGACTTTGGCAAGTATGCGGTAAATGTCAAGGAAAACATAGCCTTTGGCGATATCGACAAGGGAATTATAGACTCCGAGATAGAAGAAGCCGCAAAGTCAAGCAATGCCCATGAATATATAGAAGCATTGCCCAAGGGATATGATACACCTCTTATGAGGTACTTTGAGTCTGACGGTATTGAGCTTTCTATAGGTCAGTGGCAGAAGCTGTCTATAGCAAGAGCCTTCTACAGCGATTCGGATATACTTATCCTTGACGAGCCTACCGCATCCCTTGATGCCATAGCCGAGCAGGAGGTATTCAGCCAGTTTGACAAGCTCAGAAAGGATAAGACTACCATATTTGTATCCCACCGTCTGTCAAGTGCAACCGTAGCCTCAAAGATACTTGTACTTAAAGAGGGTGAGCTTATCGAAGAGGGCAACCACGAGCAGCTTATGGCTGCCAAGGGCGAGTATTATAACCTCTTCTCAACTCAGGCAAAGAGATATATATCTACTGCCGAGGAGGAGATAAACGAGGGTACAAGACCCGACTTTCCTCCGCCTCCTCAGGGTATGAGATTTCCCGAGGGAATGAAGTTCCCTGAGGGATTTAAGCCCCCCGAGGGTATGCGCCCGCCAAAGGGATTCCCCCCTAACGGCTTTAAGCCTCCCGAGGGCTTTAAACCGCCGGAAGGTATGAAGCCGCCGAGAGGTAAGAGACCGAATTCTTAATTCTCAATTCTCAATTATCAATTATATGAGGCTTTTGAGCTTTTAAAGGTCAAAAGCTTCATTTTTTTATATATTGCAATACTTCCAAAATTATTGTATAATATAATTTAACAAATATAATCATCAAGGAGCATTAAATGGCTATCATCAAGTGTAAAATGTGCGGCGGTGACCTTAACTATGTTGAGGGATCAAGCATTGCGGAATGTGAATACTGCGGTACTCTTCAGACAATACCCAAGGCAGACGACGAAAAAAAGCTAACTCTCTTTGCCAGAGCCGGCAGACTCCGTGCTGCCTGTGAATTTGATAAGGCTGCAGGTATATACGAATCTATCGTTGCGGATTTTCCCGAGGAGGCAGAGGCATACTGGGGTCTTGTGCTTTGTGCATACGGTATAGAGTATGTGGATGACCCTGCAACAGGCAAAAAGATACCTACCTGTCATCGTACCTGTACAGTGTCGGTAATGGATGATGACAATTTTGATCAGGCAGTGGAAAATGCAGATGCCGTTGCAAAAAACGTTTACCGTGAAGAGGCAAAGGTAATCGACCGTCTCCAGCAAAGTATAATTGCCGTAGCAGAAAAGGAAGAGCCTTACGATATCTTTATCTGTTATAAAGAAACAGACGATATAACCAAGAGCCGTACCGAGGATTCCTCATTGGCGCAAGACATATATACCGAGCTTATCAAGGAGGACTACAGAGTATTCTTTTCCCGTGTTACCCTTCGTGACAAGGCGGGCAGCGAATACGAACCCTACATATATGCAGCTCTTTCCTCGGCAAAGGTGATGCTGGCTATCGGTACCAAATACGACTATTACGATGCCATATGGGTGAAGAACGAATGGTCAAGATATCTCCAGATGATGGCAAAGGATAACACAAAGCACCTTATTCCTTGTTACAAGGGAATAGATGCCTATGATATGCCCAAAGAGTTTAAAAATCTTCAGGGTCTTAATATGGGTGAGTTGACCTTCTTCAAAAACCTCATAAGTAATGTAGAAAGGTTCGCATCCCAGAAAAAAACAAAATCTTCTGAGGCTGACACAGGCATAAATACTGCTAACGCAGAAACTGCTGCGCTTATAAAACGTATGTTTATTTTTCTTGAGGATATGGACTGGCAGAGTGCGCTTGAATACTGTGAGCGTATTCTCGATATAGACCCCGAGTGCAGCAGAGCATATCTCGGTAAGCTGATGGTTGAGCTTAAGGTATCAAACGAGAAGGAGTTTTCCGGGTTAGCCGACCCCTTTGACGAGAACAGCAACTACAAAAAGGCTATCCGTTTCGGTGATGCAAAATTGCGTTCAACTCTCGAGGGCTATATCACCGCAATCAAAGAGCGTAATCAAAAAAAGGTGGATGAAGAGCGCATAGCACGTGAAAAAGTTAAAGAAAGACTGTACAAAGTCCGTCAAAAACTTCAAGCTGTAAAGGGTACTGTTTGTGCCGGAGGCTCACATACGGTAGGATTGCGTTCTGACGGCAAAGTTGTTGCGACCGGACAAAACTATTATGATCGATGTAATGTATCCGATTGGCACGATATAGCAGCAATCAGTGCCGGCTATGGTCACACAGTAGGTTTGCGTTCAGACGGTAGCGTAGTTGCGGTGGGTGATAATGATGACAGACAATGTAATGTATCCGATTGGCGCGATATAGTAGCAATCAGTGCAGGATATTATCACACAGTAGGTTTACGTTCAGACGGCAGTGTTGTTGCAGTAGGTTACAATTATCACGGTGAATGTGATGTATCCGATTGGCGCGATATAGTAGCAATCAGTGCCACCTATGGTCACACAGTTGGTTTATGTTCAGACGGCAGAGTTGTAGCGGTGGGTGATAATAAAGACGGTCAATGTAATGTATCCGATTGGACCGATATCGTAGCTATCAGTGCAGGAAATCGTCACACAGTAGGTTTACGTTCAGACGGCAGAGTTGTAGCGGTGGGTAGTAACGAATGCGGTCGATGTGATGTAAGCAATTTTAAATTATTCAATGATCTCGATAATTTAGAAGAAGAGAAACGTCTTGCCCGCGAAAAGCGAATCAAGGAGGAACGTATTGCCCGCGAAAAGCGAATTGAGGAAGAACGTATCGCTCTTGAAAAGAAAAAAGAAATGGAAAGAGTTGCAGAACAAAGACGCAGAGAGGGACTCTGTCCTTACTGCGGCGGTACCTTTAAGGGTCTGTTTACCAAGAAATGCTCCAACTGCGGTAAGCCTAAGGATTATTGATAATATAAGCACAAAAAGCAGTTCAAACGAGCTGCTTTTTGTGTTATGTTGACAGAATCCGATATTTGTAGTATAATTTAAAAGGAGATTTTTCGCGAGAAAAATCATCCTTTAATTGCGAATTGAGAATTGCGAATTGAGAATTGAAAATTGCACCCGAAAGGAGTGCCAAGAGGCTCTGCCTTGGGTAAAAGTAAAAAAGGTGTTTATGAAAAAAATTATATGCATTCTGCTTATACTCTCTGTCCTGCCTATAGCAGTATTTGCTGCCCCCTCGGGAGCAGGTGAGTATGTTGTTTATGCCAATTCCCTTAATGTGCGTTCGGGTCCGGGATCTTCAAACTCTTATGTTGGAGTTCTCTATTCCGGAGACCGTGTTACTGTGCTTGAGGTATCTGACAACAACTGGGGTCGTATCGACTATAACGGCAAGACAGGCTGGATAAGCCTTAACTATGCCGTACGTATTGACGGCAAGAGCTTCAGCTTAAGCGAGGACGGCCTTGCTCTTATAAAAAAGCTTGAGGGCTATTATCAGTATAAATACTGGGACTACAAGCAGTGGTCTATAGGCTACGGAACTGCCTGCGGAGAAAATGATTATCCCAACGGCATAACCGAACCGGAAGCATCGGCACTGCTGTGCGAAGTAATAACAAAATACGAGGCATATGTCGATTCATTTATAATAAACAACAATATCGAGCTTACCCAGTCTCAGTACGATGCCCTTGTAAGCTTTACATACAATCTGGGCAATATATGGATAAGAACCGACGATTTTGACCTGCGCACCATTCTCCTTGACGGTATCGTAGGCTACAGCGAGCAGCAGATCAGGGATGCCTTCCTTGAATTTGTTTCTGCCGGCGGAGAGGTTGTAAACGGCCTTATCTACCGCAGAAACTTAGAGGCGGATATGTTCATTAAGGGAACTACCAGCTACCCTGTATGCGGATTTAATGATGTTAAGAGTACCGCTTGGTATGCAGACGAGGTGGAGTTCTGTGTCGGAAAGGGATATATGAAGGGTATGAGCGAAAAGGTCTTTTCGCCTAACACCAATGTTACAAGAGAGCAGTTTGTGCTTATACTTGCCAATATTGCGGATGTAAACACCGATACATATAAGGATATCGAAAGCGGCTTTGAGGATGTCAAGACCGGTCAATGGTACTCGGGCGCGGTTACCTGGGCAGTTCAGAGCGGCTTTGTAAGCGGTGTTTCTCCGGAGCGCTTCGGTACGGGTCAGCCTATACAGCGCGCCGCTCTTGCAAGACTTCTGTATCTCTATGCCGAGCAGATCGGAATGGATATAATGGGTAGTGCCGATCTCACCGATTACGGAGATTTTGAGGTGCTTAACCTCAAATCCAACTCCTGGATGGTAGCACCCATCTGCTGGGCGGTAGAAAAGGGAATTATCTCGGGTATCGACCGTAACGGTGTAACCTATCTTGATCCTAAGTCCACAGCCACAAGAGCGCAGACCGCAAGAATGCTTATGCAATTTGATGGATTAGAATAAAAAACAAAGGCTTTTCGTTTTTCAACGAAAAGCCTTCCTTAATTCCGCACTCCACATTAAAGAGTATTCGCTCTGTCCGCTATGTTCTTCTTAAAGTTAAGCAGATAATGAGTATATTCCTCGTTCATAAGGGAAGAGGTGATCATAAAGTCAGCAGAAGCCTTGTTGTTGGCAATCGGTATATCATATACCTGTGCTATTCGCAGAAGTGCCTTTACATCAGGGTCGTGGGGCTGTGCGGTAAGAGGATCGGAAAAGAATATCATCATATCTATCTTACCGTCAACTATTCTCGCGCCTATCTGCTGGTCACCTCCCAAGGGGCCGGAGTTAAAGCCCTTAACAGGCAGACCTGTTTCTGCGGCTATCATTTTTGCGGTAGTTCCCGTTCCGCAGAGAAAGTGGGTCGAGAGTATATCCTTATGTGCCTTGCACCATTCAATAAGCTCCCGTTTTTTGTTATCGTGGGCTATGAGAGCTATATTTTTCTGCTTGTCTATAGTACAGGGTATGTATTCGTTTTCAAACATATTTATCGCCTCCTGTTTCGATTTATTCTATCATATTTCTTCCTCGTTTTCAAGATTATATTGCTATTTTTCTTTTGTTATGATAAAGTAAATACATAGGAGGTGCGATAATATGAAAAAATTCTTATTACCTTTTATAATCCTTTTCTTTACGATGCTTTTGTTTCTAAATATAAGTGCGTATGAGCCTGATGTGAGTGCCGAGGGAGTTGTTGTTACCGTAAGCGAGCTTGAAGGTGTAAGGGATATATTCATCGCAAGAGGAGAGTACCTCGACTACAGATCCTTAAAAGCAGACTATATTGTCAGGTTGACCGAAAATAAGCTTTCCGGGAAGGTAAGCTACAGCTATAACGTGGGTCAAGTGGGAGTTTATACAGTTCTTTTCCGTTTTAATGACGCAAGAGCCGATATTGCAAGGTATATAACAATAGATATAATCGAGCCCGTCCTTACGGCAAACGGCTTGCAGTATACGGTATCCGAGATAGAGGACGCAAAGGTGATCCGTACCGCAAGGGGCTTATATAACAGCGTTACCGAGCTTAAAAGATCGGGAAACGAGGTACGAAGCTTTACTGCTAAAGATGTTCTCCGTGACAAGAGCGAATATACAATACAGTACCGCACAAACGGTGATTATACTATAGCGGTGCAGTATTATAACGGATACACCAAGCTTTTTCACATAAAGGTTGAACAGAAGATACCCACCGTCGCCGAGGAAGGCAGTACCGTTATATTCGGTAACCTCGACGGACTTTATAATATAAGATATGCGGTAGGTCACTATAACAGCTCACAAGAGATCAAGAGGGCAGAGGGCTCTGTGGTTATAAGACCCGAGGCCATAGTTGACGGTTACATAACCGTACCGGATCTCGCCGAGGGCGAATACACCTTCTGTGTACAGTATAAGGATGAGAGCTTTTATTACTATCACACCGCTATAGAGGCAGAGTACGGCAGAATAATCTGCTGGGGAGACTCTCTTACCCACGGTATTCTCACCGCCTTTGATAACCTTGCCGAATATCCTTATCCAAGACGGCTTTCGCAGCTTACGGGTATGGAGGTAAAGAACTACGGCATCGGTGCCGAGGCGGCAGAGGCTATTGCCACAAGGCAGGGGGGACTTATTTTAGCGGTCAAGCCTGTTACCATCCCCGCGACCAAGACCCCTGTAGCCATTGAGCTTATTTCCGACCTTAACGGTACTCCCGCAAGCATAGCCTACTACGGCCTTGCGGCAATCAATCCCGTAACTATCGGGGGTATTGAGGGTGAGATAACAAGAAACGGCGGACAGTGCTATTTTACCCGTACCGAGACAGGCAAGGGTGTGACCCTTAAGGGTATAACTCAGGTCTGTACCTATGCTATGAATGACAAAAGAGCAGGGGATATAATGGTGGTCTGGGCAGGACATAACAACGATTATGTCAACGGTCAGGGCGACAAGCTGATATCAGTTATCGATAAGATGATAAAATACCACGGAACTGACAGATATATAGTTGTAGGCATGACCGCAGAGCGCAGAGCACCTGCCTATAAGGATATCAATGCCGCTTTATCCGAGCATTATGGGGAGCACTTTGTGGATGCTCAGCCATATCTTGCAGATCCCCTAAGACTCACCGAGCTTAATATCACCCCTACCGCAAGAGATCTTGATTATCTTTCCAAGGGCTGGACACCGCCATCACTTCTTGCCGCAGACGATCTGCACCTCAATCAGGCGGGTTATGATATCATAGCAGAGCTTGTTTACAAAAAGATATGCGAGCTTAAATTTCCCACCTATTCAATTGACAGAACAAACAAGCAGTACACTCTAACCCTTGACAACGGTGATGGCAGTATGAGTGTATACGGCATAAATACAGGCGACCACTATTACGATATTATTCCCGAGTATCCTATACCCCAAAGGGAGGGCTATAAGTTCCTCGGCTGGACAAACGGACAGGGATATACCCTTCGTCTCTGTGATTATGTGTATAATACATATACCTACAGAGGGGATACTACCTTCACCGCATCCTGGCAAGAGGAGGTATATTATTCCATAAACTTTGACCCTATGGGCGGAGTAATGGACGAGGGGTGTTATACCTCTTATCCTATCCGTAACGGTGACTATTACTATCAGGCGATACCAAAGTACCCCACCGCCACCAAAGAAGGTTATACCTTCAAATACTGGTGGATAGCGGAATACAGCTTTGCTCTTACAGAACAAACCTTTTATGACTGTTATTACGCAATATACAAGGATTGCACTTTTACCGCAGTTTGGGAAAAGAATTGATTTTAATGTTGCTATTTTCTTAATATTATGGTAAAGTAAAATAACGGAGGTGTTATTATGGAAAACATCGTATTAAAATCATTAAAAGAAAGAAGATCTATAAGATCTTATAAGGATAAACAGGTCGAGGAAGAGGCGCTTCAGGCAATCCTTGAAGCAGGCACCTATGCCGCAACGGGTATGAACCGTCAGGTTCCCATCATCGTATGCGTACAGGATAAACAGACCATCGAACAGCTTCGCCGTATGAATGCCGAGATAATGGGAACTCCCGACAAGGATCCCTTCTACGGTGCGCCCACCGTGCTTATCGTTCTTGCATCCACCGAGCGTCCCACCTACGTTGAGGACGGCTCCTTGGTGTTAGGCAATCTTATGAATGCGGCATATGCCGTGGGAGTTGATTCCTGCTGGATACACAGAGCCAAGCAGGAGTTTGAGTCTGAGGAGGGAAAGGCTCTTCTCAAAAAATGGGGAATAGAGGGAGATTATGTGGGTATCGGACACTTGATACTCGGTTACCGTGACTGTGAGCTTCCCGCACCCTCTCCGAGAAAAGAAAACTATATTTACCGTGTGTAATGGAGGATATTATGACAGAACGCGAAATTGAATTAAAGGTGCAGGAGCTACTTAGTGATATGACGGTAGAGGAGAAGATCGGACAGCTTCTCTACATCAATGCACCCAGAACCTTTGACTGGGGCTCCGAGCTTGAATTTATTGAGAAATACCACGCAGGAAGTGTTGCAAACGATCCCGGTGCCAAGGCTTCCAATATTCTGCAGAAGCGTGTTATGGCGGCTTCCCCCCATAACATCCCCGCACTTCTTTGTGCGGATATCATCTGCGGTTACCGTACCATATTCCCCCAGCCTGTAGCCGAGGCCTGTAGCTTTGATGTTGAAATGATCGAAAAGGACGCAGAATGCAGCGCGAGAGAGGCTATGGCGGCAGGTCTTAGTATGACCTATGCTCCTATGATGGATATTGCCCGCGACCCCCGTTGGGGACGTATCTCCGAGGGCGCTGGTGAGGACCCCTACCTCGGCTCTATCGTAGCAGCAGCCAGAGTAAAGGGTATAGCTAACGCAGGCGGAATTGCAAGCTGTGCAAAGCACTATATCGGCTACGGTGCCTGTGTAGGCGGCCGTGACTATGATGCCGCACTTATAAGCGAGGTTGAGCTTCGTAACACCTATCTGCCTCCCTTCAAGGCGGCAGTTGAGGCAGGTGTTGATACAGTTATGCCCGCATTCAACGAGACCTTCGGTGTGCCTATGCACGCCCACAAGTACCTTATTGAAGACGTACTCCGCGGAGAATTAGGCTTCAAGGGTGCGATCACAACCGACTATAACGCAATCGACGAGCTTATAAACCACGGTGTTGCTGCCGACAGAGAAGAGGCATGTCTCAAGGGCTTTAAGGCAGGCTGTGACATCGACACAGGCTCTCTTATCTTCCAGGAATACTTAAAGAAGTTCTACGACGAGGGCAAGATCACAATGGAGGAGCTTGACGAGCACGCGGCAAGAGTTCTCCGTCTTAAGTTCAAGGTAGGAGTATTCGATAAGCACGAATACAGCGAGGAATTTGAAGCGGCAACCTTCCTCTGCGACGAGTTTAAGGCTCAGGCAAGAGAGGCGGCAGCCAAGTCTACAGTTCTTCTTAAGAACGAAGGCAACTTCTTCCCCCTGTCAAGAGAGGAAAAGGTCCTTGTGGTAGGTCAGCTTGCAGACGATCAGGACGCACCCCTTGGCTGGTGGAGAGCGCTGGGTGAGGCAGAGGACACCACCACACTTCTCACCGCTATGAGAGAAAAATCAAGCAATATCACCCACGTTGAGGGCGGAAAGCTCCTTGACGGCGAGGACTTTGACCGTGAGGCACTTATAGAGGCTGCCAAGGACTGCGACAAGATCATAGCCGTTGTAGGTGAGGCATCCTACATAAGCGGTGAGGCTCATACCAGAGGCGATATTACACTTCCCGGTACACAGACCGCGTTTATCGAGTTCCTTGCAACCCTCGGTAAACCCCTTGCAATGGCTGTTATCGCAGGCAGACCCCTTATCATCACAAAGGAAAACGCACTTTGCGATGCAGTTCTCTATCCTTGGCAGTTTGGTATTATGGGTCAGGGTGTAGCAGACGTTATGTTCGGTGACGTTATGCCCGAGGGTAAGCTCTGTGCCTGCCTGCCCTACGATATGGGTCAGATACCTATGTTCTATGCAAGAGTAAATACAGGCAGACCCTACCGCGGCGAGGTGGTAGAGATGTCAAAGAAGGTTAGCTCCTATGCTACCGACTTTACCTGCCACTACATTGATATGCCCACCGAGCCCCTTTATACCTTCGGCCACGGTCTTACATACACCACCTTTGATATCGGTACACCCGTACCCACAAAGACCGAGTGGAATATCGGTGATACGGTAGAATTTGACGTTGATGTAGCCAACACAGGCGACCGTGACGGACGTCTCACACTCCAGCTTTATGTAAGAGATATAGCAGCCGAGATCTGCCGCCCCTTAAAGGAGTTGAAGTATGTAAAGAAGGTTCCTCTTAAGGCAGGCGAAAAGCAGACAGTTCGTGTATCTCTCCCCGCATCTGCATTTGAGTATTATCACACAGATCTCAAGTGCTATGCCGATCCCGGTGAATTTATGATCTGGGCAGCAGAGGATGCCAACCTCGGTGAGGGTGTTAAGATTACACTTAAATAATCAGATACGTATTATGATAGCCGTCCCGAGGGACGGCTATCGCGTTATCTGTCTTATGACAGATAACATATCGCATCTGCTTTAGCAGATATATCGCTTTTATCTATGATAAAAATATCGCTTTTGCCAAGGGCAAAAATATCGCAATTTGTAACCTTGGGTTACAAATCTATATGTCTTTCGTCCCAACAAAATTTGACAAAGGAGAACAATTGTGGTATAATCGCAAAAAGTCAATCGAAAGGTACGGACATTAATATGAAGCAGGGAACCAAAGAAAAAAAGCCTAAGTCTATAGGTAAGATAATCATAATAATTCTGCTGTTGCTTGTTATCGGCTTTATGGTTATGGTGTTCAGTGGTGTCACCGTGGGACTGCTGATCAAGAATAACGCAGACAACAACCGTCTTAAGGCAAATGAGGTCATTACAATGATCGAAATGCTGGAGGGCAAGGAGATCACAGCAGACCACGAGGATGAGATCAACAAAATTCTTGAAAAGTATGATGCTCTCAGCAAGGCACAAAAGAAAAAGGTAACCAACAAGGATGCTCTTGACGGTATGGTTGCGGCACTTGAAGAGGCAAAGCAGTATACCGACGAGGACAGAGAAAGGGACGAAAATCAGGTGGCTGCAGATGAGGTCATAAGACTGATAAGCACCCTTGAGGGTAAAGAGGTTACTATTGACAGCGAAAGCGAGATCACTGTAATAAGGATGCAGTATGATGCGCTTACCAGAGCACAAAAGGATCTTGTAAGTAACTACAGTATTCTTGCCAAGGCAGAGACCGATCTTCAGAACGCCAAGGATGCAGAGGCTGCCTCTGCGCTGGTTCTTGCCATTGATAGTATAGATGCCTCTTCTCTTACAGGCGACAGCACACAGATAAATATGCTTTTAAATCAGTACGATGCTTTGAGCGATGCTCAAAAGGAGCTTGTTACCAACTATAACAAGCTGCTTGAGTACAAAAAGGCTGTCGAGGCAAACGCAACAAAGGAGGCTGCTGTCAAAAAGGGAACAGACCTTGCCGAAAATTTCCCCGGATACAGCGGCAAGTGGGGAGACTTTGGCGCACACAAAAACGCATATCAGGGAATGATCGAGACGGTTATCCGCAGAGATGCCAAGCTCAGAGAGTACTTTGAGTGTGATCCCGACCCTAACTATCTTGAGATGTACGCCTCTCGGTTTACCAAGGATACAAGCGGCTTTGGTATAGCCCGTTGCACGGTTACCTTTACCGGAATTGACAAGGAGGACGGCTTTACCTCAACCCTCCACGGAGAGGTTATTATCAAGAACGACGGAAGTCTTTATTTTACTATTAATTACTACAACTGATATTTATACCGATAAGATATTGTATTATTAAAAATATAATGATAGCCGTCCCTTTGGGACGGCTATCGCGTTATCTGTCCAAAGACAGATAACATATCGCATCTGCTTTAGCAGATATATCGCTTTTATCTATGATAAAAATATCGCTTTTGCCAAGGGCAAAAATATCGCAATTTGTAACCTTGGGTTACAAATTCAAATAAGTTTACTCACAGTAATATATTATTTCAAGATATTATGATAGCCGTCCCTTTGGGACGGCTATCGCGATATAAATCCTTCAGATTTGCGATATTCCCCACGGGGAGCGATATGTCTGACCGACGCGATATATCCCTTCGGGATGTGTTATGCACACTACACAAAAATATATTTAAGATTTCTATAAGCAAAGTATTGCAAAAACTTCCAAAATATGAGATAATTACATTAGAATATTATTATATAGGAGGACTATATGAAAAAATTACTCATACTCGCTCTGGCTGTAATGATGCTTACATCTATGTTAGCAATCGGTATCAGCGCCGCAGACGAGGTAACATTCTCCGAGGATGTTGGCGATATCTACGTTCCCGTAACAAACGGTGACAACACACCCGTAATCGACGGTATTATTAACGACTCCGAGGGCTACACCGATCCCGTGCGTATCGATGCTCACAACGCATCCACCGCTTGGACCTACAGAAGCCGTGTGCTTAACACCATCGACTTCTATTCCGCTTGGGACGAGACAGGCTACTACTTCGGTGCCGAGATCGTTGACCCCACACCTTATCCCTCCACATTCTCTCCCGACAACGACGATGACGGAGAGGGCAGTGCAGGCTACGGCGGTAACGGTGATGTTATCGTATTCTCCATCGACCCCCTTGCAATCCGTAAGGGCGTTGGCAGATATGACTGGGAGTCCTCTGCTCCTACCGCTTGGTACTCTATCGTTCCTATGGCTGACGGCAGCTTTGTAGTTTACCGCACCCAGTATAACGAGGGCGATATCACCGATGAGGTTGATGCCGCACTTATCTGGAACGGTGACGGTACCTGGTCTGTAGAGGTAAAATTCACATGGGAAATGCTTCTTGAGGATGCGGCTGCCTCTGTCAGCAAGAGTGTTGACGAGCTTGGCTACACCGTAGCAGACTTTGCAAAGCAGGACGCAGTTCATAACGCTATGATCAGATATATGGACCGTTGGGCTTATTCCTCTAAGGACCCCTACAGCGGATATCATGTAGGTTACCTTGACGAGGGCGCACGCTTTACCATCAGCTGTAACATTACCACCTCTGACGGTTACCTTGCAGACGGTGTGACACCTGCAACCCACGGTAACGGTAAGGACGCACAGGTATACGGTATTTACCTCCATATGTCCGAGGGTAAGAGATACACAAGCGGTGACTACACCTATATCTCCATCAACAACGACACCGAGGCAAAGATCCTTTCCTACAACGGTGCAAAGGTTGATCCCCTTATCATCCCCAAGACTATCGACGGTAAGACCGTTACATATATCAGCGCAAAGGCATTCCAGTCTCTTGCAAAGATAAACATTTATGTTCCCGCAACCGTACAGACTCTCGAAAAGAATGCTTTCTTCGGATGTCTCGGAACAAAGCTCTATGTAGTTGAGGGCTCCGCTGCTCATACATTTGCAAAGCAGTATTTCAAGACCACCCATGTTCTTTCCTGTGATGTACATACCGACGGTGAGTGGCAGGTAACGACCCAGCCTACCTGTTCTGCATACGGCGCACAGAAGATGTGCTGTGCAGTCTGCGGCCTGCAGTTAAAGACAGCTTCCGTTTCCAAGCTTCCTCATACCGAGGGTGAGCCTACAATTACCACAGTTGCAACCTGTGTGGGTAACGGTATCAAGACCGTTTACTGTACCGTATGTAGTACAAAGATCAGCTCCACCACATATTCGGATCCCGATAACCACGCATATCCCGATACCTGGTACTACAACGGTGTTGATTTCTGTCAGGGCGGCTACAAGTGGCGTAACTGCACAAGATGCGGCGGCGAGCAGAAATCCAACGAAGGCATTACCGAGTGTGTTGCAGGCGAGTGGTTTACAGTTATCGAGCCTACCGAGACCACAAACGGCTTCAAGGTTAAGCAGTGCGTATACTGCGGCAAGATCATGGAGTCCGAGATGATCGGCAGACTTGTTGACAAGGTTATCAATTCTCTTACCATAGAGGTATTTGAGCTTGACGAGGGCGTTAAGGATATGTTCATCGCCAAGGGCGCTCATATGTACTACCGTCAGGTTGCAAACAACAAGATCTACGGCGAGTATGCAGCTAAGCTTGAGACCAAGGACTGGTACACCAGCTACAAGGTAGCAGAGCCCGGTGTTTATACCGTTTATATCAGATACAATGACGGCAGAGCACCCTTCTACTATCACGTTACAATAGACCTCCCCGTACCCGAGGTTAAGGCTACCACCAACGGCCTTGATGTAACTCTTGAAGGCCTTGAGGACGCAAAGGTTATCCGTATGGGTAAGGGCGATGTTGAGGTAGCAAGCATCAAGTCCGCTGAGGGCTACAGAACTACTACCCCCACAGGCAATCCCTACACCTTTACAATGAAGAGTGCAGGCCTCTGGACTGTTGTCGTAGAGTACGATACCGGTGTTAAGGTCAAGGTGCTTGTTGAGGTTACAGCATAAATAAAATGATATAGATTTGCAAGCAAATCTATGATATATACCTAAGGGTATATGATATAGACTTCGTCTATGATATATTTTCTTTGAAAATATTAAGGAAAAAATAGTCCATTGCTTTTGAGCAATGGACTATTTTTAATGATAATATATCATTGGGAGATAGCGATAACTCCTTATCGCTATCTTTGTTGAAGCCTTGTTTTGTTATTCGTTTTCTGTTTGTTCGGGCTTATTGTTTAAATTTTTCTTTGCAATTATCAATACTACAACAAGGGCTACGATCATAAGCGAGGGTGCCAGAATAATCACCATTACGGTAAGTATTGTTAAAATATTTATAAACCAGCTTGAGTTAAAGATTTTCTGTATAATTGATTCGTTAACGGCCTCATTAATGATCTCATTGACAGCATCCGTGCCTTGACCGGTGGGTATTGATGATGTAGTTCCATTATAATAATTAACAGCAACCTCTGTTTCATCCGATGCGTCTGCAGCTTCTTCTATTTCAGCAGTTTCTTCTACAGCAACAGCTTCATCATCTGCAACAGTTTCATCCTCCACAACTTCACCTGTTTCGTCACTTGCGTAGGCAAGACCCGCTAAGTCATCAGGAACATATACAGCCGAGCCTGTTTCTGTTGCTGCAAAGAGGGGAAGGGAAATGTAGAGGGCAAGCGTAAAGGTCAAAAGGAGCAAAAGTATCTTTTTCATAGTTATTCTCCGTGTGTTTCGTTTGTATTATCAGGTGTTGTCTTCTTCTTTTTTCTGACAACAAGAACAATGACAAGAACTATAGCTGCAATTACAAGAATAATTGGGGCAACTATAATAATAATCATCAAAGCTCCACCCATAACGAACACGCTTGTACCTATATCACCTGATTCAGGGAGTAAAGAACCTGTCTTGTTTTCTACTTCGATAGTAGAGTGATCAGCATTGTTGATCTGGTATGTAGCTGTGAGATCCTCGTTAACACGGTCACTTGTAACCTTGATCTCGATGTCGCCTGCGAGCTTGTTGTAACCTGCAGGAGCCTCAACCTCGCGGAGTCTGTAGATCCCCTCGTCAAGACCGATAAGCTCAAACTTACCGTTTTCGTCGGTTGTGATGTTGTCGATTGTACCCTGAGTGTCCACCATGTATGTAGGAACTGCAGCACCCTCAACTGCGGTGAACTTAATTGCGTTGCCGAGGAAGATAAGCTGGAACTGTGCACCTGCAAGGGGAAGCTTGTTGTCGCCGTCAGTGGAGTACTTTAAGAAGTCCATCTTCCATGTGTAGGTGGATGTCTTGTGCTCAGCAGATTCCCACTTGTTGTCACCGTAGGTAAGCTTAACGGTATCGTCATTTCCGTTATCGGTTATATTTGCATTTCGGTTAAGAGTGGCAGAATAGTAAACTGTGATCTTGCTATTCGGAACAAGACCAAAAATGAAGCTATCGTCAAAGATAATATCGAAGGTGTCGCCATCGTCAGGATGTGTTACAACGCTATAGTTGGCTGGGTCAACTATGTTACTGTCATCAAGCTTAACTACAACATCGTTATTGAAGGTAAGACCTGCGTCCATCTTGTCGTGCATGATATAGTTAACTGCACCTGCACTAACTGTAATTTCGGACTTATATTCAACCATCTGGTCGATATCAGCGTCATTTACCTTGTTCCATGTGTCGGTGGAGTCTTCCTTGACCCACTTGTCGATGTAGGGCTTTGTGTTCTTTTCTATTGCGGTGAAGGAGGAGTTTGCGTTGGTAAGAGAACATAAGATACCAAGAGAGGTGTTGATTGCGTAGTAACCGTAATCAAGACCTGTGAACTCAACAGTCTTGTTTGTTGCACTCCGGGTTGCTGTTGCATCAATACCGTTAGCATCTGCATAAGCAACTGCTGCCTTGGCAAAGGTCTGGTCGATCGTTGCATTTGCATCGAATACTACAGTTGTCCGGTCGCCGTTAACGATGAGGTCAAAGTAGCTCTTTGCGACGTCGCTTGTGAAGAAAGCTTCCCAGCCGGGAGCGATGGTGTAGATACCTGTAAAATCACCGTTAGAGGTGAAGTCGAGCAGCTTGTAGACATCGTACTCAGTATCTTCTGCAGCGTTGCTGATAGTGATGCTGCCGTTGCCTGCAGCAAAGCTTACTGTTGAAAGGGATAATAGCATTAAGGCGATGAGTATCACCGAAAGGATCTTTTTCATAACTAAAACTCCTGTATATTTAAATTAAAACATAAGGGTGTTACAACATAGATTGCAACACCCTTTTTGCGTTATTGATTTGGTTGAGCGATCAATACTTACCGTACTTCTTTACAGCATTGATGAATGCATCAATGTTTTCGTAGGGAACATCAGGCTCAAGCATATGTGTGGGAGCGATGCAGAGACCGCCATCCTTACCGACAACCTCGATGATCTCCTTAACCTTTGCGTCAACCTCGTCTGCTGTGCCAAAGGGCATTGTGGTCTGTGTACCGATAGTACCCCAGAAGGAGAGACGGTCACCGTACATTTCCTTAACCTTTGCAGGGTCGATACACTCGGGCTGAACGGGGTTGAGGACATCAACACCGATCTCGATAAGATCCTCAATGATATCATAGATAACACCGTCAGAGTGATAGAACGCAAGGATGTCGGGCTTAACAGACTTAGCTGCCGCAATAGCTCTGCCCATATCGGGCTTGAGCCACTTGCACCACTGCTCACGGCTCATCATAAGGTCCTTCTGTGTTCCCACATCGTCACCGAACATAATAAGGTCAAAGCCGCAGGCTGCAACTCTCTTTGCAACCTCTACCTGATGGTCAGCCATTCTCTTAAGACAAGCCTCTGCCATTTCCTCGTCAGAGATCATATCGCAGAGCAGGTTGTCAAGGCCGCGCAGATACCAGGCAGGCTCAAAAATCTGTATAGCATTGAAAACAGCTGCATAGCCCTTTGCATGGCACTCGTCAACTCTTTCCTTCATACCCTCCCAACGGTAGTCCGCAAGGATGTCGGGCATGGGGAAGTCCCAAACCTCATCGGGATCAACAAAGTCCTCCATTGCGTGAAGGAATTTTGTAAAGTGAGCTACAGAGCCGGGCTCAAAGGCAACGCCCCACTCGTCAACGGTGGTGCCGGGCTTAAGACGGGGGAAGAACTCGCTGTAGTCGTTCTGATGCTGTGTGGGGGTATATGTAAAGGTGCGGGCATCAAAGTCATAGTATTCCTCGTAGTTGTCAGCACCTGTCTTAGCCTTGAATTCCTCCTTCAGAGAAGGGCAGAGCTCAAAGTAAAAGGGAACTCTCTCGGGGTTCTGACGGCGAAGCGCCGCAAGTAAATTTTCTCTTGGGGTCATAGCTTTATCTCCTCAATTAAAATCATATATTATCAATTTATAGTACCACAATAACCGATAGTTTGTCAAGAGAAATGAGGTTAATAAATAATGCGGAGTGCGGAATGCGGAATGCGGAGTTATGGTAGATTTTCTCCCTTTGGGTCGAAAATCTACATCTTATTTTTGGTTAGCTGTATCTTAGAGTTTATTTTCTTTGATTTTTACGAATTATATTTGTTTAATAATAATTATGGGTATGCTTTTATAATTAGAAAAAATTGTGTTGCATTTTTGCAACACAATTTACCTTAATTCCGCATTGCGACAGTTTGCGTTCCGCAAACTCCTTGCATAATTCCACCAACCGTATCAAAGATACGGGGTGTCATGGATCCGCATTCCGCATTCCGCACTCAAAGTAGCTGCTCCCCCAAGATCAACCGGCTTTTCTGTCTTATCATAAACCGCCTCATATCCCGCCTGACCGATAAAATCAAGAATAGCGACGCCGTCGGGATGCTCCTCAATATTACCGAAGAATATAACCTTGTCTTCATAAACAAAACTCGCGCCGCCAATAAAGCCGTAATCATAGCCGGGAAGGGCAATATGTCCCGGGGTTATAAGTAACACATTTACTCCGTGCTCGGACAATGCCGAGGCTATACCCCGGTCAGCGGTTATGGCATTGTTGCCAAAGAGGAGTGTGGAGCATTTTGCGTAGCCCTGACGGAGATTTACCTGCTTTAGGTATAAGTTCCTTATCTCTTTTGAAAGGCTCTCCAAATGTCCGAAAAGGGTATCACCTATCGTAAAGGCATTTAACAGCACATCCCCCGGATATTCATTTCCGAAGCTTTCCTCTGCAAGGATGAGATCATATCCCAAAAACAACTCTTTGTTTCTTTTGTAATAATCCTTTTGGATTATATTTTCAAATATCAGCATATCCGCGTGAGCCGACACAGGCTCGGGCAAGTTAGGATCGGCAGGAAGTAAAACCAAAGAAAAGCCTATACTGCAAAGCATAGACTTGATAGTATTCGGTGCTTGGGATGAAATAAACAGTGTTTTCATATTTTAAGAAGTCGATATATTTGCCTTAAGGCAAATTCGATATGTTGCTTTGCAACTCGATATGCGGCCTTACCGCTCGATATGTTTTGCCAAAGGCAAAACGATATAATGGGCTACGCCCATTATACGGCAAAACGGACAGCATTGCTGTCCGTTAGAATTGTATAATGTTAAATTAAACAGCTCTGTTAACCTTGCCGGAACGAAGGCAACGGGAGCAAACTGCTACAGTCTTAACTGTGCCGTTAACGTTAGCCTTAACTTTTCTGATGTTGGGCTTCCACATTCTGTTGGTCTTACGGTTGGAATGGGATACATTCTGACCAAAAGTAACGCCCTTGCCGCATACTGAACACTTAGCCATATCTACACCTCCATAGGTTTTTTACAAATTTACTCAAGTGAAAAGTATTATACCACAACAGATTACAAAATGCAATAGTTTTTTGACATTTTTAATCTTTGTTAATATTTTCGTCGTTTTGAGTGCCTTTTTTCTTAAAAGAGAACTTATTTTCCTTGCCGTTAAGCAGTCTGCTTATATTTTCGCGGTGCATAAATATTATTAAAAGCGTCGTGATTATAGAGCAGGTAACTATTACAAAATACAAGGGATTTTCGATAGTTATTGTATAAGGATAGAATGCGGTAAGCACCAGGGGATATACAAGTGCACTCATTATTGAGCCGAGAGATATATATCTTGTTGCTGCTACAACTATTATAAATACAATAAGTACGATCGCAAATACCAGGGGCTGGAGGCAGAGGATAGCCGCTGCGGATACCGCCACGCCTTTACCGCCCTTAAATCCGTACCAGCAGGGGAAGCAATGACCCAGCATACAGGCAATGGCTGCCACATAAGCTGCAGTTTCGCCGATAAGAAGCATAGTGAGAAGCACGGACACAACAGCCTTCATAAGGTCGCCTAAAAATGTGAATATACCTGCGGCTCTTCCGTAGGTACGCATCATATTGGTCATACCCGCGTTACCGCTGCCGTGGTTTCTGATATCATCGCGATACTTGATTTTTGAAATTATGATAGCAAAGTTAAGACCGCCCAAAAGGTAGGACACAGCCGCCGCTATAATAGCCGCGATAATAAGAAAATTAAGGGGTAAGCAGTACATTTCCTGATCGCCCTCGGTTACCTTGGTCAAAAACCTCATGCCCAAAAGACCGTAGGCTCTTATGGTTGCGTAGGTGATCTCCATTATACTCCCTGATCTCCCTTCTGTCTTATTACTATCTTGATGGGTGTACCCTTAAAGCCGAACACACCTCTGATCTGATTTTCCAGATATCTCTGATAAGAGAAGTGGAACAGCTCTACAGAATTACAGAAGATAACAAAGGTGGGAGGAGCAACAGAGGATTGGGTCATATAATAGATCTTAAGACGTCGGCCCTTATCCGAGGGAGGCTGAACACGGGCGGTAGCATCGTTTAAAACATCATTGAGCATACCTGTGCTTACACGGAGCAGCGACTGCTCGTGAACATACTTTATAAACTCAAAGAGCTTGCCTGTTCTCTGACCTGTAAGAGCTGAAACAAAGATAACCGGAGCATAGGTCATATAGGACAGATGCTCATAAACATCGGTAGTGAATTTGTCAACAGTCTTTGAGTCCTTTTCTACAAGGTCCCACTTGTTTATAACAATGATAGAGGGCTTGCCGGATTCGTGGGCAATACCTGCAATGCGCTCGTCCTGCTCGGTAACGCCCTGGGTGGCATCTATCATTATAACACATACATCGGCGCGCTCTACAGCTGCCTTTGCGCGAAGCACCGAGTAATGCTCTATCTTAGAGTCTATCTTTGCGTTTCGTCTGATGCCTGCGGTATCTATAAATACAAACTTGCCGTGCTCGTTTTCTACCTCTGTGTCAATAGCATCACGGGTAGTACCCGCAATATCGGACACGATAAGTCTGTCCTCACCCAGAAAACGGTTGATTATAGAGCTCTTGCCTGCGTTAGGCTTACCGATAAAGGCAACCTTAATGGCATCCTCGTCATATTCCTCTTCCTCGGTGAATTCGGGACAAAGCTCAACCACACGGTCAAGCAGATCTCCCGTACCCGAGCCGTGGGTAGAGGAAAGCGCAATAGGCTCACCCTCAACACCAAGCTCATAGAACTCATAGAACTCGTAGGGCAGGTCTCCCACACGGTCACACTTGTTTACTGCAAGTACAAGGGGCTTGCAGCTCTTTAAGAGCATTGTACAAATGTCTCTGTCATTTGCGGTAAGACCTGTTGTAACATCGGTCATAAAGATGATAACATCAGCCGACTCAATAGCGATCTGTGCCTGAAGGCGCATATGCTTGAGCATCATATCGTCGGTCTTGGGCTCAATACCGCCTGTGTCAACAAGCAGCATCTCTCTGCCGTTCCACTCGATCTCGTGATAAATTCTGTCACGGGTAACACCGGGGGTGTCCTCCACTATAGCTATCATCTTGCCTGTCAGCTTGTTAAAGAGGGTACTCTTGCCCACATTGGGGCGTCCTACTATAGCAATGATCGGTTTCGCCATACTTACTCCTTTAATAATGCTTCTACAAACTCAAAGCCTGAGTTGTTTACTGTTTCGATCTCTACACCAAGATATTGTGAGAGCTCGTCTATCGATACTCCGTCAAGGAAAAGGTCATTTTCGTACCTTAACATTACCGAGGGGATAAAGAGCTTTTCGCCTAGGTCCTTGCCGCAAAGCTGCTCCTTTAGGTCACAGCCTACCACAAGACCCGCTACGGTAATATTCTCGCCGAAGAATTTGTTTTCTATTTTATATACATTTATTTTGGTGTCGCTGAGTCTCTCCTCAAGCTCGCGGGCAAGGGCAGAGATAAACTCATACGCCGCCTCGCCTGTGGCTATAGAGAGCCTTCTTTTCTTTACGGTGTCATAATCATCGAGGAAATCAAGCTCGTCATAGAATTCCTCCTTCATGGAGGTCATAAGCCCCACACCGTTTTCTATCTGGGGATAGCCGTCATAGCTTTCTCCCGAGGGCAGGGGTAAGCCTGCCTTTATATAGAATTCATCCCCGAGATAGAATATTCCGCAGCCGTGCTGCTGACGGCAACCGACAGAGAATGCCTCTACCTGCTCTATCACAGCCCTGCATTCATCAGGCGAAAAGGGCTCAAGGGGATAAAGACCCTCACGGTACTTGGTAAGTCCCGAGGGAACCACAGACACACTCTGCACATAGGGATAAAGCTTTTCAAGATCACTCATCGACCTTGTAAGCTCTTTGCCGTCATTGACACCCTTACACAGAACTATCTGTGTATTCATTGTGATACCCGCATCATAAAAGCGCTTCAGAGCCTCAAGGCTCTTTCCCGCAAAGCGGTTACCCATCATCTTACACCTGAGCTCGGGATTGGTGGTATGAACCGAGATGTTGATGGGGGATATCTTCATTTTACATATACGGTCGATGTCCGCATCACTCAGATTGGTAAGGGTGATATAGCTGCCCTTAAGAAAGGACATACGGCTGTCGTCATCCTTAAAGTACATAGTATCACGCATACCGCGTGGCAGCTGATCTATAAAGCAGAAGATACACTTATTACGGCAGGAGTGCTGCTTATCCATAAGGAATGATTCAAACTCCAGGCCTATATCCTCGTACTGCTCCTTTTTGACAGTAATATCAAAAAGCTCGGCCTCACGGTGCAGAGTAAGGGTTATTTTATTTTCGGTAATGTAAAACCTGTAGTCAAGAACGTCATTGATATCACAGCCGTTTATCTTAATAAGATAATCCCCGCCGAGGATACCGGCTTTGTCCGCTATAGACCCCTTTTCTACACCTGTAATTTTGACCATAAATTACTCCGAAATAAATACAATTAAATGATTTTCGCTATAGCGAAAATCCACCTTAACGCATCGAAGATGCATTTCACGACACCGTAGGTGTCATTTCACGACGGCTTTGCCGTCATTTCACGAACACGAAGTGTTCATTTCATTAATTAAATTGCCCCGCAATTTAATTAAAGAAGGGCGTACCGCGTACGCCCAACGAAAGCAATTATGCCTCTTCTTTAATGGTGATGATTTCCTTGCCTGCGTATGTGCCGCATGCCTTACAAACTCTGTGAGAGAGATTGTACTCACCGCACTTGGGACACTTGGTCATGCCGGGAAGGGTGAGCTTGGAATTGTTAGAGCGTCTCTTATCGCGTCTTGCCTTTGATACTTTTCTCTTCGGTACTGCCATGTTACCTACACCTCCGTTATATTAATGAATTTGTTTACTTAGTCTTCCAATTGATCGATGTACTTTTGAATAATCGCAAGTCTGGGATCAATTTCTTTTGTGGGACAAGTGCAGTCCCCCTCGTTGAGATCCTTGCCGCACTTGGGACACAGACCCTTGCAGTCCTCCTTGCAAAGAAGCTTGGTAGGGAACTCAAGTAATATCTGCTCGCACAAGGGCTCATACAGATCCAACTTAGCGTCCTCGATGAAGAGATAGTCGTCCGTGTCTTCATTTTGAAGAGTGGAAATCACAGCGACGTTCTTTTCAAAATCAATAGGCAAGACACCGTCGATGTCTTTCATACATCTTGCACATACAGTTTTGTACGGCACGGTGGCAGAAGCAGTAAGCTTCATATACCCTGCGTTGTTTGTAACAGCTCCTTTAACATTAAAGAGCTCGGGGAACACAACGTTTGTCAGAATATCCTTATCCTCGAACCCGAAGGAAAAATCAAACTGTATTGACTTTACTTCGCCCGCTAGGATAGGCGCCATATCGATTTGCATACTCATAAATTATCTCCTGAATATTAGCCCGATGACGCAGGCACAAAATATTATATACAAACTGATATAATATGTCAAGAGCTATCAGCCAAAAAATCGCCAAAACAAATTGTAAACTTTCTATTGCAGGAATCTTTTAATTGTCCTTGACGATGATGATAACATCTGTTACAATAATATATCATATTTCGAGGTGAAAGTCTATGAAAAAACGGTTAATTTCTTTGGTATTAATATGTGTCCTTGCCTTTACCGCTATTCCGTTACAGGCAAGCGACTGTATGCAGAGCTACATAAATCTTATGATGGGTGCAGATCAGAGTCAGCTTAATGTTACCTGGTATTCTGACGGCGAGGAGGCAAACATTGTCTGGTGTAAGTCAAGTGATGTTACCGACGGAGTAATGCCTGAGTCGGCTATGAGTGCCGAGGCAGAGACAGAAATGGCAGACGAGGGAGAGGGATACTACAGCTGTAAGGCTATAGTAACAGGACTTGAGCCCGCAACCGAGTACGCATACCGTCTTGTAAATAACGGATATCAGAGCGAGATAAGATATTTTACCACAGGGGACAGCGACGAATACGGCTTTGCCCTTGTAGGGGATGCTCAGCTTGGCTCGGGAAAGCTTGAGGATGATACAGCCGCCTGGCAGCATACCCTTGATCTTATAGAAAATGACAGAGTCTTTGAGTCAGCCGACTTTATCCTCTCCTTAGGAGACCAGGTGGACGGCTACAGTGAGGAGCATTTTGATGCCTTTCTCAACCGCGAGCTTATCGCAAAAATGCCTATAGCCACAATTATAGGAAACCACGAGACCGATGCTTCGGTTTATTCCTACCATTTCAATCCTGCAAATATGTCGGATAAGTACGGTGTGACAGGGGCAGGCGGAGACAGCTACTTCAGATATAACGATACACTCTTTCTGCTTTTCAACACAAGTGCCGGTGCCTATGACGACCACAAGGAATTTGTGGAGGAAGCGATCACACAGAATCCCGATGTCAGATGGAGGGTTGCGGTATTCCACCATTCGGTATATACAGTAAGCGAGCGCGCCGAGGACTCAAGCACCCTGTCAAGAAGAGAGTGGATGACAAGGCTTCTTACCGAATACGGTTTTGACATAGCCCTTTCGGGTCACGATCACATTTACTCCCGCACATATCTTATGAACGGTATGGAGGCTATGAAGGACGCTTCATACTATGACGACGAGACCCTCAGCTCTGCCACCGATACCGACGGTATACCTTATTTTACATTCGGTTCCTCCACAGGCTCAAAGTACTATGCTGTAGAGCATCCCGATGTTCCCGAGATCTATATATACAATCAGGAATACACTCCCCATGTAACTATGGTGTCGGTAACAGACTCGTCCTTTACACTTACCACCTACCGTACCACCGATATGAGTGTGGTAGACAGCTTTACACTTAACAAATCCCCCGAGAAAACAGAAATGCCCTTTACCGATGTAAAGGACAGCCATTGGTACTATAATGCGGTTGAATATGCTTTTACAAAGGGAATGATGTCGGGTATGACCGAGACAACATTTGGTCCTAATGTAGCAACCAACAGAGCTATGTTAGTGTCTGTTCTCTGGAGATACGAGGGCAGTCCCGAGGGCTTTACACACAGCTTTACCGATGTCAAGGAAAGCCACTATTTTGACAAAGCCGTAGCCTGGGCAAGCTCAAACGGCATCGTTGCAGGTAAATCTGCCGATAAGTATGCGCCTAACGACAAGCTCACCCGTGAGCAGATGGCGGCAATACTCTACCGTTATGCTGCCTACAAGGGTACGGATACCAAGGCTGAGGGAGACCTTTCAGGCTTTGCAGACCTGAACAAGCTGAGTTCCTATGCACTTGACGCAATGAAATGGGCATACGGAAAGGGAATTATCACCGGAATGACCGAGACCACCCTCGACCCCCGTGGCAACGCCACAAGAGCACAGCTTGCTTCAATATTAATGAGATTTTTAGGTTAAAAATGAAGACGGATTCATACGAATCCGTCTTTTTCCTTAATTCTGCATTCTGCATTCTGCACTCTCAAAGCGCCTGCTTTAATTTCTGCATTATCTTCTTTTCTTCTCTTGAAACCTTGACCTGACTCAAACCAAGAATATTCCCCGTCTGCTGCTGGGACAGCTCCTTTATATACCTCAGATGCAGTATCCTTTGGGATGTTTGATCAAGGGTTGATATGGCTTCCTCCAAGGCTATGCGGTCTGTCAGGTGGTCGATAGCATTCTCCTTGTCAGCAAGCATACTTTCAAGTGTAAGTGTACCGTCGCCTCCCACAGAGTCGTGGAGTGAGTGAACAGGGGATACCGCTTCAAGAACATATGTTACCTCCTCAGGTGACATATCGCATTCCTTGGCAAGCTCTCCTACGGTAGGATCACGGCCAAGAGTACGGGTCAGCTCTTCGCTTTTTCGCATTACCGCGACTCCCTGCCGCTTGATAGAGCGGCTGACCTTTATCTGTCCGTCATCCCTCAAAAAACGCCTTATTTCGCCAATGATAAGGGGGACCGCATAGGTGGAGAATTCGGTGTTGTAAGAAAAATCAAAGCTCCTTGCCGCCTTTATCATACCTATAGCACCTATCTGCAAGAGATCCTCCGCATCTGCTCCTCTGCCCAAAAAGCGTAGGGACACCGTCTTTATAAGACCCATATTTTGCTTTATAAGCTCCTCAAGTGCCGCTTCATCTCCGTCCTGTATCTGTTTTAACAGCAATTGATTGCTACGCATATTACCCTCTTGTTTATAAAGTGAGGATGCTGTCAGGCATCCTTATGTAAACGCTTTATAAGGATAACGGCTGTTCCTCTGCCAAGAACCGATTTTATCTTCATTTTGTCGGTAAATGAGGACATTATGGTAAAGCCCATTCCGCCCCGCTCTCCTGCAGGGTCCCCCGTATAGAAGGGCTGAGTTACCTTTTCGATATCCGCAATACCGCATCCGCGGTCTCTTACGGTTATTTTTACACTTCTGTCGCTGTAGTACTTGACCGATATAAACACATCCCCCTTGCTGTCGCGGTAGCCGTGAATGACAGAGTTGGTCACCGCCTCCGAAACCACCGTGCGGATATCCGCTATCTCCTCAAGGGTGGGGTCAAGCTGAGATACAAAGGAGGACACCGCGTATCTTGCAAAGCTCTCGTTTACCGACAGGGCAGGGATACGCAGATTCATTTCGTTTATAAGCTCTTTTTTCATTTTGTTACCCCCTTTTAACCTCAGTATTAAAATAACGGTGTGACGCAGTCTCATCCGTTCTCTTGATTGTAATAAGCCTGTCTGTCCCCGCCAAAGCCAGTATTTTTGAAACGCTTTCGTCGGGATTGGCTATTATCATCCTGCCCTCAAGATCGTTTACCCTGCTGTATCTGCCGAGTATCAGACCCAGCCCCGATGAATCCATAAAGCTCACACCCGAAAGATCCATAATAACCGTCTTTGCACGGTAGAGGTATAGGTTGGTGTCTATCTCCTCCCGTAGCGGCTTTGCGCTGTGGTGGTCTATGTCTCCGGATACCGATATAACAAGAATACCCTCGTCATATTCTATATTGCATTTTGCCTGTTGCATTTTCCTTGTCCTTTCGTTTTTCTTTGATTATATACGATCAAGGGTAAGAATTATGTCAAAAGAGGACAGATGGAAAAAGAAGTAGGGGAGGATATTATCCTCCCGAATTAGGAGTTAAGGATAAAACGGTTGCTTTTTAAAGCAACCGTTTTTACATATCAATTATATTCTTTTCGGTTATAGCTTTCCGATTGTTCGGTTTCCGAACTATCTCCGTTACTATCGTACTGTAGATTTGATGAAAAATTCATCAATCTCATCTAACGCTCCAACTGAGATTGTGGGGTGAAATCACAATCGTTAATACAGCCCCATTTGAAATTATGAATCGAACATTTCAACGGCTTCTTTGACAGCCGTTTTTATATCCTTGATATATTCGGAACAAATATCCTCGGGTGCATCCGAGATATCCTTACCTGTGATAACCGCATATGTAGTCAGAGCTTCGATATAGCCCATAACATTATTAGGATGAAAGCCGTCCTCGGCTAAAAATATGTCTCTGTCATAGCCATTTACAAGCATATTACTATATGCATTTCCTGCGGGTATGATCTTAACATTATAGCCTGTAAAATAATCGGGTACATTGTACTCGGGCTCGTAATACTCCCAAACATAGATTATATAGAACTCGGTATCGTCGGGAAACAGCTCCATTACCATCTGCAGGGCAAGCTCGTTGTCGGGTCCTAAAAGCACTACCTTGTCCGCCTCGCTGAAGAACTCGGGGTCAAATTCCTTACGGCAGAGCATATTAAGATAATTTCCGTACATAGAATTTCCCGGCTGTGTGCAGTCAACACAGGTGTAGCCGCCGTCATAAAAGTCTGAAAGCAGCTGTGCCTTTTCGGGAGCCTCGCCGAAGTATATACGGCTGTTACCTATAAAGAGTATCTCACTCTCCCGTCTGCCTGTTCTTTCGGGATGTGTAATATCTTCAACGCAAAAGCTCTCATAAAAGCTGTTTACCACTACTGCTATCTGCGCTCTTGTTGCAGGGGCTTTAGGCTGCATCATATGCCCGTCTGCACTTTCAGTTCCTACGAGGATTTTGTTTGCGTGCGCCCAGTGCATAGCTTCAAGCGCCCAGTCGCTTATGGCGGAATAGTCGATATATGACTCAAGAGCCTCGGAATATACCGCTTCCGTATCGGTTTTGTATTTGACATACTGCATAAGCATTCGTGCCATCTGCTCACGGGTCAGAGGATCGTTTACTCCGAATTTTGAACCGTAGCCTGCCGATATACCGTTTCTGTAACCCCATTGTATGGCGGCTGAATACCATTTTCCTTCTTTAACATCTGTAAAGGAGCTGCCTTGGTATTCGGTTTTATCTATGCCCTCGATGTTTGCGAGTATCGTTATAAACATTGCTCTTGTAAGGGTCGTCTGCGGTGCAAATCGGTCTGATGCCATACCCGACATAAGTCGACGGTCATAGCAGTATTGAATGGCATCGGTATACCAGGCATTGTCTATAATGTCACCGAACATTTCGGCAGTGCTTTGATAGGGATAGTATTCCACCGAGCAGCTATCGCCTGATATTTCTATCAGAGTTGCGCCCTTAACAGAGCCCTCCTTTATTCCGAACAGACCTGTTTTCATTATGTATCCCAAGCGTATGCCCTCGTAGGGAACGCTTGCGGCGATTCTTGATTCTCCACCGAAGAACATACCCTTGGTGTTGCAATTTTTCATTAGTTCAAGAAAGCTCTTGTCGCTGTCAAGGGGGCTTGAGGGACTTATATTAAACTGTCCGTAGGCCTCCTCGGTATTAAGCACCAATGGATTTGAGGGATTGACATATGAAGTAACACCGTACTGCTTAGAAGCGGCAAACATATATCTTGGTGCGTGGTTGGTAAATATATAACAGGGAACAGCTCCGTATGAGCTTTTTACCTTCTCATAGGACTTGGCAAACCAAGCCTCTCTGTCCTCTGTTATATCCGGATTCTCTCCGTTTTCGGAATCTATTACATATATAATTTCCTTTATACTGCCATTATTCGTTACGGCAATATTGTAATTATAGCCTGTAACATCCCCCTTTGCAAAAATGCAGTTTTCGTATTTTTCCAGATCCGCAAGCTTGTTTTCAAAGGGATAGTCGCCGCCTCGCTCCTCGCTGCCGCATACATACACCCAAGGGATATTATAGCCGTCTATGACCTTGCAAAGATAGTTAAAGAGCTGACCCTTTGTGTCGTCAATACCTCGGGCAAAGTTACCGGTTACCACTATAATATCGGGTGAGGTTCTTGATACGGCTTGGTTGAGATATCTCAGCAATACGGTCTGTATGTCAGCATATTCTATCTTTTGGTACTCGGACTGCTCGGAAGTCCAGCTGACAAAATTTGTTTTACGGTATCCGTAAGCATCTGACAGATTAATATCGTTCAGCGCAAGTATACGCAGGGGCTCGCCACCGTCTGTATACAGTTCAAAATCAATTCCGGGTACAGAGCTTTCCGAAAAGGCGGTATTGTCAGCACTTATGGAAATAAGCATCATTAATGACAGCAGTATAACAGTAGCTGTTAAGAAAACATATTTAAGTTTCATTAATTCACCTCCGATTGTAATAAGTATATGATATCATATATAAAAACATATTCGCAACTTTATGTGCAAGATTATGTTTATTACATTGTATCACAGCTTGGTGCGTATGTAAATATCGTTCAACGAGTGGTTGATATGTTAAAACAAAAAAAGAAGATTTCCGACAAAGCGAAAATCCTCTGTAATTGTTTTATTACTGCTTATGCATCTGCTTTCTTCTTTCGTGTCTATCCTCGGGACGCTGGTGGTCGGGGACAATATGATCATGCTTGAGCTTAACAGGCTTAAGATCAATTTCGCCTGCCTTGATAAGAGAGATCTTTGTGAGCATAGGTCCAAAGAGCTCATAGATAAGCACTGCAAAGAGACAGATGTTGCTGATGGTCATACCTATACCGCCCGCGCTCAGCTCCTGTGCTGCCATACTTGCCATACCGATGGCAACTCCCGCCTGGGGGAAAAGGGTGATACCCAGGTATTTACAGATGTTATCATCGCACTTGGTCCACTTTGCGCTGATATAAGAGCCAAAGTACTTACCGAGACAACGGAAGATTATGTATACAACACCAATAGCAATGATCTTTATATCACAGAACACCGTGAGATCCAGCTCCGCACCGCTGATAACAAAGAAGAGAACCAGCAGAGGTGCGCTCCATTTGTCGGTACGGCCCATCATATCCTCAGAGAAATCACACAGGTTGCAGAACACCGTTCCCAGCATCATACAAACAAGCAGAGAGGAGAAGCCTATCTGAACCTTACCGAATTCAAAATCGAACTTGGAAAGAGCAACCGTTGCCAGAACAAAGGTGATAGCCACAGCCATACGCTTACTGTTGGAGGAGAATATTCTCTCTACAAGAGTAAAGAGTATACCCATTACAACACCTAAGGCAAGGGAGCAGATTATCTCCAGCAAGGGATTTACTATTATTGATATAAGATCAACATGACCGTCGCCCATAGCCTTTGCAATACCAAAGGATACCGCAAATACCACAAGACCTATAGCATCGTCAAGGGCAACAACGGGGAGCAGAATATCGGTGAGCTTACCCTTTGCCTTGTACTGACGGATAACCATAAGGGTAGCGGCAGGAGCTGTAGCTGTTGCAACCGCACCTAAAACTATTGCCACGGGCAAGGAGAGCTTGTCGGGCATAAGGAAGTGAAGTCCTATAAGTGATGCATCGACCAGAAGCGTAGCCATAAGAGCCTGAACGATGGCAATTACCGTAGCCTGCTTACCGATAGCCTTGAGCTGTGAAACACGGAACTCATTACCGATGGTAAAGGCAATAAAGCCAAGAGCCACCTCAGAGAACACCCCAAAGGCCTCAACGGCATCAAAGGACTCAAAGCCGACACCGGGGATGCCCAGTCTGCCAAGGACAAGGGGACCGATAAGGATACCCGCCACAAGGTATGCGGTAACCGCGGGAAGCTTTAAAAGCTTTGCCAGACGGGAGAGCAAAAGTCCCGCAAGCACGGCTACACAGATCACAAAAACAGGAACAAACTCTGTCATTTCTTCTGAAAGTGTAAATAAGTCTTTAAACATCATAAACCTTCTTTAATTAATAAAATACCAAAGGATGATTGTAGCACTAATGCACAATAAAATCAACAACAAATTGTTAATAATAGATAATAATTAATTAGGAGTTAGGAGTTAGGAGTTAGGAGTTAAGGAAAAAACGGTTGTCAAGCGACAACCGTTTTTTAGATCAATCATATTGTTTTTTTGTTTCATAAGCGATATTACACTTCTAACAGCAAAATGTTATCTTTAATCAAATTACTTGTGACAAAAAATAAAATTATTTAGTAGCTTTTCGTCTTATTGACGAAAAGCAACCTTAACTCCTAACTCCTAACTCCTCACTCCTAACTTATAAAAGCGAGACTATCTCCTTCTTAAGTCTTATAAACTCCTCTGTCAGCTCAAAGTCATCAGGCTTATTTTCAATATCAATGACCCTCAGACCCTCGCCCATAACATAGACCTTGTCTGCAAGTATAAGAGCCTCGTCGGTATCGTGGGTTATTATGACCGTTGACAGTCCAAGCTCTTTGGAAATTTCAAGATACCATTTCTGCATTTTGGCTCTGGTCACGGCATCAAGGGCGCCAAAGGGCTCGTCAAGCAATACTACCTTATCCGACTGGATGTAGGTTCTTAGCAGAGCCGCGCGCTGACGCATACCACCGGACAGCTCGCTTGGGTACTTGTTTTCATAACCCTGTAAGCCAAAGAAATCAAAGTACTGCCTTGCTCTTTCCATTGCCTCCTTCTTTTTTACCCCCTTTATTATAAGGGGCAGCGCAACATTGTGAAGCACGGTATAATAGGGCAGGAGCAGATCCTTTTGCTGCATATAGCTTATATGACCCGGCTTACCTGTGATATCCTCACCGCACAGGGTGACCTTACCGCGATCCGGCAACATAACTCCGGAAAGAATATTCATAAGGGTGGTCTTGCCTATGCCGCTGGGGCCAAGGAGCGCCACCGTCTTACCCTCGGGCAGGTGTATATCAAGTCCGCTGAATATTGTTTTGTCATCGAAGGTCTTTGAGATACCCTCTGCTGTGAGAATGTAGTTCATATTATTTGGGCAGATAATCGTTTGTAAAGCCGTGGTTATCTGCAATTTCCTTTTCTATAAGCTTGTTGTCCCAGAGGTAGTCAAAAAATGCATTCCATCTGTCTGCATCAAACACACCCCAGCTGTCTGCATCTGCAATATACTGATCCGCCAACCACATCTGACTTGCCACGACTATATCACGGTCAAGCTCGGGGGCGTGCTTACAGAGGATGTCGGCTGCTTCCTCGGGGTTTGATATTGCATCCTCGTAGCCCCTTTTAGTAGCCTCAAGGAATGCCCTTGCGCTGTCGGGATGCTTTTCAAGGTAATCATTGTTTGCCACTATAACAGGAGTGTAGAAGTCAAAGGCGGGGTCAATGTCCGCAAAGGCAAAGTAGTTGGTGTCAAGACCCTTGACATCGCAGGCAACTCCGTCCCAGGCATAGTATATCCATACAGAGTCAACATTTGTCTGTATTGCGGTGAGGGTGTCTGTAACGGTGGAGGGTATAAGCTCGACCTTATCAAAATCACCGCCCTCACACTCCATACAGGATCTTATGATCGCCTTTTCCGTAGGCAGATCCCAAGTGGCATAGGAGTGACCCTCCATCATTTTAGGGGAGGTGATACCCTTGTCAGCCATAGAAATTATACCTGAGGTGTTGTGCTGGATAAGTGCCGCAACCGCAGTCACAGGCATGGGAGAGTCCTTGGCATAGGCAGGAGCAAGATAGTCCTGAAAGTCTATACCGAACTCTGCTCTGCCGCTTGCCACAAGGGCGGTAGCTCCGTCCTCGGGGGGCTGCTGAATGGTTACATTAAGTCCCAGCTCCTCATAGTAACCCTTTTCAAGAGCCACATAGAAGCCTGTGTGATTGGTGTTTGGTACCCAGTCAAGGACAATGGTAATATCCTTTGATGAATCCTTACTGCCGCATGCAGCAAGGCATAAAAGCATTGTTAATGCTAATACAAAAATAATAAGTTTTTTCATTTTTAGTTCTCCGTTTAGTTATACCGTGAGACCGTAGGGAAGGGGGCTCCCGCTAAAGAAATTATTTATCACGGTAAGGCATCAGTTTCTTTTCCAGAACAGAAATTACAGCCATAACCATAAGACTTAATACCGAAACAAGTATTATAACGGCAAACATCTTGTCATAGTCATAAGAGCTTCTTACTCTGTTCAGGTACACACCCAATCCGTTGGTGCCGCCCAACCATTCGCTGATGACGGCGGACACGATACAGTATGATGAGGACACCTTAAATCCCGCAAAAAAGTGCGGAAGGCTGCGTGGCAGCTTTAAATGTCTGAATATCTGAATGTTGTTTGCACCCATACTGCAAAGCAGCTTTATCTCATCTGCATCAACAGAGGCAAATCCGTCGAGAAAACCCACAGCAACAGGGAAAAAGCAGACTATTACTATAAGTATTACCTTAGGAGCAATGCCAAAGCCAAACCATAACACAAGGATAGGTGCTATGGCAATTGCGGGAATAGTCTGTGTTACCACAAGCAGGGGATAGAATGCCTTTTTTATACAGGCAAATTTGTCCATTATCACAGCGGCAAAAAAGGCTATGACTATACTTATACCCATACCTATTACCGATTCTGCAATAGTGTAGCCTGTATGTCCCATAATTGTGGGAATATCCTTTACAAAGGCTATTGCCACCTTTGTGGGCGAGGGCAGCAGAAAGCCGGGAACTACCTCTGTACCGGTTATTACAAACCAGAGTACTGCAATAAGCGCAAATACCCCAAGGGGCAACAGAATGTCAGTTATGCTTTTCTGTTTTTTCATTGATAGTCAGTACATCTCCGTCATTTTTTGCACAGATCTTTACGTAGGTCATTATCTCCTCGGCCCCTGCCTTAAGAGATATTCTTGTAACCTCTGATATGATCTTCATTATTGTATCATAGTCGCCCTCAACCGTAGTCTCGAAGGGACCGACCACGGTATGAAGTCCAAAGCTCTTGATAAAAGCAATAGCCTCGTCAACTATGCGGATAACCTCACGGTCATCTGCGTTCATAGGCAATATCTGAATTGCCGCACTGGTTAAATTCATAATAATTCCCCTTTCAAAAGAAATTAAAAATGAGGTCTCCCCGTCGGAAGACCTCGAAATAGTGTCACTATTTCCCTCCGCCGGCATTATCCGGATCAGGTTATGGGTCCCAAGCTCAACGCTTGATCTCAGCCGAGGTAACTCAGCTCCCCTTTGTACAGGACAATTATACCCCTTGACAGCAAAATTGTCAAGGGGTATAGCATAAATCTATTTTTCTAATATAAGTGCAACAAACTTAAGATCTGTTTCTCCTATGTTCTCAAGGGCGTGACTCTCACCGTTATCACAGAAGAGAACATCGCCTGCCTCGACCTCATATTCCTTGCCGTTGTCGTTATAAAGACCCTTACCGCTCAGTATAAAGTAGGTCTCGGTCTCGCCTGTGTGAGTGTGCTCTCCAAGAGAACAGCCAACCTCAAGGGTGATCTCGGAATACATACGGCAGCCACCTGACATTTCATCAGGTGTAAGGATAGAGTCTGCAATAAGATGACCCTTACCGCCAAAGCGCTTTTCGATTACTTTTCTTGATCTTTCTATTTTCATAGCCTTACTCCTGTTTCTTCGTATATCTTATCAAAAAACATATCCTGTATCTTCTTTGCAAGTGCTTGAGCCTTTCCTCCCACTGCCTTACCGTCTATCTCATACACAAAAATAACATTCTTTGTGGTGGAGCAGAGGATTATTTCATCGGCATCCATAAGCTCGGACACCGTAAATACCCTTTCTTCTGTGGGTATGCCTTCTTTATCGCACAGCTCTGTAATTATTGCCCTTGTTATACCCGGCAGTATAAAACGGTCAAGGGGCGGCATTATGATTTTACCTTCCTTTATCATAAGTATAGAGCTGTGAGCCGCCTCGGTTACCCGTTCACCGCGGTGCATAAGAGCCTCTGTGGCACCAAGGGAGGTCGCGCGCTGGGCGGCAAATACATTTGGCATCAGATTTGTCGTTTTTATATTGCAGTATTCAAATCGCATATCTTCTATACTTGCAAGGGTCGCACGCTTATCCTTACCGGGAAGGGTAATGGGGGAGATATACATTATCAGGTTAGGCTTGGTATCAAGAGGGAACTCGTGCTTGCGGGGCGCATTTCCCCTTGTTACCTGTATGTACAGCATAGCTTCTCTGTCACAGGGGGTGCAAAGTAGTCTGTCTATCTCAGCCTTAAGGGTTTCTCTTGTCATATTGAACTCTATACCCACAAGCTCACAGCTTCGGTAGAGCCTGTCAAGATGCATATCAAGTGTAAAGGGCTTTGAGTCAAGAACTAATATAGCATCGTATACAGCATCGCCGTAGAATACCGAACGGTCGCAGAGGGGGATGGTCATTGTATCAAGATTACCGATCTCACCGTTAAAGTACCCTGTTCTTTTCATAATATTATCTCCAATAATCTGTTTTGTGGGGAAGTGAAATGTTCTTTGCCTTGAATACGGGGCTTATACCCTTTTTACGCTGTGCGGTATAGTCCTTCAATGCTCTTGCGACATATTTGCCGAGGATGATTATTACAGGCATATTGATAAGAGTCATAGCACCCATTGTAACATCTGCAATGTCCCAGAGAAGGTCAGCGGAAAGACCTGCACCGAGCAGTATGAGCAGGGAAGCAATGATATAGGATACGGGAAGCAATTTGGATTTTTTAGCGGGAACAACCTCTTTTTGTGTCGTAGGTATGTTGTTGAAGTCATTTTGCACAAGTGCCATACATACCATTTCCTGACCCATCAGGAAGAGTATCATATAGAACTTGTTGTCAACAGTGGTGTCATACCCCATTTTGTCCATATTATTTTTTAAGGATTTTCCGCGGCTTATCCACCAGAACAGAGCATAAAAGGGTATCAGCAAACAGCACATAAGCTCTCCAAAGCTGCCCGAGTCATCTCTTGCTATAGCCTTTGTGTTCTTTATGATGATATATCTCCAATATATATTGTAGATACCAAGGGTAAGAACAGACAGGAGTATGGATATGGCAACGTTTTCTTTGGTGATCACAGTGCCGTCCTTGGTTACTTCATTGGTCTTTGATCTGATGTAGAGAAGTGATTTTTCTACATAGAAAAGATTGCCGAGCAGGGTAGTAAACGCAAAGAGGATCATTGCAACGGTAATGAATATAGGACCAAATGCACCAAGTGTGGTTTTGACTGCCTCTTGGATATAGGGAGCACCGGACAGCTTTGCTGTAGGTGCAACGCCTGAAGCAAGACACATAAATGCTGTAGCGGAGCATACAAGAAGTGTGTCAATAAATACCGACAGTATCTGTACCAGACCCTGCTTTACGGGGTGATCAACTTCAGCAGAGGCGGATGCATTGGGTGCAGAGCCTACACCTGCTTCGTTGGAGAACAGACCTCTTTTGATACCGTACATTACACAAGAGCCTGTAAAGCCTCCGAATATAGCCTTAAAATCAAAAGCTGATACGAATATTTCTTTGAATATACCGGGCAGGAGCTTGAAATTTATAATTGTTATTACAAGGGCAATGATTATATATCCTGCACCCATGAAGGGAACGATAAAGGATGTAGCGGCAATTATACGCTTACCTCCGCCAAAAAGACAGAAGCACACGATTGCAGCAAGTATAATACCGATTATCCAGGGAGTAATGCTTTCGTTATAGAATTTATAACCCGAAAAAGTAGACTGAAGATTGTATGATGCCAGCATATTAAAGCCCACACCGTAGGTCAGTATAAGCAATACAGAGAATATTATTGCAAGAGATCTGGATCTGAGCGCTGTCTGTATATAGTATGCAGGACCGCCGTAGCTGCCGTCGGGAGACTTCTTTTTATATATCTGAGCGAGTGTACTTTCTACAAAAGCAGATGCAGAGCCTATGATGGCTATTACCCACATCCAGAACACGGCACCGTAGCCGCCCATGCAGATAGCGGTGGATACACCTACTATGTTACCTGTACCTACACGGGAAGCGGTAGATACCATGAGTGCCTGAAAGGATGAAACACCTTTTTTGTCCTTTGGCTTTTCCAAAACAGCACGGAACATATCGGGAATCATACGGAACTGAACAAACTTTGTTCTGAATGTAAAGTACAGTCCGCCCAATACCAATGCAATTATAAGTATATAGGTATAGAGGGCATCGTTTATTGATGCGATAATAGAGTCTAACATTGAGTTCTCCTTTGTCTAAATTCGGAATATTATAGCACGGCAAGATTTAAAAAGCAATACACAAAGGTAACTTATTTTGACATTTATTGCTTTGCTATCTTATTAAGGAGACTTTCACCCTCCCATGCGGGATAGGGCTTTGCGCCGACTATATCGGTTACTGTAGGAGCTACATCCTTGATGGATGCGTTTTCAAAGATATCTCCGGGCTTAAAGCCTCTGCCTCTTATGATTATCGGTATGGTCATGTCCTCTGGACACTCTGTTCCGTGCTCGTCATCGTGACCTCCGTGGTCTGCCATAAGTATAACGGTATAGTCATCGGGCAGATCCGAGCAAACATCCTCGAGCAGAGAAAAAGAAAAGTTTAAGGAATCCATATATTCCTTGCTCATCCAGTTATACTCATGTCCTGCGGTGTCGGGTGCACCTATGTACAGGAAAACAAAATCAGGGGCATATTCCTTGATACCCTTTCTTGCCGCCTCCGCGGTTTTGGTGTTTGCCTCACGTGTTTCTATCAGATAGGTTGAGTGGAGTACCGACTGTATCATCGCGCCGGGATGAAGCCAGGTGAACTGAAGCTCAGGCCAGTTGTAAAACGTACTGCAGGTCTTGCCCGAATAGTTTAACTGCTGGAACAGAGTCTTTATCCATTTTTCACTCGGCTCATACCAGTTTGTTTTAACCCCGTGAAGGTCGGGATCGGTGCTTGTAAAAAGTGAAAAATGACAGGGAAGTGTGCTTGAGGGCATAACTGTCTGTGCGTTCAGGGTATATGCGCTCTCAGACAAGAATTTTTCATAAAAGGGATGACCGCATTTTTCAAGGGCATCCGGTCTTGCTCCGTCAAACAAAACTAAGAGAACTTTATTTTTCATAGTGGACTCCTGTGATGTAAATAACATTGTTGAGATTTATTATATCACACTTTTCTTAATCTTTCAATGATATATCTTTTTAAGTGCAGATATTATTGAAAACAAAAAACCACCCGTCTGGGTGGTTTTATTTGGCTGTCGGATAGGGATTTTTGCCGGTGCTGCCGCACCTTCGCCTCGCTGCGCTCGTTACCCTCGTCGGCGGAAAACAGTTCACCGGACTGTTTTCCTTCCGCAAGGCAAGCCTTGCTCCCTCCTTGTTCGAATCCCTATGTGAAAATAACAAAAAACCATCCTTACGGATGGTTTTCGTTTGGCTGCCGAATAGGGATTCGAACCCCAACAAACAGAGTCAGAGTCTGTCGTGCTACCGTTACACAATTCGGCAATATCATCGGAACGAATGATATTATAGCACCAATGTTTTGATTTGTCAAGTAGTATTTTCACATTTTTTTGTATTTTTCATAACTTATTATCGAGGTGTGAAAATATGCTTTTAAATTTCATGTATGTGGTGTTGCTGACAGTAACCTTTGTTCTTGTGATGAGTTATAAATGATTTTTTAAATTTCCCCTTGACAAGTGCGGTAAAATGTGTTATTATTTATGAGCGTTGAATCTGCGGGTGTAGTTCAATGGTAGAATTTCAGCCTTCCAAGCTGATTACGTGGGTTCGATTCCCATCACCCGCTCCAAAAAATTCCTCGAACTTGTTTCGGGGAATTTTTTACTTATTACCTCTTACCTCAATAAGTTCTCGGAATTCTTGAAGTAATAAGTAAAAAGTAAGAGGTAATAAATTTGGTGTCTGCTACGCAGACGAAAATATAAAAGACGTAAAGACAGGAAACAGTTTGTTCCCTGTCTTTTTTATTATTCTTCTTTATCTCTTAACGCATCCATCCTGTCCTTTAACAGAGCCTTTGCCCGATATGTGGGCAGTGTATAGGAAAAGATGTCCATATCCTTTTCCCGTTCAAGCATTCGCTCTGCCATACCGTCAAGGGTTTTGGCAACATTATCGTGATTTACACGCATATAGATGTATTTATTATTGTTTTCTGTACCCTTTTCAAGCCTGATAAGAGCAGGTACTGCAGCATCTCCAAGATCTCTTAAGAGCTCAACATCCACAGAGCCTCGTTTGTCATTAAGATATCTGTCTACATTGTAGTTTGCTATAAAGCCCTCCACATTACCGACACAGAGCAGGGCAAAGCAGAGAACAAGGACCGCAAATGAGGATATGATCAGATTGAATTTGGGTATAAACTGCTTTAGTATGACCAATATAAAGATCAAAGCCAATACTATCTCAAGCCAGGCGGCATAAACTCTTAAGGGGGTCAGTCCGTATATGCCTATATACATAGACAGCTTTGCCATTGCCGTTGCAATAAGCACAAGAGAGGACAGAGAGTAGAGTATGCATATGATCCTTTTAGCTACCGAGCTCGGCTTTGTGTTTTTCTTGGAAAAGGTGGATACCACCGATATTATTATAAGGTTAATTACCGAAACAACACAAAGCTGGAAGAAGCCCTCACGGGCATACCGTGAATATACAAAGCCCTTGGGAAGTACTCCGGTAAAGCCGGATATATAGTATTTCCATTGGGAAATAAAGAATATCACATATAATACAAATATGGGAAGGGTAGCCACAGCTGAGGTCAGGGCAGGGATGATTTTTATTACTGCAGAGGCACTTTGGCATCCCTCGGCATCGATTATTTTTTGACATCTGTTTTCCTTTGAAGCAATAAAGAGACCAAAGCCATAGGCAGCAATGGGAAAAGCAAAAAGAAAGCTTACAAAATGTGACCACAGATCTCCCAAACTAAAATTGAATATCTTATCCAAAAGATCGGTAAAGGCCGAATCATAGGAGAGCAGAGCCAGAACTATAAGTGTGGGGATCACCGCAATACAGATGCCTATAACTATCCGTCTGAAGGCCTTGTTGCCCTTTTTGTTAGAAAATACAGCCACAAACAAAGCTATAAATCTGACATAGGGAAGAATAAACAGCGCCTTGAAATAATCTATAAGCACAAGATCCGAGAATCCCTTTTTGAGACTGTTGCCAAATGCCGAGTATACATAATAGATATATGTCATAAGCGCGTAGGAATAAGCAAAAAACCTTATCACCCCATTAGAGCTTAGTACCAAAGCCGAGGACATAAGCAAGGCGGATATTGCCGCCAATATGGGCATAAATTTAAGCTTACCACCCTTGATCTTAATAAAAACCGTAGTGACAATATACAGGCACAGGGTTAACAGAAATCCTCCCATAGGACTCAGGGTTACAGGGAATACCCTGCAGAACAGATATGCCGATATAAGGCATATCCAGGCAAAGACGATTTCGGAGGGAGTTAATACATTGCCCTTTTCTTTTGGTGCTTCGGGTGTTATAACAGAACCGTTCATAATCTGCTCCTTTCTATATTTTAGGATATTTCCCTTGTGTCCGATGCCTCAAAGGCTCTGACATTGAGCCAATTAATATACTCCTCCTCGTCGATGCCGAACATATTAAAGTATTCAACCTCCGAAAGGGGATAGACATAGGAATCAAAGGGATCAAAATCTACAAATATTATCCTGAGCTCCTCGGGGCTATATATAACCTTTTTTATCAAAGCGTGATATACACTTGCTTCCTCGCTTTGCGCCCTGTCAGCGCGGTCGATAGTATATTCGTCATTAAAGACAAGCTCGGTATATCCCTCGGCATAGTATGATTCTGTTTCGGTATAATCGGGGCGTTTACCTTTGATCTCCTCGATTATTTGATCAAGCTGCTGCTCTGTCACCGTTATGTCAAGCACAGCCTCATAGCTTATATCAAGATACGCATAAACTCTGTAGGAATAGGCATTAACGGTATAGTCTTTTATATCCGAGGGGAAGTAATCTTCAAGCTCCACACCAAAGTGGGCTTCACCGTATTTATCTGCATTGTCTATATAGATCTCACCAAAGGTATTGCAGGAGCAAAGCAGAATTGAAATACAGATGATAACAGCAATTAAAGCATAGCCTTTCATATCAGTCCTCGCGGTATTCAATTATGTCCTCGACCTTGCAGTCAAGGGCCTTGCATATGGCATCAAGGGTAGAGAAGCGGATAGCCTTTGCGCGGTTGTTTTTGAGTATTGAGAGATTGGCAAGGGTAATACCCACCTTATCCGACAGCTCGTTTAAGGACATTTTGCGCTTTGCCATCATTACATCAAGATTTATTACTATCATAGCCACCTCACACGGTAAGATCGTTTTCGGATTTTATAATGGTAGCCTCTTCTATTACATTTTTGGTTACCCTTAAGCATATTCCAAGGAACAAGCCTGCAAAGGCAACGATAAAGGAAAGCTGAAAGTAAATGCCAAGAAGTCCGAAGAAAAGACCAAGTGCCATACAGCACCAGGATACTCCGCGGATGAGAGAAACACTGATAGCTGTGAATACAAGGGAATTTTTTACCCTCATAAGCAGGAAGAGAAGCATAATGTCAGCAAAGGCCACATCAAGAAGAACGGCATAAGCCAGGATATGCACAAATATTCTTCCTCCAAGAGTGATGTTCTCGCGGTTGCCGATACCGTCGTCCACATTTATGAGAGCATTGGTTATACGGGGAAGATCGGTCGCAATAAGGATACACCCAATAAGGAAAATAATCGCAAGAATAATTGAGATCATAATAGAAAGCTTGGTTGATATTTTGAACATAACTACCTCCGTTAGAATTATTTACAACTACATAATACATCATAAAAACCTGTTTGTCAATATAAAATTATCGAAAAACGATAAATAATTATTGAAAAATAAGCCTGAGGTTAAACCTCTGGCTTAAATTATCTCTTTATCTTAAATATTTTATCCTTTATTGAACCCAACACAAACTTAGGCAGCTTCATCATTCTTCCTATTCTTTTAGGCTCCTTTAAAAGGCGGTAGAACCACTCAAGATTGCATTTAATAAAGATCTTAGGTGCGCGCTCTATAGTGCCGGAAAGCACATCAAGGCTTCCGCCAAAGCCGCCCATTACCTTAATCTTGGTAAAATCGGAACGGTGGGACACCATCCATTGTTCCTGCTTTGGAACACCAAGACAAACAAAGAGGATATCGGCACCGCTTTCGTTAATTTTGGCTATAACCTCGCTGTCATCTTTAAAATATCCGTCATTGATACCGGCAATAAGCATATCGGGATATTTTTCCTTAAGCTTCTCGGCAGCCTTTTCGGCTATACCCGGCTTACCGCCAAGGAAGAAGATCTTTGCGTTCATTTCTCCCGATATACGGCAGAGATTTTCGCAGAGCTCAATTCCCGCAACCTTGCACTTAAGAGGCTTTTTGAGAATCTTTGAGGCAAGGACTACTCCCGCACCGTCGGGGATGATAAGATCGGCAGAATTTACCGTCTCCTTGACAGATGTGTCCTCAACACAGAGCTGAGTTATCTCGGCATTGGGGGTATGTATTATTTTTGCGCCTTCTCCCTGTAAAAAGCCTTTGCATATGTCAACTGCTTCATCCATTGTTACATTGTCAAAGTTGACACCGCGAATGTTTATCTTACTCATTGTTACCTCAAATTAGTTTTGTTTTTACTATTATATCACCTTTTAATGGTAAATGCAATAGTAATATAATTCTCAATTCGCAATTGCGACAGTTTGCGTACCGCAAACTCCTTGCATAATTCCACCAACCATTCCGTAGGGGAGGAGTCTCCCCTACGGAATGGGGTGTCATGGATCTCAATTCTCAATTGAAGGTAGAAAAAGCATCCCGAAGGATGCTTTTTCTTTTGATTTTTTATTCTACAGTAATTACATAGTAATTGTAGCTTTCATCATTGTACTGTACACAGAATGTATAAGTACCGGTCTTGAGGTTCTTTACGGTGATAACACCGTCAACAGCGGCGCTATACTTAACTGCTACAGAGCCGGGAGCCTTCTTGATCTGAGAAGAAGTAGTCCACTCACCGGGAGCATATCTTACGATGTAGAGGTCATCGATATTACCGATGGTAACTACATTGTTAGACTGTACAAAGGTAGGAACCTTCTGCTCTACGGTATATGTGTAGATCTTGGTGTAGCCGTCGTTGTACTGTACTGCAACTGTTACCACACCGTTGTATCTGTACTGGATCTTGTAGGAGTCAGCGCCCTTGATGTCGTTCTTTGCGGTGAAGGCTCTTGCGCCTTAGCTTTCTTAATAGCAGATACAGTCTTATGCTCACCGTAAGCGGTTCTGATAACCTTTACATTATCAAGGTTGGATACTGTAAGCTGGAGACCGTCTGCCGAGAAGCCG
>JAFYLH010000023.1 GCA_017537175.1 Clostridia bacterium | reverse complement strand
ATTCTCAATTCTCAATTCGAAATTCTCAATTATTTTGTGTCATCGTAATTGACATTAGTATCTTATTTATCTCTTGACAATCCGTGTATATACTCGCATAATGCTCGGTAACAATATACCCACTTTCGTGAAGTAATTCCAACCAATACTCACATTCGCTTGCTTCCTTCAATGCAATATGTAATTTCGCATAAAAATCCGAACGGCTTTGTCCTCTTATAGCTTCTCTCACATTTGCTCCTATACTTGTGCCGCATTTTAAGAGCTGTTTGGACATAACATATTCGTTTTTTTCAGAGCACAAGTAATTATACAATTTAATAATTCTCAACGCAAATGCCTTAGTTTTAATAACGATAATATTATCTTGTTTCATTTAATATAATCCATATGTTTTTTGCCAAAGCAAAAAACTTCCTTTAATTGAGAATTGAGAATTAAGAATTGAGAATTATTTTCTTCTTTTTTTAGACACAGCAAGCCCAATGCCCGAAGCCGCAAGTGCACCGAAAGCTACAGCTATACCCACATCAAGGGTCTGAGCCGCATTACCGCCTGTGGCAGTACCTGTGGTTGCCTTCTTTGTGGTGGTCTTGGCAGTTACCTTCTGGGTAACCTTGTTGCCCTTTTCATCGGTTACGGCATTGCCCTTTTCGTCGGTTACCGCCTCGGTGGCATCAGCGGTGGTGTCGACTGTAGTAACGCCGCCTTCCTTGGGCAGCTCGCCTAACTGAAGGTGTATTCCGTAAGCCTTGAGCATCCAGGGTGTAGCCATAATACCCTCGGTTCCGTCTGCACAGGTAGTAGCTATTGTAACATATCTGTGATAGGTTATACGCTCGGTTGCCTCGGGGTCATAGCGTCTGTCATAGTAGATCATAGCGCAGGTGACCTCCCTGCCCTCGGTGATCTCCTCGGGTGTGATCTCAACATCACCGTACGAAATATCACTTACATCCTTGCAGATAGTCTCCCAGGGAATAGCCGCCTCCAAGCACCAGCTGCCATCGGTCAGCTTACCCTTGGCAGAAACGATATCACTTATCTCACCGTCATTTGCATGGGTACGGTAGGTACGGATAACATTGCCCTCAAAGATACCAAAGCAGTACCATACCGAGGTATCAGAAATAAATCCCGCATCAAGAAGCTTGTTGAGAGGGTCAAGGGTAAATACAAACACATCGCCGTCCCAACCGGGCATATTTCCTGTCTCACCGCCGTCTATCCAGTCTTCACCCTCGCTGAGGCTGATCTCGGGAAGTATTATTTCAGCGGCAATATAGAGATACTCTGTATCATAAGCAGTGCGTAAGCTGCCCTCTACCTCAACAGGGATAGCTCCCCAGCCGCCGTCGGTGTTTTCCTTATTCAGAGGCTGAACAGCACTCCAGCCCTCGGTGTCGGTTATATTTCCGTCAATTGCAGGAGCTCCCCAGGGACAGCCGATATCGCCTATCTCCCCCTTAAAGTCCTCCTCCCCTGCCAATACGGGTAAAAGCATACCGCAGAGCATAACCGAGCAAAGAATCAATAAAAATATGCGTTTCATCATAATACACCTCTATAAAAGGGGAGTGTATGAACTCCCCTTTGATTTAATTTATCTTCTCTTTTTTGATACTGCAAGGCCGATACCGGACACAGCTAAAGCACCTATAGCCATAGCAATACCCATATCAAGGGTCTGAGCAGCATTACCGCCTGTAGAAGTACCTGTGGTAGCCTTCTTTGTAGTGGTCTTGGCAGTCGCCTTCTGGGTAACCTTGTTGCCCTTATCATCGGTTACGGTATTACCCTTTTCGTCGGTTACCGCCTCGGTAGCCTCGTCTGTGGTGTCAGTAGTGGTGTCTGCTGTAGCCTTTGCGCCAAGAACAAAGTGCATACCGTAAGCCTTGAGCATCCAGGGTGTAGCAGATGTACCGGGAGTACCGTCAACACAGGTCATACAGATAGTAGCATATCTGCTGCCTGTTATACGCTCGGTAGCCTCTGCATCGTATACACGGTCATAATACAGCATCTCGCCCTTGATAACACTGCCTTCCTTTACTATATCGGCAGGAGTAAGAACTATATCACCGTAAGAGATGTCCTCAACATCCTTACAGATGGTTTCCCAGGGAATAGCCGCCTCAAAGCGCCAGCCACCGTCGGTAACAGAGCCTTCCGCCTTTACGGTATCGGTAACCTCAGCATCATTTACATGAGTACGGTAAACACGGATATTATTACCCTCAAAGATACCAAAGCAGTACCATACACCGGGGTCGCTGATAAAGCCGTTGTTGATCATTTCGCCAAGAGGATCAAGTGTATAAACAAATACATCACCGTCCCAGCCGGGTCTGTTGCCGTCCTCGCCTGCGCCTTCGATCCAATCCTCACCCTCAGAGAGGCTGAGCTCGGGAATAACAATATCAGCCGCGATATAGAGGTTCTTGTCATCATATGCACGGTAGATATTACCTGTGATAACTACGTCCTCGCCGCCCCAGGCACCGTCGGTGTTGGTCTTATCGATATACTGCGCAGAGCTCCAACCCTCGGAGGCATCGATATTGCCGTCAACGGTGGGTGTAGCATAGGGACAGGGGATCTCGCCGATCTCAGCAAGGAAATTGTCCTCCTCTGCCATTACGGGAACAAGCAGTACCGCGAACATAAGTACGCACATAAGCGCTGCAAAAATTCTCTTCATTTTATATCTCCTTAATATTATTTATTACTGTCTGTGTGTTTTCCTGTAATCGAATAAATTACCCATTCGGCAACATCGCAGGCGTGGTCGCCTATACGCTCAAAGTATTTGGCAACCATTAAAAAGTCAAGTGCCTGACTTGCCCGCTCTGCATCCTCGCGCACGGTACGGATGAGCATATCCTTTTCGGCAAGGAAAAGATCGTCCACACGGTCGTCATTATCTCTTACCGCAAGAGCCATATTGATATCGTTGTGAACCAACGCATGGATAGAATCTATAGTCATATTGATGGTCTCTCTTGCCATATCGGGAAGAACACCCATATCAACGGTATATGCCTCGTTGAGAAGAAACTCGGTAACCTCGGATATCTCTCCCGCCTGTTCACCTATCTTGCGAAGCTCGCCTATCATATGGAGCACCGAGGATATGGTACGGAGCTGAACAGGATCAAGAGGACGCAGCAGCAGCTTCATACAAAGCCCCTCGATCTCCTTTTCCTTTGCCTCTATCTCTCCGCCAATACGGAAAACATTTTTGGCGTTTTCACTGTCCTGTGTCACAAAGCCCTTGGCGGCACAGGCAACGGCGCGCTCCACCAAAGCGCCCATTTCTATTAACATAAAATTCAGCTGTTCCAGCTGTTTTGTAATTGCATTCATATAATCACCCAATTTATTCTATCATTTTTTTCGAGATAAATCAAGTATTATTTCAATCTTAATTCAATTGAGAATTGAGAATTAAGAATTAAGAATTGAATTTATTTTTCCAAAATAAATTCCAACGCTTTCATAATTCCGTATCTGCCGCTTTCATAGGTAAGTCCGCCCTGAAGGAAGGCAAGATAGGGCTCACGCATAGGGCCGTCGGCAGAAAGCTCGATAGAGCTTCCCTGTACAAAGGCACCTGCCGCCATAATTACCTCATCGCTGTAGCCCGGCATAGCCCAGGGCATGGGAGCAACATAGGAATCAATGGGAGAGCCGGCCTGTATTCCCTGACAGAATTTTATCAGCTTGTCGGGGTCGCCCAAGGTCACGGTCTGGATGATATCATTTCTCTTTTCGCCTGCCTTGGGGGATACCTCAAAGCCGCAAGCGTCAAAGCAAGCTGCCGCAAAATGCGCGGTCTTAAGAGCCTGTGCCACGGTATGGGGAGCGTAGAAAAAGCCTCTGTATAAAAGCTTGTTCTGGTCAAGGGTAGCACCTGCCTCAAGACCGATAGCAGGACAGGAATAACGGTAGGAGCAAAGCTCAACTGCTTCCTTTTTACCTGCAATATAACCGCCCGACTCTGCCATACCGCCGCCGGGATTCTTGATAAGAGAACCGATGATAAGGTCAGCCTTTGGCTCAGTCATATCAACAAACTCACCGTAGCAGTTGTCAACGACCACATAGGCGTTACTGCGTGCGTGGGAGAACTCTACTATTTTGTTTATCTCCTCAACAGAGAGGGTGGGGCGGTTAACATAGCCCTTGCTTCTCTGGATATATACCATCTTTACACGGGGATCCTTTAACTCTTCCGAAAAATCCTCGCCTAACTCTACCTGACGGTATTCTATGCCGAAATCGGCAAGAGAGCCTGTGCCGTTAGTCTCCTTCATACCAATGACCTCGTCAAGGGTATCATAGGGCTTGCCTGTTACCGCAAGCATAACATCCCCGGGGCGAAGAATTCCGAAAAGTGCTATGGTCAGAGCATGGGTACCGTTTATCATATTGTGGCGGATAAAGGCATCCTCTGCATTGAATACCCTTGCCACCACCTTGTCAAGGGTTTCTCTGCCCCTGTCGTCATAGCCGTAGCCGTCAGAGCCCAAAAGACATTCCTTTGAAACACGAAACTCTGAAAAAGCCTCCATGACCTTTGCGGTGTTGTGGTGTGCTATCTCATCTATACGGGCGAACTCATCGCGCAGAGAAAGCTCTGCCGCCCTTGCGATATCCTGTATCTTTTGACTGAACATATTAAAGTGATCTCACTATTTCCTTAAATTTATTTCCTCTTGCCATAAAGTTGGGGAAGGCATCAAAGCTGGTGCATCCGGGGGAGAGAATAACAACATCCCCTTCTTCTGCCCAATCCGCTGCCGCTCTTACCGCGGTCTCAAAATCAGGCTCAACCTTTATTTCGGGACAGCCGTCCTTATATTCGGGGCAGTTAAGAATTGCATTGTATATGGTCTCTCTTGTAGCACCTGTAAGCACTACCTTTTTTGCACCCTGACAAAGGGTAGCTGCAAGACCGTCAAAGGGTACGCCCTTATCCTTGCCGCCGCAGATGGCAATGACCTTTTCGTTAAAGGATGCAAGAGCCGCCGCGGTACGGCTGGGGCTGGAATCAATAGAGGAGTTATAATATCTTACTCCGTCCTTTACGCGGACAAGCTCTATACGATGCTCAACTCCGCCAAAGGTCTTTGCAAGGTCTGCTATAATATCCTTGCCTACTATATCATATACGCAGGCAATAGCCGCCATATAGTTTTCTACATTGTGATGTCCGGGGATAAGTATATCGGCTGTATCAAGGATCTTTTCTTCTCCGTAATATATCGCGCCGTCCTTTTCGTACACCTCGCCGTCTTTAGCAAAGAAGGTAACAGCCGTTCCCTTGGCCGCCTCACAGGCAAGCTCACGGGTGGGGTCATTTTTGTAGTTAAGCACGAGCCTTGTATCATCGCCCATATGGAGGAAGATATTCTTCTTTGCATCCACATATTCCTGCATATCGGTATGATAGTCAAGATGATTGGGAGAAAGGTTTGTTATAACCGCTCTGTGGGGAGACTTTTTCATAGTATGAAGCTGGAAGCTTGAAAGCTCCAGCACCGCCCAGTCATCCTCTGTCATCTTATCCACATAAGGCAGCAGCGGTGCACCGATGTTACCGCCCACATAAACCTTACCGAAACGCTTTTCTATCATCTTTGAGATAAGAGTTGTTGTGGTGGTCTTGCCGTCAGAGCCTGTCACCGCTATCATATGAGCGGGACATCTTTCAAAGAAAAGCTCCATCTCGGAGGTGAGCACCGAGCCGCGGGCAACCGCCTCGCTAAGCTCCTTGGTATCATATCTCATACCGGGAGTACGGAAGATATATTCCTCGTCTATACCCTGCAGATACTCTTCTCCGCAGATAAGCTTAACGCCCTTGTTTTCAAGTGCGCGTACATCCTCGGACAAAAGCTCGTATTCCTTACGGTCGCGGGCAGAAACGCACGCACCCTCCTTTAAAAGATAGTCGATAAGGGGCATATTGGATATACCCAGACCTATTACCGTTACTCTCTTGTTATTAAAATTCATAATAAATCTCCGTTAAAAAATTGAAGTTACTATTGCAAGTATAATTAAGAATGCAAAATTAAATGCCGAAAATTTGATAATATATCCCATACTCTTTCCGGGATTGTGCCTTGTATACTCGGAAAATGTTATCAGACTGGCAAGGGATGCTATAAGCGTTCCCGTACCGCCTATATTGACACCCACCAGCAGATCTGCATAATTTTCGGTAAACTGCGAAAGCAGTATTGCCGAGGGAACATTACTGATAAACTGACAGGACAGGGCGCTGAATATAAGTGTGTTTTTTTCAAGCAGAGTCGAGAACAGCTCCTTGACAGGGGCAATACGTGCCATATTGCCGGAAAAGATAAAGAAGAACACAAAGGTCAAAAGCAGAGGATAGTCCACCATACAAAGTGCCTTACGGTCAAGAAACAGCATTGCTATGGGAATGACTATAAGTCCTACCCAGTAGGGTATTCCTCTGAAAACGATAAGGATAGAAAGTGCAAACAGCACAAGATATATTACCGTCCTGCCCTTGGGGAGCTTTATGACCTCGTCCTCCACCTGCAAGGGCTCGGCAGGTATAAACACCAGACAGCAAAGGGTTATAAGCGCCACCGCCACCAAAAAGGGTAAAAGCATTATGCCCATAAACTCAAGGGTGGGGATCTCAAATTTTGAGTACAGATAAAGGTTCTGCGGATTACCAAAGGGGGTCAGCATACCGCCTAAGTTTGCGGCAATATTCTGCATAATAAAGGTGAATGCCATATGCTTTTCCTTGCCCGTGCTTTTCAGCACAAAAAAGCCGAGGGGCAGGAATGTCAGAAGTGCCATATCGTTGGCAATAAGCATTGAGCCTATAAAGGTAATGTATACCAAGGCAAGAATACATATCTTGGCATTGCGGAATACAGCAACTATCTTCTTTGCCAGTATGTAAAAGAATTTTATGTTCTTAAGCGCACATACCACGCAGAGAACACAGAAAAGACAGGAAAGAGTTTTAAGATCAAAATAACCAAGATACTCCTTGTCAATCGGAACTATAAAGCAGGTAATGAGTGCCGCAAAAAACGCGACGAACATTACAAAATTTTTCTTAAAGAATATCCAGAGGTTACTAAAAAAGAATTTAGTCAATCATACATCACCCAACTTTTAATTATAGCATATAATTATTACCAATTCAACATTATAAGGAAGATTTTTAAGAGTTATGAGTTTAGAGTTATGAATTTGCCTTGCGGCAAATGTTATGATATGATTGGCTATATAACGTGCGAAGCACTCATAACACAGCGTAGCTGTTCATAACTGCGAAGCATCATAACTTGGCGAAGCCAATCATAACTTAAAAATGCACCCCGAAGGGTGCATTTTTATATAACGCCTTTTTTGATTATAAGGTTAGCATAAAGTGCGCTCTCGCCTGTGGCAATTACCGCATAAGCGGTCTTTGCTCTGTCATAGAAGGCAAAGCGCTCTATGTTTTCTACACGGACATTTGAGCCCTCATATTTTGCCATAGTGGACTTGTAGACATCCCATATGGGAGTCTCCACGGTGTCCCCGGGAACTACCTCCATAAGCATTGCATTATAGGGGGCGTAGGTGTCAAGGGGGAATATCTGAAGGATAGCCTCAAGAACCTCGTTTCCGCCGTGGCCGTCAAGACGAACTACACGGGAGTTCATGGAATGTGAGGGAAAGTTTCCGTCGGCAATAACTATCTCGTCGCCGTGTCCCATCTCAGCCAGAATCTTTAAAAGCTCGGGCGAGATGATGGGAGAAATGTTTTTTAACATGATTACTTGTAAAGAGGACCGTAAGCCGCACAAGCTCTGTAGTCCTGACCCTCCTTATCCATACCGAATGCGTTCCAAGCAGCGGGACGGAAGATGTCAGCATCGGGAACATTGTGCATACATACAGGGATACGGAGCATTGAGCACATTGTGATAAGGTCTGCACCGATATGGCCGTAGGAGATAGCGCCGTGGTTAGCACCCCAGTTGTTCATTACATCGTAAGCGGACTTGAAGGGGCTGCCCTCCTTGCCGTCACAGCGGGGAGCAAACCAGGTACAGGGCCAAGTATAGTCGGTACGCTTCCAAAGTGTATCTGTAACCTCGTCGGGAAGGTTAACTGTCCAGCCCTCAGCGATCTGAAGCACGGGGCCGAGACCCTTAACAAGGTTAAGTCTGATCATAGTTGCGGGCATCTCTGCCTTGGTTACAAAACGGCTTGAATATCCGCCGCCTCTGAAGTAGCCGAGGTCAGCATAGTTCCAGGTGGTGTTATCCATAATAGCCTTCTGGTCAGCGTCGGTAACCTCCCACCACTTCTTCATAACACCGTTGCCGTTTTCGTCCTTTGCCTCGCCGTTAGCGTCGAGACAGCAAGCACCGGAGTTGATGAGGTGGATAAAGCCGCCATTTTCCTTTGCAACGCCCTCTACATCATAGCCTGCGGCTCTCTTTACAGCCTCGGGGCTCCAGTAGGTACGGACATCGGCAAACATCTGCGCACGGTTGGTAAGCAGCTTCATAAAGAGCATACCAAGACCGTTGAGAACATCGTTTTCGGTTGCGAGAACATAAGGCTCACGGGCACCCTCCCAGTCAAAGGAGGTGTTGAGCATAGCCTCGGGGAAGTCGCAGTTGGGATAGAAGTCTGTCCACTGTCTCTGACCCTGGAAGCCTGCCGCAATTGCGTTGTGGCCAACCATCTCCTCCTCACAGCCCTCGGGCAGGTTGGGGTTGCCGTTCATAAGGTCCTTTATGATACACATCATCTTTACAACGAACTCAAGATCCTCGTCCTTGCGCTCGGGTGTACGCTGCATATCCTCGGGGTTCTTGTCAAAGCCGATCTTGGCATATTCCTTAGTCCATGCCATAGCCTTTTCAAACTCAGCCTGATCATATACGCCCTCTGTCATACGGCGGATGATCTCAACCTCGTCAACAGACTCAACACGCATACCGAGATAGCTCTCGATAAAGTCGGAATCGATGATAGAGCCGCCGATACCCATACAGATAGAACCGATCTGGAGGTAGCTCTTACCTCTCATTGTAGCAACAGCAACTGCTGCACGGGCAAAGCGAAGGAGCTTTTCCTGTACATCTGCGGGAATGTCGGTTACCTCGTCAAGATTCTGAACATCGTGACCGTAGATACCAAACGCGGGCAGACCCTTCTGTGCGTGGGTCGCAAGCACGGATGCGAGGTAAACCGCGCCGGGACGCTCTGTTCCGTTAAAGCCCCATACACCCTTAATGGTCTGGGGATCCATATCCATAGTCTCTGAGCCGTAGCACCAGCAGGGTGTTACGGTAAGGGTGATATCAACACCCTCGCGGCGGAACTTGTCTGCACAAGCCGCAGCCTCGGCAACACGACCGATGGTGGTGTCAGCGATAACTACCTTTACGGGCTCGCCGTTAGAGTAGCAGAGATTTTCCTCAAATAATTTCTTTGCGGCATTTGCCATAGCCATGGTCTGATCCTCAAGGCTTTCGCGCACCTTTAAGGGACCTCTTCTTCCGTCGATGGTGGGACGGATACCGATAACCGGATACTGACCGATATATCTGTTCTTTGCCATATATTTGTACCTCCAAAATAATTTTCTGAAATAACAATTAGAAATAATCTAATTATAGTTATTTTAACATCTTGAAGTTATATTGTCAACGATTTGTTAAAAATTACCCCTCGTAAACAATATTGTTTGCGATCATTTGGTCAACATTTGAAGCATCCCACCAAATCCCTTCGATATCAACGGTTTGTGTAACGGCTTCTCCCTCTATGGCATTGATGAGTTGCTTTACGGCATTGTAGCCTATTTGGTAGGAGTCCTGAGCCACTGCACCCACAAGCTCGGCATTGGAATCGGACTTCATCCACTCTATCTGCTTACTGCCTGCATCAAAGCCGCAGAATTTGATCCCGTCATACTTACCGCCCGAGGCACCTATAGCATCATAGACCTGCTTGACAACACCCTCGTTTGTCATAAAGAGAGCAGAGATACCCTTTTCGTACAAGGCCTCAAGAGCCGTCTTGTAGGCATTGTCCGCATCTCCCGGCTTGACCTCTTTTTCTATACGGTATCTGCCTTTGGTGCTTTCATCGGCATCGGCAAGGGATGTAAATCTGTCAATAAATCCCAAGGCACGGTCTATACCCGTACGGGTCTGATCGTGCTGGATAACACCTATTACATAGCTATCGGAGGAGGCGATATCATCCTTTACCGCCTCAAAAAACCTTTCTGCCGCAAGAGCTGCCGCAAGGGTATTGGAGGTAGCCACCGAGGCAACGGTAGGGTTCTTACCCTGAGCATCAAGAGCCTCTGCATCCTTTGGCCAAATGCCCGAATCGAACTGGACTACGGGTATACCCCTTTCCTTTGCCTGAGAAAGCATATCGGTAAAGCCCTCACCGATGGTGGCTATGACCAGACCCGAAACATTGTTTGAAAGTGCTGTCTGCACCATCTCCTGCTGAGAGGGCAGATCCTTTGCCGACTCTGAGGCAGGACCGCGGAAGGTGACAGTATAGCCCTTTTCCTTTGCCGCAGCCTCTGCCCCTGCCCTTACCGACTGCCAGAAGGCGTGGGACTCACCCTTGGCAACAACACCTATGCTTCTTCCCTTTTTATCCGTACTCTCACCGCCCCCGCAGGAACACAAGCCGATAACCAACAGCATAGCCAAAACAAAAATCAAAACCTTTTTCATTAAACACACTCCTTATAATTGAGAATTAAGAATTGAGAATTGAGAATTTATTTTCTCCTCCGTCTGCTTTTCAGCACATCCGCCAGCACCGCCGCCACAACTATGATACCTGTAAGCACATAGGTGACATAGGTGGAGTTAAGACTGAGATCAAATCTGGCAAGAACAAAATTAAGACCGCTTCTTATGACCACAAGCAATGCCGCGCCTATGACCGAGCCTGTAACCGAGGCTACACCGCCCGCCGCAGAGGTACCGCCTATATAGACACCCGCAATTGCATCAAGCTCCATACCGTTACCGGTGGCGGCCGCCACCGTGGTAAAGGATGCCGACCAGAATATTGCCGCAATACCCGAGCCCATACCCGCAAGGATATAGGCATACAGCTTATACCTGTCGGTGTTGATACCCGACAGCCTTGTGGCTTCCTCGTTTGAGCCTATGGACAGGATATATCTGCCTGTACGGTTCTTATACATAATATACGAGCATATAAGGGTAAAGCCAACGACCCATAATATCCCCGTAGGTATGCCGTTGTAATTGGAAAACACCTTGTTATACCAAGTGCCTGTAGGGAAAAAGATATTAGGGTCTGCAACTATTAGTGCGGACAGACCTCTTGAAAACATCATTGTGCCGAGAGTGGCAATAAAGCTGGGCAGCTTTAGCTTTGCCACCAGCAGACCGTTGATAAACCCGAACAGAATACCGATACCGATCATTACCGGCACTGTTGCCCATAGGGGCACAAGCCCCGAGGTATACAGCTTGCCCGCCACAACTGCGGCAGCTATACACACCGTACCTATAGAAAGGTCTATACCCCCGGTTGCTATAACAAAGGTCACACCTAAGCTCATTATGGCATAGGGAGCAAGGGACTGAGCCATACTTACTATATTGTACCTGTCCACAAAATTGGGATTAAGGCCGGTAAACACCCCCACAAGCAGGACAAGGGCAAAAAGGATAATTATATTCTGTCCCGGTCTGAACCTCTTAAGCTTATTCATATTACCTGTCATCCTTTCATACTCTCCCTCATGGTAGCATACCTCATTATTTCCTCCTGTGTTGCATCAGCACAGTCAAGCTCCGCTGTTATCCTGCCCTCGCACATAACTATAACACGGTCGCAAAGCCTTTGTATCTCGCTTAGCTCCGAGGATATCATAATTATCGACTTACCCTCTGTAACCAGCTCCTCCATAAGCGAATACATCTCGCTTTTTGCACCTATGTCGATACCTCTTGTAGGCTCGTCGAAGATAAATATATCCGAGTTTTTTATAAGCCAGCGGGCAACGATGACCTTTTGCTGATTCCCTCCCGAAAGATTTTTAACCAATTGCTCCACAGAGGGAGTTTTGGTGCGCAGAGCCGCATTGGTCTTTTCCGCCTGCCCTTCTATGCTTTTATCATTTATCCACCCCATACGGGTAAAGGTCTCAAGAGAGGCAAGGGCAGAGTTTTCTGCCACCGACTTGTCAAGCAGCAGTCCGTACTGCTTTCGGTCCTCCGAAAGATAGCATATACCGTTTTTGACAGCCTGCTCGGGAGAATTTATTTCCACTTCTTTTCCGTTTATTTTTATTGTACCGCTATCCCGCGGGTCAGCGCCGTATACAGCTCTTGCCACCTCGGTACGCCCCGCACCCATAAGACCCGAAAAGCCAAGAATCTCCCCCTGCCTCAGCTTAAAGCTGACATCCTTTACCTCTGAGCCGCAATTAAGTCCCTGTACCTCCAGTACCGCGGGAGCATCCTTTGCTACCGTGCTTTCGGTCTTATGTCCTGCGTATATGACCCGTCCCACCATCATTCTGACTATCTCGTCCTTTGTGGTGTCGGATGTGTTTACCGTTCCCGCATATTCTCCGTCGCGCATTACCGTAACGCGGTCGGATATGCGCTCTATCTCGTCCATACGGTGGGAAATGTATATCATACCTATTCCCCTTTGCTTAAGGTCTGTCATTATTTTAAACAGCTCCTCTACCTCTGTCTGGGTCAGAGCCGCGGTAGGCTCGTCAAGCACCAGCAGTCTGCAATCCCGTGAAACAGCCTTTGCTATCTCCACCATCTGTTGCTTTCCTACCGTCAGTTCTCCCAGCCGTACACGGGGATCGATATTTACCCCGATACGGTCAAACAACCCTTTTGCATCCCGGATCATTTTTCGGTCATCTATCATAATGCCCTTTGCGGGCTCTCTTCCTATATAAATGTTCTGCGCCACGCTCAGATGGTTCATCATATTAAGCTCCTGATGTATAACGCTTATCCCCGCCGCCTGAGCCTGTGCTATATTGCGAAAGGACACCTCTTTTCCAAAGAGAACTATCCTGCCGCCGTCAGGCTGATGGATACCGCACAGCACCTTCATAAGTGTAGATTTCCCCGCTCCGTTTTCTCCCATAAGAGCGTGGACCTCGCCCCGTCTCAGCTCAAAATCAACAGACTTAAGGGCATGCACACCCGAAAAGCTTTTTTCAATGCCTTCCATTTTCAGAATTACATCATTCATACCAACTATTCCTCCTATGTAATCCCTTTGAAATAGTGTGTACTATATTCATTTTTTTATTTATACAGCAAACAAAAAAGTCAAGAGCTTTTAAAACTCTTGACATTTTGTTTTTCTTTATTATTTCTTTTCTGCACAAAGGGTTCTTTCAAATGCGATGCCCAGTTTTGCTATGACCTGCTGCGCTCCTGCCTCGGTAACCGAGGAAAGCACCGAGGGGATCTTTTTTGTCACATCCGACATATCAAAGCCGCTCAGAACCTCCTTGCCGGGGGTCTCGCGGTACTGCGCCTCAACACCGCTGTCGGTAAAAATAAATTTTATATATCTGGTATAGGGGAATTCTATAAAATCGGCTCTGAGCTTAAGCACAAGCAGATCGTCCTCATTATATTTAAACTCACCGCTTACACCAAGACGGCATTTTTCGCCCATTATCTCAATGTCGGTATACTCTGTCTTATCAAATCCGACATACAGCTTATACTCACCGTCCTCTTCCTTATATATGAGATAAAAGCCCTTTTCATCATCACCAAAGCTGTAGCCCAAGGTACCCTTGGTATAATTGTTCTGCAGGGTCTGCATAAGCACGGGCATAAAGCCTACAGATACCGCTTCCCTTGAGGTAACGGTATACTCTCCCCTTACCGCTTGGCAATTCTTTTTCAGTATACTTTTTCTGAACACCCTCTCATAGAGATATCTGCTGCGCGAGGGACGGTAACGGGACAGAGTATCTGTCAGCTCCTTAAGCCTTTTCTCTGCCTTTTTGTTACGGGGAAGGCTGTCGGCAAAGGGGGTATTGAAATATTTATCCGTGATCGGGAAAAGATCGTTGTTCTGGAACATATCGGTGTTGCCGCTGTTTACGGTAACAATAATACCGCTGTCTCTGTAGCAGAACATATTCTGCCCGAGCATTCCGTTAAACAAAAAGCCGTTGCAATTACGGGGTGTCCATATCTGAAAGCCGTAATCATATTCCCCTATGCTGTCGGGAACCTCTATACGCTTGGTGGTGGCGGCATTTACATATTTTTCGGACAGTATCCGTTTGCCCTCCCACTCTCCGTTCTGTAACAGCAGCTGACCTATTTTTGTAAGATCACAGGGCTTTATAAAAAGTCCCCAGCCGCCTCTGTCGATACCCTTGGGACATTTTTCCCAGAAGTAATCGGTAATACCGAGGGGCTTAAAAAGCCTTTCGTCAAGAAACTCGGACATAGTCTTACCTGTAAGTGATGTGACTATGGCTGAAAGCATATATGAATTGAGACTGTTATAGTTAAACTCCGCACCCGGCTCAAAGCTAAAGCCGGAGGTAAAAAAGCCCTTGATCCAGTTATCGGTGGCAACGCATTGAAATTCGTTAAAAAGCGCACCTGTGGACATAGTGAGGAGATGAAGCACGGTCATATCCTTAAAGCGACCCTTTGAGAGTGCGGGAACACGCTTTCCAAAGATATCCGCAAGTGTGGTGTTGGGAGTAAGCAGTCCGTCGCCCATAAGCATACCCACAGCAAGAGAGGTAATGCTCTTTGACTGAGAAAAGGCGCACTTCCAGATATCCGCATCCCAACCGTCAAAGCCCAGCTTGACAACAGTCCTTCCCTTGCGGGAAATGACGATGCTTTGAACATTTATATTCTTATTGTTATATATCTCTGTGATATAGCTATACAGCATATCCGAGGATATGCCCACACTCTCGGGGGATGTGTATTCACACTCTGAGGCTCTGCCCTCAAACCAAGGCTTTTGGGGCTGGGTCTGCACTATTGCCGAGGTAGCAGCCGTAGAGTCGGTGAGCTGCTTAAGCAGTCCCAGAGATCTTCCAAGAGTTACTACATTCACTCTCTGTCAGTCCTTTCCTTTAAAATATCCTTATGGATCTCCTGCATCTCCACATCCACCTCGGTAATTGCCTCTGCGCAGATTTTGAGCCTTTCAAGAAGCTCCTTTGATACTTCGCTTGTACCCTTATACTTAAGCTGATGCTCCAATGTTGCCCAAAAGTCCATGGCTATGGTGCGTATCTGCACCTCACACTTGACATTCTCCACCCTTTCGGCAAGAAATACCGGAACCTCTATAACAAGATGCAGACTGCGGTAGCCACTTTCTTTGGGATACTTGATATAATCGCGGCGCAAAAGTAGCTTGACATCATCCTGCCCTGTCAAAAGGTCGGCTATGTGATATATGTCATCCAGATAGTTGCATATTACCCTGATGCCCGCAATATCATTCATTCCGTCCTTAAGAGATTCAAGGGTAAGGGGAAGATCCCGACGGATAAGCTTTTCCATTATGCTTTTAGGCGATTTTAGTCTCGACTTTATATTGTGTATGGGGTTGTGGTCGTATTTTATACTGAATTCGTTGTCCAGTATCTCCAGCTTTGTCTTTATCTCCTTGATGGCTGCATCGTACAACTGCATCTGAGCCATATACTGACGCAATGTTCCCTCAAAGTTCTCAAAAGCCAGATATGCACTGTCGTGTTTTTCCATCGTTATACCTCATTTTTGTTTGTTTTATAAACCATTATTATAATAACATATTCAAAAAAATAATTCAACCACCATAACTATATTTATGTTCACACATTCTTAATTGTATGTTAACAATTAAGGTTTATACTGAAAAGGATTATTTTTATACATACGAAAGGACGTATTATGGCTACTAAAAAATATGTTTCACAGAAACAGCGTACCACAAAAATACTTGTAACAGCCCTTATTGTTACAGTTATTCTCTCTACCGTGGCAATTGTCGGAGCTTCACTTGTTCCCAAGTGGATCCAGTCCGGTAATTCCATGAGAAATCAGGTTCCCCTTAAGTCTGAGCACTACAAGATCAACAACTGTATGATGACCTATTACTACCTCACCGACTTCTACAGCTACTACAACCAGTACGGTATGTACCTGCAGTATATGGGTCTTGATGTTACAAAGTCTCTTGCAGAGCAGAGCTATGACGAAAGCACAAGCTGGTATCAGTATTTTGTAAACAGCTCCGCAAATACAGCAAACGCATACCTTCTCTATGCAGAGGAGGCACGCGCAAACAACTTTGAGGTAGAGGATCTTGCCGAGCTTATCGACAAGGAGATCGATGCACTCAGAGAAAGCGCAGAGGCTGCAAAGATCGACCTTGAGAAGTATATTACCAACCTCTTTGGCTACGGCATCAAGGAAAGCGACATCCGCGATGCACTGGAGCTCAAGATCTATGCCTCCGAGTATTATAACTCTGTAGAGGCTGCATACTCCGATTCTATCACAGACGAGGAGTTTGAGACCTACTATATCACCAACCAAAAGAGCCTTGACAAGGTAGATTACCTCAGCTATACCATAAGCGCAGATGTTGCAGAAGATGCCGACGAGGCAGCAAAGACCACCGCTTATGCAGAGGCAAAGGCTGCCGCTGAAAATCTCAAGGCAAATGCAACCTCTAAGGAAGCCTATATCGCTTTGGTAAAGGCCGCCCTCACCGAGGCTAATGCCGACCTTGAAACTCCCCTCACCGAGGAAGAGATCAACACCAAGGCTTCTGCTGTTACCGAGGCACAGGCATACACCGCAGATAACGAGCTTTCTGAGTGGGCGTTTGCGGCTGACCGTAAGGCAGGCGATGTAACCCTTATCGATGACGGCAACGGCAACTACACCGTATATATGATGGAAAAGACCGCATACCGCCAGGAAGATCCCACAAAGAATGTCCGCCACATCCTCATCAAAACAGGTGACGGTGTATCCGACGAAAGCGCCAAGGCAGAGGCTGATCAGGTACTGGCTCTCTACGAGGCAGGCGAAAAGACCGCTGATGCATTTGATGCTCTTGCAAAGGAATACAACGATGACGGCAGCTCCCTTTATGAAAATATAAAGAAGGACGACAACTATGCCGAAGAGTTCAAGGAATGGATCTTTGACGAGACCAGAAAAGAGGGCGACACAGGCATTGTTAAGACCCAGTTCGGCTACCATGTAATGTACTTTGCAGGCGAGGGCAGACCTCAGTGGAAGATCGATGTATACAACACACTGCTTGAGTCCTACATCAGCGAAATGGTTGAGGGCTGGCAGGAGGCTCATACCGTAGATATCAATTCTACCGCACTTGCAGCTCTTACCCCCACCATTCCCCAGACAGCATTCTCTCAGAGTACTGACACCGAGGGTAATAACGCAGACGAGTCTGCAGAGGCATAATAACAACTGATCATTATCCCCCTATGCATCCATAGGGGGATATTTACAAGGAGAAAATCCGTGAAAAAATTCTTATCACTTTTAATACTGAGCGCACTTCTGCTTTCTATGGTCTCCTGCTCAAAAATAATAACCGATGCCGTTTCTGAGGCTGTCGGCTCGATTGCCGAAAAAAAGCAGAGCGTTTTTGAAACAGAGAACTATACAGTTGACACCGCAATGATGACCTATTACTATCTCAACGATTTCTACAGCTACTACAACCGGTACGGTATGTACCTGCAGTATATGGGTCTTGATGTTACAAAGTCTCTTGCAGAGCAGAGCTATGACGAAAGCACAAGCTGGTATCAGTATTTTGTAAACAGCTCCGCAAACACAGCAACCGCATATCTTCTCTACGCAGAGGCAGCACACGCAAATGGCTTTGAGGTAGCTGAGCTTGACGAGTTGGTAAACGATGAGATCGTGGGTCTGACACAAAGCGCAGAGGCTTCAGGTGTAAGCCTTAATGAGTATATCACCAACATATTCGGAGAGGATATTACCGAAGCCGACATCCGCAGAGCCCTTGAGCTTGAGATCTATGCCTCCGAGTATTATGCCAAGGTAGAAAAGGACTATTCTGACTCCCTTACAAACACCGAGTTTGAGGCATACTATACCGCCAACAAGGACAGCCTTGACAAGGTAGACTACCGCTCCTTTACAATAACGGCCAACGATCTTGATACCGTATCGTTGGCAGAGGCCGAGGCAGATGCAGAAGCTTTACTGTCAGCGGCATCAGACGGTTCTTTTGTCAGCTGGGTCGCAGCATATCTTAATGAAGCCAATGCAGATCTTGAAACTCCCCTCACCGACGATGAGATACAGGCAAAGGCAGAATATGTGGCTATAGCACAGGCATATACCGCCGGGAACGAGGCTTCCGAGTGGGCATTTGCGGCTGACCGTAAGGCAGGCGATGTTAAGCTCATGGACGACGGTGCCGGAAATTATACCGTATATGTGTTGGAAAACACCCCCTACCGTCAGGATGATCCTACAAGAAATGTCCGCCATATCCTTATTAAAACAGGAGAAGAGCTTACCGACGAAGAGGCAAGGACGAAGGCAGAGGAAATACTTGCAGAATACCGTGCAGGTAACAAGACCGAAGAAGCATTTGATGATCTGGCAAAGAAATACAACCAGGACTCAAATTCCCTTTACGAAAATGTAACAACAGGTATGATGGTAGAGGAATTTAACGATTGGCTCTTTGATCCCGCCAGAATGTTAGAGGACACCGGCATTGTAAAGACAGTCTACGGCTATCACATTATGTACTATGCAGGTGCAGGTCGTCCCGTATGGCAGACACAGGCATACGAGTCTATGCTTGAAGCCTACATCACCGAGCTGGTTACAGGCTGGCAGGAGATTTATACTATAGATATGGACTCTGACGCACTTGCATCTCTTCCCTCCACAATTCCCCAGACAGCATTCAATTCAACAACAGATACTACCGTTGACACCCAGGTAGCTGTAGCGCAATAACACAAAATGCACTCCGCAAGGGGTGCATTTTTGAGTTATGATTGCCGCCCGAGGACGGCAAGCTATGAGTTATAAAATGCTTCGCATTGTTATGAGTTGCCTTTGGCAACGTTTTTGACAGGTAATTAATGAAGATTTTTGCCCTTTGGGGCAAAAATCCACCTTTAATTGAGAATTAAGAATTGAGAATTGAGAATTTTTTTAATTTAAGTGTTGTATTTTTGCAAAACATATTATATAATAGTATATTATTATGCCAAATCCACTAAAGGAGATATATAAAATGAAGCGAGTTACAATTAAAGAGCTTTTTGCTTCCCCCGAAACATATGCAGGACAGACCATAACAGTTGCAGGCTGGGCGCGTTCTATCCGTGCGTCAAATGTTTTTGGCTTTATCGAGCTTAACGACGGCTCCACCTTTCCCTGCCTTCAGGTAGTTTTTGAGGATGCAAAGCTTGAAAACTATAAGGATGTTGCAAAGCAGAATGTAGGTGCTTCCTTTGTATGCGAGGGTATTCTTGAGCTTACCCCCGAGGCAAAGCAGCCCTTTGAGCTCAAGGCAGTCTCTATTGAGGTTACAGGCACCTCCGTGCCCGAGTATCCCCTCCAGAAGAAGAGACACTCTATGGAGTTCCTGCGTACAATAGCACATCTTAGACCCCGTACCAACACCTTCAATGCGGTTTTCCGTGTTCGATCGGTTGCGGCACAGGGTATTCACAAGTTCTTTGCGGAGAACAACTTTGTATACGTACACACCCCCATCATCACAGCCTCCGACTGTGAGGGCGCAGGCGAGATGTTCCGCATCACCACCCTTGATATGGACAACCCTCCCCGCACCGAGGATGGTCAGGTAGATTATTCTCAGGACTTCTTCGGCAAGTCCGCTAACCTCACCGTATCCGGCCAGCTCAACGTAGAGTGCTACGCTATGGCGTTTGCCAACGTTTATACCTTCGGTCCCACCTTCCGTGCAGAGAACTCCAACACACCCCGCCACGCGGCTGAGTTCTGGATGATGGAGCCCGAGATGGCATTTGCAGATCTTTGTGACGATATGGAGCTTTGTGAAAAGATGCTCAAGTATGTCATAGGATATATAATGGAAAACTGTCCCACCGAGCTTGAGTTCTTCAACAAGTTTATGGACAATACTCTCCTTGACAGACTTAACAATATCGTTTCAAGCGACTTTGCCCGTGTAACCTACACAGAGGCAGTTGATATTCTTCAGAAGTCGGGCGAGAGCTTTGACTATCCCGCAGAGTGGGGTATGGACCTTCAGACCGAGCACGAGAGATACCTTACCGAAAAGGTTTACGGCAAGCCTGTATTTGTTACCGATTGGCCCCGTGACATCAAGGCATTCTATATGAGAGTCAACGATGACCAGAAGACAGTTGCGGCAATGGACCTTCTTGTTCCCGGTGTAGGTGAGCTTGTAGGCGGCTCTCAGAGAGAGGAAAGACTTGACATTCTTCTCGAAAGCCTTGAGAAGTTCGGACTTAACGAAGAGGACTACAAGTGGTATGTTGACCTTCGCCGCTTTGGCGGTGCAAAGCACGCAGGCTTTGGTCTTGGATTTGAAAGACTTATTATGTATGTTACCGGCATTTCAAACATCCGCGACGTTCAGTCCTTCCCCCGTACAACAGGTAACGCAGATTTTTAACGGAGTTATTATTATAAATGGAATATACACAGCTTACAGCCGCAGAGCTTGAAAGCATAAAGGCGGCGCTTGACACAGAATTTGAAAACTTAAAAGCAAAGAACCTTAAGCTCAATATGGCAAGAGGTATTCTTGATAAGGATCAGCTCGACCTGACACAGGATATGCTTGGCATCCTTGTAACCAAGGAGGATTGCAAGACCGAGGCAGGCACAGACTGCCGTAACTACGGTATCCTTGACGGTATCCCCGAGGCAAAGCGCATTTTTGCAGAGCTTCTCGATATCCCCGCAGAGAACCTTATTATCGGCGGAAACAGTAGCCTTAATCTTATGTTTGACACCTTTGCAAGAAATATGATCTTTGGTGTTGAGGATGAGGGCTCTACCCCCTGGGCGGCACAGGGCAAGATAAAGTTCCTCTGCCCCGCACCCGGCTATGACAGACATTTTTCCATCTGCGAGAAGATGGGTATAGAGATGATAACCGTAGAGATGAAGGCAGACGGCCCCGATATGGACACAGTTGAAAAGCTTGTTTCCGAGGACGCTTCCATCAAGGGTATCTGGTGCGTTCCCAAGTACTCTAACCCCACAGGCGTTATCTTCTCCGATGAGGTGATCGCTCGTCTTGCATCCATGAAGCCCGCAGCTAAGGACTTCCGTATCTTCTGGGACGATGCTTATATCATCCACTCCCTCTATGCAGGTGCCGACATGCAGCCCAGCATCATAAAGGAATGTGCTAAGTACGGCAATGACAATATGGCGTATGTATTTACCTCTACCTCAAAGATATCCTTCCCCGGCTCGGGTCTTGCGGTTATCGCTTCCTCAAAGCATAACATAGATGCAATAAAGAAGGTACTTACCGTTCAGACCATAGGTCACGATAAGCTCAATCAGATGCGTCACGTTAAGTATTTCGGCAACCTTGAGGGAATACTTAAGCATATGGAAAAGCACGCGGCTATCATCGCTCCCAAGTTCCGTATGGTAGACGAGGTACTTACCGAGCAGCTTACAGGTCTCGGTATTGCAAGCTGGTCTAAGCCCGAGGGCGGTTACTTTATCTCCCTTGATGTTTTCCCGGGTACTGCAAAGAGAGTGTATGAAATGATGTGCGAGCTTGGTGTAAATCTTACCCCTGCGGGTGCTACCTTCCCCTACGGAAAGGATCCCGAGGATAAGAACCTCCGTATCGCTCCCACCTTCCCTCCCCTCGACGAGTTAAAGACAGCAAGTGAGGCTCTCGCTCTCTGTACCAAGCGTGCAGCGGCGGAGAGAATTCTCAATTCTTAATTCTCAATTCTCAATTCTCAATTGCATGAGGCTTTTGACCCAAAAGGTCAAAAGCTTCTTTTTTTATCACGTCCGCAAAGCGGACATATCGCTCCCAAAGGGAATATCGCTTCGTAAGAAATATCGCACCGCAGGTATATCGCATCTGCCAAAGGCAGATCACTACCACATCATACAAACAAAAGATGCTGTCCTGAGGACAGTATCTCCGAGATTGTAACCTAAAAAGAGAGTGAAAGAGAGAAAAAGTCCGGGGTAGTGCCCTCCCACACACTCAAAGCAAATGGTATAATATGAGTACCGAAAGTATAGCCTTTTATAATACTTTTGAGTTTCTGCAACATTAACCCGAGTTTCTGCAACATAAACTCCCGCTCAAGCTACATTAATCCCCGTTCAAGCGACAGAAAGTACACAAAGAAAAGAAAATAAAAGAAAATACAATAAAAGAATATAAAAGGAGAGTGTAGGGGAGGGGTTGCCCCTCCCGTCCAAACGAAAGCACCCGCACCCCCAAACACCCGTTAATTCAGTTTTACAAATCACACGAAACAGAGTAATTTCCTATACATTAAAAAAGAGCATGCCGTTAAGCACGCTCTTAATTGACAGAAATAACTATATCACATTTTTCGGGAATACGGGTTGACTCAAAGTAAGTCTTTTCAAGAGGTATCCACTCATTAAAGAATCTGTCAGCCATATTGGGATTACGCTTTAATATACGCTCTCTCTGTAGTTCGGGGTCGATATCAATAAATGCCGACAGATCATAATATTCACCGAAATAGGGGTGCATGGAATATGCTCCCTCTACTACCGTCAGTGGCTTTGGTGTTACGGTAGCGCTCTCACCCAAAGACAATTTTGAACAGTCGAATTTACGGTAAGTAAACTCTTTTCCGTCTTTAAGAGGGGCAACAACCTCGGTGTAAAATCTTTCTCTGTCAAGGTTTCCGCCAACCTCTTTAAAGCGTTCAGGTGTACGCTGATGCATCTGCAAAAAGAAGTCATCTGTATGAATGATATTGCAGTCATATACAGAGCCGAGGATATCTGCAAGGGTGCTCTTTCCGCTGGCACTACTACCCTCTACACTTAAGATAACATTACCCTCTCTAAGCCTTTTGTCTATCTCGCAAAGCAAAGGCAAAAAGGGTATGAATTTGTTTTTGATAACACGGTAGGCGGGCTTATATTCTTCTCTGAAGCTATGTGAATGATGAAGTGCCGGGAAGCCTTTTTGTTCCCATTCATTTATAGCTTTGTCAAGCTCGTCCCCGCCTGTCAGCTCTCTCAGTACCTCAAGCTTTGCTAAAAGTTCGGCTCTGCCATCCACCCTCTCGGCAGAAAGATAAAAAAGCTTTCCGAAGGTCTCGGCAGACAAGCCCTTATTTATATAGCAAAGAGGCACACGGCTATACTCTCCGTCAAGGGGTAGGATATCGGCATCAGCTACGCCCTCTGCATATTCGCTTTTGATGTACTCTGTAGCCCTTTCAAGGCTTGACACCATATGCTCACACCCAAAGGAGCTTTGGTGGATAAACTTAAAAATATCCTGTAGCTCTGCCTTTGGATATCTGTTAAAATGCTCTGTTAAAAGTTCTTTTGTTTTCATAGCTTATCCGATTTTAATATATTAATGCTTTCAAGCAGAATTACAATTATGGGAACAAGCACTATCTGAACTATGATTCCGGGGACAGCATTGGTAAACGCCTCTGCAATAAACAGCATAAAGGAATACTCACCGCCGGAAATCCCCATACATAACATCTTTGCAATACCAAACACCGCTCTTCCCGCAAGCATGGCGATAACAAGGGAAAGATAGATATAAGGCTTCTTTTTGGGAAGTATCTTGTGCATAAGACCGCTCACCGCACCGTAGGCTGCCAGCTCAAACGCCATGCATACAGCTGTTGGGAAAAGAGGAGGCATACCAAGAATAAAGGAACGAAGCAGGGGTGCGACAATGCCTACCGCAAGACCCCAAAAGGGTCCGCAGATAAACCCGCAAAGAAGCACGGGAATATGTAAGGGACAAAGCATTGCCCCCACCTCGGGTATCTGTCCTGTCAAAAAGGGCATAACATATGCCAAAGCCAAGAACAGGGCTGCCAATATCAGCTTAACAAGTTGGTTGTGTTTTTTCATAAGAATTCCTTTCTTATACGTATACATACAAAAAGTGCCACTATCCCTACAGAGATAATGACACCTTCTTAGTATCGTTGTTTAATATTACAGTAGTTTAAAATATAAGGCTTCAGCCCTTTTGCCGTTCTTCAGAACAACAAGGGTATTTTATCACAGACAAGCACCCTTGTCAAGCATTAAAGCCTTTAATTTAGCAATAACATCGGCTATAAGCTCACCTGTATTAGGCTCGGTTATACCCGCCACAAGATTGCCGCATTTGTTCATGGGGATAAGTATACGTGTAGCCTCTGCTCTTGACACCGCCAGAGCCATTTTTTCGGTCACCTCGCCCATAAGCGAATCTGCAATTACTATACCCACAGGCCCTATAATAACATCGGCACTGCGGCAAGCCACCACCACGGGATTCTCCCCTGTTGCACCCTGCTTTGCCCCCGCCTTAAGCATTGCCGCGGTAGCAATGGCATTGGTACCGATGACAGTCAATACAGCCTCGGGCAGCTGTGCCGATATTTCCTTTACCAATCTTGCACCCAGAGCTCCGCCCTGTCCGTCTATAACAACTACCTTCATATTGTACCTCTTTGTTTTTTTACATTATAACATATTTCCGTGGTTATGTCTACAATAGTTAGTTTAATTAAACAAACTTTAATTCACATACTCATCACTTTACCGTTGTACTGCAGATGCTGGGCATCGCAGTAGGATTGACCCTTATTTCGGGTGCCGCCTCAATGCTCTTTGTTATGAGATACGAGCCCTTAAAGATACTTGCAAACAGAGACTGAGGAGGTACAGAGAAAATGGCTATTTTATCATTACAGAATATAAACTTCTCCTACGGCAGCACCAAGGTGCTCAAGGATATCTCCTATGACTTTGAAAAGGGCAAGACCTACTGCATTATGGGTAAAAGCGGTGCGGGTAAGACCACACTTCTTTCCCTGCTCTCGGGCCTGGCATCCCCCAAAAGCGGTCAGATACTCTATGACGGCAAGGATGTTGCAAAAATAGACAAATACAAATTCAGAAGCAAGTATATCGGAGTTATCTTCCAGAGCTTTAACCTTATAACCAAGTTCACCGCCCTTGAAAATGTTGTCCTGTCTATGGACATTGCAGGCGTAAAGGGAAACAAAAAGGCCTTGGAGCTGCTCCAAAGCGTGGGACTTGACGAGGATGAGGCAAACCGACGGGTACTGCATCTCTCAGGCGGTCAGCAGCAGCGAGTGGCTATTGCAAGAGCGCTCTCCTATGATCCCGAGATAATTCTTGCCGACGAGCCTACAGGCAATCTTGACGGCGAAACACAGAGAGAGATAATGGATATCTTCTGTGATCTTGCCCGCAACGGAAAATGTGTTATATTGGTTTCCCACTCTCCCGAGGTTGCATCTATGTGCAACGAATGCTACGAGCTCAAAAAGAACACAAACAGCAAGCAAAAGTTTTCCAAATAGACAAAAAACAGCGTCAAAAACGCTGTTTTTTGTTTTTAATTGAGAATTAAGAATTAAGAATTATTTATAACATCAGCTATGGCATTCCCCAAATATTTTGCTGCATTTTTTGCCTCCTCAAGGGTATTGGCGCAGCTGCCTATCTCAAAGAGCAGAGAGCCGGGAGCATATTGCTGATGGAAGCTTAATTTACGCAGATTTATGGGTCTTGCAATTCCGGTATATTCCTCTGTCAGCTCATATTGGAGCTTGACTGCAAGATTCATATTATTTTCCATCCACATAGAGTGGTCTGCCCCGCCCGCATTTGTACCCACAAGGATCATGACCTGTGCCGTCTTTTTTTGGTCTATATTGCAGACAGGCTTTACGGCCTCGCCGTTTTCTCTTATTATGGCATCGCGGTGAAGGTCAAAAACATATTTTATTGACGGATATTGTTCTAAGTATTTTTTTACAGTAGCAAGGGAATTGTCGTATGCTCCGTTATAATCCCCCTCGTCGTGGAGGATCTCGCAATGAAGGGTAGGTATACCTCTTTCGTTGAGCACCTGCGCCATAACTCTTCCCACCGCCACCATATTTTTGCTCTTATCAGAGGAACGGAAGGTGGTCTGCGCCGTATATGTATCCACACCCTCCTCGGTAAATGCCTCTGTGGCGTGGGTGTGTACTATCAGCACCAGGGGCTGCTGCTTTGTGCTTATATGTGAGATGCCGCCTTGACTGAGAGCCTTGGGATAGGCAGAGGATAAAAGCAGCTCTGTATCCACACTCATACCGCTGTCGCTGTCTCTTACCAGTATCTGTCCCGGAAGAGCACCGAGGCTGAGGTCACTTTCTATTATGGGATATCTGCCACTACTCTGCTCTGTGCTTTCCTTTTTTTCCTCTATGACATATAAGGGCTGCTTTGTAATACCCTCTCTGCCGGGCTCCATGACCTCATCCTCGTAAAGTGTTATGGGAAGAGAAAACCCTCCAAAGCCTCCTATGGCATTAAGCTCAAGGCTTTGGGGCGAAAAATGGTCGCTGAGCTTTAGTGCAGCGGAGGCAAATATTACGGTGCAGGCAATACAGCAGGCAAGCAGAGTATATATCCGTCGGTAGTTTATTTTTTGCCCCGCGGGGCGAACAGCAGTACGAGAATTCATTTTTTGACCTTCCTTTCCACAATATATATATGCAGTCAGTCGGCCGAAAATGCCATATTGAGAGCATCCGAAATAATTTTTGCGCTCTGAGTTACCGCAACATCACTTTCCTTTAGCGAAACAAAAAAGCTCCTGCCGTTTTCCAGCACCTGTCTCAGGGGATCGTTGACATCCTCTATACCCGCCTTTGACAGAGCATCGTAAACAAGGGTGGAGGAGTCCACCACCGTGGGCACACCTATGGCAATGACCGGAGCGCCGATGCTCTCCTTGTTGATCTCGCGGCGGCGGTTGCCTATACCCGAGCCGGGAGCAATGCCTGTATCGGTAAGCTGCACCGTGGTGCAAAGCCTGTCAACGCTGCGGGCGGCAAGGGCATCCACCGCTATGACTAAGTGGGGCTTTACCCTTTCCACAGCTCCGCGGATAAGCTCCAGGGTTTCTATCCCCGTCTGTCCCACCACTCCCGGGGCAACTGCGGCAACCTCCTCCTGACCCATACTCTCAAATAGTCCCTTATCGTATTCTCTTATATGACGGGTCACTATAAGTCCATCAAGGGTTTTGGGGCCAAGCGAATCGGGAGTTATATCCCTGTTTCCCAGCCCCACCACCAGAACCTTGTTTTTCTGCCCCGGAACCAGCTTTAGTATATATTCGGATATAGCCGACACAAGCCCGTCACGGTATGAATCATCACACAGCCAGACCTTGCCGCATTCAAGGGTCACATATCTCCCCACAGGCTTTCCGATAAGGGTGCTTCCCTCTTCTGTAGTGATGGTCATATCGCTTACAGGTATGCCGCAGACCTCCTTTTTTTGGAAGTGAACACCCTTTAATCTGTCCATATTCAGCTCCGAGGTCGCCTCTGCGGCAAGGTCGGTGCGTACAAAATTGCTTTCAACCATATTTTTCCCCTGTTTTTTGCAAAAAAAATTGAATTTTGTGCATCTTTGTTCTTGCAAAATTTTATATAATGATTTATAATGTATTATGTGACACTATATATGTATATTATTCAGGAGGAATTACCAAATGAGAAAAATATTAGCCCTCATTCTGTGCACCCTGCTTCTTATCCCTTGCCTTACCTCGTGTATAGGTATCAGACCTAACGCCAAGGACAAGGGTGCCGAGATCCCCGTGCACCTTACCACCGAGATCTATAACCTTGACCCTGCATACGCATATCTTGACGATGCAGGTGCAAAGATACTCTCACTTATCTACGAGGGTCTTTTCACTCTCAACAGTGACGGCAAGGCAGTCAAGGCTCTTTGTAAGGATTACAAGACCTACACCAACCGTGACGGAGAGTTTGTTGCAGAGTTCACCCTCAAGCAGACAAAGTGGAGTGACGGCCGCAGCATCAACGCAAACGACTTCGTTTATGCGTGGAAGAGAATCATGGAGCCCGAGTTCAACTCCAAGGCTGCATCCCTGCTTTTTGATGTAAAGAACGCAAGAGCCTGCAAGAACGGTGATATCTCCATCGACGACTTTGGCGTTGTTGCTTCCGAGACCAGAGTTCTCCAGGTAACCTTTACCCACAAGATCGACATCAACGAATTTATCAAGACTCTTGCCAGCCCTGCGCTTGTTCCCCTCCGTGAGGACAAGGCAAACAGACTTGACGACTGGGCTTCCTACTATGCTACCATGGTTACCAACGGCCCCTTCTATGTAAAGACATTTATCCCCGGCGAGGGCGAAATGGTTCTTGAGCGTTCTATCTACTACTACAGAGATATCGAAAGCGAGACTCAGGCTCTTGATAAGTATGTTAAGCCCTACCGTATCAATATCACTATGGGCGATACCGAGGATGCAATGCTTTCCTACGGCGAAGGCAATCTGGTATTCAACAGCCAGATACCCCTTTCTGCAAGAGCATCCATCAATGCTACAAAACTCGATACCCTTTCTACCGCTACATATGTATTCAACAGCCAGCGCGCTCCCTTTGACAATGCTGATGTAAGACGCGGTCTCTCTCTTGCAATTGACAGAGCAGAGCTTGCAAGCATCATCACCTACGCAAAGGCGGCAGAAGGCTTTATCCCCAACCGCATTACCGACAAGACCGGCTCTGACAGCTTCAGAGAAAACGGCGGTGCCCTCATTTCCGCTACTGCTGATATGGCAGAGGCAAAGAAGCTCGTTTCTGCAGCCGAAGATAAGGAGATCTCCATCACCATCCGTGATAACGAGGTTGACCGTGCAGTTGCCGAATATGTAAAGGGTCAGTGGGAACAGCTTGGCTTTACTGTTGAGATAGTAGCTGTTACCTTTGAGCACTACACCAACATCGAGTACGATCAGTACCGTGATCTTCTCTACACCGCATATTCTACCCGTGATTTTGATGTTATCGCAATAGACTCCCAGATGCTTTCCACCGACGCCTTCAACGAGCTTGCAAGCTATGCTAAGCCCTTCTCCGGCGGTGCTATGGACCTTGCTTCCGGTAACTTTGACGCGGTAACAAACCTTTCCGGCTATTCAAGCGAAGAGTATGATGCTCTTATCGAAGAGGCATTTGCGGCAGAGGACAAGGCTACCCGCTCCGAGCTGCTTCACAAGGCAGAGGAAATGCTTGTTCGCGATATGCCCGCAGCTCCCCTCTTTGTATACGAAAACGCATATGTAAAGAACAAGGATCTGAGCAAGCTTACTACCGATTATTTCGGCTCCGTTCTCTTTGACGGCGCAAAGCTTGCAAACTACAGCAGATTTAAGCCTGTAGAGGAAAATGCCGAATAAAATTAATCCAAAGGGCTGCATTGCAGCCCTTTAATTTAACGAGGAGATATATATGATAGCACCTCTTCTTACCAAAACAGAAATAAAGCTCTATATCCTGTATGTAATGAAGCATATCGGATATCCTATAGAGCATGACAAGCTCAACGATACGGTCACCGCTGACGGTGCGGTAAACTATTTCGGCTTTGCCGAATGCTTTTCCGAGCTTATGGAAACAGGCAACATAACAGTGGTGGATACCAAGGACACAGTGGGCTTTATGATCACTGAGCAGGGTATAAATGTGGTCGACACCCTTGCCGATTCTCTTTCCCACGGAACCCGCCGTACCGCCCTTGCGGCAGCCACAAGGCTGACCTCCTTTGAAAAAAGAGGCGCCTCTATAGAGAACAAGGTCACAAAGCTGCCTGAGGGTAAATACCTCTTTACCTTTTCGGTAAAGGAGGAGAAAAAGGAGACCTTTTCTCTCAGCGTGACCTTAGAAAACCGCGATCAGCTCAATACCATCCAGCGAAATCTGGAAAAGAACCCCGACGGTGTATATAAATGCATAATGGCATTGCTTTCGGGGCAGGCAGATTATCTGCTTGATGGTGCATTTTAACCAAACTTTCACTTCTGTATTTATATATTTTAATCTGAATTTCGCAATATATAACATTTCTTAACACAATTATTACCAAAAATCCGACAAGGTTTTTGTCTATTTCGACATTGAATATTCATAAAGTGTATATTTGTAAGAAAAAGTATTGACATAATTTGTTAACAATGTTATAATATCTTTATCAAACTGACGAAAGGTGTATATTTATCCCATATGGCAGACCTCGGGGAAACAAAAGAACTGCTCCAAAAGATAAAGGGCGGCGAAGAAAATGCAATGAACCGGCTTCTTTGCGCATACTCCCCTATGATCGAAGCCAGGGTGGCAGAATACTCAGGCATTCTGGAGGAGGATGATATACGCCAGCTCTGTGCCATAGGCTTGTTTGAGGCGGCACAGTCCTATTCGGAGGAGCGTTCCCGCGGCAAGGTGACCTTTGGGTTATATGCCAAGCTGTGTGTACGCAACCGTCTGATATCCGAGGCAAGAAAAATTGCCCCTGCCGCAGAGCCGGTGGAGGAGGATATCACCACAGACGGCAGCTCTATGGAGGAGGATATCATCCGACGCAGCGACCTTGCCGAGACCCTTGACAAGGCACGCAGAAGGCTGACCCCCTACGAGGACCGTGTGCTGCGTCTCTATCTGAGTACAGGCAGCTATAATGAGGTGGCCCGATTGTTGTCGGTGTCCCGCAAGTCGGTGGACAATGCCCTGTCCCGCATCAGAGCCAAGTTCAGAGATCTATTATGAAATTTGCCCGTGTAGTTTAAGGAAAACGCACAGAGATACAGGTGAAAGGCCTGTCACGGGTGAAAATATATAACCATATTAAGTGAGGTAAAGACCAATGTACGAAGACAAGACCTTAGTTTGCAAGGAATGCGGACAGGAGTTTGTATTTACAGCAGGCGAGCAGGAGTTCTATGCTGAGAGAGGTTTCCAGAATGAGCCCCAGAGATGCAAGACCTGCCGTGATGCAAGAAAGGCTGCTACAAGACAGAGTAGAGAGATGTTCACTACCACTTGTGCAAACTGCGGCAAGGAAGCAAAGGTTCCCTTCCAGCCCAGCAATGACCGTCCCGTATACTGCAGCGAGTGCTATGCTGCAATGAAGCAGGACTAAGGCTATAGTTTATACATAGCAACTTTAAAACGACCCTTTCAGGGTCGTTTTTTTGTTTTATATCAAATTTTTTAGCACTTTACAATTTCCTCTAAATATGCTAAAATACAACCATCACTTTGCAAAGGAGGCCGTATGAACAAGACCCTCAGGATATTAAAGAATGTTGGTATCTCAGCGGTAATAATAACCGCCATATACTGTTTAATTATGCTTTTAAGATCCATCCTGCACGTCAACAGCATAGTACCCATGCTGTATGTTTTGGGAGTTTTCTTTATTGCATTGCTCACCGACGGATATTTTTACGGCATTGCATCTGCCTTTGCAAGTGCGGCTTCGTTATTATATATTTTTGACAAGACTGATGCAAAGATCACCTATGCATACAATGTTGTAATAAGCATTGTTATCATACTTTTTGTGGCGATGCTTACCTGCACACTTACAACTATGCTCAAAAAAGCAAAGCGTATAAAGGAAGAAAGCATACGCGAAAATATGGTGGGCAATCTTATGAGGGCAGTATCCCACGACCTCAGAACTCCCCTGACCACCATCTATGCCTCGGCATCCGCAATAGTAGATAACTATGACAGTCTGAGTGAGGAACAGCGCATAGAAATAGTTAATGACATACGCACCGAGTCCCAAGGCTTGGTGCATATGCTGGAAAACACCCTTACAGTAACAAAGGTAAATGCCAAAAACGTAACCCTGACTATGACAGACACGGTTCTTGAGGAGCTTATAGATACCGTTGTGGTAAAGTTTAACCGCCACTACCCCTCTGCCCCTCTTACACTTGACATTCCGGATGAATTTGTATCCATACCTATGGATGCAATGCTTATTGAGCAGGTGCTGTTCAATCTGCTTGAAAACGCCGTCATCCACGCCCAAGGTATGACAGAGCTTGTTTTGCGAGTAACACTTCGCAAGGACAAGGTATGCTTTGAGGTAAGGGATAACGGTTGCGGTATCCGCCGTGACAAGCCCAACAAGATATTTGACGAATATCACAGCGCAACACTAATGGAAAACGAAAATATAAGCAAAAGAAATATGGGTATAGGACTGTCTGTATGCCGTGCCATTATCAGGGCACACAACAGCAATATCATTGCATCAAATATTCCCGACGGTGGAGCAAGTTTTAAATTTACCCTAAGGAGATCCTCTGATGAGTAACAATAAATACAAGATCCTTGTATGCGAGGACGATAAAAACATCCAAAATATAGTTGCCACCGTTCTTGAGGCTAGCGGATATAAGGTAATAACCGCCTCCACCTGTACAGAGGCTCTGATGTTAGGCGAATCCTACATCCCCGATCTTGTTATCCTTGACTTGGGACTGCCTGATATGGACGGCACAGAGTATATACGTGTTGCGCGTATATATTCTCCCCTGCCCATAATAGTTCTGTCCGCCCGTACCGACGAAAAGGACAAGGTAAAGGCACTTGATATGGGTGCAAACGATTACATAACCAAGCCATTCGGTACAGCCGAGCTTATGGCACGTGTCCGTGCGGCGCTGCGAAGCATCAATGCTTCTGCCAACAGCAACGGAGATATATTTGAGCTCAACGGTATGACCATAGACTACAGCAGACGTCACGTCAGCATAGACGGAGAAGAGGTCAAGCTGACTCAGACCGAATATAATGTCCTCACCTTTCTGTCCCGCCACCCCGGTCAGGTAATGACCTATACAAGCATCATAAACGAGATATGGGGTCACGCAGACCTTAATTCCATAAAAAAGCTGCAGGTGAATATGGCAAACCTCCGCAAAAAGCTGGGAACAAAGCCGGGGGACACCCGTTTTATCATAAACGAGCTGGGTATTGGTTACCGTATACAGGATCCTATGTAATTAACGAATTTTGTACAATATGTAAAATCGTTATAATTATAACAAAAATTCAAAAAATCTTGTTGATAAATCTCCGTGTTTATGGTAATATTACAATTGCGTAAATTTGTAAAAATAATTTTTTAAGGAGTATAGAAATGTACAACAAGAAGACTATCGAAGATATCGAAGTAAGCGGCAAGAGAGTTCTTGCAAGATGTGACTTTAACGTACCCCTGAAGGAAGGCGTTATCACCGATGACAAGAGAATCCGTGAGGCTCTTCCCACCATCAAGTATTTAGCAGACAACGGCGCAAAGGTTATCCTCTGCTCCCACATGGGCAGACCCAAGGGCGAGTTCAAGCCCGAGTTCTCCCTTGCTCCCGTAGCAGCTCGTCTCTCCGAGCTTCTCGGCAAGGAAGTTGTTCTTGCAAAGGACGTAATCGGCGAGGATGCTAAGGCTAAGGCTGCAGCTCTTAACGACGGCGACGTTATGCTTATCGAGAACGTTCGTTTCCACAAGGAAGAGACCAAGAACGATCCTGAGTTCGCAAAGGAGCTTGCTTCTATGGCAGACATCTTTGTAAACGATGCATTCGGTACAGCTCACCGTGCACACGCTTCTACCGCAGGTGTTGCTGACTACCTCCCCGCAGTTTGCGGTTACCTCATTCAGAAGGAGATCTCCATTATGGGCGGCGCTCTTTCTGAGCCCAAGAGACCCTTCGTTGCTATCCTCGGCGGCGCTAAGGTTTCTGACAAGATCGGTGTTATCAAGAACCTCATCAACAAGGTTGACACCCTTATCGTAGGCGGCGGTATGGCTTACACCTTCTTCAAGGCTAACGGCTACCAGATCGGTACCTCCATCTGCGAGGACGACAAGCTTGACCTCGCAAAGGAGCTTCAGGCTGAGGCTGCAGCTAAGGGCGTAAACTTCCTTATCCCCGTTGACAACCGTTGCGGCGATGCATATGACCCCAACTGCAACGATATTCTCGTTGACTCCGACAACATTCCCGACAACTTCATGGGTCTTGATATCGGTCCCAAGACCGAGGCTCTCTTTGCTGATGCTATCAAGTCTGCAGGCACTGTAGTTTGGAACGGTCCTATGGGCGTTTCCGAGTGGGAGAAGTTCGCTTCCGGTACCCGTGCAGTTGCTACTGCAGTAGCAGAGAGCGGTTCCATCTCCATCATCGGCGGTGGTGACTCTGCAGCAGCTATCAACACTCTCGGCTTTGCTGACAAGATGACTCACATCTCTACAGGCGGCGGCGCATCCCTCGAGTTCCTCGAAGGTCTTGAGCTTCCCGGTATTGCTTGTTTACTTGACAAGTAAACAAGCAGCTAAATTCGCCTTCGGCGAGCTAAATTGAGCGTTGCTCAGCTAAATTACTGCGTAGCTAAATTGGGCTTCGCCCAGCTATAAGGCGAATTTAATTTAGCTTCACGAAGTGAAATATAGCTATGCGTAGCATAATTTAGCTGTTGCGTAAGCAACTATTTAGCTTATACAATCGTTTAGAATAACAATCGGGCGTAAAATTATACGCCCGATTTAACAATAACATATATTTGGAGAATAAAACAATGAACAGAGCTACAAGAAAGACAGTTATCGCAGGAAACTGGAAGATGAACATGACTCCCTCCCAGACTACTGCTCTTATTAATGAAATGAAGACCACTCTTCCCGCAGAGCCCGCATGTGACGTAGTACTTTGCGTTCCCTTTGTTGACATCGCAGCAGCAAAGGCAGCAGCAGAGGGCAGCGTTATCAAGGTTGGCGCAGAGAACGTTCACTTTGAGGCTAAGGGTGCTTACACCGGCGAGATCTCCGCAGAGATGCTCGTTGAGTGCGGCGTAGAGTACGTTATCGTAGGCCACAGCGAAAGAAGACAGTACTTCGGCGAGACCGATGAGACTGTAAACAAGAGACTCCTTGCAGGTGTTAACGCAGGTCTTACCGTTATCCTCTGCGTAGGCGAAATGCTCGACGAGAGACAGAAGGATATTACCGCTGAGGTAGTTGCACTTCAGACCAAGGTTGCTCTCCAGGGCGTTGATGCCGAGATGCTTAAGAAGGTAATCATCGCATACGAGCCTGTATGGGCTATCGGTACAGGTCTTACCGCTACCGACGATCAGGCAGAAGAGGTTTGCGCTCTTATCCGTGACGTTCTTGCTGCTAAGTACGGCCGTGATGTTGCAGAGACCGTTACCATCCAGTACGGTGGCTCCATGAACGCAGGCAACGCACAGAGCCTTCTCTCCAAGACTAACGTTGACGGCGGTCTTATCGGCGGTGCTTCCCTCAAGGCAGCAGACTTCGCAAAGATCGTAGAGGCTTCTAACCAGGACTAAGTCCTGGACCGTATACTGCGCCCCGTAGTGCAGTAATTCAAATCACACGGAATATCGTGTGATAAAAGGTTAATAGTGAAAAGAGGTGCATTGCACCTCTTTTTTATCGGGCTTTTTTTGGATTCGCATTTTGCCAAAGGCAAAATATATCGCTTCTGACCAACGGTCAGAAATATCGCTCCCGAAGGGAATATCGCAAAGAGGTGCATCGCACCTCTTTTTTTAGTTACTATTGGATATCCTATTATCAAACTGTAAACAATAATAAATACCGTTGACAAAGCAACAAGTGTTGATTATAATGTTAATTGTTTTTAAGTTAAAACTATTTTAATTCAAAACTAATGAGGTATTTATGAAGACTAATAAGTATTACCCCTGTCATAGTGAAAAATCCATAAACGACTTTGCCGATCTGCTTTATAGCTGTGCAAGAGAGTTTGGCAGTAAGGACTGCTACCGCTATTTAAGAAGAAAGACCGAATACAAGGTGTCCTTTTCCGATTTTGCAAAGACTGTAAACGGTCTTGGCTCTGCCCTCTGCGAAATGGGAGTAAACAAGGGCCATACCGCCATCATTGGTGAAAAGTGCTATGAATGGCTCTCTGCCTATTTTGCCGCTATTATCTTTGGAGGTGTTGCGGTTCCCCTTGACAAGGAGCTTGCCGAGGATCAGATAAGAAGCTTTATAAACTTTGCCGACTGTGAGGCGGTGGTATACACCGAAAAGTACAGAGGCGTGTTTGAGGGACACGAATCCGAGATGCCCGCGGTAAAGTGCTACATCTGTATCAGCGCAGGTGCGCCTGTATCCCTTACCGACGAGCCTGCCGTTGCGCCCGAAACCAATCACATGCCCTACGGCGACACCGTAAAATGGGGACATTATCTCAATGTCAAGAGAGGCCTTCCCGAGGTAGTCAAAAAGCAGGATACCGAAAAAATGAGTGTAATACTCTTTACCTCAGGTACAACAGGCACCTCTAAGGGTGTTATGCTCTCCCAGAAGAATATTATCAGCAATATCACCGAGGCACTTAAGATAGTCCGTGTGGATTCTAAGGATGTCCTTGTATCCGTGCTTCCCCTCCACCACACCTATGAAATGACCGCAGGCATCCTTGCCGCCTTTGCGGTAGGTGCAACCGTCTGCATCAATGACAATATCAAGAACACCACCCGTGACTTTAAATACTTCCAGCCTACCGTAATTACCCTTGTTCCTCTCTTTGTAAACACGGTCTACAAGAAGATAATGGAGGGTATACGCAAAAAGGGTATGGAAAAGACGGTCAACGGCCTTATCAAAACAGACAAGGTGCTTCGCCGTGTGGGTATTGACCTGAGAAAGCAGTTCTTCTCCCAGATCACCGAGGCCTTTGGCGGCAGACTTAACCGTATAGTATGCGGCGGTGCTCCCCTCAACCCCGAAATGGTAGAAAAATTTGCATCATTTGGTATAACAATTGCCGAGGGCTACGGTATTACCGAATGCTCCCCTGTTATTGCTGTAGCTCCCTTTGAAAATGTAAGGCTCCACAGCTGCGGTCTTGTGCTCCCAAATCTGCAGTGCTATATCGACCGTGACGATCCCCGCGACGAAACAGGCGAGATCGTTGTAAAGGGCGACAGCATTATGCTGGGCTACTACAAGAATCCCGAGGCAACAGCAGAGGTCCTTGACAGCAGAGGCTGGTTCCGTACAGGAGACTGCGGTTATATGGACAAGGATAACTACCTCTACATCACAGGCAGAAAGAAGAATGTTATAGTCCTCAACAACGGCAAAAATGTGTTCCCCGAGGAAATAGAGGAATATCTTGAAAGAGTGGATTTTATCAAGGAGGTTACCGTTGTGGGCAGACGCAGCACAGAGGATGATACCATAAATGTAACTGCCATAATCTATCCCGACTATGACTCGCTTTACGAAAAGGGCATCATAGGTGATATGGAAGTAGAATCCCACTTTAAAAAAGCGGTAGTGGAGCTTAACAAAAATATTGCCTCCTTCAAGCAGATAAGAGGCGTTGAGATCCGTAAGACCCCCTTCCCCAAGACCACCACACAGAAGATCCAGCGTCACAAGATAGACAAGGAGTAAAAGCATGACCGACAACAGAGAAATCATAAACTCCTTCTTTGTTCGTATATTCAATAAGATATTGGCTCTTGAGGAGCACGCCATAGGCGAAGAGGATATTTCGGTAAACGAGGTCCATATCATAGAAGCGGTGGCGGAGCTGGCTCAGTGCGGTGAGAGTACTATGAAAAACATAGCCAAAAGGCTGAACCTCAGCGCAGGTGCCACCTCGGTTGCGGTAAATACCCTTGTAAACAAGGGTTATCTGCGCCGTGAAAACGGCCTTGAGGACCGCCGCAAGATATTTATATTCATTACCGAAAAGGCACAAAAAGCAGAAAAAAAGCACCAGGACTTTCACGCGGATATGATACATTCCATCGCCGCCCGCTTGAACGAGGAGGAGCTTGCCACCCTTTCAAAATCTCTTATATCCCTTGAAGAATATTTCGGCGGATTGATGCATTAATTCAAAGCACAATAAAACGGTACAAGCCAAAAAGGCTTGTACCGTTCAGCGTGTCGATAAACCTATCGACACGCTGACAGACTTCGAAAAAGGAAGTGTCGGTTTTCGTGAAAAGGGTCCGTAGGCGTACTAAGTACGGTAGTGGCCCTTTTCGCGGAAAAGTGTGAAAAAGTGGTGTATATTCGACATATACACCACTTTTGAATACTTATCAGACT
>JAFYLH010000022.1 GCA_017537175.1 Clostridia bacterium | reverse complement strand
GAGCCAATATATGCTTTCACCGGTTTCCTTAAGTGAAATATGAAGCTTTGATATAAAATCCGCTTTGCTGTTACCGTATATGGCTTCGTTTATATTTGCACCAACACTTGTAGCAGAACGAAGTAACTGTTTTGCGATAGTTGTATCTTTTTTTGATTTGGAAAACTCTTCATAAAACAATACGATTTGTGTTGCAAAATTGAGAGATTTATCGAGTAAAGGACTGTTCATTCATCATCACCTCTGATTGAATTATACCACAAATTATTATATAATTCAACGCTTTGCGAAGCAAAGCTACCTTTTCTCTTCTCTTTTCTCTCTTATCTTTTCTCTGGAAACGACAATTTGAGAGAAGAGAGAAGAATGAAAAGAGAAAAGTGAAAAGAACAAAAAGAAACGACAATCTTCTGTCGAAAATTGTCGTTTCTTTTTGGCGGAGGGTGTGGGATTCGAACCCACGTGGGCGTGAACCCAAACGGTTTTCAAGACCGCCTCGTTATGACCGCTTCGATAACCCTCCGTGTTTAGTGTTATTCAGTTGTAATTTGTTTGGAAGAGAATACTTTTTTAATTGGCTGTGCAAACACAACACAGTTATAATACCACACAGCGGTATATTTGTCAAGCATTTACGGTATTAAAAATATTTTGCTAATTTGTTAAGAAAATGCCGTAAAAGTGTTGAAAAATAATGCGGTGTGTGGTATAATTGAAATAATTATATTAAAATGCGATATTTTGTTTTTTCAGCATCGTAATTGCATTCATATGGGTGATCATATCACGTTCCTGTGCCGTCAGATCAAGGTTATTTATTATCTTTACAAACTTGGTTTGATCGGCCCAAGGACAGTCTGTGGCAAAAAGGATCTTATCCACTCCGTGCTTGCGGATCAGATGAAGTGTTTTTTCTTCGGGTATCTTGTCAAGCATTACTGCAGTATCGAGATAAAGTGTTTTGCCCGCTATCATATCGATCACCTTATCTGTCTCATCGAGGCTTCCTAAATGAGCAAGAATTATTCTTGGCTCCTCAGGTTCTTTTCCGTCATATACCTCATTCAGCATATTAAGTGTTCTTTCGGGTGTGCAACGCACAATCTCCGGGAACGCGGGGTCAAAGCCTGCGTGAGTGGTTACATATAAGCCTATCTTTACGGCATAGCGTATGATGCGTATATAACGTGCATCGTCTATAAATACACCTTGATAATCGGGATGTATCTTTATGCCGGGCAGACCGAGATTTTTAATATGATCAAGCTTTTCCTCAATGTTATCGTTATCGGGATGAATTCCGCCAAAGGATATTATACCGTCCTTGCCGTTTGTTTCTGATGCATAACGGTTAACACTTTCAAATTGTTTGGTAGAGGTCATTACAGGGAGGACTACGGAATAATCTATGCCCGACTGCTTCATAGAAAGCTTAAGTCCGTCAAGAGTTCCGTCGGTAGATGCTTTCATATTGCCTGTTGATTCAAGCTTGGCAATAACAGATGCAGCTATTTTATCCGGAAAATTGTGAGTGTGAAAATCAATAATCATTGTAAATCATCCTTTCGGATATATTTTATCCGTGTTTATCGGATAAGTCAATAGCTATTTTTGATTGAAGAAATTTATACGATCATAGATGTTATTGTGGCAAGTATTTGTCTGTATAATTCATTTATGATTTAAATAATTAAAATATAAAAAACATACGGAAAGGTTATCATCATGTTTTTTCAAAAAGATATAGAAACAATGCCTCGTAAAAAGATCGAGGAATTACAGCTTGAAAGGTTAAAATGGCTTGTTGACTACTGTATCAACAATGTACCCTTTTATGCAAAGCGCCTTGCCGAGGCAGGGGTAACAGCAGAGAAGATCAAATCTCTGTCCGACATTCAGTACATACCATATACCAACAAGAGCGACATAAGAGACAACTATCCCTACGGCCTTTTTGCTCAGCCCCTTAAGAATATCGTTCGTATACACGCATCGAGCGGTACTACAGGCAAGCCTACCGTTGTAGGCTACACTAAGAACGATATCAACAACTGGAGCGACTGTGTTGCCCGTCTTTGTATGGCGGTAGGTGTTACCGAGGAGGATATTGCGCAGATATCCTTTGGCTACGGTCTGTTTACCGGCGCACTTGGTCTGCATTACGGTCTTGAAAAGATCGGTTGTTCGGTTATTCCGATATCTTCCGGTAATACCGAAAAGCAGGCTATGATCTTAAAGGATTTCGGTGCTTCGGTGCTTGTTTCTACTCCCTCATATGCTATGTATATGAGCGAGGTTGCTCACGAAATGGGTATATCCAACGACGACCTTAAGCTTCGCATAGGTCTGTTCGGCTCTGAGGGCTGCACCAACGAGCTCCGCGATAAGATAGAAAAGGGCTTTGGTCTTTTCTCTACCGATAACTATGGTATGAGTGAGCTTATGGGTCCCGGTGTATCGGGTGAATGTCAGTACCGCTGCGGCTTGCACTTTGCAGAGGACCACTTCCTTCCCGAGATCATCGACAGCGATACGGGTAACCGCAAGAACGAGGGCGAGTACGGTGAGCTTGTTATCACCACTCTTACCAAGGAAGGTATCCCTATGCTCCGTTACAGAACCAAGGATATCACCAAGATCACATATGATGAGTGTAAGTGCGGAAGAACCCACGCCCGTATGGATAAGGTAAGCGGAAGAAGTGACGATATGCTTAAGATCAGAGGTGTTAATGTATTCCCCTCACAGATCGAAAGCGTTATGGCAAACATCGACGGAATATCGCCTCACTACGAGCTTGTTCTTACCCGTAAGAACTATACCGACTATCTTGAGGTAAGAATTGAGATAACCGATGCCGAGCTGCTTGTAAACTACGGTAAGCTTGAGGAGCTCAGACAGCTGGCTGTCAATAAGCTCAAGACAGTACTCGGTATCTCGGCTAAGGTAGTTCTTGTTGCTCCCAAGTCCATCAAGCGTTACGAGGGCAAGGCAAGAAGAATAGTCGATTTAAGAAATCAGTCTGAAAATTAATTATAAGAAGGTTATATATTATGTCAAAGGAATTAATGATTGGCAACGCCGCAGTTGCCAGAGGCTTATGGGAGGCAGGATGCTCTGTTGTATCCAGCTACCCCGGTACTCCCAGTACCGAAATAACCGAATTTGCGGCGTTATATGATGAAATCTACGCAGAATGGGCACCTAACGAAAAGGTAGCTATGGAGGTTGCCTTTGGTGCTTGTCTTGGCGGTAAGCGATCTGCCTGTGCTATGAAGCATGTTGGTCTCAATGTTGCCGCTGACCCCCTCTTTACAATGTCTTATACCGGTGTTAACGCAGGTCTTATAATCTGTGTTGCAGACGATCCCGGTATGCATTCTTCACAGAATGAGCAGGACAGCCGTCATTATGCCATTGCCGCAAAGGTACCTATGGTTGAGGCCTCCGACTCTATGGAGACTGTTGAGTTTATAAAGAAGGCATACGAGATCTCCGAAAAATTTGATACACCCGTTATTTTCCGTACCGTTACCCGTATTGCTCATTCCCAGAGCATTGTAGAGCTGGGCGAAAGAAACAAGCCCGAGGATAAGAAGTACGAAAAGAACGGTGCAAAGTACATAATGATGCCCGGTAACGCCATCAAGCGTCATCCTGTAGTAGAGCAGAGAACTCTTGATCTTATCGAGTTTGCCGAGACAGACAGCATCAACCGTATTGATGCAGGCGAGGATAACTCAATCGGTATTATCACCTCAGGCTCGGGCTATCAGTATGTAAAAGAGGTTGTAGGTGACAAGTACCCTGTATTTAAGCTGGGTCTTCTCAATCCTATGCCTGTAAATAAGATCAAGGAATTTGCCGCATCTGTAAAGAGAGTTGTAGTTGTTGAGGAGCTTGATCCTATTATCGAAAACCATTGTAAGACCATTGGTGTTGATGTTGAGGGTAAGGAGCTGTTCGGCTATCTGGGTGAGTTCACACAGGCTACCGTTGCAAAGGCTCTTGAGCTTACCGAAAACGCATATATCACTCTTGATACAGCCGCCCCCGGCCGTCCTCCCATGATGTGCGCAGGCTGTCCTCACAGAGGTATGTATTATACTCTTGCTAAGAACAAGTGCAATGTTATGGGTGATATCGGATGCTATACTCTCGGTGCTATGCCTCCTCTGTGTGCGATGGATACCACACTTTGTATGGGTGGTTCTATCACAGGTGCTCACGGCTTTAATAAGGCGCAGGGTACAGATGCAGAAAAGAAGACAGTTGCGGTTATAGGTGACTCCACCTTTATGCATTCAGGTATGACAGGTCTTGTAAATGTAAGCTACAATGCTTCCAATACAACCACCGTTATTCTTGACAACTCCATCACAGGTATGACAGGCCATCAGCAGAACCCCACCACAGGCTATAATCTTAAGGGTGATGTGGCTGCAAAGGTAGATCTCGAGGCTCTTTGCCGTGCTCTTGGCATTAAGAGAGTGACCGTTGTTGATCCCTATGATCTCAAGGAGTGTGACCGTGTTCTTAAGGAAGAGCTTGCGGCAGAGGAGCCCTCTGTTATCATCTCCCGCAGACCCTGTGTACTTCTTAAATATGTAAAGGCTCAGAAGTCTCTTGTTGTCAACAAGGATAAATGCAGAAGCTGTAAGGCTTGTATGAAGTTCGGTTGTCCTGCAATCAGTATGCACGACGGCAAGGCAGAGATAGATGCTACACTTTGTGTAGGCTGCGGAGTGTGTGAGCAGCTCTGTCACTTTGATGCTTTTGAAAGGCAGGGTGAGTAATGATGAAAACTACTAATATAATGATCGTCGGTGTAGGCGGACAGGGATCTCTTCTTGCAAGTAAGCTTTTAGGTAAGCTTCTCTGCGGCGAGGGCTATGATGTAAAGGTTTCCGAGGTTCACGGAATGAGCCAGCGCGGAGGCTCTGTTGTAACATATGTCCGTTACGGTGAAAAGGTGTACTCTCCCATTATTGATAAGGGCGAGGCAGACTATATTATTTCCTTTGAAAAGCTTGAGGGTGCAAGATATGTAAGCTGTCTTAAGGAGGGCGGAACTCTTGTTGTCAACACACAGCAGATCGATCCTATGCCTGTAATTATAGGCGCGGCAGAATATCCCTCCGAGATCCTTTGCGAATTAGAAAGTAAGGGCGTAAATGTTGATAAGATAGATGCACTTACACTTGCAAATGAGGCAGGCTCCTCAAAGGCGGTCAATATCGTGCTTTTGGGCAGACTTGCAAAGCATATGGATATCGCCACCGAAAAGTGGATAGCTGCCATAGAAAGCAGCGTAAAGCCTCAATTTGTTGAGCTTAACAAAAAAGCCTTTGAATTAGGATATAACAGCTAAAGGAGGAAGTACCATGGCAATCAAGCAGTTATCAATATTTGTTGAAAACAAGAAGGGAAGTCTTGTTGAGATATATGAGACACTTTCCCACGCAAAGGTGGATATCAGAGCGATGTCTATTGCCGATACCCAGGACTTTGGTATTCTTCGCCTTATAGTAAGCGATTCCGAAAAGGCGGCAGAGGCCTTGAAGCAGGCCCACTGTATCGTTTCGGTTACAGATGTTATAGGCGTTGCCATAAATGACCGGGCAGGCAGTCTTGCAAAGGTCGTAAGAATTCTTACTGATAACGATGTAAACATCGAGTATATGTATGCTTTTATTACAGTATCCAAGCAGTTTGCTTATGTTGTGTTCCGTGTGGCGGATAATGATATGGCAACCAAGCTTCTCCAGGACAACGGTGTAACAATGGTTACAGAAGAGGATATCCAAAACCTCTGATTTGAAAATTAATATGGAATTTAACATTATATTCTTGAATTTCAATAGCCGTTAATTTATAATGATTAAAAATATATAATCAAAGCATAATATATTTATAAACATCTGTATGGAGGTATACAATGACAGAAGCTATGTCTGCTGTTCTTGCCAACACTTCGGCACCCGGTATGGGCGAGGTAATAGGCCTTGGTATGGGTATTGTATTTTTGGGTCTTATATGTATAGTCATTCTGCTCAGCATAATGAATGTTATATTTGACAAGCTCCCCAAAAAGGCACCCATAGAGAACAAAGCAAATCCCGCAATTGCTGCAGCTTCCGAGGAAAAAATGGACGACGAAACGGTTGCTGCCGTTTCTGCCGCAATCGCAGAGACCCTGGGACGAGATGTTTCGGGAATTAGAATTACATCTATAAAGAAAATTAACTGAACGAGGTAACAGTAATGAGAAGATTTAGAGTTAATGTAAACGGCAACGAGTATGACATCACTCTTGAAGAGATCGATGCCAACGCCGCAAAGACCGCTCCCGCTCCCAAGAAGGCTGATGCCGCTCCCGTATCCGCTCCCGCTGGCGGTGAGCAGGTTAAGAGCCCTATGCCCGGTACTATCCTTAAGGTAAATGTTACAAACGGCGCAAGCGTTAAGAAGGGCGATGTTCTTATGGTTCTCGAGGCTATGAAGATGGAGAACGAGATCATGTGTCCCTGCGACGGTAAGGTAGCCTCTGTAAATGTGGCACAGGGTGCAAGCGTTGAATCCGGTACGGTTCTTTGCAGTATTGCTTAATCACCGGAGGTCATATTAATGTTAGAAACAATCATTAAGTTTTGGGGAGATACAGGTTTTTCTACATTTTTTACCCAAGACTTCCTTTTCAAAAACGGCGACATAATGAAGGGCAACTGGACATACATTGCTATGATCCTTATTTCCCTTGTACTTATGTACTTTGCTATTGTAAAAAAGTTTGAGCCCCTTTTGCTTCTTCCCATCGCATTCGGTATGCTTATGACCAATATTCCCGGTGCGGGAATGTTCCACGAGACCTTCTTTTCGGGAGGACATATCCATTGGGATCTTATAGGCGGTGCAAAGATCACCGAGGAGATCATTGCGGAGTTCACTGCAAATGAAGCAACTCCTGCTGTCATAGAGTATCTCAACGCAAATCTTGGACAGAGCCTTTCTGTCGGTCTTATAGATATTCTTTATCTTGGTGTCAAGCTTGGTATTTACCCTTGTCTTATTTTTATCGGTGTAGGTGCAATGACCGACTTTGGTCCCCTGATCGCAAACCCCAAGAGCCTCTTACTCGGTGCGGCTGCACAGCTTGGTATATTCCTTGCTTATATAGGTGCAATACTTTTGGGTAAATATGTACCCGGAATTGATTTTGGTCCTCTGCAAGCGGCCTCTATCGGTATTATAGGCGGTGCTGACGGTCCTACTGCAATATTTGTTACATCAAAGCTTGCTCCCGAGCTACTCGGACCTATTGCGGTCGCCGCATATTCCTATATGGCATTGGTGCCTGTTATTCAGCCTCCCATAATGAAGGCGCTTACAACAAAGAAGGAAAGACAGATAGTTATGACAGAGCTTCGCCCTGTATCAAAGACTCAGAAGATCATTTTCCCCTTTGTTGTAATAATCTTTGTATCCCTGCTTGTTCCTTCCGCAGCTCCCCTCGTAGGCTGTCTTATGCTCGGTAATCTTATGAAGGAATGTGGTGTAGTTGACCGTCTTTCAAAGACAGTTCAAAACGAGCTTATGAATATCGTCACCGTATTCCTTGGTGTTTCTGTTGGTGCTACTGCTACTGCGGCAACATTCCTGTCACCCAGCACTCTTGGTATTATGGCTATGGGTATCGTTGCATTCTGTTGCGGTACTGCAGGCGGTGTTCTCCTTGCAAAGCTTATGAATCTCTTCCTGCCCAAGGGCAAAAAGATCAATCCCCTTATCGGTTCTGCAGGCGTATCTGCCGTTCCTATGGCGGCCCGTGTTTCTCAGGTGGTGGGTCAGAAGGAAAATCCCTCCAACTTCCTGCTTATGCACGCTATGGGTCCCAATGTGGCAGGTGTTATCGGCTCTGCTATTGCGGCAGGTGTTCTTATCGCCCTGCATCCCGTTGTATAAAGAGGTATAATAAATGGCTAACAAATTATATATTACAGATACTATACTTCGTGATGCCCACCAGTCTCAGGCGGCTACACGAATGAAAATTGAGGATATGCTTCCTGCCTGCGAGATCCTTGACTCTATCGGTTACTGGTCTCTTGAATGCTGGGGCGGTGCTACCTTTGATGCTTGTATGAGATTCTTAAAGGAAGACCCTTGGGACAGATTGCGTAAACTTAAGGCTGCGCTTCCCAATACCAAGCTTCAGATGCTCTTCCGCGGACAGAATATCCTCGGCTACAAGCATTATGCAGACGATGTGGTCGATGCCTTCTGTAAGAAGTCTATTGAGAACGGTATCGATGTAGTCCGTGTTTTTGATGCGCTTAACGATGTCCGTAACCTTGAGCAGGCAATGAAGTCTGTCAAGAAGTACGGTGGTATATGCGAGGCGGCTATCAGCTATACAGTCAGCCCCGTACACAGCGACGAATACTTTGTACAGCTTGCAAAGACCATGGAGCAGATGGGTGCAGATGTTATCTGTATCAAGGATATGGCTAACCTGCTTCTGCCTATGAACGCTTACCAGCTGGTTAAGAAAATGAAGGCGGCTGTAAATGTTCCGATCCATCTTCATACCCATAATACCACCGGTACAGGTGATATGACAAACCTTATGGCAGCTCAGGCGGGTGTGGATATCGTAGATACCGCACTTTCGCCTCTTGCCAACGGTACTGCTCAGCCCTCTACAGAGGCTCTTGTTGCTACTCTTAAGGGTACAGACCGTGATACAGGCCTTGACCTTGGTAAATTAAGCGATGCCGCAGTTCATTTCAGAGCTGTTGCAAACAAGCTTAAGGCAGAAGGCAGTCTTGACCCCAAGGTGCTTAATGTTGATACCAATACACTTCTGTATCAGGTTCCCGGCGGTATGCTTTCTAACCTTCTTTCACAGTTAAAGCAGGCTAATGCCGAGGACAGATACTACGAAGTACTTGCAGAGATACCCAGAGTCCGTGAGGACTTCGGTTATCCGCCCCTTGTAACACCTACCTCACAGATTGTAGGTACACAAGCGGTTATGAATGTCCTTGCAGGTGAAAGATACAAGATGGTATCCAAGGAGTCCAAGGGTGTGCTTCGCGGTGAGTACGGTCAGCTTCCCGGTAAGGTAAACGAGGAGGTTCGCCGTAAGGCTATCGGTGATGATGAGGTCATTACCTGCCGTCCTGCCGATCTTATCGCTCCCGAGCTTGAAAAGTACTGCGAGGAGGCAAAGGATATTGCCAAGTCCGCAGAGGATGTACTCAGCTATGCACTTTTCCCTCAGGTAGCATCCAAGTTCCTTGTTGAACGCGATAATCCCGTAAAGGAAGAGGACGAGGTCCGCGTCCTTTATGTAGATAATCAGGCATAATATAAAAGTCCGACTTTGTGTCGGACTTTTGTTACATTTTGGATCAAAAATGTAGTTAATATACAGGAGGTGGATATATGAAGCGGATATTTATAATCATACTTTGCTGTATGCTGCTTTTAGCAGGTTGCGGCAGGATAGAACAGAGAACTCTGAACAAAACACAGGGCAGACTGTTGTTTTGTAATAATGACAGCCTGATGCTTATCTGCGACGGCTCTCCGATCGTGATTAATACTGACGGGCTTGAAAATGCAGATTTATTTAACGACGGTGACCTTGTTGAGGTGTGGCATGATGATGTGCTGACCTCTTATCCCGGACAGACCAAGGCTTATAAGATTGAGCTTATTCAAAAGGGTAGTATGGCTGATATTGATGAGTATGTAGCCCGTGAGTTATGTCAAATGGGCTGGATAGCTTATGATGATATGGCTTTGCGTTATATGGAGGCGGGTTATATTATAGATTGCGAAACACCGGACACACAGGAATAAATCGGAACAAGCTGTCATATGATTCATTGAAAAGTATTTTGAAATGAGGATGAAATATGACAGATACAAGCATATACCGTGATATAACAAGCCGTACCGACGGAGATATTTATATCGGCGTTGTAGGGCCGGTAAGAACAGGAAAATCTACCTTTATAAAGAAATTTATGGAGGCATTGGTTCTGCCGAATATCGAAAATGAAAATCTGAAGCAGAGAACCATCGATGAGATGCCCCAAAGTGCAGGGGGCAAGACTGTTATGACAACAGAGCCCAAATTTATTCCCGAGGAGGCAATTGAGCTTACCTTAGGCGACAACATTCAGTTCAGGGTTAAAATGGTGGACTGTGTAGGCTATGTTGTTCCGGATGCAATAGGTCATATTGAGGAAGGCAAGGAACGGATGGTCAATACCTTATGGTCAAAGGAGCCTATGCCCTTTACCAAGGCGGCAGAGACAGGAACCAGAAAGGTCATAACAGATCATTCTACCATCGGTATGGTCATAACCACGGACGGAAGCATCACCGACATTCCCCGTGAGAGCTATCTTGATGCCGAGGAGCGGGTCATATCCGAGCTTAAGCAGATACACAAGCCCTTTGCGATCATCATAAACAGCGCAGAGCCCGAATCCGAGGCTGCGACAAATCTCGCCCGCCGTCTTGAGGATAAATACCAAGCTCCCGTTGCCCTTGTCAACTGTATGCGGCTTGATGCCCAGGACATTCAGAGTATAATGGCAATGCTACTGCTTGAATTTCCCATAACCGAGATCGCCCTTGATCTTCCCGGCTGGCTTATGGCATTACCCGATGACCATTGGGTGGTTTCAAATATCAACGCTTCTATACGGGATGCGGCGGCTCTTGTAACAAAAACAGGGGATGTCAAGCCTGCCTTTGACAGTCTTACAGATGCCGATTTTATATCTCGGGTATCGGTGGAAAAGATAGATCTCGGCAAGGGAAGTGCGTGTATTTCTATTGATGTGGAGGGTGAGCTGTACTACCGTATATTAAGTGAGCTTACAGATCTTGATATTATGGATGAAGAAAGCCTTATAACCACAATAATAGACCTGTCCGAGTCAAAGAAGAGATATACCAGGCTTCAGAGTGCTCTGCAGCAAGTTGAGGAAACAGGCTACGGTATAGTTACACCCTGTATAGACGATCTCAATTTTGAAGAGCCCGAGATAATCAAGCATCCAAACGGCTACGGTGTAAAGCTGAGAGCAAATGCACCCTCGTTACATATTATGAAGGCTAATATAGAGACCGAGATAAGTCCTGTTGTGGGAACCGAGCAACAGTCTGAGGATCTGATAAAATATCTCCTGCGTGAATACGAAGAGGATCCCCGTGCAATATGGGAATCAAATATTTTCGGCAAGACAATGCACGAATTAGTCAGCGAGGGATTAAATTCCAAGCTTGAAAATATGCCCGAGGATGCAAGAACAAAGCTTTGTGAAACTCTTGAACGGATAATCAATGAAGGAAGCGGCGGACTTATATGTATAATTCTTTAAATTATAGCGATAAGCGGTAGCTTATCGCTTTTTTTGTCTTGTAATTGGGTAAAATATGTGATATAATATAGTGATAGAATCGGGAGCATTGTATATGGACGAAATTATTAAGGAAATTGAAGAATTAAGAGAGCGCATAAGGTATCACTCCAATCTGTATTATGTGCAGGATACCCCTGAGATCTCGGACTATGAATATGATATGATGTACCGTAGATTACAGGAGCTGGAGGATAAATATCCGCAGTACCGTACAGATGATTCTCCTACCGTAAAGGTGGGCGGTGCCGCTCTTGAAAAGTTTGCCAAGGTCACTCATATTGCCCAGATGGGAAGTCTGCAGGATGTGTTTTCATATGATGAGCTGTGCGACTTTATATCAAAGATAGACGAGGGCGACAGCTACTCTGTAGAATATAAGATCGACGGACTGACCGTTGTTCTGACCTACGAAAACGGCAGACTGGTGCTTGGTGCAACAAGAGGTAACGGAGTTGAGGGTGAAAATGTTACGGATAATATCAAGACCGTAAAGAACATCCCCCATTCTATCCCTTACAAGGGCAGACTTATTGTGCGGGGTGAGGTATATATGCCCCGTGAGTCCTTTGAAAGGCTCAATGCTCAGAGACAAGCTAAGGGTGAGAGTCTTTTTGCCAACCCGAGAAATGCGGCAGCAGGCTCACTCAGACAGCTAGATTCCAAGGTCACCGCCTCTCGCGGACTTGATATTTTTGTTTTTAATCTCGAATACTGCGAAAGGACATTTGCAACCCACAGCTCGGCAATGGATTTTCTTAACCAGCAGGGCTTTGTAACAGTTCATTCCGAGATTGCTCACAGCGTAAACGAAATAATTTCGATTGTTACATCCTATGGAGAAAACAGACCCGGACTCTCTTTTGATATCGACGGTGTGGTTATCAAGATGGATGATATCGCAAGGCGTGTTGAAGTGGGCGAGAATACCAATACCCCAAAATGGGCAGCTGCATATAAATTTCCTCCCGAGCAAAAGGAAACAAAGCTTCTTGACATTGCAGTACAGGTTGGCAGGACAGGAGTGCTGACCCCTCTTGCCATACTTGAGCCTGTGTTTATAGCAGGTTCTACCGTATCCAAGGCAACCCTTCATAACCTCGGTTTTATCCGTGAAAGGGATATCCGTATCGGTGATACGGTTGTCCTGCAAAAGGCGGGCGACATCATTCCCGAGATAGTGTCGGTAAACCTTAAAAAGCGATCTGAAGATGTTCGTGGTTTTCATTTTCCCGATTTCTGTCCCTCCTGCGGCGAAAGGGTCGAGCGCATAGAGGGAGAGGCGGCATACCGTTGTACAAACATACAGTGTCCCGCACAGGCCTTGAGAGGAATAATTCATTTTGCTTCAAGAGAAGCAATGAATATTGACGGCTTAGGGCCCGCTGTTATCGAAGCTCTTTATGATAAGGGGCTTATAAGTGATGCTGCCGATATCTATTATCTTAAGGCAGAGGACATAGCAGACCTTGACCGTATGGGCGATAAATCAGCGGCAAATCTTATTTCCGCAATCGAAGCTTCAAAGACAAGGGGGCTTGACAGCTTACTCTTTGCTTTGGGTATCAGACAGGTTGGTAAAAAAACAGCAGAGAATATTGTTAAGGTTTATCCGGATATTGACCTGTTCTTTGATCTCGGTGTAGACCAGCTGACAAAAATCGATGATATGGGTGAGATATCCGCTACTCATATTGTAAGGTATTTTGGTGATCAAAAAACAAAACAGCTTATAGATAAGCTTAAGTCGGCAGGAGTTGTTACCTCCTGTGAGGTAAAAGAGAATGTAAGCAACCGCTTTGAGGGTATGACCTTTGTTCTCACGGGAACACTGCCTTCTATGACAAGAAACGAGGCGGCCGATATCATAACCGCAAACGGCGGCAAGGTGTCGGGCAGCGTATCAAAAAAGACCTCCTATGTCCTTGCGGGCGCAGAGGCGGGAAGTAAGCTTACCAAGGCACAGGCTCTTGGTGTTGAGATAATTGACGAAGAAAAATTTCTTGAGATGGTGAAATAAATGTTATTTGACAGAGTTAAAATTTATTGTAAAGCAGGCGACGGCGGAAACGGATGTGTTTCCTTCCATCGCGAAAAATATGTTGCCAAGGGTGGTCCCGACGGCGGCGACGGCGGTAACGGAGGCAGTATTATATTCAAGGTAGACGAGGGTGCAACAACTCTGCTCTACTATAAGTACAGAAGAAAGTTTGTTGCCCAGAGCGGCGGTGACGGCAAGGCCTCCAAATGGCACGGAGCCAATGGTGAGGATCTTGTTTTGCTTGTTCCCAGAGGAACACTTATCAAGGATGCTGAGACAGGGGCAATAATCAAGGATATGTCCGACTGTGACGAGTTCCGCGTTCTTAAGGGCGGCAGAGGCGGATGGGGCAATAAGCATTTTGCCACACCCACAAGACAGATTCCCAGATTTGCAAAAAGCGGTATCAAGGGTGAAGAAAAGGAGCTTGCTCTTGAGCTTAAGATGATAGCCGATGTGGGACTTATAGGTCTGCCAAATGTGGGTAAATCCTCTATCCTTTCCGTAATCAGCGCATCTCGTCCCAAGATTGGAAACTACAACTTTACCACACTCTCTCCCAACCTGGGTGTTGTTAAGGTAAGAGATAACGGTGGGTTTATTGCAGCAGATATTCCCGGCCTTATTGAGGGTGCAAGTGAGGGTGCAGGCTTAGGTCACGAGTTCCTTCGCCATGTAGAGCGTTGCAGACTTCTTCTCCATGTTGTTGATATATCAGGACAGCTGTGCAATGACCCCATAGACGATATCGAGCTTATTAACAACGAGCTTGTTAACTACAGCGAGGCATTGGCGCAAAGACCTCAGATCATTGTGGCAAACAAGGCTGATATGATAGACGAGGAAATAATAGACCTCGAAGAATTTGAGGCATATGTCAAGGATATGGGCTGGGAGCTTATATATGTTTCTGCCGTTACCCGTGAAAATATCGACACAATGCTTGATATGGTCTGGGACAGACTGAAGCTCCTTCCTCCTACACAGGTGTTTGAATCCACCTATGTGGAGCCTGAGATATTTGACGATTCCAAGGATCACGATGTTACTATTACCAATGTAAACGGTGTCTATGTTGTCGAGGCAGACTGGCTCTATAAGGTAATGGGCTCGGTAAACTTTGATGACAGAGAGTCGCTTTCCTATTTTCAGCGCGTTTTAAAGAACAGCGGTGTAATAGAAAAGCTCGAAGAAAAGGGTGTTGTTGACGGAGATACCGTAAGCATCTACGATTTTGAATTTGATTTTATTAAATAAGGTGAATAACGATGAAAAGAATTATATTTTTAGCTTCACTTTTGATTCTTGCGGTTTTGTTCTGCTCCTGTAAGAATACTACCGTGCCCGAAGTACCTGCAGAATCTGTGGAGGTATCGGATGTCACAGTTAAGGATGAGATATTCTCCGAAAAGACCGAGTTTGATGTAGGTGTGTGCGCTGAGGTATATATCACCGCGCCCAAGGTAGAAGCACCCGATTACGGTGATAATGTCAAGGGCTACAATCAGATGATCGATACGATAATCGGTACCGTTAAGAGTGAATACGAGCACGATGTTGCTATCGGCCAGAGTGCTGAGGGTGCGGCGGCTACCAGCCGTATGCTTACATACGAGGTATTTACCGCAAAGGACGGCTATATATCTGTTATGATAAAGGTGGACACATCTATTGCAGGTGCGGTCAATCCCACCTCCGTTTACAAGTGTATCAGCTATGACCTTAAAGCAGGAAAGCTTCTTTCCTTGCAGGATGTTGTAGGCGAGGACAAGATCACTCAGGTCAAGGCTAATATAATCGAACAGATGAAGCAGCATCCCGAAAAGTTTTATTCGGTAGAGGACAATGCGCTTGATGATGTTGATCTGAGCTACTCTTTCCTTGAGGATGAGGAGTATATTACTGTAGTTATAGATCAGTATGTTATTGCTCCCCGTTCCTACGGAGCGCAGATATTTGAAATTCTTAAGACATCTATAGGTTGATAATATGTTTAAGGTTGAATATTCCCGTGAAAACGGTGGACTTAACTCGCTTGTAATATGCGGTGATAAATATGAATTGAACTGGGTCGAGGGAGAAAAGACCTTTGGTGTGCCCAATATAATTATGCAGACTCAGTTTAACAGATTTGAAGGTATCCTTCCTCAGAGCGTCGAGATAGACGGGGAATGCTGCAGGGCGGTATATTCCAATGCTCTTGTAAAGGTCGAGGTCGAGAGAATAAACAAGGACCGTTATACCGAGAGATATGTTATAACCAACACATCCTCAAACGAGATCTTCTTCCCGTCAGACCGTTGCGGTATAGATATGCCCTTTAACGATAACTATGAGGATGCCGAGACCTGCCTCACAAAGAGATGCAATACCCATATCTGGTGTGCAGAGCAGTCCTCTTATGTCATGGCTCTGCGTATGGGTGCAAGCGAACAAAATGTGGGTATGGTGATAACCAAGGGAAGTCTTTTCGGATACACCCAGACAACACCTGCCTATGCAAAGAACGACAGAGGTGATTTTACTCTCAATTTTTCTCCTTTTTCGCTTTTACCCGGGGAGAGCTATGAGTTCTCTCAGGAGATATTTGTTTTTGCTGACAGAAATGATTTCTATGTAAAAGCAAGAGAATATGATAATTTTATTGATGTTACAATGAATCACCAGACCGTATTCTGCGGCGAAAAGCTTGTTATCAAGGCAAAGGCTCACGATAAAATAAAAAAATACTCTGTTTCTGCGGGTAACGCAACTGTACGCGGTAAGGTGCTTACGGTTGAATATCTTTCGGACACACCCGGTGAGGTGCGCTTTGATATTGAGATCAACGGTATCAAGACCCACGCCCTTGCTTATGTCTCCCCCAGACTCGATGAGTTAATTGAAAATAGAATTGCCTTTATAATCCAAAAGCAGCAGTACCACAAAGAGGGAAGTGCTCTTGACGGAGGCTATCTGGTATACGACAACGAGACCGATTCGCCTTATTTTAACAATATGGTAGCCGATCACAATGCCAGCCGCGAAAGACTCGGTATGGGTATTGTAATTGCCAAATACTTGCAAAAGCACAGAAATGACAGCTTCTATAACTCACTTATGGAGTATACTGAGTTTGTTTTCAGAGAGTTTGCAGACTGGGAAAGCGGTCAGGTATATGATACCATAGGCAAGGATGCAACACAGGTAAGACTGTATAATGCTCCTTGGGTATGTGTGTTCTGCTGTGAGCTGTATAACCTCACAAAGGACAGGGAATATCTCGAGGTGATGTTCCGTGTTATGAAGCATTATTATGAAAACGGCGGAGATAAATTCTATCCCAACGGTATTTCAATTGCCGAGCCAGTCAAGCTTCTTCGTGAGGCGGGACTTACAGATCTTTCACAAAAGCTTTATGAGTACGCAAAGGGTCATACCGACAATATGATCTCCTTTGGCGGCAGATACCCCAAGCACGAGGTTGACTACGAGCAGACCATCGTTACCCCTGCCGTAACCTTTATGCTTCAGCTATATGAGCTGACAGGGGATAAGGTGTATCTTGAAAACGCAGAGCTCCATACCGAGAACCTTGTAAGATTTGATTCTCTTGCTCCCGACTATCATCTCTATGAAACTCCAATCAGACATTGGGATGACTATTGGTTCGGTAAGGAGCAGACCTTTGGGGACACATTCCCCCACTATTGGAGCGTTCTGTCGGGATGGGCGTATTATCTTATGGGTAAAGCCTCAAAGAACAAGAATTATCTTGCAATGGCTGAGGATAATATCCGTAACTGTCTCTGCCTGTTTACTCCTGAGGGCAGAGGATACTGCGCATATCTTTACCCCTTCCGTATAGGTAATAAAAAGGGAAAGCTATTTGATGCCTATGCCAACGATCAGGATTTTGCATTATATTTTGCTATGAAGCTTTTTGAAAGGAATTGACAATGAAGGACCCTAAAATATACCTTGCAATAGATAACTGCTTTGGTTCAAAGAGATGGACAGAGCCCGTTGAATGGATGCAGACCATAAAGGATCTCGGTGTATACTATGTAGAGGCAAGTGCCGATACCGAGTGCGACCCTCTCTATATGGGTGATACATATATGAAAAACTGGGTAGATAAGGTAAAGGCCGCATCCGACGAGACAGGCGTTAAGGTTGCTAACCTCTATTCGGGACACGGCACATATGCTACCCTCGGTCTTGCTCATACAGATGCTGGTGTCAGAAGCAGATTTCTCAACGATTGGCTCAAGCCTATGGTGGATCAGGCGAAGGCTGTGGGTGCAGGCTTAGGCTTTTTCTGCCACGCATTTTCAGACAGTGTGCTGCAGGATGCCTGCCGCTATGAGGAGTTCAAGCAGAACCTTATAAACGATCTTGCGGATCTTGCGGCATATGCCAAAGCAAACAGCTGCGGTCCCGTAGGTGTAGAGCAGATGTACTCTCCCCATCAGATCCCCTGGACAGTTGACGGTGCATATGAGATGATGAGCGAAATATATAAGCGCTCTGGTGCCGATTTCTATATTACCATAGATGTGGGACATCAGAGCGGTCAGCGTAAGTTCCCCAGACTTTCAAGAGCTGAGATTGCCGAGGCGCATAAAAAGTGGCTTGAGGGTGATAGACTTCCCACCCTTTGGCTTGGTACCATCAAGGCATTTGAACTCTTTGAAAATGCCGCAGAGATGACCGATGAGGTTCTTGATGCCATAGAAGCGGAAATGGATACCCATAGCTATATGTTTGCACCTTATAAGGACGGAGATCCCTATGAATGGCTCGAAAAGCTGGGGGCTTATTCTCCCATCGTACATCTCCAGCAGACAAACGGTACTTCATCGGGACATCAGCCCTTTACAAAGGAATGTAACGAAAAGGGAATCATCAAGGGTGAAAAGGTTATAAAAGCACTTAAAAAGGCATATTCTGAGTCAGATGACCCCAATATGCCCTGCAAATGTGATGAAATTATGCTTACTCTTGAGCCCTTTACCGGTACTGCCGATATTAACCGTGCAGCTCTTACCAAGCTTCGTGAAACGGTAGAATACTGGAGACAGTTTATTCCCCGCGACGGAATGAGATTAAGTGAATTATAAGCGGCGAGTCGCCGCACCCAAACTGCGCTCCGAGGCCCAAATAACACCATTTGTTTCTCACACGCCACAACGCATTTTCTATACATTAAATAGAATAAAAACAAAAGGCTCTCATCGAGAGCCTTTATTAATTAATTAATTG
>JAFYLH010000021.1 GCA_017537175.1 Clostridia bacterium | reverse complement strand
GAGGACTACCGCGGCGTAGAGCTGACCGAGGTCAGCAAGCTGACCCTCGGCCAGTGGCTCGACCGATGGATGAACGAGTATATGATCTTCACTGTCCGCGAGAGCACCTGGGACGGCTACGCTTCGCTGATCCGCATGCACGTCAAACCTTACCTGGGCGATAAGCCGATCGCATTCATCACCACCGCCGACGTGCAGAGAATGTATAACAAAATGAAAAAGAGCGGTCGGCAAGAGGCGCATCCTCTTCGCGGACACGAGCTTGCCGACAGCACGGTGCGCAGTGTTCACATGATGCTCCACGAAGCCATGGACGCAGCGGTGAGGGAACGGCTTATCGTCAAGAATCCCACCGACGGCACCACCATCCCGAAAAACAATTACGCACCCAAGCAGATACTCACCGAAGCACAGCTGGAAAAATTTATGAGCGTGGCGATGTTGGACGAGGTGTGGCGCGATTTCTTCTACACCGAGCTGACCACGGGACTGCGTCTCGGTGAGATATGCGGACTGCGGTGGTCGGACTTCGATGAAGCCACGGGGCGGCTGAAGATCTCGCGGACGGTGAAGAAAAAGAAAGGTGGCGGCGTGACCTGGGGCGACACCAAAACCGAAACGGGAACGCGCACCATCCTCCTGCCGCCCAGCACAGCAGACCTGCTTCGGGAGCGAAAGAAAACAGCGGTGAGCGAGTGGATCTTCCCGAACATCTACAGACCCGAGGAGGCGATGCATCCGGAGTATCCCTTCAACCGCATGAAAACCTTGCTGAAGCAAGCGGGATTACCGCTGATACGGTTCCACGATCTGCGCCACACCTTCGCCACCCACGCGCTGACGGGCGGCGTGGATGCCAAAACGCTGTCCCGTATCCTCGGGCACACCAACGCCAGCTTCACGCTGGACACCTACACCCACGTGACCACCGACATGCAAAAACGCGCGTCAAGCATCGTCGGCGGTTTCATGGAAGACCTCATTATAAAGGAGTGATAAAATGGCAAAACGCAGACAAAACGGAAAAGGCACACTGCGGCAACGAAAGGACGGGCGGTGGGAAGGACGAGTGGTGGTAGGCTATGGTGACAAAGGTTTGCCCATCACCAAAAACGTCCTCGCTCACACCAAGACCGAGTGCTCGGAGAAACTGGAAAAACTGAAAAAGGAATACCGACCGCCGAGTACCCGGTGCAAGCCGGATATGCTGTTCGGCGATTGGGTGGAGTTCTGGTACGAGAATTACTCCAAGCCTGCCATCCGACCGCTGACTCAGCAAAACTACGAGAACCGAATCTACGATCACATCATCCCCGAGATCGGCAAGATACCGCTGAACAAACTGACACAGACCGACCTGCAACAATTCTATGCACGGCTGAAGCGGAACGGGCGAAAGCAGTACGTCGAGAAATACGGCCCCGGACTGTCCGACCGTATGGTACGCGCCTGCCACGCAAGTTGCAGAATGGCTCTTGAAAAAGCGGTAGCCGAAGGACTGATACGGGTCAATCCTGCCATCGGCTGTAAACTGCCGCCCAAGAAAGCGCGGGAGATGCAGGTGCTGACCAAGGATGAACTGCAACGGTTCCTCGCCCAGGCCAAAGAGGACGGTTATTACGAACTGTTCCTCTTGGAGCTCGGCACGGGCATGCGCCGAGGGGAGCTGATGGGACTGCAATGGGATGACCTCAACTTCCAAACGGGCGAGCTTCAAATCGTTCGCCAGGCATGCGCGGTGAACGGCAAGATAGAGATCTCCGTGCCGAAAACAAAAAGATCCATCCGCACGGTGGTTCTGCCGCCGTCGCTAGTGGAGGTACTGAGAAAATATAAGGAAACAGTCAGCTCTCGGTGGATGTTTCCGTCACCGCAAAATCCCGATGTGCCGAGGTATCCCACGTCCGTCGGTGATATCCTGTCGATCCTCCTCAAGCGGGCGGGATGTAAGCACGTACGGTTCCACGATCTGCGCCATACCTTCGCAACCATGGCGTTAGAGAACGGCATGGACGTGAAAACGCTGTCGGCAACGATAGGACACGTGTCAGCTGCGACCACGCTCGATATCTACAGCCATATGACCGACACGATGCAGATGCAGGCGGCGGTGAGCATTGACCGCAAAATCGGCGGTACAAACGCGCAGATGCCCGTGGTCGAGCAAACACCCACAGCAATCCCGAACACGCCCGTAAATACCCAGTGTGCGCCCACAGAGCCACTCCCAGAGCCCGAGCCGAGAAAGATCCGCAAGAGCGGCACGGGATGTCTGTATCAGGTCAATGAGAACCTGTGGGAAGGCAGCTTCTATCCAAGACTTCCAAACGGCAAGCGAAAGAAGTTCAACATCTACGCTGAAACCCGTGACCAATGCGAAACTAAACTCGCCGAGATGATCGAGCGAGTCAAAGCAGAGATCGCGGAAGAGAGAGCAAAACTAAAAGAGGGCGCCGACTAAGGCGCCCTCAAAATTTGGTTTGCAGTAAACAAAGAGTTTATAATACCATTGATCTTCAATTACTTATTTCTTCTGTAGGAATAAAGTTTTCTAGCATAGACATCTGTTTTGGGTAGTACAAATTAAAATAATGGCTAAGAATTGTACGGCTCCAATCTTCAAGTTCGAATTGTTGTATTTCGGAAAGACATACAAATTTGCCGCTTTTACTTTTCCCTTTGTTTAACACCAGTTCGTGAGAATCCAACCTTAATTTTATAGACTCTTCATCTACTGGGATAATAAAGCATACAGCCAAGTGCTTTTGGCTTGTGATATTCTCATTGCTATAGAGAAATATGGGATTTATATTGTTTAGTGCTACAGAGATTCCTATTTCCTCTTTTATTTCTCTTTTCAATGCTGTTTTACATATAGATATAAAATCATTGGAATTTGATTCTGTTTTATCTTCATATCGAGAATGACCACCTACATATATCAAGTGCTTATCTTTTTCGGGAGATGTTGCAGAAACAGCATTTTTGTTCTTCTTAATGACTAGTAATTTAGTCTTTTCTTTATTGGTTATAACCGCTATAGGAAGAGGTTGTATATAATTAGAACTTAATTCAACAGTTTCTCTTAAATCAAATTCAATTGGCGGCAAGAGAGCGATTAAATCTTCATATTCAGTAATTTTATTCTTGGAAATAAGATTATCAATTTGTTCTGTTCTTTGAATAAAACCAATACGCTCCATAAGTAAATCCTTGAGAGTTTCAAGCGTCTTGGTAGTTACTTCTTTACCGACTTCATCTTGCACTTTATTGGAAGTATCTATCTCAAATACGCTGTGAAAATAGACTTTTTTCTTTTCTATTGTACGGCGTATTGCACTTAAATATTCTTCTAATACAGTTTTGTTCATGATTGTTCCGATTTTGTCGGTCAAAAGATTTGCATATTCGCGTTCGATTGATATATGAGGCTCCACGCAAAAAGCAAAGACAATATCGATTGATTTAATTAGTTCATCCATAAGCAAAAACTGTTCAGTTATATATTTTTGATTGTCTTCCATTTTATCTGTTGACGAGAGCCATTCGAACCAACAAAGAGCATCAAATATGCCCCTATCTAAAATAAGTACATCTACCGTGTTGGATTTGTCTTCCAATGTACCAATTAATCCAGCAAGTGACATGCACGAAGTCCATATATTGAACATAGGACTTTGCTTATCACTAACTGGACAAACGCTTGCTCTTTCTTGTATTACTTTAACACTGAATCCGTTTCTCTTTAAAAACAGCTCTAACGAGTTAATACATGAAGTCTTTCCAGCTTTTGGAGAACCACTAAATTCAATGACTATAGGTCTTTTTTGCCTATGCTCTGCTTTGAGAGAAAGAACATTTTCGGCCAATTCTTGTAATTCTCTTATTATTTTCTTGCGATCTTGAGGACGGATTTCCATAGTACACCTCATTTGATTTCGTCTATTTTTTCTTTGCTTATGATTTCGAACTTATCCAATAATTGGCCAACTGAAAAGCCGATGAAACTTGATAAGATGACGCAAAGATATAGAAATTTTTCATTAATTATGTAATCGAGACTTCCTGTGACAACAAACATGCCTGATAATAGCGCAAAAATCATAACTATAACAAACACAAAAGCATAGAATGGTCTCAAAAGAAAGTAAACCAAATTCCCAATATTACCTACAAATGTGGTTATTGGAACTATCCGGTCTGTTATACATGCTTTATACATGCGCTTTGTATACTGTAAGCTGCACAGCATACCACTTACGGATAAGGAAGAAATAATGGTTTTAATCATAAGTTGATTTTGAGCCATTTCTTTATCCAAATCACAAATTACATTTATTGTAATAATACCGCCTACCAGTAAAATAAGAAAATAGTAAACAAAAATAATAATAACTTGTGCTTTTGTGAGTTCATAAAGTAAAGAATCGCTTTTTTTCATATTTACACCTCTTTTTTTCATTATATCACGATATGAGAAGACAAGCAATAAAAGCGCCTTGAAAAATATTCTCAAGACGCTTTTGGTCGGAGTGACAGGGTTCGAACCTGCGGCCTCAACATCCCAAATGTCGCGCGCTCCCAACTGCGCCACACCCCGATAAATATGTGCGATTTTATTATTTTTGCCTAGAAGTGGGACAAACTGTGGTCAAACGCAAGATCTACGCCGTTTTGCGTTTTGTTAAAGCACCGAAAGTCCGCATAAATAAAGGCTTTTCGGGCTTTCTCGTTTTCTACGGTGTTTCGCCCCGGGCACGCTCCCAAAGCAAGCGCGCTACCTGTTGTAACTAAGGCTCTGCTGTCGCAAGCCGTGGTTTGCTCGGCAATCGCCAAGTTACTGCCACTCCTCATCCTTCGATGCATCCGCCACCGGCGGCGCTCGGAATCGTCCCCAGCTGCGCCACATCTCGATATTACTGTAGTATTATATCAAAACAAAATCATGGTGTCAAGGGCTTTTATGTCGGTTGTCTGCAGATTATTTCTCTTTTCCTTGACAACGGTGTGTAGGGTATGGTATAATTTACAGGTTAAAATATATCATCTTAAAGGAGATATCACTATGAAAAAGATCGTAAGAATTACCGCACTTGTTATGGCTTGTGTCCTTATGGCACTCTCTTTTGCTGCCTGCACAGCTACAACCAAAGAAGAGGAAGTTGTAAGAGAAACCAAGAGATACTCTGTGACCTATTATGCAGACGAGGTTCCCTCCTTTGTTGCTGATCAGATCAAGAAGAGCGTCAAGATCTATGACTCCGAAAACGATGTTGATCTCGGTCTTGTAACCGAGGCTCTTGTTGAGGATTCCATCTGCTATGCTTCTGACAGCGGCAAGCTTATTCTTACCACCAAGACAGGCTACAGAAGTCTTCTTATCTCTGCTACAGTTGAGGCATCCGAGGCTCTTGAGGGTTGGTATATCGGTGATACTCTCTACGGTATCGGCCACACCGACACTCTCCATGTAGGCAACACCGAGGTTGAGCTTACCCTGCGTTCCTTTGAGGCTCTTGACTGATCTGAGCTATGCCCGAAAAGCTTAAAATAATGCACATCATCAGCGGCGGCGACAAGGGTGGTGCAAAGACCCATATGTTCGCTCTGCTGGATGAGCTGTGCAAGATAGCCGATGTAACCGTTGTATGTCTTATGAAGGGTGTTTTTTATGAGGAGATCCTTGAAAGAGATGTACGGACGGTGCTTTTGGAGCAGCGCACAAGGTTTGACTTTTCGGTAAAAAAGAAGCTGGAAAGGATGATAGTTACAGAGGGCTTTGACATTGTCAATGCCCACGGCGCAAGAGCTAACTTTATTGCTATGTTCTTAAACCAGAAGAAGCTGGGTATTCCCGTTATCACAACGGTACACTCTGACCCTCTGCTTGACTTTGACACCATAACCAAAAAGCTGTTCTTTACCAATATTAATATAATGGCGCTGAATCGCCTTGACTATAAGATCGCCGTAACAGACTCGTTGCACGATCTTCTTGTTGAGCGCGGCTATGAGCCCAACAATATCCGTACCGTGCGTAACGGTATGGATTTTGAGACCGAGGAGGCATACTGCTCCAAGGAGGAGTTTGCAGAGCGCTTTAACATTCCCTATGACCCCTCTAAGGTATACTTTGGCATAGCGGCACGACTTGTGCATGTCAAGGGTATTGATCAGTTTATCAAAATAGCCGCAAGGGTGCTTAAAAAAACAGACGATGCCCGCTTTGTCATCATCGGTGAGGGTGAGGACGAGACTATGCTCAAGGAGCTGGCACAGCAGTTAGGTGTAGCGGACAAGGTGTACTTCCTTGGCTTTGTCAAGGAGGTATATGATTTCCTTAACTTTGTGGATGTCAATATGCTTACATCCTTAAGTGAGGGCTTTCCCTACTCTATACTTGAGGGTGCAAAGGCAAAAAAGGCTACCGTTACCACAGCGGTTGGCGGTATCCCTCTGCTTATCCGTGACGGCGAAAACGGTTATATGTATGAGTCGGGAAATATCGACGAGGCGACAGACAAGCTCCTTGACCTTATATCCCACCGCGAAAAGCTCACCGAATTCGGTGAAAAAATATATGTTGATGCCAAGAGAGATTTTTCCAACAAAACTCTTGCCAACAACTACTATGCAAGCTACCAAAGCTTTATAAAAAAATTCAACCGCAAAAAGAAATACGATATTCTGCTTTCGGGTTATTACGGATTTAACAACTTTGGTGACGATATGGTTGCCCGTACCCTGATCACAGAGCTCAAAAAGCTTGACTCTGAGCTTCAGATAGCGGTGCTGTCCAACAATCCCAGATCCACATCGGTTTCTTTGGGTGTAGACTCTACCGACAGATATAATCTCATCAAGCTTGCAAGAAATATCAAAAGCAGTAACATTTATGCCTACGGCGGCGGTACGCTGTTGACCGACATCACCAGCCGTAAGTCCCTGCAGTATTATACCACCACCCTTATGTATGCAAAGCGCCAGGGTCTTAAGACCGCTATTATAGCAAACGGCCTCGGTCCCTTTATCCACAAGTCCAGCGAAAAGCCTGTTGCAAAGGTGCTTGATAAGGTGGATATGCTTGCATTCCGTGACAACAATTCCTATGAGTATTCAAAGCGACTGTCGGGTAAGGTAAAGCCTCATCTTACAGCCGACCTTGCTCTTCTTTTTGAGCCCTCCGAAAAGGCTATGAAAAAGACCGCGGTTTTCCTTGAAAAAAGCTCTGTTAACAATAAGGAATACTTTGTTGTTTCGCTCCGTGAGTGGCGTAATATCCCTCGGGACTATACAAATACAATTGCCGCGGCATGCGATTATATAGCGGACAAATATAAGCTTATTCCCATATTTGTACCCCTCCAGCCCTCAAAGGACACACGCATAAGCGAGGAGGTTGCCGCAAAGACCAAAGCAAGATCGATAGTCGCCCACGAGCTTAACGATGTTGACAGTGTTTGTGCTCTTATCAAGGGTGCGGACTTTACACTTGCAATGCGACTCCATCCCCTTATTTATTCTTATTCTGCATCTATTCCCTTCTTAGGACTTTCATATGATGAAAAGGTAAGCTCCTTTATAAAGGAGGTAGAGCGTGATGACTACCTTGAGGTAAACGACATCACTCTTGAGCCTCTTAAGAAAAAGATAGATAAGGCATTTACCGACCGCAACAGTCACGAATCCCTTGAGGTAATGAAGCAGCGCGCAAGAAAGAATATAGAGCTTATTTCGCAATTACTGTAAACAGGATCCCCTCTGTGATATACACAGAGGGGATCAAATTATTCTACTATCCAATATTTATCCTTGGTCATACCGAAAACTATATCTCCGTGTCTGTCGGTACGGTATATGTTATCCATATAGCTGTTGAGCAAGGAAAGAGTCTCTATATGAGGATGACCGTAGCTGTTATCCTCGCCCACCGATATTACCGCCACCTCGGGAGATACTGCATACAGAAAGTCCTCGCTTGTAGAGGTGGATGAACCGTGATGTCCTACCTTAAGTATCTCGCAGTCCAGAGCATCACCATAGTTACGCAGGGCAAAATCCTCGTTACCCGTCTCGGCATCTCCCGTGAACATTGCATCTATCTCACCGTAGCTGACCTTCATAATAAAGCTTATGGCATTGGCGTTATCCGGCTTGTAACGGGGACCGGGAGAGAATATCTCCACGGTTATATCATCTATAGTGAACTTATCTCCTGCCGCTGCATACACAAGCTCGGCACCCTCGTAATCTATTCCCTGCATAAGCCGCCTGTAGCAGGCGGTCTCTTCATAATAATCGGGCATAATAACATTGTTCACCTTGTAATGACTGATAACATCATCCGCACCGCCTATATGATCCTCGTGGGGATGGCTGAAAAAGGCATAATCTATCTCATATACACCAAGTCCGTCGAGATATTCAAGCAGCTTTTCTGCGCTGTCACCGGGGCCTGCATCTATGAGAATATCGTGATCTCCGTTTTCGATAAATGCGGCATCTCCCTGCCCCACATCGATTATGTGGATCGCTACCTCGGCATCACTAAGCTCACCTTCGCCAAGCTTTATGCTCTCGGGCGGGCCAAAGATCATATATGCAACAGAGGATATCAAAATCACAATACCCATTATTATCATTGTGACAATGCTTTTCTTTTTATTGATCATCTGCTTCTCCAATCAAACGGTTAATTTTGCGGCAAATAAAAAACGCGGGAAATGAGACCACAAACCATACTGCACTAAACAGGGGACATATCTGACCCAATATATTAAAGGCTCTGTCCGAATAATCCCAGACCGAAAGCCCCATAGCTTTGTTTACCACACAGCCAAACACAAGCTCCACCGCGGTTATAAGCAATGCTCCAAGGCTGCACTTTACCCACAGGGGAAGGTTGCCATAGCGGCGCTCTATACAGAACATACCGACAAGACAAAGTCCGCCTGCCAATGCCATACTGATGTGGGTATACCCTCTCCAGGCTATCTCCATAAGACTGTAGAGTATCCCGCCTGCGGCGAATACCGCCAAATAAATTTTCACCCTATCACCCCGCAGATATGATAGACATATTTGTGGGGTGATATACACATTGTAGCATATTTGGAGGGTTAAATCAAGCATATTTTGGATGTCGAACGGGTACTTGACAAACAGGGCTTTGTGTGTTATAATCAAAAACAGAACATTTGTTCGTTGTGGGTATATACTTATCTCCTTTGAGATGCGTGAGGTGTGTACCGTCTCCACCGTGATAAGATACAACAGAGCTTTGACTCTGTTGTGTATATATAGAAGAACATCCGTTCGTTGTGATGTAACCTGTCGATGGTCGTAGGGGCGGATATTATCCGCCCGTTCATTTGCAGTATAAATCAATATTATCTCAAACCGATGATTTTCGGGCGGATAATATCCGCCCCTACCACACATTCCATCGTGTGATTGTATTCGGCTTCGACTGAAGAATACAAGATTGATGGGTACAGGGTCGTGACCCTGCTAAACATTAATTTATACTACAAAAAAAGGAGATTAACCGTTGAGTGAATTTTGTACAGAACAATTTAATAAGCGCCGTACTATACTGCACTGCGACCTTAATTCCTTTTTTGCATCTGTCGAGGTCAAGCACCGTCCAGAGCTTCAGGGCAAGGCGGTGGCGGTATGCGGCTCAAAGGAGGATCGTCACGGCATTGTCCTTGCAAAAACAAATGAGGCAAAGCGCTTTGGTGTTAAAACCGGCGAGGCCATATGGCAGGCAAAGCGGAAATGTCCCGACCTTATTACGGTTGAGCCTCATTACCGCTGGTATGACGAATATTCGGTTGCGGCAAGAGAAATATACTACCGCTATACCGATCAGGTGGAGAGCTTTGGTATAGACGAATGCTGGCTTGATGTTACCGGCAGCCGTCTGCTGTTCGGTGACGGTGTGGAGATAGCCGACAAGCTCCGTGAGGATATGAAGCGTGAGCTGGAGCTGACTATCTCGGTGGGGGTATCCTTTAACAAGATATTTGCCAAGTTAGGCTCGGATATGAAAAAGCCGGATGCAACCACGGTCATAAGCTATGACAACTTCCGTGAAAAGGTCTGGCCCTTGACGGTGGACGAAATGATGGGTATAGGCCCGGCCACAAAGCGAAAGTTAGCAAAGCACGGGATATATACCCTTGGGCATCTTGCAAGGCTTGATATAGAGCTGTGCAAGCATATGCTCGGCAAGGTGGGAGCGGATCTGTGGCTGAGTGTCAACGGAATGGGCAGCGACAGGGTGTCGGATTTCTTTTACAGCTATCCTGTCAAGAGTATCGGCAGAGGAAACACCTTTCCCCATGACCTCGTAACAAATGAGGAGGCAAGGATAAGGCTGTACTTTCTCGCCGAGGATGTGGCGTACCGCCTGAGAGCGGAGGGCCTTTGCGCCACAAAGGTACAGATATGTATAAAAAACGAGGAGCTTATCTGCCGTGATATTCAGGCTCCCCTGCCCTATCCAACCCAAAGCTGGGCTGAGATTGCCGAGAAGGCGTATGAGATATTTATAAATAACTATACCTGGAAGAAAAATGTCCGTGCCCTGACGGTGAGGGCAATCGACCTTGTTCCCGACGATATGCCCTATCAGACCGACTTTTTCTGCGATCAGCATAACAGAGAACGGATAATGACCCGTGAGCTGTCGGTAGATAAAATACGGGCAAGATACGGGAACTCGGCTATAGAAACGGCGGCGGTGTTCTATTACAGACAGAATGCACATGAGCCGGGGGATAGGTTTGACAGCTTGCCGAAGTTTGGAATAAGATCGTAAATAAAAACGGGAGGCGAAACGCCTCCCCTACGGAAATCTATAATATAAGATCACAGATCTATACCTATCAAAATTCAATTGGATAATCTCCGTAACCCATACAACACGAAACACCTGTTACCAAAGAATACCGTTGCATCTCGAGGGTTGCGAAAATCACACACAGGCAGGTATGATACATACCGTGTATCTCATAGGTAAACCCTAAAGCCTTGTGCTTGGATTTCTTTTCAATTATAACTTCGGCAGAAATTAGACAGTCCAAAGCAACTCTTAATGTGTTTTCATCAAAGTTCAATTTTTCTTTAAGCTCTTCAAAGCTGATATCGCTCATGGAAATGATTGCCAAGCAAACAAGAATATTATCTCTCGTTGAAATTGCAGGTAGGATTTTTTGAGCAAATTCTACCGTATTTTGATTTATGTTTTCAAAAAAATCTCTTGTAACAATGGCACCGTAGCCTTTGCCGGACAACAATGACAATCCGTTTTCGTTAGATAAATGAAATGCCTCGTCATACATGATCGGAGTTCTGTTTTTATTGTTCCATCTGCCGATTCCGTGATGTGCATATGAAAAAACAGTCAGTGCTTCGTTATACGCTTCTTTACTTTGTTGCCCCAAAGCTGCTACCTTGTCCCATATTTTATTGTAAATATCCTTGTAAGGATAGTCTTCACCGTAAAAAAGATAATCAATACTCACCTCAAAATACCCTGCAATCATAGGAAGTGTCTGTGTATCGGGCTGTGACGTATTTGTTTCCCATTTTGAAACCGCTTGCGGTGAAATATTAAGTGCAGTCGCTAACTGTTCTTGCGTTATACCTTTTTTCTTTCTAAGATCTGATATATTTTTGGAAATGTTTATATCTTTCATAGTCCAATCATCCCTTTCTAAACTCGGTGTAGTATATCTTGTTGTAACTAAATTATATAGCAAAATTATATACATGTAAACAACTTGTTAGGATTGAAAATCAACTAACGGTTGTCCAATTGCGACTAAAGCAAACTATAACTAATATAGTTAAAAAATCTCACTCAACGTGATATTGAATAATGGGCAGAATTGTATTACAATAAATACAGAAAGAGCGCTCTGATAAATTTACGAGGTGAGAATATGAAGCTTAATATAGGAGAAAACATAAAAAGACTACGAAAACAACGAGACCTGACCCAAGAGGAGCTGTCGGAGATATTGGGCGTGTCTTGTCAGTCGGTGTCCCGTTGGGAAAAGGGGTTATGCTACCCCGATATGGAGCTGATACCCGTTATTTCTTCTTTCTTTGAAATATCTGTCGATACTCTTATGGGTATTGACAGAGTAGCCGAAAAAGACTCGGTAAACGAATATCTGAGAGAATTTCAAATAGCCGTTTCACAGGGCAGAATATACGATTCTATTGATATTGCAAGAAAGGGTGTGGCCGAGCATCATAACAGCTATGCTCTCTTAAACAAGCTGATGTATGCGCTTTTTCTTTCGGGCAGCGATGATGCCGACATAGAAAATTGGCGGGAAAACCAAGAGAAATACGACAAGGAGATCGTAGCCTTGGGCGAACGGATAATCAAATACTGTCCGGATAGGGAAATATGCCTTGAAGCTACAGAACGTCTTGCCTTTCATTATTGCGAAACAGGACGAAAGGAGCTTGGTCGAAGGCTGTATGAGACTCTGCCTACCCTGTCGGTATGCCGTGAAACGGCTATATGGTGGGCTCTTGAGGAAAGCGAAAAGCTGTCCCACACGAGAGATCTTATATCAAAAGCCTATTCGCTTTTATCCTGTGGGTTATACCGTCTCGGTCATTTGGTGTCGGACAGAGATGCTATAGAGGTATATAAAACCGATAACGAGATCGAAAAGCTTTTGTATCAAGGTAAGACTCTGCCCGACGGTTGGAGCAAATCAAAGATAAATTATCTCATAGCAAAGCATTATATCAATTTAGGCGAATATGATAACGCTATCGATCATCTAACACTTTGTGCCGAAGCCGCAAAGGAATTTGACGGCCGTCCCGATGAAATGAAGAGCTCTTCCCTGTTCTTTGGAGAAAAGACCGTAAGGAGAAGCGACTTTGAGACAGCGGATAGCCGTAGCCTGTGTGATATAGTACGTGACGGCTGGTTAACCGATACGGAATTTAATGAAATAAGAGATATGAAGGAGTTTTCTCAAATTATTGAGATGCTGAATTAAAACATTCCGCGGGTCTTTATCAAGCAAAATATCAGTTGTCCTTGCAATTCTTAACTATATGTGTTATACTTAACACAAGACATGGGGACGGCACCCATAACAAAAAACGAAACGTCTTATACTATTTACATCAAAGGGGATGACACCCATCGAAAAAAACGTTATTGTTGTAGATGAAAACGGAAATCAATATGAGGCGACCTACCCTAAAAGGGCAAAGGGTCTTGTTAAGCACGGCAGGGCACGCTTCATAGACGAAAACACAATATGCCTTGCGTGTCCGCCGGATAATACGGAGGATAACAATATGTCAAATACAACTAAGCCTAAAGAGAAACTTACAATAAACTATGTTCTCAATCAAATAGAACGAATTGTAAAAGAGAACGAGTATATTCATAATGCTTTAGAACAACTCGCCGCAATGCCAAAATCAGACCCCGGTGACATTGCAGGACAAGAAAAAGCAAAAGCGATAGGTGACATTGTTCGTTGCAGAGAGACCACAAATCAAAGATTGATTGCGTTATATGAAAAAATGTATGAGGATCTCAAACCTTCTACATCTATGACAAAAGAAAATGTTTCTGCCAAAATGGTTGCTATAATTGCCGACCCTAACGCAGATGTTATTTCTAAAGATCATGCACAAGAAATATTGCAATCATATATGACATCTTTATCTGATTGATAATATCCCCGTATGGATATCCATACGGGGATATTTGTATCAAGATATTTATATAGTTATAATTTAAGAAAAATTGACCAAATTGAGTTTTTCAGCGTATTAGTTATGAAAGGGGTGATAAGATTGCCGGCAGAAAATGATTATTACTTAAAAAAGCCCGAATATATCGTCAACAAATACGGAAATATGCTGTTTCGTATATGCTTCGTTATGCTCGGTAACTCGTTTGATACCGAGGATGCCGTACAGGAAACCTTTGTTAAATACATAAAAATGAACAAGGAATTTGAATCCGAGGAGCATATAAAGGCTTGGCTGATACGGGTGGCAACAAACAAAAGCCGTGATGTATTACGGTTCCGATTTAAGAATGCCGAGCTGAACATTGAGGATCTTTCTGAAATGGCGGTAGAAAGCGAGGACGGAGAAATAATATCGGTGCTGTATGAGCTTCCCGAAAAGCTGAAAATAGTACTGTACCTCTATTACGTTGAAGAATATAAGGTAGACGAGATCGCAAAGATCATCGGCAAAACTCCCTCCGCCGTAAAAATGCGGCTGAAAAAAGGTCGTGAGGAGTTAAAGAAAAACTATCTCGAGTTAAAGAAAAAACAACTCAAGGAGGTCAATAATGAAAAAAGATAATATTATTAAAAAAGCAGTTGATAACATTGAAATGACAAACGAGCAAAGATTTCGTATTATCAATGCTTGCAGGAAAGCAGAAAAACAAAAAGCTCCTGTTTTCAGAGGCAGTAAAAGACTTTTGGTTGCTGCGGTATGTGCCGTTTTACTGTTAGCTACGGCATTTACCGCAATTGCAACAAGACAGTATCTTGATAACAGAACTCATAACACACCGCATATTCCAAGGGAAAGCTTGACCGAAAATCCGCCCGTAACAGAGACTAACGAGGACAACGGTTATTATGTGACCTGTAACGGTGTAGCAGGCGACGGTCAGCCGATATACCTTGATATTACCATAGCAAAAAAGGATAATTCTTCTATGCTGAAAACAGAGGAGGGTGTAAGCGTTATACGTGCCATACCGTGGGAATCTGTGCTGGAGTTTGAGGACGGATATCAGAAAGAGGTATATTATCTGATGCTGGAGGATTCTACCGATAATCTATATCACCTTGAGGGACAGGCTCTTTTCTACAATGACGAAATGCATTATATAGGAGAGGATGCGAAGCTTTATATAGGTGAGGTCACGGCAGACTTATCCGACGACAGCTCTGCTATGATATGCAGCTTTGATGAGCCGATATCCATATCTCTGTCTGTAAACACCGACATAAAAACAGTAGATTTTGATAACGGGGAGTTCTCCCTGCTTGACGGCGGTATAATATTCAATTCTGCAGAAATCACAGCATCAAAGGTTACACTATACGGTGACTGCAGTATAGAGGGCCCTCTATATGAGCTTGAAGAAATAATGGATACCGCATATCTTATCTGTAACGGTGAAGAAATTCCTCTCGGAGGCAAATCTGACGGAGGAACACTGACGGATGGAAGGTTTACAATATCCTGGTTAAATGAAACTATTATAGATCCGAAAGAAGTAACGGCGATATGTGTTGAAGGTAAGACTATATATTTGGATTAAGTGCTATTAATTCGTGAAAAGGCTGTACTTAACAAGTTCAACTAAACCTGTTAAGTACAGCTTATATTATTTTCTTCATTCACTGTGTGGATTTCGAAAAAAGAAATGTTATAATATAATTACAAAAGTGCTTTTGATACTAATGCATTGAAAAATCGCCCCCCTTGGTTCGACTCCCCAATGCATAATACGGAGGTGTTTATATGTCTATAGGAACTACTATCAAAAAGCTTCGCAAAGAAAAAGGAATCACACAGGAACATTTGGCACAATGCCTCGGCATAAGCCCAAACGCCGTATCTCAATGGGAATGTAACCGTACAGCACCGGATATTACTCAGCTGCCGCTGTTGGCTGACATTTTCGGTGTAAGCGCCGACGTTATTCTTGAGATAGATATTGTAAAACGGAAACTCGAAATAAAAGAGTTTTCGCAAAAATGTGATTTTCTTCACAGTCAGGGAAAAAACGAAGAACGGCTTTCCCTATGCCGTGAAATGACAAAAAAATATCCCAATGACGAAACCGTGCTCTATCAGCTTATGAAGGTGTTGAGGGTAACCGAGGATACCGATAACGGTCAGGAGCTATTGGCTATCGGCAAACGGTTACTGTTAAGCACAGACCCCGAAATACGTCACAGCACTATTCGTTGTCTGTGTTTTACAAGTTTTGAAAAAGGGGATTATGAAGAAGCTAAAAAATATGCAGGTATGATTCCTGTTCACGAAGATCTTTATGTATCCATTCTTCGTGGAGATGAGCTTTTACAACATTGTCAGAATTATTTTTCGGATATTTGTAATCAGATGTTCACCTATGCCAACAGCCTGCTGTATTTGAGTGACAGCCATTATACCCACAAGCAAAAACACACTGTTGCCCGAAAGCTGTATGATATCTTCCATATAATACACGAGGACGGAGATTTCGGATATATGGAGGAGGATCGTTTGGGACGGCTCTGCTTCAGGATGGCACAGGATAGCGTATCCTCGGGCGAATACACGCAAGCTCTTGATGAGTTGGAGGAAATGATCGAGCATTTTGATAAAGCCGAGTCCTTTACCGAAATAAAACAGACTTCCCTTTTGGTAAACACTTTGACCTCGGGTAGATCACAGATCAAAAAACACTGTGAGGATAGTATCTTTTCAATATTTGCTCATTATTTTGAAGAATGTGAGGATGTTTTCAAGTCCTTGGAAAGTGATGTGAGGTTTATTGCGATCAAGAACAGATTGGAAAGTTCAAAATAATTATAATTAACCGGTTTATATAATCGAAATTTGATGATTTTGTCATCAATCTTGCTGACCGTAGGGACGGATATTATCCGTCCGCTTGCTTACGGCATTGACCGATGTCAACTATAAACGATACTTTTTCGGGAGGATAATATCCTCCCCTACAAAGCTAAATATAAGACCGTTCAATTTGCGAACCATTTTTAAAAATCTTATCTGAAAATTGTAACCTTATATAACACAAACCGATTATTCTTTTCTCAAAATGCGTTATTGATTTCACTATGTCTTTACAGTATAATAAAGCTGTCGACAGAATAAATGCTTTTCAAGGTAATGAGTTGGAGGAAAATATGAAACTGCTTATCGGTGAAAACATACGCAATTTCCGCAAAAAGAATGATCTGACCCAAGAGGAGTTAGCAAACCGTTTGGGTGTAACGTATCAGTCTGTCAGCCGTTGGGAAAACGGCTCCACCTATCCCGACCTTGAGCTGCTCCCTGCTATCTCCGAGGTGCTTGAGGTTACTGTTGACGAGCTTTTAGGTATGCCGCAGGCAGAAAAGGAAAAGCGGGCTCTTGAAGCCTTTGACCAGCTGCGCCGTGAGTGTATGAAAAGCGATTATGATGCAGATACCGTTATAGCGCTTATACGGGATATACGCAGAAACTATATGAAAAGCGAACACGCTTGGCGTCCGTGGGTAGAAGGTAACGACAATGCATTCCGTGATCCTAAGATACTGCCCGAGGTGCGCTTGATGGCAGACGAATACCTTAAACTCAATTTTATGTCCCCTCACGTACTTCAAACGATGGCACGTATTGAATCGGATGAAAATATAAAGGAATTTCTCGAAAAACACACAACTTGTTTTGATTGTTCGGAAAGAGCTTTGTTATTCAACAGATATTTGTATAAAGGGGATCGCGAAAAGTTTGAGCCTGAAAGACATTATCAACTACACAATGCGTTCTCGCATCTGCTCTGTCCGAGATATTTTTTGAAATTGGACGAAGACGAGCATGCCGCAGATGATTTTATGGAAAAGATTCTTTCACTCATAAGAGCAGATGCTAAAGATGACAAACCCGATATGTGGATAGAGGATCGAATGGAGCTCGGACTTAAATCCGCAATACGGCTTATTAAAAATAACAATAAAGAAATGGCTTTGGAAAAGGTCACGACAGCAGTTAAACTGCTTGAAGAAACTATGTCTATTACCGATGAGGTCTCCTTGCCTGTATCCTGCCGTTTTCTTGAGGGAATGAAATGGTCGGCAAAGGAGGATTGGCAAACCCCGTCAAACGATCCTGATGGCAAAGAAGAAAGAATAATATTTATATGTACACATATATCTAATATATGCAGATGTTACTGTATATTTCCGCGTAGATATTACAAAACGCTTCAGAGCACGGGCTTTAAAGCGTTACAAGACAACCCCGAGTTTATAAACCTTTGCGAACGTGTAAAAGCGTTGATAATCGAAAGAAATCCAAGTGAAAAAAACATCGAAACATAAACAACTGTATTCGTGTAAAAGTTCATAAATAGGCTGTTTTGTTATATCAAACAGGTTAATATGCCAAAGCCTCCCTCTGAGAGGGAGGCTTTGGCACACCTTGCGTGACGGAAGGAGACTATGTAACATTAGATTTCAGCGAACCTCATTGTAACGCACTCTCCCTCAGTCAACCTACGGTCGACAGCTCCCTCCCGGAGGGAGCCTTGTATACTAAATCATACCTCGCGAGACAGAGATGAAATTTCAGTACACTTTTATAATACATTCAAAATCCGTCAAGGCGGATTTTTACCTTAATTTTGCATTTGGCATTTTGAATTTTGCATTGTTGAATAATAAACGGGAGGCGAAACGCCTCCCCTACATTGTTATGCATTTTAATAAATTCAACAAGATACTAAGGGTAATCGACCGTAGTCGATCATCCTTTAATTATGCTATATCAAGTGCTAAGGCTATCATATCGGCAAAGGAGTTCTGTCTTTGGTCAGCGGACATATGCTCGCCGCGTACAAGCTGGTCTGATACGGTAAGGACGGTAAGTGCGTTACCCCCTGCCCTTGCCGCATTGGCATAGAGAGCCGCAGCCTCCATATCTACCGCCAAAACACCCAGCTCTGCCCAACGGCTGTTTACCGTGGGGTCGGGGTTGTAGAAAATATCGCTTGAAACTATATTACCCGCAAAGTATCTTAGTCCCTTTGCCTTTGCATTATCAACAGCATCAAAAAGAAGCTTCTCTGAGGCTGTGGGCGCATAATCTCCGGGGAGTCCAAAGGACTTTAAATAGTTAGAGTCTGTAGATGCGCTCATTGCAAACACAAGGTCGCCTAAATTCATTTCAGGCTGAAAAGCACCTGCAGAGCCTACGCGGATAATGCTTTTTACATCAAAAAAGTTAAACAGCTCGTAGCTGTAGATGCCCATAGAGGGCATACCCATTCCGCTTGCCATACAGGAAACGCGCTTACCCTTATAATACCCGGTATAGCCCTGCACCCCTCTGACATCGTTTACAAGCACGGCATCGGTAAGAAATTCCTTTGCTATAAAGGCAGAGCGCTTGGGATCTCCCGGCATAAGAACGGTATCGGCAAAGTCTGTCGGAGATGCGTTTATATGGGGGGTGGGGTAGGGTTTGTTGGTTGACATAGTGTTTACCTCAAATTCTCAATTCTCAATTCTTAATTCTCAATTAAAGGTAGAAAACAGTTGATAAAATCAACTGTTTTCTCATTCCATTGTAAATGGAATAAATTCATCGCAGGGCTTGTTATGCTTTATGAGCTCTCTGACCATAGTGGAGCTGACATGGGCGTTGGCTCCGTTAGAGGGCAGGAACACAGTCTCAAGTCCGTCGCCTGTCATAAAGTATATCTGAGCAAGCTCGTATTCATAGTCAAAGTCGCGGGCATTGCGAACACCTCTGACAACAACATCGATATTTTCCTTTTTGACAAAGTCCACCAAAAGACCCTCAAAGGCTTCGACACGGACATTGGAATATTTCTTACAAGCCTCTTGGGCAAAGCTCTTGCGCTGATCAAGGGTGAACATATTGTTCTTTGCCGCATTGTATACCACCGCAACAATGACCTCGTCAAACATATCTGCGGCGCGTTGGATAAGATTCATATGACCGTTGGTAATGGGGTCGTATGTTCCGGGGATGACTGCTTTTTTCATAGTTTGCTCTCCATTTTACCGAATTTACGGTAATATACATTTTATCAGTCAGGAGTGAGGATTTATGGATGATTTTCTCCTGAAGCCGAAAATCTCCAAATCAATTATATCAAAAATAAAACCGTATATCGTTCAAAGAATTAAGAATTGTAATATACCTAAATATAATTTATCGAAAGGAAACCGTGAACGGTTTCCAACCTTAACTCCTAACTCCTAATTCCTAACTCCTAATTAGTTATTCTTCTACCTCATTTGTAAGCACAGTAACATACGCTCTTCCCGATTTGTAGTGTCGGCGCATTGTAAGACTGCCGTATTCGGGAATATCGTCGTTACCGCTTTCAAGAACGACCGTACCCTGATAATTGAGCATATTCTGCTCAAGGATGATCCTCATAGCCTCACTGAGCATATTGGTGTCATAGGGAGGGTCAAGAAAAATGATATCAAACTTCTCCTTTGTTCCCTTGAGGTATGCCTTATAGTCCTTGGTGAGGATAACACAGCGGTCAAAAAGCTTGGTCTTCTGTGCATTAGCCTTAATGATCTTGACCGCATCGGCAGACTGATCGACTATGGTGGCGGATGCAGCACCGCGGCTCAGCGCCTCAAGACCCATCTGTCCGGAGCCACCGAAAAGATCAAGAACCCGTCTGCCCTCTATATCAAACTGCAGCATACTGAAAACCGACTCCTTGGTTCGCTCGCTTGTAGGGCGGGTCGCCTCGCCCTCAAGGGTCTGGAGCTTTGTTCCTCTTGCTGTTCCTGTAATTATACGCATCATAAATTTAGTTCTCCTATATGGGATAATTATAGATATATTTTATCAATTTTATAGATTTTTGTCAATTTTTATTTTCATCGGTCAAGCGTGAAAATAATCATATATCGCTTTTGCGTTTTGCTCAGAGATTCCCTTACATTGTTTAAGCTCTTCTACGCTTGCTTCCTTTATGGCGGCAAGCTTTTTGAAGTGAGCAAGGAGATTCTTTGCCTTGGTCTGACCTATACCCTCTATCCTTTCAAGAGAGGAATGGGTCAGGGTCTTGGATTTGGCACCCGACATAGCCTTGACGGTAAAGCGGTGTACCTCCTCCTGTATCTTATAGACAAGCTGGAATACCGCCTGTTCTCTAGCTATGCTTATCTCCTCGTCCTCGGTTGTCAGAGCCCTTGTCTTGTGGAACTCGTCCTTGACCATACCAAAAACAGGGATATCTATATTTAGCTCCTCTAAAAGTGCCTTTACGGTAGAAACATGACCCTTGCCTCCGTCAAGGAGAATAAGGTCGGGGTAGCTCTGTTCTGTATGAGAAAGTCTGCGCTCTATGGTCTCACGCATCGAAGCATAGTCATCCTGCTCTCCGAGCGTGCCTCTTATCTTATAGGTACGGTAATCCTTTTTACAGAACCTGCCGTCCCGTACCGAGATCATACCGCCTGTGATATTATCCGAGCCGAAGTTGGATATATCATATGCCTCGATATGCTCGGGCACAACCTCAAGAGAAAGCATAGCCGCTAACTTGATAAGGGTCTTGTTATCCCGCTCGGTATCAGCCTTATACTGTCCCGCATACTGCCTTGCGTTGTCATAGACCATATTGCAGAGAGATTTGAGATCTCCTCTTTCGGGATATTTGACATACACTCTGCAGCCGGCCCTTTCGTTAAGAAAGACGGTGAGCATTTCATCGCTCTCATCGTCAAGCGGGAAGCCTATGAGGATGTTCTTGGGTATATATTCCCGCTTGGTATAAAGGTCACAGAGAAATGCCGCCACCGAGTCGGGTGTGATTATCTGATCTGCACCAAAGATAAAGCGCTCGTTGTCTATAACACAGCCGTCACGGACATAGAATACCGCAAGACAGGAGGAGAGCTCATCGCTGTAAAGAGAGATTATATCATATTCGGCATCAGGCGCGCCTACCACCTTCTGCTTCTGCCAGAGGGTATCAAGCTCCTTTATAGAGTCCCTGTACTGCGCCGCCATCTCAAAAAGCAGATTTTCTGAGGCATAGTACATCTTGTCCTCAAGAGATTTTTTTACCTCTGAGAAGGAGCCGCCCAAAAATGCCAGAAGATCCTTTACCGTATCGTTGTAGCTTTCCTTTGATATTCTGCCTGTGCATACTCCCCTGCACTGCCCTAACTGATAGTAGAGACAGGGTCGGGTCTTGCCTATATCCTGAGGGAATTTTTTACTGCATCTGGGAATACCAAAGGAGCGCTGTGCGGTACGGATGATTGAATAAGCGGTGGTCGCCCCCGAATAAGGCCCAAAATATCTCGCCTTATCGTTATTGCGCCTGCGCACAAACTGCAGGCGGGGATAATCCTCGCCTACAGTAACCTTGATATAGGGATAGCTTTTATCATCCTTTAAAAGGATATTATACTTTGGCTTATGAAGCTTGATAAGCCTGTTTTCGAGTGAAAGCGCCTCTATCTCGGTATGGGTCAGCATATAGTCAAAGTGATCTACATTTGACACCATTTTTGCCGTCTTGTAGTCCTGATGTCCGCTTTCCTTAAAGTACTGGGAAACGCGGTTTTTGAGAACCTTTGACTTACCCACATATATTATTTTGTCGTTTTTGTCCTTCATCAGATAAACACCGGGAGATGAAGGAAGCTCGTTTGCCCGTTTTCGTAGTTCCTGTAGATTCATATTTTTAAAAAACAAAAAAGCAGAATTAGCCGTTGGCTGATTCTGCTCAATCGTTATCTGTGTTTGTAATTAAAGAACAGACTCAAGGCCGCTGTCGATAAGCTCAGCAAGTCCGTTAAGCGCAGCCTCTTCATCAGCACCGTCAGCGATGAGAGTAACGCTCATATCCTTGGTAATACCGAGAGAAAGAACACCGAGAAGGCTCTTTGCATTAACGCGTCTTTCGTCCTTTTCTACCCAGATGGTACTCTTAAACTGATTAGCCTTCTGAATGAAGAATGTGGCAGGTCTTGCGTGAAGACCAACACTGTTCTTTATTGTAACGTCACGAGTAATCATTTGATGCACTCCTATATAGAAATAATTATTTTTGTAGAAATTATATAAGTATTATAACAAATAGCTTATCAAAAATCAATAGTTTTATACTTTTTTGCTAAAATGCAAAAATATTCACATTTTCACATGGACTTTTTAGGCTATTTTCACCTAAATTTACAGTAAATCAGGCCTTTGCTTCTTTGTCAGCTCAAGGGCTGCCTTAAATCTCCACTTCTCAATTTCCTTATGATTGCCGTGGAGAAGCACCTCAGGTACCCTTTCACCCATAAATTCATAGGGTCTGGTATACTGGGGATACTCTAACATTCCCTGACAGAGGCTTTCGTTTTCGTAACATTCGGGATCGGACAAAACGCCCTCCTTTAGTCTTGCCACAGCATCCACAACAATGCAGGCAGGAATCTCACCGCCTGTCAGCACATAATCACCAACGGAAATCTCTTCGTCTATAATACGGTCAAGCACACGCTGATCTACACCCTCGTAGTGTCCGCAGAGGATAATGAGCTGATCATATTCCGAGAGCTCTCTTGCCTTCTTCTGGGTAAAGACACTACCCTTTGGGGACATATATACAGTTCTTGTTTTTGGCTTTTTTTCTATAGCCTCATAGCAATCGTAAACAGGGGGAGCCGCCATAAGCATTCCCATTCCGCCGCCGTAGGGCGTATCGTCTACACGGCGGTGCTTGTCCTTGGAATAGTCGCGGATGTTATGGGCGCATACCTCTATCAATCCCGCCTGTCTTGCCCTGCCGATGATACTCTCGGAAAGCACATTGTCCACAAGGTCGGGAAAAAGAGTCATAATATCAAATCTCATCGAACATACCCTCTATAGGTCTTACATATATACCCTCTTCAAGCTCGATTCGGTCGATAAATTCCTTGACCGCAGGCATATACGCCATACCCTTTTCGGTTTCTATCTCGTATATCTCGTTTGCGGGATTATCTATAACACGCACAAGTTTGCCGTAGACCTTGCCGCTGTCGGCATTGATGACCGACAATCCTATGATATCCTCGATAAACACTCTGTCCTCGGGCAGCTTAAGATCCTCGCGCCTGCAGTAAACATCCTTGTTCTTATAAAGTATTGCAGTTTCAAAGCTGTCAGAGCCCTCGGGCTTGCAGAGCACCATACCCTTGTGAAGACTTGCGCGCTCCACCTTAAAGGGTGTGTATGCTCCGTTCTTTTCAAGATAAAGGGTCTTAAGACCTGCCAGAACCTTTGGTGTATCGCACCAGGATTCTATCTTTATCATACCGCCCACACCGTGGGTGTTTACTATCCTTCCGCAGGAGAGAAATTCCTTCATTTTGCCTCCATTTGTAAATATTACAATAAATATTGCAAATAAACATTGCAAGTTGTTTAACTTATTTTTATAATGATATTATATAACAATATTATTAATAAAGCAAGTATAAGGAGACATAACATTGAGCAAAGTTGTAGCAGCTTACGAAAAAATAAGAAAAAGCGTAGCAAATGTAATAGTAGGTAAGGATGAGGTCGTTGACCTTATGTGCATTGCTCTCTTTACAGGCGGTCATATGCTTATCTGCGATGTTCCCGGTACGGGAAAAACCATGCTGACAAAGGCGTTTGCCGCATCTGTCAACTGTAAGTCCGCCAGACTGCAGTTCACCCCCGACCTTCTTCCCGGGGACATAACCGGTGTCAGATATTTCAATATGAAAACAGGCGACTTTGAGTTTATACCCGGTCCCTGCTTTGCAAATATTCTGCTTGCCGATGAGATAAACCGTGCTACTCCCAAGACCCAGTCGGGTCTGCTTGAGTGTATGGAGGAAAGACAGGCTACCATTGACGGCACAACATACAAGCTCCCCGATCCCTTTATGGTAATAGCTACTGAGAACCCTGTTGAGAATATGGGCGTGTTCCCTCTGCCCGAGGCTCAGCTTGACCGTTTTCTCTTTAAGACCGCAATGGATTATCCCACGGCCGAGGAAAGCATTGCCATACTGGAGCGCTTTGCAGGTAAGCCAAACAATATAAAGATAGTGCCTGTTATAACTGCAGATGAGATACCCTTCCTTGTAAAGGAGGTTGCCTCTGTATTTGTACATCCCGATATTGTGGCTTATATCACAAGCATTGTGGAGGCCACAAGAGACGCCGAGGGTGTTGCCCTTGGTGTAAGCCCCAGAGGTGCTATTGCCCTTATGAAGGCGGCAAAGGGCTTTGCGGCTATATCTGGCAGAGAATATGTACTGCCTGACGATATCAAAAGGGCGGCTGTTGCTACCCTTGCCCACAGACTTATTCTCCACAACAGCCACCGTATCAAGAAGGACTATGACAGAGCTGTAATAGAAAATATCCTTACAACAGTCTCTGTACCCACCGAGCCCGAAATATTCTATTCCAAGAGATGACACACGCAGGAAGCTATACCGAAATAAGCCTGCCGGTGATGATAGCGGGTATTGTGTTTGCCGCAATTATCCTTATATCTGTGATCGGCTGGTTTGTATACCGTGAGCTGTGTAAGAGCATTATAGACCGTCTTGAATACAGGCGGAGCTTTAGCGAGGACGGAGTTTACGAGGGGGATTGCGTTACCCTTACCGAAAGGATATACAACCCTACCCGTCTGCCCCTTATGCGTGCATATGCCGAAAGCTATTTCTTCCCCCAGCTGGATCTGGGTGCGCCCAAGGGAAAGGACAAGTCTGCAATGCAGCGCTTTGAAAGCAGATTTTCCTTTATACTTCCCTATATGGAGATCAAGCGCAAGCATACCGTTACCTGTACCAAAAGAGGGGTATACAAGCTGGAAACAGCCATTATACATCTGCCCGGCACACAGAGGACCATAGAAAGTGCCTCTACCCTCTATGTTTATCCCCGTATCCTTGCCACCCCCACATATCCCAATCCCGTGGGAGTGCTGATGGGGGAAAGTGTATCAAAGCGAATGCTGATAAAGGACCCCTTTTCGGTTATCGGAGTTCGTCCCTATACCTTTGGCGATCCCTTTAATCAGATAAACTTTAAGCAGACCGCCAAGGCTTATGCACAGGCGGCTCAGCCCCTTAGGGTCAACGCGCTGGACTATTGCTCCAACCGTACCTTTATGATTTTTATAAACTTTGCCACAGATCCCGAGGAGCCCATACCCTCGGCACAGTTTAACACCATGATGGAAAACGCAATGTCCTATACTGCGGATATCATACGCATTATGAGTGAAAACGGATACCGTCTTGGTCTGTATACCAACTCCACGCAGAACAACTCAAATGAGGGTCTTTGCTTTCCCATGCGTTCGGGAGATATCCACGCAAGGGATATGCTGCAGGGTATGAGCCGTGTCAGAATAGCAGCTTCATATTCCTTTACCACTCTGCTTGCAAGAGTAATAGAATCGGGACTGTGCGACACCGAAATATTTGTTTTTTCGGCCTATACCGACCCTGAGATAGAAGCGCACCTCGAGGCCCTCAAGCGTAACAGGAATTCTGTCAACTTTATAGTTCCCTTGGCGGAGGAGGCAGAAAAATGAGAAATATTAAGGATAAAAACAGACAAAAGATAGTTTTCAGCAAAAAAAGGCTGATAGCCGTAGGTATATTTACGGCTCTTGCCGCGTTGTTTATCTATCTGTCCTTTGCCATCAAGGCTGAACACAAATATGTAAGACAGTTCTGTGCGTTCTTTGGATATGTAAGCATTGCCCTTGATCTGTATAACATAGGCAGACTTTTTACCAAAGAGATCCGTCAGGAGCTGTACCGACGCATAAGCAAGGCATTCTTTAACATAGCGCAAAAGCTAAAGGATGTTGCCGAAAAGGTAAAGAAAAGGCTGGGTATAAAAACCAATACCCGCAGCCGTTCAAGTGACGAGGTCAATATAATAATCAATGACGACCGTGTCCGCAGAAAAAAGCAAAGGCCTGTAACCAAAAGGCGCTTTTCCTCCCTTAGTGAGGACAGCGACAGGATCAGGTTTATGTATGTCAAATTTATAGAATACAAGCAAAAAAAGAAGGGCAACTGCCACTCCTATGATACACCCAACGAGCTTGAGGAGAAGGTTGCCGAAAACGAAACAGAGCACGAGCTCTTTGATATCTACAATCCCGTAAGATATGCCGAAAAGGCTTATGTTACACCAAACGATGTCAAAAAGCAGTACGATTATCTGGTAAAAAAGGTTAAGCTTAAATAAGATTTAAAGAAAAGGACCTTATATGAAAAGAAACGGAAAAATAGAAATATTGCGTTTTGTCCTCTGTATTGTAGTAATACTGTATCATATAAACAACGATCTTTGGAACGGAAATATGACCTTTAACGGTGTTATTTCCTTCTTTGACCACGGACGCACCTGTGTTGAGTTCTTCTTTTTGCTCTCCGGCTTTCTTATGGCAAAAAGTGCGTACTCCAAGCCCTTAGCCAAGGATATGTCTATAGGAAAGGATACGGTAAGCTTTGTATACAAAAAAATACAGGGTGTATGGATACCCTATGTCATACTGTCGGCAGCTATGATAATCTACATACCCTTTGGATTTAAGAATCCCTTGGAACGTATAATAAGCCGTCTGCCCTCTCTTCTCTTTTTGCAACGTACCGGAATCGAAGACGGCGGGTTTATATCTGTCTCATGGTATCTGAGCTCTCTGTTCTTTGCCATTGCGGTAATATACCCGTTCCTGCGTAAGTTCTACGATTACATATCCCTTGTGGCGGCACCGCTTGTTGCATCTATTGCAATAGGAGCTTTGATACATATAAGAGGTTCTTTTCCGCAAGAGTCATACGGCGGCTTTATCCATCTGTCAAACATCCGTGCAATTGCGGTAGTGCTGTTAGGTGTATTTGCGTTCCGTGTCAGCCTGTATCTTAAAGAAGCAAACCTTTCAAAATCGAAGTGGAGACTTCTTATCATCACAGAAAACCTGTGCTGGCTGATCTCACTTTATTATCTGATATCGGTACATTCCAACAGATACGAGGGACATATAACCTACCTTATGGCAGCCGCCATAGCCATAAGCTTTGCAAGAGATTATAAATCAAAGCTCTATAACAGCAGCCTTGCAGCCTATCTCGGACGCATCTCGCTTCCTATATATCTTGCACAAAGCATTGTAAGAACCGTGATCAATCAAAACCTGGATCACCTCAACAATTGGGTACAGGCAGCATTAATTGTTGCGGTAACTATCGTATTGGGTACTATACTGGATTGGATAACAACATATATAAAAAAGAAGAAGGCCGTCAACTGACGGTCTTCTTTTTCTTTGTGCATAATATTATTACGATTATAAGTGCACTTGCCGCAAGCAATACACAGGGGATCAGGATACCTCTATCACCTGTCAAGGGGGAGGTGGATGAGGGCTTTTTGTTGCCGCTCTGTGTGTTCGGAGTGGTAGTAGTATCCTTATCCTTGCTTTCGCTGTCGGTGGCAGGCGGACTATAGCTGTTGACAAAGGTCAGATGCGCTTCTCTTGCCTCCTCGTCCTCCAAAATAACAGCTGCTCTGACATTGCCCATAAGATCGTCATAGACCTTGACCGTTACCTTATACTCCTTGTCCGAATATGACATATTGGCTATAGGCATATCGGGTATTATCTGCTTAACCGTATATTCAACGGTATTGCCTATATCGGCTACAGAATAACCCAGGGTTATGACCGCCTCTCCGTTTATATCGCTTACAAATCTGTCGGTCAGAGCTCCGTTTTGATAGAGTCCGTAGACATAGCCGTCAAGGGGCAGCTCCTTGGTGCCCTCTATAAGAGTATCCGCAACAATAGAGACCGCATCGCTTCCCGAAGGCTTATACTCGGAGAAAAAGCTTGTATAAAGACTCCATTTGTAATTATTTTTGGCTACGATAGCACCGTTAAAGCCTACTATACCGGATATTTCATAGCTTCCGTCCCAGTTATTGTCACTTACCGTTACCTCAAACCAGCGCACCGTCTTGTCAAAGCTGACACCGTTATACGGATTTTGAGAGATCACGGGAAGCACACGGTAAGAATATACCCCGGGTGCCTCGAAGCTCTCTGAGCTTATAACGGCTGTAAAGTCAAAGGTTGGATCATCCCCTGTGACAGAAAGCTGTGCCATATCGACCCAAGTCTTACCGTTGTAACGCTGAAGCTTGTATGTAAAGAGATCATCGGTAAAAAGCGCTCTGCCTGTCAGCTCAACATCACCTGTAAGAGTAACATCGGCTAAGCTGACCGCTTTTGGGGCATATGTGTTGACAAAGCCTGAAATGTATATTCCTGCCTCCTCTACGGTTATACGCTGAGTATTATCTTCCTTGTCGGAGGTAAAGCCGTCAGGCAGGTCTTTTTGGGTTATTGTTACCTCGCATCCGACAGGTATGTCCTTTATGACGGCACTCTCACCGTGGCGAAGAGCTATAGCTTCGGTCTTGCCGTCATAGCTTACATCAAAGCTGAATTGGTGGTATGTGGCATCAGCATCCTCTCCCAAAGGATGTACCACATCCAGGTCAAGCACAAGGAGTCCGCTGTCTACAGGGGATACGAGTGTGGCAGTAAAATCTGCAGTAACAAAGCCTGTCTCTTCTACGGTAAGAGTTATGCTGTCCCCGTCCTTGCCGCAATAATCCTTGCCCTCGGTGAGCATACGGATATCTATATCGGCGCCTGCAGGCAGATCTGCTATGTATACCTCGGTGTTCATACCAAGCTCAAGGATTGCCTTACCTTCGGTAACATTAAGCTCGGTTACGGTCTTGCCGCCGTCATAGCTGACAAGACGGTATCTTCCGTCGGGTGCGCTTATTTCAAAGCCGACCTTATCGTATCTGCCTCTTGTGGTTTCATCGTCATTAACCGAAAGCTTTACACCCGTGGCTGCCTTAAGGGTCATTTTGCCGTTATTGCCGAGAATATAGTCTACATAATAAGCATCGCCCTGTCTGTCCTCTATATTGACATAATGACTGTAGCTTATAGTACCTGTTGTATTTTCGGTCTTGAGATGCTCGTGATCCTCAAAGTATCTGTATACCGTTCCCTTGGGAATATACCAGCCAGAGCTTGACTTGACTGCCTTATTAAGGCTGTCCTCGCTTATCTCTTCATAGTGGGTATGTATGATCGCATTGCCGCCCGAAGCTGAGTCGCTGTACTCATAAACATTGTGAGCACGGAAATATCTGCCCGATTCATAAACGGGGGCAGAGCTGCCCTTGTAGGGTGTATACTCTCCGTCAGTACACTCGTAGACCGTTGTGTTATGGGTATAATAATACCGCTCATTTTCGGGTGAGGGCTCAAAGAAGGATACTGTATTTTTAGCCTCCGAAGGGTGGGCGTGGCCGATATCCTCGGTATCCCAGCGGTTGGTATAGAAGGTATATACTCCATCCTCAATATGCTCGTAGGAGGGATCAACTAAGTCATTGACCGTAATATCGTCGATATCCGAGCGCAGACCCACCTCATACACAAGACGGATGGGAGTTATATCCACCTCGGTATCGGGTATACCGTTACCTACCGTATCAATTTTGATCTTATTGTCATATTCAAGGGTAATATCCCCCGGATCCTCAAGGCTCTGCCCTGTATATGAAACATTATAGTTTATGACCGGAATGAGAGCCGCGGGAATACGGAATATGACCGCTTGAGTTCCTGTTGTGATACGGGTATGGATCTGAACCGAAATATACATCATATCGGAAGCCTTGTAACCGTCCGCAACAGCTCCGGTAAATCCGTAGGACTTGTTATAAAACACAGTGCCGTCGGGATAGGTCTTGTCCCCATCCTTTGCGTGACCGATAAATTTTCCGTCCTTGTCGGCATACCAACCGATATAGTTGCTGTATTCGCCTGTTTCTTTATTATAACTCAACTGTCCCGAGCGGTACGCAAGGGATATAAGCTGCTGAGCCGTAGAAAGCTCCTCTATTCCAAGGCGCTCCATAACCGACCATATCATTTCATTTCCAAGCTCGTTGGGTGATGCAACAGCGCCAAGCAGACCTCCGCCGGGAACAAAGTTCTGAGCAAGGGAGACTCCTGTATAAAGCTTACCCGCAAGGCGGATGCCCTTGACATCCTTGACCTCCATATATCTGCCGATATCATCGATAAACTCGATATATCCGCCAACACGGTCGTCTCCACCCTCTACATAGGTGGGATCGTTGAGCGAATGCTCTATTATCTTCCCTATTACGGTATCAAAATGAGCCTCGGTAGAATAATACTCGGTAATAAAATCCCGGGATAACTGATAGGTTGATTTTTTAAAGCTCTTGTAGAGTGTCTGCCAATAGCCGCCGTTATCACGCACCCACACCTTATCCGATGCCAGCTGTACAGAGGATTCCTCGGGAGCCTGCTCATAGATATCCCAGCAGGTCGCAGTTGCCGTTGTATCAAAAAGCCCGGATACACTTCCGAGAGTGTAAACAAACGCCTCGTGGTCGTAATGCTTTTCTACGGCTGCCTTTGCATAGGCCGCGGTAAGCTGCATTGCAAAGGGTACAAGATGGGCATATTCCTCATTTTTGGTGGTAAGATCGGCTTCCCAAAGATCGGCAAAGTTACTTGATGCCTCGGTAAAATCGCTCTTGGTCATCATAAGGAAAACAGGTAAGCGCTTGCTTCCCGACTGAATGCCCTCGCCCTCGATAGTAGTATCATCAATTGCCATAAAAAGCTCGTATGCCTTGTACATAGCCTGCTGGAAATTATGACAGTCCTCTGCTTTAACAAGAGAAGAGGCTACCGATGCGGCATACTTGGATATAGGAAGTATGTAGGACGCTTCCTTTGAATATATTACAGCTCCTATACGGTTATGATTATTGGATCCGTAAAGGCTGTCAACGGCCTTATCGATATAATCAAGTGATTTTTTTATATCCGAAGACTCTATAATAAGCATAGTATCGGCAGGCACGCCCGAATAGCCGATTATATTCATATCAGAGGCAAGGGCGGACAGAGCCACTGCAAAATTACACTCATCCGTAAGCTCAACACCCAAAACCGAAGGATCTGTAAGCACACTCTTGTCCGACCATACCGCACCTGCGTTTCCGGTGTGTATGACACCCTCTCCAAAGAGATGCTGCCAATCATCAAGAGTGTGGGGATCTGCCAGTCTCGCATCCCCCTCGTAAGCCGAAATATTAAAAGCAAATGCCGAAACAAGCATTGCCGTACACAGTATCAATGACAGGATCCTTTTCATCTCGTTTCCTCCTTGTAAGGAATATATATAATTCTCCGATGTTAACATATTATCTATATACAGTATACAAAAAAATCTCATATTTTACAAGAGGGTGAAATGAGAAAATGTCGAAAAAATCACAAAATTAACCGAACAAAATGATAATTGTTTTGCTCAAATCATATTAATTCCCCAAACAAGTCCGATTTTTGGGACTTGTTTTTTGCTAAAATGGGGTATGGAGGTATATAATTATGAACTTTATGTCCGGATTAAACGATAAACAAAGAGAGGCTGTCCTTGCAACCGAAGGATATCTGCGTGTTATAGCAGGCGCAGGAAGCGGCAAAACAAAGCTTTTGGTATCAAGATATGCCTACCTTGTAAATGAATACGGCATTGATACTGCCAACATTCTGTGTGTTACCTTTACCAACAAGGCGGCAGGAGAGATGAAGCGCCGTATACGTGCTCTTGTGGGTGAGGAATACGATACCTCTCTCATATGTACCTATCATGGCTTTTGCGTAAGAGTATTACGCGAGGATATCGAAAAGATGTTCTTCCCTTCCGATTTTCAGATAATCGACCGCACACAGCAAAAGTCCATCCTTGCAGATATATATCAGAAGCACGAGCTGAAGCTTGACCACGCAAGCTTTGAAAATATTCTCAAGCAGATAGCCTTTTTCAAAGCAAACTCGGACTATGTATCAAAAATGAGGATCACCGAAAAATGTCCTATATCATCAAACTCTTCGGATATCAACGGCAGCATACTTGAGGAATTTTTGCAAAAGCAAAAGCAGCTGTATGCCCTGGACTTTGAGGATCTTATGTACTTTACCCTGTATATTTTCGAGAATTTTCCCGAGGTGTTGGCTAAGTGGCAGGACAGACTCAATTATATACAGGTGGACGAGTTTCAGGATTCATCATCGGTAGAGATGCGGCTTATAGACAGTCTGTGTCAAAAATACACCAACCTTATGATAGTAGGTGATCCGGATCAGAACATATATGAGTGGAGAGGCTCTGATGTTAAGCTGCTTGTGGATTTTGACAAGACCCACGAAGCCACAAATACAGTATTTCTCAATCAAAACTACCGTTCCACTCCCGAGATACTCAAATGCGCAAACACACTTATAGAGAATAATCAATACCGACTTAAAAAGGATCTGTTCACCGAAAACCCCAACGGAGCAACAGTCATCCACTATCATACCAAAACCGAATATGATGAGGCCGACAGGATAATCGAAAATATTGAAAAATTGCGAAGGCAGGAGGGATACGGCTACTCAGACTTTGCCGTGCTTTACCGCTCGGGATTTCTTTCCCGTATAATAGAAAAGAAGTTTACCGAAAACGGTATTCCTTATGAAATATACGGCGGTGTTAAGTTTTATGACCGTATGGAGATACAGGACATATTGGCATATCTGAGGCTTATTGCCTACAATGACGATGTTTCCTTCAAGCGTATAGTCAACAAGCCCCGCCGCCGCTTCGGCAGAGTGAAATTGCAGAGGTTGTCAGAGCTGTCGGTTGACACATCACCTCTGTTTGATATTCTGGAAAGCAATATCACCGACCCTGTTTTCAAAAACAGCGGTGCTGCTGAGTTTATAAGCTGCATAAATGCTCTGAGAAATGATTCTTCGCATATGAAGATCTCCGATATAGTCGAAAGGGTGTGCAGCGATACCGGATATGAAAAATATATTCGGGAGCTGGGGGATATGGAAAGGTTTGAAAACCTGTCCGAATTTAAGCGCATAGCCGACGAATTTGAAAAGAGCTTTGGAGAAACAGTTACCCTGAAGGAGTTTATAAACCAGATATCCCTGCAAGCGGGAGATGACAGCGAGGAGGAATCAGACAAAGCCAAGCTTATGACCATACACGCCGCAAAGGGTCTTGAATTCCCCTGTGTGTTCATAGTAGGCTTTTCCGAAGGCATATTCCCTTCACCCAAAACCATCGAATCACGAAAGCAGTTAGGACTTGAGGAGGAGCGAAGACTGTGTTATGTGGCCATAACCCGTGCCGAGAAAAGGCTTTTCATCCTTGACTCCGAGGGCAGTACACAGAACGGAAACCACAAGCTCCCCTCCCGCTTTTTGTGGGAGATGGGAGAGGAAAACTATGAGCGCATAGGAAATATCTCAAGAGAGCTTTTGGAGGAAAGTAAGAAAGCGGCGGGGGGATCGGTACCGATACCCGATAATGACATTCTTTGCGACGGCAGTAGGGTTGAGCATCCCGCCTTTGGCGAAGGAAGTATCATCAGCTATGACCAAGCCCGCCACAGTTACAGAGTATTCTTTAAAAAGATAAATGCCGAAAGGATCATATCAAAGGACTTCTTTTCAAAACAGAGCAGCCCGATAATTACACCCGAACCCGAAGCTAATGTCGTTGATAAAGCTGAACAGATCATACGGGATGCTAAAGAAAACCGTACCGACCCTGCCGAAAACAGCTTAAAGCCTGCCGATAACGATGCCGAAAATCTATGGAAGCACGACGATGTTCCCCACAGCGGCTGGAGGTGTGAGGGTATCAGCGATCTGGGTGAGCCTGCGGGCATCTGCGAAATGTGCGGATATCAGATAATAAGATATGTTCACCATATGGTACACGATGCTTATCCCCATAAAATCGGTGCAGGCTGTGTATGCGCCGGCAAAATGGAGGGAGATATAGAGAGAGCCAAAAAGCGCGAGCAGGAGTTTAAAAACCGACAAAGCCGCCTTGAGACTCTGCTTACACGGAAATGGAAGCGGTCAAAAAACGGCAACGAATACCTTAAGATAAAGGATCATCTTATAGTATTGATCTGCCATGAATCAAAATGGAAATATGCCATAGATTCAAGGTTTGCAAAGGAAAGTTATTCTACAAGAGAGCAAGCTCTCTGCGCAGCATTTGATATAATAGACCGCTTTTGAGACAAAAATCCCCTTGGAGTAATCCAAGGGGATGAATTTTATTTAAGGAATAAGGGTGCAAATACCACCGCTACAATGCTCATAAGCTTGATAAGAATGTTAAGCGAGGGACCTGCCGTATCCTTTAAGGGATCGCCTACGGTATCGCCGATAACAGACGCCTTATGAGCCTCGCTGTTCTTGCCGCCGTGGTGTCCCTCCTCTACATACTTCTTTGCATTGTCCCAAGCACCGCCCGAGTTTGACATACTTATTGCCTGAAGCACACCTGTTACGGTTGCACCGATAAGCAGACCTGCAAGAGCCTCCTTGCCCAATCCGGGAATAATGCCCACAACAATGGGAGCAACAATGGCAATGATACCCGGGAGTATCATCTCACGTATTGCCGCCTTGGTACTGATATCAACACACTTGTCATAATCAGGCTTTTCGGTACCCGCCATAATGCCCTTCTTTTCTTTGAACTGACGGCGGACCTCGGCGATCATATGGTTTGCCGCCTTGGATACCGAGTTTATGGTAAGTGCCGAGAAAAGATATGACAGCATTCCGCCAATAAGCAGACCGCCAAGTACATTGGCAGAAAAGATGTCTATTGTATCAAGCTTGGCAGCATGGGTATAAGATACGATAAGTGCAAGAGAAGTAAGAGCAGCAGAACCGATAGAAAAGCCCTTACCGATAGCGGCTGTTGTGTTGCCTACGCTGTCAAGATTGTCTGTTATCTCACGCACCGACTTATCAAGGTTGCTCATCTGTGCGATGCCGCCTGCATTATCCGCTATAGGACCGTACGCATCCACAGATACTATCATACCTACCGTTGCAAGCATACCGAGAGCGGCAAGGACAACACCGATATGTCCGCACTGCTGTGCTTGATCTCCGAATGCACTTCCTGATACAATACCGAGGCTGTAAGAAATTACAATAACAGCCGCAATAACTATAATAGGCAGAGCCGTGCTCTTCATACCCGCGGCATATCCGGACAGAATGTTGGTAGCACTTCCCGTCTCGCCCGATGCAGCAATCTTCTTTACGGTTTTGTATTTGGCAGAGGTATATATCTCTGTAAGCTTACCGATAAGTACACCTGCAACGATACCGCAAAGAACACAAAGGAATAAATAAATATTTTTGCTGAAAACAAGATAGCTTACTCCCACAAGAAGTGCGGAGGAAACATATGTACCTATATTGAGGGAAAGTGACGCATTCTTTGTCTTTAAAAGTCTTGTGATAACTATACCGACAAAGGAAGCAAGCAGTCCTCCTGCCACAAGCAGAAGTATATGATAGGAATTAACTATATTAAAGCTGTCTGCCGCCAAAAGAAGCGCTGCAATAATACAGCCTACATAGCTCTCAAAGAGGTCTGCACCCATACCTGCAACGTCACCTACATTATCACCTACGTTGTCGGCAATAACGGCAGGGTTCTTGGGATCATCCTCAGGTATACCCGCTTCCACTTTACCTACAAGATCTGCACCTACGTCCGCCGCCTTGGTATATATACCGCCGCCTACACGGCAGAAGAGAGCTACCGAGCTTGCTCCAAGCGAAAAACCTGTAAGAAGCTGATTAACAAGATTGGGATCTGCATTTGGGTCGATAAGTCGCATTATGTATGACACAAGAGCAACACCGAAGGCACCTATGGATACCACCAGTATACCCATAACCGCACCGCCCGAAAAGGCTATTTTAAAAGCGGAGCTAAGACCCTTCTTTGCAGACTCTGCTGTTCTTACATTTGATATAACAGCGGTACGCATACCCATATAGCCTGCACAGCAGGAAAGAATGGCACCAAAAAGGAAGGCGGCAGCCACGCCAAATCCAAGATCGGGAAGAAATCCGATAAGGAAAAACATCAGAACAAGAAAGACTGCAAGTACCTTGTACTGACGGTACAGATACGCCATAGCACCGCCCTTGATAAAAGACGATATCTCGTTCATCCTCGGATCAAATATCTTTACCCTTTTGATTCCTATTACCAAAAGCACCGAAAGAATAACACCCACGGCACACATAAAGATTACACCCAGATCGGCATTGATCTTTAAGAATTCAAACATAACTACCTCCAAGTTTAAATCTATGTTAATATTAACAAGATTTGTGTTAATATTATAACAGGCATATACAGATTTGTCAATATTTATTAACAAAACCGTGGTTTACTCTTAATTATTTAGAAATCTTCAACAAGAGCGCAACAATGCATCCGATAAAAAATTTGATAACGCAAAATATAAACTTGACATTAACATAATATCATAATAAAATATATTAGAGGTGATAAAATGTTTCACATACTTGTTGTAGATGATGACAAGCACACAAGAATGCTGTTCCGTGCTGTGCTTGAGGCAGAAAACTATACTGTTTTCACCGCAGAAAACGGAATTGAAGCTCTTGAGATAATCGACAGAGAGCATATAGATCTGGTAGTGCTTGATATAATGATGCCTTATATGGACGGATATGAGTTTACCAAAACGCTGCGCACAACAGACAGCAATCTACCCGTTCTTATGGTATCCGCAAAGCAGCTGCCCGAGGAAAAGCGTCTGGGATTTATGGCGGGAACCGATGACTATATGACAAAGCCTGTTGACGAGGAGGAGATGATACTGCGTATCAAGGCTCTTTTAAGACGGGCAAGAATAGCAAACGAGCAAAAGCTTACAGTAGGCGAGGTCACTCTGGACTACAGATCTCTTACGGTATCAGGCCACGGTAGTGTTCAGGAGCTTCCCCAGAAGGAATTTATGCTCCTTTATAAGCTGTTGTCCTTCCCGGGTCAGATATTCACCCGTATTCAGCTTATGGATGAAATATGGGGACAGGAAAGCGAAACAGGCTGGGAAACGGTTACTGTACATATAGGAAGACTGCGCCGCCGCTTTGAGGGCTGGCAGGAATTTGAGATAGTATCTGTAAGAGGCTTGGGATACAAGGCTGTCAAAAAAATCTGAGATCCCGAAAAACGGAGAATTCAATATGAAGAAAAATAAAAGACACATCAGAGCCTTGAGCCGCATCAAGGATCTTAAACGCATCAAGGGCTTGAGCCGTATAAGGCTGAGCTTTATGATAATGCTGTTTGTGTTCTGTATTATACTTATAGCGGTATTGGTCGCCTTTGGTCTTGTGAACCTGCTGGCATACACCGGTATCATTATTTCAATAAACGAAACCACCAGCCCCGTGACCCTGTTCGGGCTGATGGCGGCTGTCAGTATCATAGTAGGACTTGCCGCCTCCTTTGGTGCATCAAAAATACCCATTAAGCCCTTATATAATCTTATAGTTGCTATAGACCGTCTTGCCTCAGGAGACTTTAAGGCGAGAATGAAGGTGGGAAAAAATCTTTCCTCAATCCCTGCGGTGGAACAGGCGGTAGACAGCTTTAACCTAATGGCAGAGCAGCTGGAAAACACCCAGATGCTCAGGCAGGATTTTATCAATAATTTTTCTCACGAATTCAAGACCCCTATCGTTTCTATCGCAGGCTTTGCAAAGCTTTTGAAAAAGGGTAACCTTACAGAGGAGCAGCGGCTTGAGTATCTTGATATCATAGAAAAGGAATCCCTGCGCCTTTCGGCAATGGCCACCAATGTTCTTAACCTCACAAAGGTAGAAAACCAGACCATACTTACCGATATAAGCGAATATAATCTTTCCGAGCAGCTTAGAAATTCAATACTGCTTCTCGAGCCAAAATGGTCGGATAAGAATATCGACTTTGACCTGAAATTAGGCGAACAAACAATCAGCGCCAATAAGGAGCTTTTGCAGGAGGTATGGATAAATCTCCTTGACAATGCCATCAAATATACCGACGGATATATCGGCATCCTTTTGAGTGAGGATGAGGATATAAAGGTAGAAATAACAAACACGGGCAGTACTATCCCCGAAAGCAAGCAAACAAGAATATTCGATAAATTTTATCAGGGAGACGAATCCCATTCCTCTACCGGCAACGGTATAGGTCTTGCCCTTGCAAAGCGTATAGTAGAGCTTCACGGCGGAGAAATAAGCCTCAAAAGTGAAGATAATACCGTAACATTTACCGTTCTGTTACCAAAATAAGGCTTTTCGTTTCATCGAAAAGCCTTATTTATATTTCTGATACTATATAACCCTTAGTATTAAGGGCTTTTTCTATTTCATCAAGCACAGCCTTATTCTCTGCCGATACGGTGTGATAGTGGTAGCCTCCGGTTATGTTCATAAGCTCGGTGGATTTGCCGCTTCTTACACCCTCCATAAACCGTTCGATATCATTTTTACTGCCGATGCCAAGGCCCGCTTCTATGCGTCCGTATACCTTATGCCATACATAGACATTTTCTACCCTGCCGCCAAAGGACACTATAAGGGTAAGCTCATCCTCGGTCTGCTCCCTTGTATGCCGTACCTTAAAGGCCTTTTTTATAACATCGGAGGTGTGCAAAACATATCCGCTGTGAGTGGACCGTATATCAAAGCCCTCTGCCTTAAGAGCAGAAATATCGCTTACTATTATCTGACGGGAAACACCGAATTTTTCTGCCATAGCAGTACCGTTTACAGCTGTATTACCTTCTCTCAAAGTATCTATAATTGCTTTTCTTCTCTCATCTGCCTTCATTTCATCACCGCCTCTTTAACACTTTATCATATTACAATGATAAAGTCAAGTTAATACGGCATATTGCAAAAAAATCCTTTATATTGTATAATAAGTACGGTTTTTGGGACATATACGGATCTATAATAATATCACAGCGAAAGGAGAGAGGTTATGGCATACAGCGAGCTTATAAAAAACTTTGAAAATATCCGTGAATATATGCGTGAGTTCTATGTTTACGGCTTCAAGAGCAGAAATGAATATACCGGCAAAAGCGCCCGTTCCTATGACGACGAGCGCAGACGCATGGAAAGCTGGCTGGGTGAGCATATGAGCTTTGTCCGCGGCTCTGAGGGTAAAAATGTTTTTATATCTATTGACAGCCGTATAGTTACACACAATCCCCTGTACAAGGCTTTGAAATCAAAGAGCTTTACCGACAAGGATATAACTCTGCATTTTATTCTTTTTGACATTCTCTGCTCTCCCGATATCAGCCTTTGTCTTTCCGAGATAATGGAAAGGGCGGATGCATATCTCTCCGGTTTTGATGAGCCTATGCTGTTTGATGAATCGACTCTAAGAAAAAAGCTCAAGGAATATACAGAGCTCGGCATTATTAAAGCGCAAAAATCCGGCAGAAAAATGCTTTACAGGCGAAGCGAGCATGAGATGCCTGACGATATAAATGATGTATTGCATTATTTCTCTGAGGCTATGCCTGTTGGTGTCATAGGTTCTTATCTGCTGGATAAACAAAAGGAGCATAACGACTTCTTTGGATTTAAGCATCATTATATTACATCGGCTATTGACAGTAATGTTTTGGCTATGCTGTTTAGTGCCATGCAGAAAAAGTCGATCATTACAGTGACCAACCACAGCCGTCACTTTGACCGCGACACAAGGCTTAGGTTGATTCCGCTGAGAATATTTATAAGCACACAGAACGGCAGGCAGCATCTGTTGGCATATGATGCCGAATATAACAGGATAAAATCCTTCCGTGTTGATTATCTGTCCGATATCGAAATAAAAGAGTCTACTCCCAGATTTGATGAATTAAGAGCAGAGCTTGACTCTATGCAATCTAAGATCTGGGGTGTTACCGCCAACCGTGACAAATACGGCAGAGATCACACAGAGTATGTTGAGTTTACCGTACATATAGATGAGGATGAAGCGCATATAATCCGCCGCCTTGAACGGGAAAAGCGCATAGGTCATATCGATAAGATAGATGATAATACATACCGATTCCATGCCGAGGTATACGATACAAGCGAGCTTGTTCCCTGGATACGCACCTTTATATGCAGGATAACAGACCTTGATTTTTCAAACAAGGAGCTTGAAAAGCGCTTTAAGGACGATATTGAAGAAATGTACCGTATCTACGGTATCGGGGAGGTGAGTGAATGATATTCAACGAGATATACTCCGTCTATTATAATGCGGTGGCAAGAATACTTGACAAGCTGACAGATAACAATTCAGCAGATAAGGATCTTGCAAAAATAGTTGAAGAAAACGCCTTTGGCGAAAGTGTACTCACCATCCTTCCCTCACTTAAAAATCAAAAATGGCAGCTTGTCCGTCAGGATATGACCACACCTATACGGCATAAGCCTACCATGCCAATGACCGAGATTCAAAGGCAGTGGTTAAAGGCAATATCCCTTGACCCGAGAATAAAGCTCTTTAGGGTTGAGCTTGAGGGCTTGGATGATGTTATTCCCTTATTCACCGAAGCGGATTACTGTGTATACGACAAATACGATGACGGCGATCCTTATGAGGATGAACGATATATCGATCACTTCCGCACAATACTTACCGCAATGCGGCAGGGGCATAATCTCAAAATAGAGATCAACAACCGTTACGGTGAGAGGGTGTATATAAGATGCATCCCCGAGAGGCTGGAATACTCGGCAAAGGACGACAAGTTCCGCCTTGTTACAAGCGGCTGCGGATTTGTGCGGGCAGTCAACCTTGCCCGTATACAGAAATGCAAGGTATATTACGGCGATGATGTCATAGCATCGGGTAAATACGAAACCGAGGAGGAAAATGTCACCCTTGAAATAAGGGATGAGCGCAACACGCTTGAGCGATGCCTTATGCACTTTGCCCATCTTAAAAAAAGGGTGGAGAGGAGCGACGACGGCAGATATCTGTTACATATGAGCTTTGACAAAGGTGATACATCCGAGATGGTAATAAGGGTACTGTCCTTTGGTCCTACCGTTGAGGTGATAGCTCCCGAGAGCTTTAAAAGCCTTATAAAAAATAAATTAATAGATCAGAAAAGCTGTGAACTTTTGTGAGTTCGCAGCTTTTTTTCCGTGATTATTGGAGAATTTTGGGGTAAAATAAGGTCACGAAAGGCGCAGACAGCAAAATGGAGTACACGATTTTGACTCGTTTGACTACAATGCACCTTGTAAAGGCACATACAGCAAGCCGTGAGATGCGAACTTGAAATTCGTTTACCGTAAAGCGTGCCTTGTTAATATAAAGACCCCAACAGCAAAAACACGATCATTGGCTGAGTAGCACTTATCCTTAGTAGATAAGAGGTTGTGGTATTATCTGAAGCCTGCGGGCAGATGCCTCAAAAGCATAAAAGCAGATATTCTGCACGGACGATATGGGTCTTGTATAAATATATCCGATACGTTGATATCTCCATTGTATCGCACTGTGGGAATGCCTTGCGTATCGGGGGTATAAAAAGAAAACAATGGTGCCGACGGCCATAAACCGAGATACCGCTATTGTTTTAAAAGGCACAGACAGCAACTCTTTCAGATGTACTGAATATATGCGGAGAAATCCAATTATTATCAATGAAACATGTGCCTTGTTATATGTCTTCGGCTCGTAGGACACATGTCGGAACGTGAAGACAAAAAGATGCGAACAGCAATAATACATAAGGTCGTCTGTAATGACCCTCGTACATATAAACGAGGTATTAATGTGTGCATCTTGAAATTAAAGATACTTACAGCAAAGTAACGATTCTCCCCAAAAGGAGGACTTGCCATCGTGGCGGAAAGTATCTTGTTTATTATTTTATTATAAAGGAGGGGTTTCGATGTTAGAGAACCTGAAGAAAGAAGCAAATATTACTTATACCGAGAACGGTGCCGTAACCAATCTCAGCACTATGTCATATGTCCTTGATCTGTTTGCAACAATCGGTGCTTTACGGCAGGCAAATGAAAAGGAGATAGTCGGCAGATTCACAAAAGCCTATACCGAAGCCCCCGAGCTTGCATTAAAGACCCTGTTCTATGCAAGGGATGTACGAGGAGGATTGGGAGAACGCAGAGTGTTCCGCGTTATACTTAAGCATCTTTGTGTTTTTCATCCCGATGCGGTAAAAAAGAATATCGAAAGCATTGCCGAATACGGCAGGTACGATGACCTTTTGGTACTTATGGGTACTCCCTGTCAGGTAAGTGCAATAGAATATATCAGACAGAGTCTTGAAAAGGATCTTTGCGATATGGAAAAGGGTAACCCTGTTTCCCTTTTGGCAAAGTGGCTGCCCTCGGTAAACACATCCAATGCCGAAGCGGTGAAAAATGCCAAGATCATTGCAAAGCAGTTGGGTATGACAGAAAAGCAGTATCGACAGACACTTACCAAGCTCCGCAGTTATATCAGAATAATCGAAAATAATCTGCGTACAAGGGATTATACCTTTGATTATGCAGCTCAGCCCTCCAAGGCTATGTTCAAGTACCGCGAAGCCTTCTGCCGTAACGACGGCGAAAGGTACAGAAGCTATCTTGAACAGGTCAGAGCCGGCAACATAAAATTAAATACTTCTACCCTATACCCCTATGAGATAATAAGACCTCTGCTCCGAAACGCTCTTGATGAGGATGAACAGGCGGCTATCGACACTACATGGAATGCTCTGCCCGACTACACAAGCGAAGAAAACACCCTTGTTGTGGTTGACGGCTCGGGATCTATGTACTCTTACGGCGATCCTATGCCTGCAACAGTTGCTCTTTCCCTTGGTATCTATTATGCAGAGAGAAATAAGGGCCGTTTTGCAAATCACTTTATCACCTTCTCCGAGAATCCTCAGCTTGTGGAGATAAAGGGCAATAATATTTCGGAAAAGGTACGCTATTGTGCAGAGTTCAACGAGGTGGCAAATACAAATATTCAGAAGGTATTTGAGCTTATCTTAAATACTGCTGTCAAGTACTCCACTCCCAAGAAGGAAATGCCTTCAAAGATCTATATCATTTCGGATATGGAGTTTGACTGGTGTGCCGAGGATGCTTCTCTTACCAACTTTGAATATGCCAAAAGGCTGTTTAACGAAGCAGGCTACGAGCTTCCCGAGCTTGTGTTCTGGAATGTACAGAGCCGAAGACGCCAGCAGCCGGTTACAAAAAACGAGCAGGGTGTCATACTTGTCAGCGGTTGTACTACCGCAATATTTTCAAGGGTAGTCAAGGGTAATACCGACCCCTACACATACATGTTAGAGATCCTCTCGGACGAGAGATATTCAAAAATAACAGCATAGGGGCAGTTAAACTGCCCCTTTTGCATTTGAAAGGAAAAATAATGATAGAGATAAAAGGAAATTTTAATACCGCCCTCTGCTTTACAGACAGCGTTGAGGGCACAGCTTACGAGCAGATAAAATCGGTCTGCGATATTGAGGATTTTGCCGCCTCAAGGATAAGAATAATGCCCGATGTACACGCAGGTGTGGGTTGTACCATCGGTACAACAATGACTATAGTTGACAAGGTCGTACCAAATATGGTGGGCGTTGATATAGGCTGCGGTATGTATACCGTGGAGCTTGGAAAGATCGACATTGACCTTGAGGTTTTTGATGCTGCCGTTCATACCATTCCCTGCGGAAAGAAGGTATGGGAGGGCAGAAAGGAGCGTTTTGACCTGCAGGCACTTCGTTGCTTCCGTGCGCTTAAGGATTCCAAAAGACTTGAGCGCAGCATAGGCACTCTTGGCGGAGGAAATCATTTTATTGAGATAGATATTGATGATGAGGGTAACAAGTACCTTGTAATTCATTCAGGCAGCCGTAATCTCGGTACACAGGTGGCAGAGCATTATCAGGGTATTGCAATAGATCTTGCTATGGGCAAGGATGAGTATTTTAAAAAGCGCGAGGATATAATCCGCACATATAAAGCCGATGGCAGAAAAACAGAGATACAGACAGCACTTAAGCAGCTGGAAAAGGAATTTAAGACAAGTGAGCCCGCTATTCCACGCTCGCTCTGTTACCTCTACGGCTCTTATATGGAGGACTATATCCACGATATTGACATCTGTCAGCACTTTGCCGCCCGCAACCGTGAGAAGATGGCAGAGCTTATCCTTGAGATGACAGGCTTGAAAGCAATTGATTCTTTCCACACAATACATAACTATATTGATGTGGAGGCTATGATACTCCGTAAGGGCTCTGTACCTGCAAAGGCAGGAGAAAAGCTACTTATCCCCATCAATATGCGTGATGGCTCTCTCGTCTGCAGAGGCAAGGGCAACCCCGATTGGAACTTCTCTGCTCCCCACGGTGCAGGCAGAATAATGAGCCGTACCGATGCCTTTGAGAAGCTGACTATGGCGGAGTATGAGTCGCAGATGTCGGGTATATACACCACCTGTGTCAACACCTCGACCCTTGACGAATCGCCTATGGCATATAAGACGATGGAGCATATACTTAAGCATATTACACCTACTGCCGACATTACAGCTCATATTAGACCTATATATAATTTTAAAGCAAACTGAAAGAAGCCTCGGTTACTCCGAGACTTCTTTTGTCTTTTTCATTATTACAATATACATCACGATTCCTGTAATGAGAGTCAATGTATCTGCTATAGGCTGGGCACACATAAGTCCCATCTCGCCGCCGATTCTTTTAAGTATCATGAGCAGGGGAATAAGTATAACAAGCTGTCTCACAAGGGAAAGAACAAGTGACTGGAACCATCTGCCCATAGACTGGAATATTGCCCCGAACAGATTGGTAAAGCACATACCCGGAACACATAAGAACCATATACGGATAAAGCCTATTCCCTTCTCCACCGTTTGAGCCTCTGTGGTGAAAACATTCAGTAACGGTTCGGCAAACAGCTCCGCCATCGTTATACAAAAGCCCGCATATAAGGCAAGTATAATAAAGGACAAATGGTTTACACTCTTAAACCTTTTCATATTTCCCGCACCGTAGCAATAGCCTAAAAGGGGCATTATGCCCTGTGTCAGACCTACTGTTATCTGTATTCCGACAGAGCCGATCTTCTGTACAGTTCCCTGAGCTGCGATAGCGACATCCTTGTAATCGGACATGAAGTTGGTAAGAAGGATATTTGAAACCGTACCGAGAATTATAACCGTAGCTGCAGGTATACCAACAAGAATAACAGGTCCTGCAATATGCTTGTTTATCTTGAACTTAAGGGGATTCAGCGTAATTACGCTGTTTTTTAAAATAAGTGCTACCGTCAAAAGATACCCGAAGGAAATAAAGTTCGCTATACAGGTAGCAATACCCGCTCCCCCGATTCCCATTTTGAAACCGTCAACAAACAGCCAGTCGAGTACTATGTTGAGTATACCGCCAAGTGCTACACCTATGCTTGCCTGCTTGGTATTACCCTCTGCACGGATAAGATGACCCAGCACCATAGAGCCTACCGTGGGGATACCGCCTACAGTAAAGGTCCAGAAAAGATAGTTTTTGGTATAACCAAAGGTGGACTCTGTCACCGCACCTGCAAGGTTAAGTATAGGCTTATTGAAAAGCTCAAGCACAAGGATAAGTACGCCTACCGCGATAAAGGCACCGTAAAAGCCAAAGGTGGAGGCACGACGGGCATTTTCCGGCTTCTTTTCTCCAAGCGAACGGGACATAAAGCTGTTGGCACCTATACCGAAAAGGTTTGCCACCATGGTAAGGCACATAAATATGGGAAAGCTTACCGTCAGGGCTGCGATCTGGGAGGGATCGTTGGTGTGACCCACAAAGAAGGCATCGGCAAGGTTATATATCAATACTACAAGCTGACTCAGTACCGTAGGCACGGCTAACTTTGCCACAGCCCTCGGTACCGACAGATTCTCAAAAATGTCTTTATTATTCATCAGATCTCTTCTACTATATCTTCTCTTTCTCTAAACTGACTGTGTCTGGGGCCTGCCTCCATATCAGCATAACCCATAGGCATAAGGGCGGTAACGCGGATATTTTCGGGAAGTCCGAGGGCTTTTGATACCTCATCTGCATTAAAAACACCTACCCAGCAGGAGCCTATTCCCTGTTCCCACGCCTCAAGCATCATATGTGTGGTAACTATAGAAGCATCTGTCTCACCCGACTCATACCCCGGCATACGCTTGTTCTGCCAGCTGCGGGTCTTGTCATAGCCTATTACCATAACCACGGGAGCCTCAAATGTATAGGGGGTACACTCCTTGAGCTTTGCCAAAGCCCCACTTGACTTTGCAACATATATCCTTTGGGGCTGATTGTTGCAGGCGGTGGGAGCATACATACCCGCCTCTATTATACGGTCAAGTATTTCATTTGGGATAGCATCCTGTTTATATTTTCTGACAGAATATCTGTTCTTAGCCAATTCCATAAATGTCAATTTTATCACCTCAGGCTATATTGTAACACAATCTCTTGACAAAATTAAGAGGATATTTTATACTGTTTATTAAGTTTAGGAGGAAAATACCATGTTTTACGAAAATGACCTTGTTGCAAGACAGATAGAGGCTCTTGTTCAGATAGCCTCAAAGATACTTTTTGGTTCCAATTGCGTAAGCTACGAAAAGACCGGAGATGTTACCGATGAGCTCTACGATCATATAACCTCATTGATAGAGGAAAGAGAGTTCGGCGAATGCGAGGATCTTATATACGATAACTTTGATCTCGATAACGACGATTATCTTATTCTTGCCATAGATTATTATCACCGACTCAATGCCTTTGATGATGACACCCTTGAGGAGGCAGACTTTGAACGGGACGAGGTCCGTGACGGACTTATGGAATTTATGCGTAAATGCGGAATTCCTGATGATGCGATGGCAGTGTAGATAAAGGCGTTGCTTTTTATAGCAACGCCTTTTATTTTATCATAATTTTTTCTTTACAAATATAAATGCTATCACCGCTGCTATTGCCACACCTATACCTATGGCAATTCCCAGATCAAAGGTCTGTGCGGCATTACCGCCTGTGGCAGTACCTGTAGTCGCCTTTTTGGTGGTGGTCTTTACTGTGGTGGCTTTGGTATCCTTTTTGTTGGATGAAGTGTCGGTAGTACTTTCTGTACTTGATGCTGTAGTATCCTCTGTTTTTGTAGTATCTGCCCCATCACCTGTACCGCCAAGGGTCAGGGTGATACCGTAGGCCTTGAGACACATACCCGAGGACATATATCCCAGCAATCCGTCGGACAGAGTGAAGCCGCAGGTGGCAAAGCGCTGGAAGGTGGCTATGTCTCCCGACTCGGGATCCACAAATCTGTCCATATATATCGCCATGGCTCTGTGGGATGCTCCCGAAGCGCAAAGCTGAGCCGGAGTAAGGGATATATCTCCGTATGACATATCCTCGGCATCTGTTGATATAAAGTCCCAGGGGATAAAGGCTTCAAAGCGCCAGCCTGCATCGGTCACCGCTCCCTTAAGCTTAACATCCGAGGTTATATCACCGCTACGGTTATGAGCCCTGTACATACGGCATACATTTCCCTCAAATATACCTACCGAATACCAGGCATTATAGTCGGTATTACTCATATAGCCTTCATTGAGAAAGGCTCCCATGGGATCGACAGTAAAGGTAAATATATCTCCGTTGTAGCCGTAAACTACCTCGTCCTTTATATTAAAATCGTTCTTGACATTGTCTATATCGTCCTCACCGGTAGAGAGTACAAAGCTATTGTCTGTAATGTCGGCGGCATAGTAGATGCCGTCATTATCATAGGCATAATAAAGATAGAAGGACTGCAGGATCTCATTGCAGTTACCAAAGGTAGCCATAAGATCCTTATAGGCATACACACCCTCGCTCCAGCCCTCGCCTGCATTTATAACTCCGTCTATCACAGGTGTTGCCATAGGAACATTTATATTTCCGATATCTGCCTGCATATTTGGGTTAGCAAATACTGTCAGGCTGAGCACAGAAAGTATGATGAAAACACAAATTGTTTTTTTCATCATCTTCTCCTCTTAGTAACAGCAAGACCGATACCGGAAGCAGCAAGTGCGCCTACAGCGATTGCAATACCCATATCAAAGGTCTGCGCAGCATTACCGCCTGTAGTGGTACCTGTGGCAGCCTTTTTGGTAGTGGTCTTTACGGTAACCTTCTGTGTAACCTTGTTGCCCTTATCGTCTGTTACGGTATTACCCTTATCATCGGTAACATCAACAAATGATGTGTCGGGCTCGGTAGTGCCGTCGGTTGTAGTGTCATCATCACTCTTGCTTTCAAGATAGAGGTTAAGACCAAGGGACATAACATTTGTACCTGTACCCAAATGACCGGGGGTTCCGTCTGCAAGGGTTGTGGGAACTGTTACAAAGCAGCCCCAGGTTGCAACCTCGCCCGCCTCGGGATCGTTGAAGCGGTCGTGATACATTGCTCCTGCACGGATAAGAGATCTGTTGTTAAGAAGCTCTGCCTTGTCGATAATACATTCACCGTAGCTTACAGCCTCAATATCCTCTATTATCATATCCCAAGGAATGCCTGCCTCAAGACACCAGCCCTGCGAGGTCTTGTGTCCCGCAAGCTTTACACGGTCGGTGACATCACCCGCATTTACCTTTTCGCGGTACATCCTGGCAACATCTCCCTCAAAGAGACCTATCATATACCAGGGGGTGTTGTCCTCGTTACCTGTAAAGCCGTTTTCGATAAAAAGTCCCATGGGATCTATAAGCATACCAAAAACATCGCCGTTATAACCAAAGGCTGTTCCGTCATCCTTTAAGTCAATATCGTCTGTTCCGGTAGAATAAATAAACTCGTTTGTTCCGGCGGGAATAAGTTCGCCTGTGATCTCGTGGGTAGCCTCAAGACCGTCGGTGAGATCTGCGGCATAATAGAAGTATTCATCATCATATGCAAATCTTACACTACCCTTAAAGGTAATAGGATTTACATGCCAGAAAAAGCCTAAGGAATCGTAATCCATAACTGCAGCAGCAGACCAGCCCTCGTTTTCGGTAATATTTCCGTCAACGGTGGGAGTTACTTTGGAAAGGTCGATCGGAGGATTTTCAACAACTCCCTCGGGACCGGCCAGCACATTAAATGATAATGCCGAAAGCATCAATATTGCCAATAAGACAGTAATAATTTTTTTCATAGTCTTACTCCTTATATTTTATATACTCATTGTAGCATTGTACATTCTATAAATCAATAGTTTATTGTAAATATATTACATAACAAAAAGACGCCGAAGCGTCTTTTTTGTTATGTAATATCAATTACTTATCTTCTCTTCTTAGAAGCTACAAGACCGATACCGGATACAGCAAGTGCGCCTACAGCGATAGCAATGCCCATATCAAAGGTCTGAGCAGCATTACCGCCTGTGGTAGTACCTGTAGTAGCCTTCTTGGTGGTGGTCTTGGAGGTAGCCTTCTGTGTAACCTTGTTACCGGAAGCGTCTGTTACAGCATTACCGCTTTCATCGGTAACGAACTCAGTATCATCACCGGTTGCGCTATCATCGTTAGAGGAAGCGGGATTAGAAACGTTAAGTGTAATACCGCAGGACATAGCATTGTCACCGGAGCCTGCATGGCCGGGATTACCGTCAGCAAGAGTGGTGGGAGCTGTTATATAACGACCAAAGGTAGCAACCTCGCCTGCTTCCTCGTCGATAAATCTGTCCTGATATATACAGGATGTCTTGATTACAGCACCATCCTTGAAAAGATCAGCCTTGTTTATAATGCATTCGCTATAGGTGATATCCTCAACATCCTTGATGATGATATCCCACGGAATAGCTGCTTCAAAGCACCAACCCTTATCGGTCTTCTTACCTTCAACCTTAACCTGATCGGTGATATCGCCTGCATTTACCTTCTGTCTGTACATCTTGGCTACATCACCCTCAAAGAGACCGATAAGATACCAGGGAGTGTAGTCCTGGTTACCTGTAAAGCCGTACTCAATGAAGATGTTCAAGGGGTCGATCATAAGACCAAATACATCACCGTCATAACCGTAATGTAATGTGGGATCATTGGTATCAACATCGATCCAGTCCTCACCTGTAGAATAGTTAAACTGGTTAGAGCCTTCCTCATACACAAAGCCGTCTGCTTCTCTTACGGCACTGAGACCTTCAACGATGTCAGCACAATAATAGAAGTTCTCTTCATCCCATGCAAACTTAACATTACCGTCCATGGTAAGGGGATTCTGATGCCAATAATAACCAAGGGTCTCTGCGTTCATAAGTGCAGATGTCGACCAACCCTCGTCGCCGTTGATAGTACCGTCAACAGTAGGTGTTGTCTTGGTAAAGGTGATGGGTGCGTTTTCAACAATACCGTGAGGTCCTGCCGAAACAGTCATGGCAAGTGTCATTGCAAGCACAAGTGCAAGTGCAAGAATTGCGCAAAGTTTTTTCATTGTAATTTCCTCCTGAATTTCATATATAGATATTATATCATATGATTTTTAAAAAATCAATAGTTTTATTTATCCAAAGAAAAAAAAAGACACCGAAGTGTCTTTTTTTCATAATATATATTAAATTACTTTCTCTTCTTTGCAGCAACAAGACCTATACCGGAAGCAGCAAGTGCGCCTACAGCGATAGCAATACCCATATCAAAGGTCTGAGCAGCATTACCGCCTGTGGTGGTGCCTGTGGTAGCCTTCTTGGTGGTGGTCTTTACAGTAACCTTCTGAGTAACCTTGTTTCCGGAAGCATCTGTTACAACCTTACCGTCGGAGTCGGTTACATCCTCATAAGAGGTCTCAGCCTCAGCGGTGGTGGTGTCATCAGTATTGTTGTCACCGCCGGTTGTGGGAGCCTGAAGATAGAGGTTGATACCGCAGGAAAGTACATTGGTACCGGAGGAACCGTTACCGGACATACCGGTAGCAAGAGTGGTAGGACAGGTTACAAAACGGCCCCATGTGGATCTTTCACCTGCTTCGGGATCGTCGAAACGGTCGTGATACATAGCACCGAGTCTTACATACGCGCCGTCCTTGAGAAGCTCTGCCTTATCGATTACACATTCGCCAAAGGAGATATCCTCAATGTCCTTGATGATTATATCCCACGGAATAGCTGCCTCAAGCTGCCAGCCGTCAGCTGTCTTGTGACCTGCAACCTTAACATCATCGGTGATTTCACCTTCGTTGACCTTGTTTCTGTACATCTTGGCAACATCGCCCTCGAAAAGACCTACAAGGTACCAAGGAGTATAGTCCTCGTTGCCGGTAAAGCCTGCATCAAGCATTACAGACAGGGGGTCAATGATAATACCAAAGATATCACCGTCATAACCGTAATTGTCAGCGGCATTATCGGGGTTTACGTCGATCCAGTCATCACCCTCGGAGTAGAGGAAGGAGTTGTAGCCTGCGGGAATTGTCTCGCCTGTGATCTCGTGAGTAGCCTTAAGACCGTCTGTGATTTTTGCACAGTAATAAAGATTATCGTTATCCCATGCAAATCTTACATTACCGTCCATAGTAAGGGGGTTAACGTGCCAGTAGAAACCAAGGGTCTCATAGTTCATAAGAGCAGAAACAGACCAACCCTCGTTTTCATTGATAGTACCGTCGATTGTAGGTGTCATACCGGGTACATTGATGGGGGGGTTCTCAACAATGCCATTAGGTCCGGCCATAACGGTGGTAGCCATAGAGCATATGAGAATAAGTAATGCTGCAGCGAGTGCAATGAATTTCTTCATGACGAAATTCCTCCTAATAAAATAACTGTGGGTATTATAACATAGAATATGGCAAATTTCAAGTATAAAATCATCAATATGACAAAATAATTATGTCTATAAAATTAATTTTAATGATGATTGCCTTTCTATATATTATTACAGTTGAGGGGGGTAAATTACTACAGAAAAAGAAAAAATGCACCCCATACGGGGTGCATTCTTTTAGCTATTAGTCAACGAGCTTAACGATAGCCATCTCTGCAGCGTCGCCGCGACGGGGACCGAGCTTGTAGATACAGGTGTATCCACCGTTGCGGTCTTCGTACTTAGGAGCGATCTGGTCAAAGAGCTTCTTTACTACGTCTTCCTTAGTTATTACTGCAAGAGCAGCACGGCGGGAAGCCAGTGTGTTGGTCTTGCCGAGTGTTATCATCTTTTCGGTGATGGAGCGTACTTCCTTTGCTCTGGTGAGAGTGGTCTCGATCTGACCGTTCTCAAGCAGGTATGTTACCATACCGCGGAGCATAGCCTTACGGTGTGCGCTTGTTCTACCGAGTTTTCTGTTGCTAGGCATTTAAACTTACCTCCTTTAAAGATTGGGTTCGTCTATCAATGTAGTTTGCTTACTCGTCCTTCTTGAGATCCAAGCCGAGCGAATGAAGCTTCTGGATTACTTCTTCGAGTGATTTCTTACCGAGGTTTCTGACCTTGATCATATCCTCTTCGGTACGGTTGGTCAGATCCTCAACTGTGTTGATGCCTGCACGCTTCAAGCAGTTGAAGCTACGAACAGACATGTCAAGCTCCTCAATGACCATCTCAAGAACTTTCTCTTTCTGAGTCTCAGGTCTTTCGACCATGATCTCTGCCTTCTTCGCCTCGTCAGAGAGATCAACGAAGAGGTTGAGATGCTCGTTGAGTATCTTGGCACCGAGCGATACAGCTTCCTTTGCGGAAATGGTTCCGTTGGTCTCAACATTGAGAGTGAGCTTATCAAAATCGGTAACATTGCCCACGCGTGTATTTTCTACCTTGTAGCTTACATTATACACGGGGGTGTAGATCGAATCGGTATATATAACACCGATCGTAGCGGGATTGTTCTGCTTGTTCTTTTCCTGAGAAACATATCCTCTGCCGTGATCAAGTGTTAACTCCATATAGAAACGGGTGTTCTCACCGACTGTTGCAATAACATGGTCGGGGTTGAGAATTTCGATTTCGCCGTCTGCCTTGATGTCGCCTGCAGTTGCAACTGCGGGGCCTACAACATCTAAAACGACTGTCTTCTGTCCTTCACTGAACAGCTTTGCAATGATTCCCTTAACATTGAGAACGATCTCGGTGACATCTTCCTTAACACCGGGTACGGTGGAGATCTCGTGGAGTACGCCGTCTATCTTGATAGATACAACAGCAACACCGGGAAGAGAGCTCAGAAGCACACGGCGAAGGGAGTTACCCAGAGTGGTGCCGAATCCTCTTTCGAGGGGCTCCACGGTAAAGGTACCAAACTTACCGTCGTCACTTAACTCCATGGTCTCAATATTGGGCTTTTCTATTTCTATCATGCACTTTTCCTCCATTTACTATATTTAATTAGTTGTTTATAATAGCTATGCGCTATTACCGGAGGCATGATTACTTGGAGTACAACTCCACGATCAGCTGCTCCTCGAACGGGAATTCGATGTCCTCTCTCTTGGGAAGTGCAATTACCTTAGCCTGTACATTCTTCTTGTCAACGTCAAGCCACTTGGGGAATATTCTTCCGTCGAGACCTTCCATAAGTCCCTTGATCTTCTCGGATGCGCGGCTGGTTTCCTTAACAGTAATAACATCGCCTACCTTGATCTGGATAGAGGGGATGGTAACCTTCTTACCGTTAAGTGTGAAATGTCCGTGAAGTACGAGCTGACGAGCATCGGTTCTGCTCTCTGCCATACCCATTCTGTAAACTACGTTGTCGAGACGTCTCTCGAGAAGGCTGAGAAGGTTTTCACCTGTGATGCCCTCCATCTTATCTGCCTTTACATAATAGCTCTTGAACTGCTTCTCAAGAACTCCGTAGTATCTCTTGGTCTTCTGCTTCTCACGAAGCTGCATTCCGTACTCTTCAACCTTCTTTCTTGCTGCGCCGTGCTGGCCGGGAGCAGTAGGTCTGCGGTCGAAGGAGCACTTACCGGAAAGACATCTTTCGCCTTTGAGGAAGAGCTTTGTGCCCTCTCTGCGGCAAAGTCTGCAAGCAGGTCCTGTATATCTTGCCATATTTCTGATCCTCCCTTAAAATTAAACTCTGCGGCGCTTAGGCGGTCTGCATCCGTTGTGAGGGATGGGTGTAACATCCTTGATCATTGTGATGTCAAGACCTGCAGTCTGAAGTGCGCGGATTGCGGATTCACGACCGGAACCGGGGCCCTTAACAAAAACCTCAACGGTCTTCATGCCGTGATCTACTGCTGCCTTTGCAGCGGTCTCTGCTGCCATCTGTGCAGCAAACGGAGTGGACTTTCTGGAACCCTTGAAACCGAGCTCACCGGCAGATGCCCATGATACTGCGTTTCCGGCCACATCCGTTATGGTTACGATTGTGTTATTGAAAGTTGCTCTGATGTGTGCAGCGCCCTTTTCAATATTCTTGCGCTCACGGCGCTTTCTGGTAACTTTCTTTACGTTAGCCATTAGGTTGTCACTCCTTACTTCTTCTTATTTGCGATAGTCTTAGCGGGACCCTTTCTGGTTCTCGCGTTAGTCTTGGTACGCTGACCTCTTACGGGAAGGCCTTTTCTGTGACGCATACCGCGGTAGCAGTTTACCTCGATAAGTCTCTTGATGTTCATACCAACCTCACGGCGAAGGTCACCCTCTACCATGTAGTTGTTTTCGATCTCGTCACGGAGCTTAGCTACCTGATCCTCGGTAAGGTCCTTTGCACGGGTGTCGGGGTCGATACCTGTGGTCTCAAGGATCTTTACAGCAGATGTTCTGCCGATACCGTATATATAGGTCAGTGCGATTTCAATACGTTTAGAATTAGGAATATCTACGCCTGCTATACGAGCCATTTGATTTTCTCCTTATTTTAGTATAATGCATTCAGCGAATGCTGCGATTAACCCTGTCTCTGCTTATGCTTGGGGTTCTCGCATATAACCATTACGTTACCTTTTCTCTTAATGATCTTGCACTTTTCGCAGATCTTCTTAACGGACGGTTTAACCTTCATTTTAATACCTATCCTTTCTTATTTGGCACGCCAGGTGATACGGCCCTTGGTGAGGTCATACATAGAAACCTCAACTGTAACCTTATCGCCGGGAAGTATCCATATATAATTCATTCTCAGTTTGCCTGAAATGTGTGCTGTTACAAAGTGTCCGTTGGGGAGCTGTACCTTGAAGTTTGCATTGGGCAATGCTTCTACTACTGTTCCCTCGAACTCAATTACGTCATCCTTTGCCACGGAAATTTCCTCCTAAATATGATTGAGAAATGTTTTTTATAAGCTCATTGAGCTTTTTGTTGGTCTCCGGTATCTCTACCGGGTCGATTGCAAGAAGCTTTATATGCTTAAGCTTTTTTCTCTTCGGTTTTTCTAATCTTCTGAGCTCACCGTCACAAAGCATTACAAAGTTTTCTTCGGGTGTGTCAACTATTATGAACGCCCTGCCCTTGTCTCTGCCCTGTGTACTTACCGCTATTCTACCGATCATAATGTCTACTCCACAAGTGTAAGTATTTCGACACCGTTTTCGGTAAGAGCAACCGTATGCTCATAGTGACAGGACAGTGATCTGTCCGCACTCAAAACCGTCCAGCCGTCGCTAAGCTCGACAACATCGCTTGTACCCATGTTTACCATAGGCTCGATCGCTATTGCCATACCTACCGCAATTCTCGGACCTCTGCCCGGCTTGCCGTAGTTAGGAACCTCGGGAGACTCGTGCAACTCGCGGCCCACACCGTGTCCCACATATTTTTTAACGACATTGTAACCGTTTGCAGTTACATATGACTCTATCGCATGACCGATATCGCCTATCCTGTTTCCTTGGGCAAACTGCTCAATACCGCGGAAGAATGATTCTTTTGTAGTATCGATCAGCTTTTTTGCCTCGGGAGTTATATTACCTACAGCGAAAGTATTTGCACTGTCGCCGTGAAAGCCGCGGTAATAGGCTCCGACATCGATCTTTACGATATCGCCCTCTTGCAGGTAAACATTGGGAGAGGGTATACCGTGTATCACCTGCTCGTTTATGCTGATGCAAGCGCTTCCGGGGAATCCCCCGTATCCTAAAAAGGAGGGCTTGGCACCGCACTTTTCGATGTGATGACGGATCATATCATCAAGGTGCTTGGTGGTGATACCTTCTCTGACCGCCTCACCTGCGAGGGCTAATGCTTCGCCTGTGATGCGTCCTGCCTGTTTCATAAGAGCTATCTGCTCGGGATTTTTTAACTGGATCATAAATGAAGTTTACTTCAATGCTGCAAGAGTAAGAGCAGTTGTATCTGCAACTTCCTCCTGACCGATGACTGTTACAAGCTTACCCGTCTTTTCATAGTAGTCCTTTAAGGGCTCGGTAACCTCGTGATAGGTTGCGAGTCTGTCAAGTACAACCTCGGGCTTATCGTCCTCTCTGATTGTAAGACCGGCACCGCACTTGTCACAGGTCTCACCGGACTTAGACGGCTTATACTCTGTATGGAAGGTAGCGCCGCATGCAGGACATGCGCGTCTGCCGCTCATACGTGTAACTATCTTTTCGTCGGGTACCTCAATGTTTACTACCTTGTCGATAGTAACGCCCATAGCGTCAAGCGCCTCAGCCTGAGGAACCGTTCTGGGGAAACCGTCAAGGATGAAGCCGTTTGCACAGTCGTCCTTTGCCAGTCTCTCTTTGATTATACCGATAACAACCTCATCGGGAACCAGTGCACCCTTGCTGGTAAATTCCTTAGCCTTGGTGCCCATCTCGGTGCCTGTCTTGATTGCCTCACGGATTATTGCACCTGTGGATATTGCAGGAATGTTAAAGGTCTCGGCCGCGATCTCAGCCTGTGTTCCCTTACCTGCACCGGGTGCTCCTAAGAATATTATCTTCATTAATATTTCCTCCACTCATTACTTGGGTGGTTAGATGCCCGCCAAAGAGCCGTAGCTCTTTGGCAGCATCGCTTCGTTCATTTTACTCAAGGAAGCCCTTGTAGTGACGCATGGTCATCTGACCCTCGATCTCGCGTGCTGTCTCAAGTACAACACCTACAACGATGAGCAGTGAGGAACCGCCGAATGCGATACCCTGGAGCGCACCGCCGCTTACCCAGTTTGCAATCATAGGAATGATAGCTATAATGCAAAGGAAGAATGCGCCCATAAGAACGATTCTGTTAAGAACCTTTGTAATATAGTCGGAGGTGGGTCTGCCGGGTCTGATACCGGGGATGAAGCCACCGTTCTTCTTAAGATTGTTGGATACTTCAACAGGGTTGAAGGAAATCGAAATATAGAAGTATGCAAATGCTACGATAAGCACTGCAAATGCTATGGGATAGAACCATCCGTTGGGTGAGAAGAAGTTTACAACATGATACCACCAAGAAGTTGTGTCGTTAGCCGGGAAGATCAGTGCGATGGTCGAGGGCAGAGCCACGATAGAGTTCGCAAAGATTATAGGCATAACGCCGGACATATTAAGCTTGATGGGAAGATGTGTGCTCTGACCGCCGTACATCTTACGGCCAACTACCTTCTTTGCATACTGTACAGGAAGTCTTCTCTCACTTTCGGTGATGAATACAACAAAGGTAACGATAGCAAGTGATACAAAAATAACAATTTCTGCAACAACGAGCCACCAGGGACCCTTGGTGATGTAGCCGATAATAGTCTGAACTATTGTCTGTGAGCCTGCCAGAATGTTAGCAAAAAGGATGATGGAGATACCGTTACCGATACCGTGCTCGTTGATGAGCTCTGCAAGCCACATTACAAGTGCAGTACCTGCAACATAGCATACGATGATAACGATAGCAGCAAATACACCCTTATCGGTAAGGATTTCTGCACCCTGACCGAAGCCGTTTCTCATGGTCAGGTAATAACCGGTAGCGGTTATAAGACCAAGTACAACGGTGATTATACGAGTCCACTGAGTCAGGATCTTCTTGCCCTCCTCGCCTTCCTTGGAGAGTCTCTCAAGAGCGGGGATTGCTACAGAAAGAAGCTGTATAACGATGGATGCTGTAATGTAGGGAGAAATGGAAAGTGCGAAGAGAGTTGCCTGTGAAAGTGCAGAACCGGAGAGAATGTTGAGGTACTGGAACATAGAGCCTGCTACGTCAGCGTTGTTGAAAACACCTTCCATAACATGGGAATCGATGTAGGGTACGAAAATATTCGCGCCGAGTCTGTAAAGAACAACTATGAAGATAGTAAAGAGTATCTTCTTGCGGAGATCCGGTATCTTCCAGGCATTTTTAAATGTCTTAAGCACCTTAGATCACCTCTGCCTTTCCTCCTGCAGCCTCGATCTTTTCTTTTGCGGATGCGGAGAAGATCTTAGCCTTAACAGTTAACTTCTTGGTAATTTCGCCATTACCTAAAACCTTAAGACCGTCGAGTTCCTTGCGGAGCATGCCGGACTCAAGAAGTGCTGTCATATCAACGGTAGCGCCGTCTTCAAACTTGTTGAGATCCTCTACGTTGACGATAGCATATTCCTTGGAGAAGATGTTGTTGAATCCTCTCTTGGGAAGCTTTCTATAAAGCGGAAGCTGACCGCCCTCAAAACCGGGACGAACACCGCCGCCGGAACGAGCGTTCTGGCCCTTGTGACCCTTACCTGCGGTCTTGCCGTTACCCGAACCGTGGCCTCTGCCCTTACGCCATGCAGGCTTAGCAGAACCGGGAGCGGGTGAAAGTTCATGGAGCTTCATTGGTTTTTCCTCCTTTTAGAATTTACTCGCCAACTTTAACGAGGTGAGATATAACCTTTACCTTGCCTGCGAGAACTGCGTTGTCCTCGTGCTCGATGTAATCACCGATCTTAGCAAGACCAAGGGACTTAGCGGTAAGCTTCTGATTGGGCTTAGCGCCGATGAGGCTCTTTACGAGAGTAACTTTAATCTTAGCCATTTCTAAAGACCCTCCTTATTATAACTGATCAGCGGAGATGCCGCGGATAGCAGCAACTTCCTCTGCGGTGCGAAGTGCCTTGAGGCCCTCGAATGTTGCCTTAACAACATTTGCGGGGTTGTTGGAACGCAGACACTTAGCTCTGATGTTCTTGATACCTGCAGCCTCAAGAACCTTACGAACTACGCCACCTGCGATGATACCGGTACCTTCTGCAGCGGGCTTGAGAAGTACTCTGCCTGCGCCGTACTCACCGATAACTTCGTGGGGAATAGTTGTACCCTTGAGAGATACCTTGATCATATTCTTCTTTGCATCTTCGATTGCCTTACGGATAGCCTCGGGAACCTCGGCTGCCTTACCGGAACCGTAACCTACGTGACCGTTACCGTCACCAACGATCATGATCGCTGTGAAACGGATGATACGACCACCCTTAACGGTCTTAGATACACGCTTTATAGCAACATTGGTTTCGATAAGATCCAATGTAGCTGCATCTATTTTCTGTGCCATATCTTATTACTCCTCCTACTCAGAATTTCAGGCCGCCCTCGCGAGCGCCTTCAGCAAGCTCGAGTACACGTCCGTGATAAAGGTAACCGCCACGGTCAAATACAACTGTGTCGATATTCTTCTCAAGTGCTCTTGCTGCGATGATCTTACCGATCTCACGAGCAGCAGTCTTGTTGCCGCCGTATTCGGTAAAGGTCTTCTCGAGTGTGGATGCGGAAACGAGAGTGTTTCCGTTAACATCGTCTATGATCTGTACAGAGATGTTAGCGTTGGAGCGATATACACAAAGACGGGGTCTCTCGGGAGTACCGGAAATCTTTGCTCTGACTCTTGCATGTCTCTTAAGACGTGCCTTGTTTGTGTCTTTTCTAGATACCATTGCAAACCCTCTCCTTTCTTACTTACCGGCCTTACCAGCCTTGCGGCGGATATGCTCGTCTGCGTACTTGATACCCTTGCCGTGGTAGGGTTCAGGGGGTCTCTTCTCTCTTACGAGAGCTGCAACCTGACCAACCTTCTGCTTGTCGATACCGGATACGATGATTGTGTTAGCATCGGGCACCTCAAAGGTAACGCCGTCTGCATCTTCAAACTTAACGTCGTGGGAGTAACCGAGGTTGAGCTGGAGTACCTTACCAGCCTTAGCTGCTCTGTAACCTACGCCGTTGATCTCAAGCTTCTTGGAATAGCCCTGGCTTACACCTACAACCATGTTGTTGATAAGTGTTCTGGTGAGGCCATGAAGAGACTTGTGTTCCTTAGACTCCGAAGGACGCTCAACAACTACTGTTGCGCCGTCTACGGTGATCTTCATTTCTGTGTTAAATGCCTGTGTGAGTGTTCCCTTGGGACCCTTTACGGTAACAAGGTTGTCAGCGCCTACTGTAACTTCAACGCCTGCGGGAACATTTATAGGCTGTCTACCAATTCTGGACATATTCTAAATCCTCCCTATCTTATTACCATACGAAGGCAAGCACTTCGCCGCCTACGTTTTCTAAACGAGCCTTCTTGTCGGTCATGATGCCCTTGGAAGTGGAGATGATCGCAATTCCGAGACCGTTCATAACCTTGGGAATATCCTCGCAGTTGGAGTAAACACGGAGACCGGGCTTGGATACACGCTTGATGCCTGTAATAGCCTTCTTCTTGTTTACATACTTAAGTGTGATTCTGATGATACCCTGCTTGCCGTCTTCAACAACCTGGTATCCCTTGATGTAACCCTCGTTAACAAGAATGTCGGCGATAGCCTTCTTCATGTTGGAAGCGGGAACATCAACTGTTTCGTGCTTTGCGTTGCCTGCGTTTCTGATACGCGTAAGCATATCCGCAATTACGTCTGACATTTGCATTATTCTAATCCTCCTATTTGCAATTGCCGCTTATAGCGACTTAGTATCGGCGGTTAGCCTGGGCAGGCAGTGCCTGCAGCCATACTGCGCTCCTTTGCTCTGTGCGTACACATCACACGGAATTTCGCAGACAGCTACTCACTTCTTCCCTTGCTCCTTCCGATTGAGCGTGGAGATTACCACGATGCTTTACGAACTCCGGGAATTTCGCCCTTGTATGCAAGCTCTCTGAAGCAGATACGGCAGATACCGTACTTGCGGAGATAAGCATGGGGACGACCGCAGATTTTACATCTGTTGTATTCTCTTGTAGAGAACTTCTGTGCCTTCTGCTGCTTTAATACCATAGCCTTCTTAGCCATTGTTTCGTCCTCCTTCTAATTACTTTGCAAAGGGTGCGCCCATGAGTGTAAGAAGCTCTCTTGCTTCTTCATCTGTCTGAGCTGTTGTTACGAATGCGATATCCATACCACGGATCTTGTCGATCTTCTCGTACTCGATCTCGGGGAAGATAAGCTGTTCCTTCAGACCGAGAGAGTAGTTACCTCTACCGTCGAAGGCGTTGGGATTGATACCCTTGAAGTCGCGGACACGGGGAAGTGAGAAGTTGAAGAGTCTATCCATAAACTCGTACATTCTCTCGCCTCTGAGTGTAACCTTAACGCCGATCTTCATGCCCTCACGGAGCTTGAAGTTAGCTACAGACTTCTTTGCGTAGGTGGGAACTGCCTTCTGACCTGCGATTGCAGAGATGTCAGTGATTACAGAGTCGATTGCCTTGGAGTTATCCTTAGCATCGCCTACACCTACATTGATAACGATCTTATCAAACTTAGGAATCTGCATTGTGCTCTTGTAGTTGAACTTCTTCATTAAGGCGGGAGCAACTTCAGCCTTGTACATATCGTTAAGTCTTGCCATTACTATACCCTCCTATTAAAGTTCCTTGCCGCACTTAGCGCAAACTCTTACTTTCTTACCGTTAACTTCGTTGTACTTAGCGCGAACGCCCTTGCCGCACTTGTCGCAGTAAAGAGCAACCTTATCTGCATAGATAGCGCCCTCAACCTTTACGATTCCGCCGGCCTCACCCTGCTTACGGGGCTTGGTGTGCTTAGAAACAACGTGAACACCGTTAACGATTACCTTTCCCTCCTTAGGGGAAACCTCGACAACCTTGCCCTTCTTGCCCTTATCGTCACCGGAAAGAACAATGACGGTGTCGTCTCTTCTAACATGAACCTTATTCATTGTAATTCCTCCTTAAAGTACTTCGGGTGCAAGTGAAAGGATCTTAAGATAGTCCTTATCACGGAGCTCTCTTGCCACGGGACCAAACACACGGGTACCGCGGGGTGTCTTGTCATCTTTTATAATGATAGCTGCATTTTCGTCGAACTTGATGTAGGAACCGTCATTACGCTTAACGCCCTTAACTGTTCTTACTACAACAGCCTTTACAACATCACCCTTCTTAACTGTACCGTTGGGTGCTGCCTTCTTAACTGATGCAACAATAACGTCACCGATGTTAGCATAACGTCTGCCTGTACCGCCAAGTACGCGAATGCACAATAATTCTTTGGCGCCGGTATTATCGGCAACCTTCATACGTGATTCTTGCTGTAACACTTAGTTATCCTCCTGTAAGTTACTATGATTTGGTAGCAACTATTTAGCTTACTTAGCTTTTTCAACGATGTTGACAAGTCTCCATCTCTTTGTCTTGGAAAGAGGTCTTGTCTCCATGATTGTAACTCTGTCACCGATGCCGCACTCGTTGTTCTCGTCATGAGCGTGAACCTTGAGTGTACGCTTCAATACCTTGCCGTACATAGGGTGCTTAACGTTGTCCTGAATAGCAACTACGATGGTCTTGTCCATCTTATCGCTTACAACCATACCTACTCTGGTCTTTCTGAGGTTACGTGTCATTTCCATTACTATTTACCTCCTCTTTCCTTACGCGTTCTTCTCATTGAGAAGAGTCATAACGCGGGCGATGTCTCTCTTGACATCTACGATCTTGTGAGGATTGTCGAGCTGGTTGATAGCGTGCTGGAAACGAAGGTTAAAAAGTTCCTGCTTGAGCTCGCCGAGCTTCTTTTCGAGTGCTTCTACACTCATTTCTCTGAGTTCATTGATCTTCACTTTTTATGCCTCCTCTTCTACAGCTTTCTGTACGAACTTACACTTGATGGGGAGCTTGTGCATAGCAAGACGCATAGCTTCCTTAGCTACCTCAGGTGCAACGCCGTCCATCTCAAACATTACTCTACCGGGCTTAACTACTGCTACCCAGTACTCGGGGGAACCCTTACCGGAACCCATTCGGGTTTCAGCAGGCTTCTCTGTGATAGGCTTGTCGGGGAATATCTTGATCCATACATTACCGCCACGGCGGATGTAACGGGTCATCGCGATACGGGCTGCCTCGATCTGGTTGCTGGTGATCCATGCGGGCTCGGTAGCAACGAGACCATACTGACCGTATGCGATCTCTGTGCCGCGGGAAGCCTTACCCTTAAGTCTGCCGCGGTGCACACGTCTGTATTTAACTCTCTTAGGCATTAACATTATTCGTTGCCTCCTTCCGCAGTTTCAGCAGCGGGTGCCTCCACAACGGGAGCTTCCTTTACAGGCTTCTTAAAACCGGGATTTCTGTTGGAGAAGTTACGAACTTCCTTCTTTTCATCGCGGTTAAAGCCTCTGCCGTTACCTCTGTTATTGTTGCGGAAATCTCTGTTTCCTCTGTCGTTGTTATTTCTGTCTCTACGGTCGCCGTTGCGATCGCCGCGGCGTCTGTTGTCGCGTCTGTCGCCATTCTCAGCGGTGTTTCTTCTGGTTCTGTTTGCAGACTCAGCAAGAACCTCGCCCTTGTAGATCCATACCTTGATACCGATCTTACCGTAGGTTGTGTTTGCTTCATAGAAACCGTAGTCTATGTCAGCACGGATGGTCTGAAGCGGAATAGTACCTTCGTGGTAGTGCTCGCAACGCGCGATTTCTGCACCTGCAAGACGTCCGGAAAGGGAGATCTTGATACCCTTTGCACCGAGACGCATGGTTCTGCCGATAGACTGCTTCATAGCACGGCGGAACGCAACTCTGCGCTCGAGCTGACCTGCGATGTTCTCAGCAACAAGCTGAGCGTTGAGGTCGGGAGTCTTTACTTCTACTACGTTAACTACTACAGGCTTACCAACCTTTGCCTCAAGGGTTTCCTTGAGCTTGGTGATCTCAGAGCCGCCACGACCGATGATCATACCGGGCTTAGCGCAGTGAATGAATACTCTTACACGCTCATTGTCGCGTTCGATCTCAACCTTGGGAACGCCTGCCTCTTTAAGAGAATCCTTCAGATACTTTCTGAGATTGTAGTCGGATACCAGTGTATCGCCGAAAACTTCGTCCTTTGCGAACCATCTGGAATCCCAATCTTTGATTACGCCAACACGTAAACCGTGCGGATTAACTTTCTGACCCATTTGGTAATGCCTCCTTCTTACTCTTTTTCTTTTACAACTATTGTCATATGGCTGGTTCTCTTTAAGATCCTGTCACCGCGACCCTTTGCTCTGGGCATCATGCGCTTGAGTGTGGGGCCGGGGCATACGAAGCACTCGGATACATAGAGGTTCTTGCCATCCATATTGAAGTTGTGTTCAGCATTAGCCACAGCAGACTTGAGCAGCTTGATAAGATGCTCGGATGCTGCCTTGGGTGTATTCTTGAGAATTGCCATTGCTGTATCAGTGTCCTTACCCCTGATCAGATCGAGAACGATCTGAACCTTGCGGGGAGAAATTCTGGCATATTTAAGATGTGCTCTTGCTTCCATTATTATATCCTCCCTACAAATTACTTACCGTTGTTGCTGGTCTTGGAACCTGCATGACCGCGGTATGTTCTGGTGGGTGCAAATTCACCGAGCTTGTGTCCTACCATGTCCTCTGTAACATATACAGGAACATGCTTTCTGCCGTCATGTACGGCGATTGTGTGTCCAACGAACTCCGGGAATATGGTGGAAGCTCTGGACCATGTTTTAAGGACTTTCTTTTCGTTTGCTGCGTTCATTGCGCATACGCGCTCAAAAAGCTTTGCTTCGACGAAAGGTCCCTTCTTTAAGCTTCTGCTCATTACTTCGCTTCCTCCTTATTTACCGTTTCTGTGTTTTACGATCATCTTCTCAGTACGAGCCTTCTTGTTTCTGGTCTTGTAACCGAGAGCGGGCTTACCCCAAGGTGTAACAGGTGCGGGTCTACCGATGGGAGATCTGCCTTCACCACCACCGTGAGGGTGGTCACAGGGGTTCATTACAGAACCGCGAACTGTGGGACGGATACCCATATGACGCTTCTTACCTGCCTTACCGATCTTAACGGTATCATGCTCGATGTTACCGATCTGACCGATTGTTGCCTTGCAGTCGAGGCGAACAAGTCTAACCTCGCCGGAGGGAAGTCTAACCTGAGCCATTCCGTTTTCCTTTGCCATCAGCTGAGCTGCAGCGCCTGCACTACGTACAAGCTGGCCGCCCTTACCGGGATAAAGCTCGATGTTGTTGATAAAGGTACCGGTAGGAATGTTTGCTATAGGAAGTGTGTTACCGGGCTTGATATCAGCATCAGCACCTGTGTAAAGTGTCTGACCTGCAGTTACACCGTCGGGAGCGATGATGTAGCTCTTCTTGCCTTCTGCGTTCTCGAGAAGTGCGATGTAAGCTGTTCTGTTGGGGTCGTACTCGATACCGATTACCTTAGCTGCACCCTCGTAGTTGCGCTTGAAATCGATAATTCTGTACTTCTTCTTGTTACCGCCGCCCTGATGACGAACGGTGATTCTGCCGTAGCTGTTGCGTCCGGCATTCTTCTTTAAGATCTTGATTAAGCTCTTTTCGGGCGAGTTCTTTGTTATCTCCGCAAAAGACGGTACAGACATATTTCTTCTCGCCGGAGTCGTAGGCTTATACTTTCTAGCTGCCATTATTCAGATCCTCCTTCGATTACATCATACCGTCGAAGAACTCGATGGTCTTGGAGTCGGGCTTAAGTGTAACTACTGCCTTCTTCCACTCTGCAGTACGACCTGCAGGACGAGCGCCGAGTCTCTTGGGCTTAGACTTACAATTGATGGTGTTAACCTTTGCAACCTTTACGCCGAATACTGCCTCAACAGCATCTGCGATCATAGGCTTGGTTGCGTTCTTTGCTACCTTGAAGGTGTACTTCTTATCAGCGATCATCTCCATAGAATGCTCTGTGATGATGGGCTTGATGATTACATCGTAATTGTTCATGCGTATACCTCCTCGATCTTCTCTACAGCTGCCTTAGCGCATACGAAGGAGCCTGCGTTGAGAATGTCGTATACGTTAAGAGTATTAACGTAAGCAACCTTAACACCGGGAATGTTGCTAAGAGATGCAACAACCTTTTCATCCTTCTCAGCGAGAACTACGAGAGACTTCTTAGCTGCACCAACTGCTGTAAGCATGTTAGCCATAACCTTGGTCTTGTACTCGTTTGTAGCAATGCTGTCGATTACTATCATATTTTCTGTAGCTACCTTGTCGGAGAGTGCGCTCTTCATAGCGATTCTCTTAACCTTCTTGTTCATGGAGATGCGGTAGCTTCTGGGCTTAGGACCGAGAGCCACACCACCGTGTGTCCACTGGGGTGCTCTGGTGGAACCCTGTCTTGCACGGCCTGTACCCTTCTGTCTCCAGGGCTTCTTACCGCCGCCGGAAACCTCGGTACGGGTCAGAGTGGACTGTGTGCCCTGTCTCTGGTTTGCAAGATACATCTTAACTGCGGCGTGGAGAACTGCGGTATTAACATCCTGTGCGAATACTGCATCAGAAACTGTCATTTCGCCGACACCCTTGCCGGTCATATCAACAACCTTCAGATTTGCCATTGTGTTTTCCTCCTTCCGCTTATGCCTTTACGCTGTTGCGGAGATAAACGATGCTGTTCTTAGCGCCGGGAATAGCACCCTTGATAGCGATAAGATTCTTCTCTGCATCTACGCGAACAACGTCAAGATTTAAAACTGTAACCTTTTCGTTACCCCACTGACCAGCCATCTTCTTGTTCTTGAAGATTCTGGAGGGGCTGGAACATGCACCCATGGAACCGGGCTGTCTGTGAACAGGACCGCCACCGTGTGTGTTTCTGAGCACGTGTGCTCCCCATCTCTTAACAGCACCGCAGTAACCGTGACCCTTGGAGGTACCTGTTACATCGATCTTTTCGCCTGCTGCGAAGGTGTCTGCTGTAAGAGTGTCGCCTACGTTGAGAGCGCTGCAGTCCTCGAGTCTGAACTCCTTGAGGTACTTCATGCAAGCAACGTTTGCCTTCTTGAACTGGCCCTGCTGAGCCTTGTTGAGCTTCTTCTCAACTACGGTTTCGAAACCAACCTTGATTGCTTCGTAGCCGTCATTTTCTACTGTCTTCTTCTGCACAACCACGCAAGGGCCTGCTTCAACAACAGTTACGGGAATTACATTTCCCACTTCGTCGAAGATCTGGGTCATACCGATCTTCTTAGCAATAATGCCTTTCTTCATTTTGTTTTCCTCCTGTTTTAGGTTATTGGTTGCTCATTCCTTATAATGTAAGAAAGCGGAGCAACTTGACGTAAAACTTCACCTCGGTGAATAGTTAATTCAGATCCCGGCAGTGTGCGTCACTTACGCACTTACCGAGAAGCTTACCTTAATTAATAAATTAAAGCTTAACTTCGATTTCAACGCCGGCGGGAAGTTCGAGACTCATAATAGCATCTGCCGCTGCCTTAGAGGGCTTGATCACGTCGATAAGTCTCTTGTGTGTTCTCATTTCAAACTGCTCACGGCTGTCCTTGTACTTGTGAACTGCACGGAGGATAGTAACTATCTCCTTTTCAGTGGGAAGCGGAATGGGGCCGGAAACTGCCGCACCGTTTCTCTTTGCAGTCTCAACAATCTTTGCTGCCGCCGCGTCGATCAGAGTGTGATCGTAGCTTCTGAGTCTGATTCTGAGCTTTTCATTAACTGCCACTTGGTTTGCCTCCTAAAAAATTATTTTTCGGCTGAAGGCGAGAATTAGCTTACACCCTGCCGGGTGTTTCTTGCTCCCACGAAATTAAAACGGAAATTTGCCATGCAAAATTCCGACATAATCCCTGACAACAGGTGAGATCTGCTGTTTGGGAGTGCCAACTCTTTGCGCCCGACTGGAGATCGGACATACTCCACGGTAATTCCCTTACTCATAGGTAAGCCACCTACCGCTTCATCGCACATCAAGCTTGACTATTGTAACATACTATTATAATAATTGCAATACCAAATTTCACAATTTACAATTTATTAATAACACCTATTATTTTTGTTAATCTGCTCCCGTATATATAGATAATAGGTAGAAAAAAGACGGTTTATGTAAATCTTTAGTGTTTCTTAACCGGATTTTGATTGACATACTTTAACATATAATGTAAAATAGATTCGATAGTTATTTTCCCGGGAGGCGAAAACATGAAATCTACAGGTGTAGTAAGAAAAATCGACGAATTAGGAAGAATAGTTCTTCCTATCGAAATCAGAAACAATCTTGATATCAAGAGCCGCGATGCGGTTGAGATCTTTGTTGACGGCGATATGGTTATCCTCAAGAAGTACGAGCCCGCTTGTCTCTTCTGCGGTAACGCTGCCGATGTTACTCATTTCAACGGTAAGCTTATCTGCAAGGACTGTCTTGAAAAGCTCAAGAGCTTATAATTGATTGCGTACCTCGGGTACGCAATTTTTTAATGCAGAATGCAGAGTGCAGAATTGATGATGAAACGGTTACTTTTTGAAAGTAACCGTTTTTACATTATAATTGTATAAGGTTTATTTCGTCTTCGGTATATACCGCTATGCCGTTCGCCTGCAGAAGCTCGGCGGTTACTCCGTTGCCGTCGGCAAGTGTACGGCTGAATGTACCGTCGTATATCTTCCCTTTTCCGCAGGAAGGGCTTTTTGCTTTCAGTATTGCTATTTTGCAGTTATTTTCAAGTGCGGTATGTAACGCCAGCTCAGCTCCTTTTGTGTACTCGGCAGTAACATCCTTTCCTTCATTATTTATAATGAGGGAGCCGACACGCTCTGCCGCTGCTCTGGGCACGGGCAGTCCTCCGTCAACCTCGGGACATACGGGTATCAGATTATGACATTCAAAGACTGACAGATCTATGCGGTTTTTATCCTTGCCGTCATAACGGCATTTTTGTCCCAAAAGACAGGCACTTATAAGTATATTCATATCACATATATAATATAAAGGAAGATTTTTGCCCGAAAAGGGCAAAAATCTTCTTTAATTCGCATTAATATTTTTCTATATCCACCTTAAAAACATTGTCGCCTACAGGCATCTCAAGGAAGGTGCTTGCCGCCGACTTAAAGGAATCCACATCGTCGCTGACATAATACTCTATCCTGCCCGAGCCGCCTCTGGGAGAAATACTTTCAAACAGCTTCTTTGCCGCCTCTGCGCCTGTGTTGACCAGATCAACACCGGGAAGCACCTTTGAGATAACGGGTGCAATAATAGGATAATGGGTACAACCCAAAATAAGTGTGTCCGCACCAAAGCTCTTGATATCCTCGAGATATCTTTTGGCGCAGAGCCTTGTTATCTCGTCCTCGGCATCGGTAAAGCCGTTTTCCACCAAAGGAACAAACAAAGGACAGGGTGTTGACACTGTTTCGATATCGGGACGGATGGCATTGATATGCTTTACATAAGCTCCGCTCTTAACGGTAGCGTTTGTACCGATGATACCAACCTTGCCGTTGCCCGTGAGCTCACAGGCCTTTTCTGCCGCCGCCTCAACAACACCGAATATGGGAACATTAAATTCGCTCCTCAAAATATCTATGGCATTGGCGCTGACAGTACCGCAGGCAATAAGTATGGCATCTACACCCTTGGAAAGCAGAAATCTTACATCCTGTCGGGAATACTTGATAATAGTATCCTTAGACCTGGTTCCGTAAGGCACTCTGCCCGTGTCACCGAAATATATTATATCCTCTTGGGGCATCATTTTGACTATCTGCTTAATGGCGGTAAGACCGCCCATTCCGCTGTCAAAAACACCTATCATTATTAATGTCCTTTCTTATATGCAAGCTCAACTAACTTCTCACAAAGCTCATTATAGGTTATACCTGCCGCTGCTGCCTCCTGGGGCATAAGGCTGTTGGGAGTCATACCGGGAAGAGTATTTGCCTCCAGACAGTAGAACTCGCCGTCCTCTTTGTTGAGAAGAAAATCTACTCTTGAGTATCCCCCGAGACAAAGACATTTATGTACAGCCAAAGCAAGCTCGGAAATGCGCTTGGTCTGAGCCTCGGTTATCTCGGCGGGAGTTACCTCCTTGGTGGTTCCCTGGTACTTGTTTTTGTAATCATACCAGCCGTCTGTGGGAATTATCTCGATAGGAGGAAGAGCTACGCCGTCAAGCACGGCAACCGAAAACTCTCTGCCGTTTATCTTCTTCTCTATTACGATCTTATTTTCGTATTTCTTGGCATAATCAAGAGCCGCAGTAAGCTCTGCCTCGTCCGAAACGATAGAAACACCTACGCTTGAACCGCAGTTTGCGGGTTTAACAACACAGGGGTAGCCAACCTCACGGGCAACACGCTCTACAGAATCAACGTCGGTATCGTAAATGATTCCGTCGGCATTGGGAATTCCGCTCTGGGTCATTATCTGCTTTGAAATAGCCTTGTCCATTGCAAGAAGGCTTCCGGCATAACCGCTGCCTGTATAGCACTTGATGCCAAAGTTATCAAGTGTAGCCTGAAGAGAGCCGTTTTCTCCCATAGCACCGTGAAGTGCAAGGAAAACAACATCGGCATATGCACAGATATCAAGCACATTGACACCGATAAGCGCTTCTCTTCCGCCGTTAGATGCCTTAACCGCATCAAGGTCGGGCTCGGTGGTGGCTATACTGTAGCTGTGATCAGACTTATCTGTAAAGAGGTTTGCAATATCACCGTCATACTCTATACCCATATAAACATCACAGAGACAAACCCTGTGACCGTTCTGCACAAGGGCGTTGGCTATAAGACTTCCCGAAACCAAAGAAACATCTCTTTCGGGACTAAGGCCTCCTGCTAAAACTACTATATTCATAATATCCTCAATCCTCAATTCTCAATTCTTAATTCTTAATTCTCAATTAAAGGAAGATTTTCGACCGAAGTCGAAAATCAACTTTTATTTTACATTTTGCATTTTAACTGCAACTCTGGGGTTACCGACGTAGTCGTTATATACCTTACAATCGCAAAGAGCTTCTATGTCTTCCTTTTGGTCATAGCCTATCTCAAGGATCATTACCCCGGGATCATAGTCGCGGACAAGCACACGGTAAAAATCCATTCCGTCCGCTCCGCCGTCAAGGGCTATACGGGGCTCGTGCTTTGTTACCTCAAGGGCAGACACCACATCACTTTGTATATACGGAGGATTTGACAGGATAACATCAAAGTCACCCTCCACCCTGTTTTTTAAAATGTCAAGACAGATAAATCTGCATCTGTCGCTCAATCCCATACTTTCGGCATTGAGCTTAGCCATAGACAAGGCGTCCTCTGATATATCAACAAAGGTACATACCGTATCCCTTGTATGCTTAAGAACAGAAAGTCCTATGCAACCGCTTCCGCAGCAGAGATCGGCTATACGGTCTCCGGGTTTAATATGCTTTAACCCATGCTCTACCAGATGCTCGGTATCCGGTCTTGGAATAAGACAGGCTCTGTTGAGCTTAAAGGTATCATCCCAAAAATACCACTCACCTATAACATATGCAAGAGGCTCTCCCGCCTCTACACGGGATATGGCATCATCAAGGGATCCTCCTTCAAAATGCTCCTTTAAAAAGGAAAGCTCGCGGTCAGTCATTGTTTTCTTCGCTTGCTTGTTCTGCCTTTGCCGCTTCCTCTGCCTTTGCCGCTTCCTCGGCAGCCTTTTTCAGATTCTCCTCGGTGGGGGGGACAAAATCGGGGAAATCCTCGGGAAGTGCGGTCTTAAGTGCTGTTATGGCAACCTCGATCTGTTTTTCGTCAGGCTCACGGGTGGTTATGCGCTGCATAAGAAGACCCGGCAAGGAGAGCAGACGGATAAACCAGTTATCGTGCTTACCCGCAAACATAATAAACTCAAAGCCAAGGCCGATAGCCAAAGGCATAAGGGGAAGCTTGATAAGAAGTCTGTGGAAGGAGTTGCCCCAGGGTACAAAGGGCAGAGAAAATATAAGCACGCTTATAATAAGCATTACAAACAAAAAGCTGGTGCCGCAACGGGGATGATAGCGGCTGTACTTTTTGACATTCTCGGGAGTAAGCTCCTCTCCTGCCTCATAACAGAAGATAGACTTATGCTCTGCACCGTGATACTGGAAGGTGCGGCGGATATCCTTCATAAGGGATACAAGAGAAATATAAGAAATAAAAAGCAGTATCTTTATTCCGCCCTCTATAAGATTTCGCCACATACCGAGGCCGACAATTTCTTCTTTACTGATAGCGCTCCAATAGCCCGACCAGCTGTTGACAAACAAGGACCAGGCTTCGCCAAAGGCTGTTTTTTGGGAGAAGAAATCACCCCAAAAGCCAAACAGCTCACCACCGCCCACACAAAGAACATCGATACTCTTGGTTATAATAGTAGGCAGGAAGAAGAAAAGTCCCAGCGCCAAAGCAACACCAAGTACAGATGCTATGACCATTACAAAATCCATAAGGGATTTGCCGAATACCTTTTCCAGCCACTTTTCAAACTTGGAGGGCTCTTCCTCTATACCTTCGCCGTAGGTTTCGGCAGAGATGGTGAGCACCTTGTAGCTGAGAAGAAATGATTCTATCATTCCTACCACACCACGGACGATGGGTATATTAAGTATCTTATGCTTTTTGCGGATTGAGGTAGTCTTTTGCTTGGTCACTACTATGCTGCCGTCCTCTTTGCGGACCGCCACACCCATGGTACCGTCCTTACCCTTCATCATAACGCCTTCAAGGACCGCTTCTCCGCCTACGGTTCCCAAACGGCAGTTTAATTCCTTTTTATTCTTCTTAGACATTAGTTTCTCCTGAATTATATTTCATATTATATTATTATAGCATAGTTTTTTATAAAAGTATATATATTTTGAAAATAAATATAAATTTATTGATATTACTTGATTTTTGCCAAATAATATATTATTATAGTAATGTTAATCAACTTGATAATGATTCTTCAGGAGGATATATTTATGGCAAACACAATCAAGAAAATAGGTGTTCTTACCTCGGGCGGCGATGCTCCCGGTATGAGCACAGCGGTAAGAGCCGTTGCACTTGCTGCTCTCAAGCAGGGTATTGAGGTAGTAGCTATCTACGAGGGCTATAAGGGTCTTATCTATAACAACATCAAGCCTCTCAAGAACACAGATGTTCTTAACTTTATCAACGCAGGCGGTACAACTCTTCTTTCCGACCGTTGTGACGAGTTCAAGACCGAAGAGGGTATGGCAAAGGCTATTGCTACCTGTAAGGAAGAAAATATCGATGCTATCATCGCTATCGGCGGCGACGGCACCTTCAGAGGTGCGACCGACTTAAGCCACAGAGGCATTCCCACCATCGGTATCCCCGCTACCATCGACAACGATATCACATCCACCGACTATGCGCTTGGCTTTGATACCGCTATGAACACCAACCTTATGCTTGGTGACAGACTCCGCGACACCTGCTGGTCTCACGCAAGATGTAATGTTATCGAGATCATGGGCAGAGGCGCAGGCTACCTTGCACTCCAGTCCGGTATCGCTCTTGGTGCAACCATCGTTGCTATCCCCGAGTGTGATTTTGACGAAGAGGCTGCTATTGCTAAGCTCAAGGCTGCAAGAGCAAACGGTCAGCGCAGCTTTATCATCGCTGTAGCAGAGGGCTTCCCCGAAAAGGACGGTGTTCCCTACGGCGAATACCTCACCAAGCGCATCAACACCGAGACCAAGGCTGAAGGCGCTTGGATCGACACCAAGTTCTGCCGTCCCGCACACATGGTTCGCGGCGGTGCTCCTACTCTCCGTGACAGACTTATGGCTGCTCAGTTCGCTGAAAAGGCTGTTGAGCTTATCCTCGCAGGTAAGAGTGACTGCGTTGTATGTGCAAGAAACGGCGAGATCGTTGAGACCGATATCTCCTACGCTCTTATCCTTGACAGAATGTACAAGGGCAAGCTTAAGGACGGTGACCTCGACAAGTTCAGCGAAGAGCAGGTTGAAGCTATGAAGGCTTTCTGCGCTATGCGTAAGGCAGAGCTTGACAAGATGTATGCTCTGGCAAATCTTCTTGCATGATCTTAAAATAAGTTAACCAAAGAAAAAAGCCCCGTCGGGGCTTTTTCTTATTGATTATTATTTCTCATTAACTATCGAATACGCGATTTTACAAACATCGCCGGCTCCCATTGTAAGGATCAGATCACCCGGCTTGGCGTTTGCCTTGAGATATTCCTCTATCTTATCAAAGCCGCCTAAGTACAAAGCTTTTTCCCCTGCCCTCTCGGCAAGAAGCTCAGCGGACACACCAAGGGTATCTGTCTCTCTTGCGGCAAATATATCTGCAAAAATAACCGTATCTATAGCGTCAAAGGCTCTTGCGAACTCGTCAAAAAGTCCTGCGGTTCGGCTATAGGTATGGGACTGGAAAACACACCAGATCTTATTGTACCCTCTCTGTATAACACCCGAAAGAGTGGTCTCGATCTCTGTGGGATGGTGGGCATAATCGTCATATACATCTATACCGTTATACTTACCGATATATTCAAATCGGCGGTTAGCACCCTTAAAGGCCGAAAGTGCCTTTGCCACAGGCTCAAAGGGTAAGCCGCATATATCGGCCACAGCCACAGCCACAAGGGCATCAAGCACACAGTGCTCACCGGGTACATTCAGAGCTACTCTGCCTAAATTCTGCGCTCCCTTGATAACATCAAAGCTTCCGAAGCCATTTTCAAAGCTGATGTCAACCGCGTTGTATTCTGCCTCGTTGCCCTTGGTGCTTACACGGATAAGATCTCCCTCATATCCGTCACAGGCATCAACGGTATAGTCATCGTCAATATTGACGACCGCCGTATCCGCAAGGCTGAGATAGCGGCTGAAGGAATCGATTATATGGTCTATTCCGCTGAAATAATCCACATGGTCAAGGTCAACATTAAGAACCACCGCTATACTGGGGAAGAATGATAAAAAGGAATCGGTATATTCGCAGGCCTCAAAGATAAAATGCTCCTCACCGCCCACACGGTAAGCTCCTCCGTCAAGCATAGGCAACTTAACTCCGTTTACAACGGTGGGATCGGCATTTGCTGTCATAAACACCTCTGATATCATAGAGGTAGTGGTGGATTTGCCGTGCATACCCGCAACACCTATGCGGTTTTTGTATGCCTGCATGATATAGCCTAAAAATTCGGCTCTCTTTATGCGGGGCAGACCCAGTTCTATGGCTCTTGCCATCTCGGGGTTGTCATCGTGAACGGCAGCGGTAAACACAATCGCATCACAGCCCTCAACATTTGCAGCCTCGTGAGCATAGATGACCCTGATGCCGGCATTCTCCAGCTTTTGGGTGGCTTCGCTCTTAGTTCGGTCAGAGCCTGTAACCTCAAAGCCGCGGTCTCTTGCTATCATAGCAAGGCTGGACATACTTATACCGCCAATACCTATAAAATGCAATTTTTTAACTCTTGATAATAACTGATTCAGCTCGGTTTTATTCATTACAAAGCCTTTCTATTTTCATACAAAATCACACATATTTTACATTTTTTCAGCTTTTTTTGTATGATTTAAATAAAATATTAATATATTTATAATTATGCCTTATTGAATAATTCATATTTGTCTTGTATAATTTTACCATAGCAACGGACAAGCACTACCCGGCACCGTAAGCGTATTTCAATAAGGAGGAAAAAGCCCGTGGAAATTACTGACATCAAGATAAGAAAACTTTTCAACGAGGAAGGCCCTATGAAAGCTATTGCTTCTGTAACCTTCGACCATCAGCTTGCGGTACATGACATTAAAGTAATAAATGCGCGTGAAAAGTTGTTCATCGTAATGCCCTCACGCAAGAACCCCGACGGTACATACCGTGATATCGTTCATCCCATAAATGCGGATTTCAGAGCAAGTCTGGAGAACGGTGTTATCGAGGCATACGAGCGCGAGCTTGCCGAACAGGCAGCAAACGATTATGCTGAGGCATAATTCAAATGCAGAATTCAGAATGCAGAATGCAGAATTAAGGAGGCTTTTCGCCATAAGGCGAAAAGCTTCTTTTGATTTATTCTTTGGTATCGATGAAGAATTCCTTGAAATAAGGAAGCTTCTCTATAAAGTCACACATAACATGCCATTCGTCAAGCTTATGGCTCTTTCTTGCATAGTATATGTTTACCAGATTTTCATAGTTAAGAGTACAGGTACGCATCTGGTTGTAGCTTGAGGGTAGAAACTGGATCATATCGTACCAGTACTTCTTATCCTTATCAACAAGATACTTCTGACGAAGCACCTCCATATACTCAACAACCTTTGTAAATTCAGCCTTACATTCCTCGGTCATATGATCACAGCTGAAATCGTCAAGGGTAAACTCCTTTGAGTGTATCTTGTGCATGGTAGAGGTAGAGTTGGCAACGGTGCCTACCTTGTAGGTATCAAATTCCTTCCACCAGTAGAGGGGTGCTGTAATATCCACAGATACAAAGATCTGTCTTACAAACTTGCGGTGATCAGAGCCTGCCTTACAGAGACGCTGACAAAGACCCAGGTCGTTTGGACCTAAAATATAATTGCCGTTATCATCGTAGCAGGAATCCATCTTATCCCAGCTGTTCATAGGGTTGCGTGCCCCTCTGACAGCATTTTCAAAATTCATTACACTAACCTTTTCAAGTTTAATCATATGCAAACTCCCCCATATTAGTATTTTTTATATTCTACCATAAAACGATCCTCTTTTCAAGTATTAAATGCATTTTTGGTTGACATACCGTCTTGATTATAGTACAATTATACTATGATTATTTATGACATTACGCAAGAGCTGTTCTCCTGTGAGGTTTATCCCGGAGATCCCGCTCCAAAAAAAGAAACACTCGCATCAATACATAAGGGTGATGTATGTAACCTTACCGCCCTTTCTGTGTGCGCCCACAACGGAACCCATATAGATGCTCCCTATCACTTTTTTGATGACGGCAAGACCGTGGATATGCTGTCCCTTATAAAAACTGTAGGTCAGGCTTATGTTGCCGAGCATAATGGAGATGTAAGCAGCACGGATGCAGAAAATATACTGATAAAAGCAAACGGAATAAGCCGTATACTCATAAAGGGTGATGCTACGGTAACAAAAGCAGCCGCTCAGGTGTTTGCCAATGCCGCAATTAACCTTTTGGGCAACGAAAGCCAGACGGTAGGACCTCATAACGCCCCTATGGAGGTGCACAAGATACTGCTTGCCAAGGATATAGTCCTCCTTGAGGGTATCAGACTTGCCCATGTTCCCGAGGGAGAATATATGCTCTGCGCCCAGCCCATAAACTTAGGGGGCTGTGACGGTGCTCCCGTAAGAGCGATACTTATAGAAAATGAATAATTAAGAAGAAGATTTTTGACCTTGGGGCAAAAATCTTCTTTTTTATTGATTGTTTTTACATTATTAACCTGTAAAACTATTGTATTATTTTTAATTTTGTGGTATCATATAATAGATTATAATCTTATTAAGGTGGGTAATTATTGCATGAACATATGGCTGTTTGTTATTATCAGTGGAATTATACAGGGTTTGGCGGAGTTTCTCCCCATATCAAGCTCGGGACATCTGTCGCTTTTTCAGAACTTCTTCCCCGAATTTGAAAACATCCCTCTCACATTTGATATAATGCTTCATCTGGGTACTCTTGCTGCCGTGTTTGTTGTATATCACGAGGATATCTTCCCTCTTGTACCCGCATTCTTCACTATGCTTAAAAAAATATTCAAGCGTGAGTTCAAGCTTAAGGATGCTACCGTGCATGAACGATTTGTGCTTATGGTCATCATTGCAACGCTCCCCCTTGTTCTGATAGTTCCCTTTAAGGATTATATCGAGCTTATCGGTGAGTTCAGCTGGGCTATAGGTATCATACTTATTGTAAACGGAGTTATGCTCTTTGTTTCGGATAAGCTTGCCAGCGGTAAGACAAATGCAGAGAATGTAAAACCCCATAATGCGCTTATCACGGGTCTGTTCCAGATGTGCGCAACCCTGCCCGGTCTTTCCCGTTCAGGCTCCACCATTACAGGCGGTCTTACACAGGGCTTTAACCGTGAGTATGCGGTAAAGTTCTCCTTTATTATGAGTATTCCCGCCATATTGGGTGCAGCCATTACCGACATTCCCGACCTGTTTGAGGGTGCTGTTTCCTCTCAGGATATCCTGCCCTATATCGTAGGAACTCTGGTAGCCTTTGCTTCTGGCCTCGGAGCAATGAAGCTGCTTATCTACATATCAAAAAAATCCAATTTCAAGGTATTTTCCATATACTGTCTCGTTTTAGGTGTACTTATGGTCGTGCTTGACCTTTGCAATGTATTTTAATAAGAATTTCAGGAAGTAAAAATGCCAACTAAAAAGAAAACAACAACAAAAGTATACAAAAAATCCACAGCCAAGGGTAAGACCGCGGCAAAAAAGACAACAAAAAAGGGCTCTTCCAAGAAAACTGAGCTTTCGACGGTGCATTATATAATGCCCTGGATACTGGGAGCATTTTCTCTGTATCTGGCAATCTGTCTTTATTTTACAAATTATTCGGGTGATTTAGGTAAGCTGCTTCATCATCTGTTTCTGGGCCTTTTTGGAGCGGCAGGCTTCATTATGCCTTTTATGCTGGGTGTTATAGCCTTTTTCTGGATACCCGATGCGAAGAACTTTAATCTTATCAAGCGCGCCATATTCGGTACTGTGGTATTGCTTTCCCTGTCTGCATTGATACACTCCTTCGGAGAGTTTTCTACAACATTCAATATGGGCATACTTTGGGATAACGGTATTACCCTTAAGTGCGGAGGTGCAATAGGCGGGCTTGTGGGCAGTGCTCTTAAAAAGCTCATTTACCTGCCCGGCATTATTATTATCACCCTGCCCCTTATGGTGATATTCGGCATATTCTTTGTCGGCCTTACCCCTGCTATGGTAGGTAACTATCTTTCAAACTACTTTACAGTAAAAAAAGAAGAATATCAGGAGCTCAAAAAGGAAAAGGAAAAGGAAAAAGAAAAGCAAAGAGCTCTCCATAACGAAAAGCCTGAGGCATATCTGCCCGAGGAGGAGGATTTCTATACCCCTCCCCAAAGAGTGCTTGATATGAACGAGCCTGTGGATGACTCGCCCAAGGTGGATCCAGAGATATTTGAGCGCATCAAGAACGAGATCAATCAGACAAACGAAATTGATGTACCTAAGTTCAAAAAAGACGAAAAGCCGTACACAGGCGATCAGGTAAATCTTGACGAGGTCTATCTTGATGAGGATGAGCAGGAGCTTATCCGCAAGGCGGCACAACAGGGTGTACTTGATATCGAAACGAAGATCGTTGAGGATATCCCCGAGGAAAAGCCGGTCAAAAAAGAAAAGCCCAAATATGTGTTCCCTCCCATAACACTTTTAAGTCAGGCTAAAAAGCCTGAGAACGAGGATATCACCGAGGAGCTGCGCAGCAATGCAAACAAGCTGGTGGAAACCCTTGCAAGCTTTAAGGTGCGCACCAAGATCATTGATATCTCCAGAGGCCCTGCCATTACCCGTTACGAGCTTCAGCCTGAGGAGGGTGTAAGAGTCCGTCAGATAGCAAATCTGGTTGACGATATAGCTCTTAACCTTGCCACAAGCGGTATCCGTATTGAGGCTCCCATTCCCGGCAAGGCAGCGGTGGGTATTGAGGTTCCCAACAAGACCAGAACAGTCGTAGGCCTGCGTGAGCAGCTTGAAGCCGCTACCTTTAAGGATGCGACCAGCCGACTTACCGCGTCCCTTGGCGTTGATGTGGCAGGCGAGCCCATATATATGGATATTGCCAAGATGCCCCACCTCCTTGTAGCCGGTGCTACAGGTCAGGGTAAATCGGTATGTATCAACTCTATTATTGTAAGTATACTCTACAAGGCTACCCCCGACGAGGTAAAGCTTATACTTATCGACCCCAAAAAGGTTGAGTTTGTCCCCTATAACGGACTTCCCCATCTCCTTGTCCCCGTTGTTACCGACCCCAAAAAGGCCGCAGGCTCACTGCAGTGGGCGGTAGGCGAGATGGAAAGACGCTATCAGCTTATGGAGTCCCTTGGTGTGCGTGATATCTATAACTTCAATATGAAGACCAAGGATGACCCCACCTACGAATATATCCCTCAGATAGTAATAATTATCGACGAGTTAGCCGACCTTATGATGACAGCCCCCGATCAGGTAGAGGACTCTATCTGCCGTCTTGCTCAGAAGGCAAGAGCAGCGGGTATGCATCTTATCTTAGGTACACAGCGTCCCTCTGTTGATGTTGTAACAGGTCTTATCAAGGCTAACATTCCTTCCCGAATCTCCTGCAAGACCACAAGCCAGGTCGACAGCCGTACCATACTGGATATGGCAGGTGCGGAAAAGCTTATCGGCCGCGGAGATATGCTCTATGCTCCGGTTGGCGCACCCAAGCCTATGCGTGTTCAGGGCTCCTTTGTTCACGAGGACGATGTTGCCAAGGTTACCGATTTTATCCGTCAGAAGGTTGGCGAGAGCGAATACGACGAATCTGTAATAGAAAAGATCGAGCAGGAGGCTGCAAAGTGCGGAGTTAAGAAAGGCTCCGGCATGGCCTCTGCCGGTGATATTGATGACGATGATGACGCAGATCCCATGCTCAAACAAGCTATAGAGTTGGCTGTGGAATCGGGTAAAATATCCACTTCCCTTATTCAGCGTAAGCTCTCATTAGGCTACGGCAGAGCGGCAAAGCTCATCGACACAATGGAAAAAATGGGCATAGTAGGCGCGCCCGAGGGCAATAAGCCCAGACAGGTGCTTATGACACCCGCTGAGTTTGCCGAAATGTGTATGTCACAGGAATAATACGACAGAGGAGAACATATATTATGTTTTACATTTTTCTCGCCGACGGCTTTGAAGAGATAGAGGCTCTGTGCCCCTATGATCTCATCCTCCGTGCAGGTATACCCGTAAAGACGGTATCAATAAACGAAACAACCCTTGTTACCGGAACCCACGGCATCAAGGTGCATGCTGATATCACCCTTAACGAAATGGAAGCGGATTTTGAGGGCATTATGCTCCCCGGAGGACTTCCCGGTGCGGACAATCTTAACGCCTGTGATAAGGTTCAGGAGTGTCTTAAGAAGGCTGAGTGCGAGGGTAAGCTTATTACCGCTATCTGTGCTGCCCCCTATGTCCTCGGCCAGGCCGGCTTACTCAACGGAAAGCACGCAACCTGTTTCCCCGGGTTTGAGGACAAGCTTACCGGTGCTATCCTTAGTCCCGGCAAGGTGGTATGTGACGGCAACATCATAACCGCAAAGGGTATGGGTGTTGCATTTACATTCGGTTTAGCGATAGTAAATTACTTTAAAGGATCAGAGTTCACCTCTGAGCTTGCAAAAAAGACACAGGCTTGAACGGCTCGGTAAGCCGTCCAAAATCCACCGCTTTTCACCCGAGGATATTAACTTATGAATGAATTGCGTGAACGAAAAAACCAAATAAGAGAAAAATTCAAGGATTTTCGCAAAGCTATGGATCCGGCACTTAAAAGTGCATATGACAGTAAGATCTGTCACCGGTTCATGTCCCTTGCCTCCTACCGCTTTGCAGATGCACTTTTGCTGTATGCTCCCCTTACGGGTGAGATCGATATTATGCCTATAGCGCAGGATGCCTTAAAAAGAGGAAAGACAGTTGCCTTTCCCCGCTGTAATCCGAATGAGCATACAATGACCTATTACATTGTAAGCAGCCTTGATCAGCTTAAGGAGGGCAGCTACGGTATCCGTGAGCCCGACCCCTCCCTTCCTGTCTATGACCCATTGAAACGAAAGGGCGAAAACTCGGTATGCTTTGTCCCTGCCCTTGCCTTTGACAGGCTGGGCTACCGTATAGGCTACGGAAAGGGATATTATGACAGATATCTGAGCGGCTTTGGCGGTGCAAGGATGGGTGTTGGATACAGCGCCTGTGTAGTAGAGCAACTACCCAGAGGCAGATATGATACTGCCGTCGATTTTTTGGTTACCGAAAAAGGAGTTATTACCATCAATGCGAATTAAGCTTAAACCTTCTATCACCGCTCCCTTGCTGGTATTTATCATATATCTGCTTATGGGTGCATCGACCCTTGCGGATGTAGAAAAGCTGGGACAGCGGGACAATGTGTTTCTTGCAGTTATTATCCTGCAGATAATACTGTTTATCATACCCGGTATCCTTTACTGCAGATTAAAGGGAAGCGGATTTATCTCCAAGGTGCATTTCAATGCCTTTTCACTTGACAAGCTTTGGATGGCGGTATGCTCATTCTTTGTGCTTGCATCGGGCTCGGCACTTATCAAGGTAGGTCTGTATGCCATAGGTTATTACAGCCAGCAGTACACCCTGTACGAAAGCTACCTGCCAAACGATGCTTCCTCTATATCCAATCTTTTGTATATACTGATAGCTATTGCTATCATACCCGCCGTAACCGAGGAATTTATCTTCAGAGGAATAGTCCTTGGTGAGTATCGGGACTGCAAGACCACACCCACCACCGCCGTGATGCTGTCGGCAGCTCTGTTTGCCATGCTTCACTTCAATATGTATCAGTTTCCTGTATACTTTTTCGGCGGTATAGTTCTGGGATATGTAACGGTCATAACAAACTCTGTGTTCTGTGCAATGATCGTTCATCTGCTCAACAATATTTTCAGCCTTTTGTTTGAGCCTCAGCTCCTGAGACTGATATCTCAGACAGACAGCCCTGTATTTGTGCTCTTTATATTGGCAATAATATTCTTTGTATTCCTTATACTCACACTTCAATGTATAGAGAAGATCTATTATAACAAGGGCATCAGAGGAGAAATGTCCTCTCCCAAAAAGAGAAAAAAGCGTAAAAAAGACAACAAGCTGGGACCGGATGCACAGGCGGCACTGTCACCTGTATTTATACTCTGTGTTATCAGCTACATAATATTAACCCTGACCCTTAAGTAAGGAGAAAAATATGAACAATAACAACAATAAGCTATCCCCTATGGATGAGATCAAGCGAATAACACAGGAAGCAACAAGCCGTAAACCCGCGAACGGTTCTGTATCTGACCCTGCTGCGGTTCCTGTAGCTCCCAAGCCTGCTGCGGCTCCTGTAGCTCCCAAGCCTGCGGCGACTCCCACAGCTCCCAAGCCTGCGGCGGCTCCTGTTGCCCCTAAGCCTTCGGCGGTTCCTGTAGCTCCCAAGCCTGCGGTAACTCCCACAGCTCCCAAGCCTGCGGCGGCTCCTGTAGCTCCCAAGCCTGCGGCGACTCCTGTTGCCCCTAATCCTACCGTGAATCCCGCAACACCAAAGCCGGTAGTAAATCCCGCAGCTTCAAGACCTGCGGTAAATCCCGCAACACCAAAGCCAACTGTAAATCCTGTTGCTTCAAGACCTGCGACAACTCCCGTGACACCTAAGCCTGTCACCAATCCTACGCCCAAGCCTACAGCCGAAAGTGTCTCCCGTGCAGACAAGGTGCGTATGGCAAGAGAAAGTGCGATGAAGGCAAGAGAGGATGCACAAAAGACTCGCGTTCTGGATACCGCCGAAATGAGTGCAGAGCAGCTTGCATACCTTGAAAAGCAGAAGGAAGAGGCACGCAGACTTGTACAGAACAACCAAAGCAAGCGTAATCGCTATGCCACCAGGGAGAGTAAGGTGGTAAAACCCCGTCCCGAACCAAAGAAAAAGACCGCAAGCAAAAACAAGCGCGCAGATGCACCCAAGGGCTTTGAAGAAACAGTAGGCGGAGGAGTTCTTTCCAATGCGGTTAAGGCTGTTATATATATCGTATCCGTGCTTGTAATATCGGGTTGTCTTTCCCTCGCTATTATTTTTGTAGGTAACGATTGCTTTGCCTTTGTCAAGACCGATGTGGATGTTGTAGTAAGCATTCCCGCAGGAGCTACACTTGATGATATTGCAAAGGAGCTCAAGGCAAAGGATGTTATTGAATATCCCAATATGTTCAAGCTGTATATCGATTTTCTCAAAAAGAAGGACAGCGGTAACTATGTGGCAGGCAGCCATACTGTTAATCCTACAATGAGCTACGATATGCTTATTGCTCAATTCAAGCCATCCTCCGGCCGTGAGGAGATAACTCTCACTATAGTTGAAGGCTCTACCACACAGGAGATCATAGACCTCTTTGTTGAAAACGGTATAGGAACACAAGAGGGCTTTGAGGATACTATCCAAAACTATGAGTTTGATTTCTGGTTCCTTGAGGAGCTTGATAAGATAGACACCTCCAACCGTATCTACCGTCTTGACGGTTATCTCTTCCCCGACACCTACAACTTCTTTACCAACTGCTCCGAGGCAGATGCCCTCTACAAGCTGCTCTCCAACTTTGAGGCAAAGTTTGACATAGAAAACAAGGCAAGAGTTGAGGAGCTGGGTATGAGCGTTGACGATATCGTTATTATGGCTTCGCTTATACAGAAGGAGGCAATGTATATTTCCGACTATCCCTTGGTATCCTCTGTTTTCCACAACAGACTTGATATTAATATGAAGCTGGAAAGTAATGCGACGGTACAGTATACCATGCCCAAGGAAGATGTTAAGCTTGAGCTGACAAACAACCAGATCTTAACCTATGACAACGGATACAATACCTACCTCTACGGCGGCTTGCCCGAGGGTCCCATCTGCAATGCATCCCTCAATGCACTCAACTGGGCTCTGTACCCCAATGATACAGATTATCTCTACTTTGTATCCGATATGGACGGCTACAACCATTATGCAAAGACCTGGGCAGAGCATGACAGAAATGTACAAAAGTATCAGGGTGACTGATGATAATAAAAAAGCGGCGAGTCGCCGCACCCAAACTGCGCTCTGAGGCTCAAAAAACACCATTTATTCATCACACGCCACAACGAAATTTCCTATACATTAAAAAAAGACTCGTTCCGCGAGTCTTTTTTATTATCATTTTCTGTATTCGCTTTCTACCGATTCTATCCATATATCATCTTCGGTATAATAAACCGTTACATACTGGGTACGGCTCATATCAGATCCTATGTCACGGCGGAAGCTTCCGTCGTTTTTCATAATGTTATAATCGAGAGAATATGTAATATAAGAGGTTTTGTCGTCTACCTCTCCGCTGCTTCTGTATTTTACTTCCTTATGATAGGTGCGTTGAGGAGTAAAGGGATCAAAATTGCCAAGCTCATCGCTGTACAGCTCATTGAGTGCCTGTGCATCACCGTACTCAAGTACGGAAAAGTAAACAAAAAAGAACTTCGCTCCCAGCTCGCCACAGCTGTCCTCATCGTATATGAACCATTGCTGACCCATAGTGTCTGTATAACGAAGCACCCTGTCCATTTGCAGATAGTCGGGATCTGTGAGATATTCCTCATCCTCCAAAGGAATATAAAACTCATATTCCGGCACGGGATCAGAAAATAGATCTATGCGTTCCAGTATAAGGCTCAACACACCGAGAATCACAAGAGCCGAAATAACAACGGCAAAAACAATAATTATCTTCTTTTTTTGGGCAGACATAACAAATAATCCTTTCAAGTCTTTTGTATATTATATCATAAAAATAGTATTTTGTAAACTCAACAATTTCTATTGACAAGATAAGGATATTTAATTATAATTATTCTGTGGATATTTATGTTAAGGAGACATTTTATGCCTAAAAAAATCAAACGCATTGATAATCCCAAAATAATAACCGATCTCAGAGATCTGGTTGTCTCTAATGCAAAAAAATTCGGAGATCAGCCTCTTTATCACTATAAGGAAAACAAGCAGGTTGTCACCTTTTCTCACAATGATCAGCTGGAGCAGATGAATGCTTTGGGTACAGCCTTCCATAAGCTGGGACTTATGGGTAAGCATATAGCTGTCATCGGTGAGACCCACCCCAACTACATGACCACCTATTTTGCTACAGTAAACGGCGGCGGCGTAATAGTACCTCTTGATAAGGAGCTGGAGCTGGAGCAGGTTGCAAACTTCTGTAATGTTGCAGAGTGTGAGGCTATCGTATATACCAAGGGTATGAACGGCAAGCTGCCTCCCCTTGCAGACAAGATGCCGGGTGTGAGATATTTTATCCCCATACACGGCGACCTTGAAGAATGTGAAAGCGACAAGCTCATAAAATTCAGCGAAGTGTTAAAGATAGGTAGAGAAGAGCTTGCAGGCGGCAACACAGCCTTCCTTGATCACAAGATCGATATGGAAAAGATGTGTGCTATCATCTTTACCTCAGGTACCACGGGAACAAGTAAGGGCGTTATGCTCTGTCAGCGAAATCTTACAGCTGCTACCAACTCCTCCTGCCAGACAATGCAGGTGGACTACCGTAACACCATGGTTTCGGTGCTTCCCATTCACCACACCTACGAATGTACCTGTGAGCAGCTGGCTCTGCCCAACTGCGGTTCTCAGGCGTACATTAACGAAGGACTTAAAAACACAATGAAGTCCATAAGCTATTTCAAGCCCAACACCCTGGTGCTGGTTCCCCTGTATGTTGAGACAATGTACAAGAGACTCTGGGCAGAGATAGAAAAGAAGGGTATGACCAAAAAGGTCAGATTTGCAATGAAGCTTTCGGATGCTCTGCTTAAGGTAGGCATCGATATGCGTGATACCCTCTTCAAGGATATCAAGGCCGGCTTTGGCGGTAACCTCAGATCCATCATCTGCGGCGGTGCGCCTCTTGCACCCAAGCTTGTCAAGGATTTTGAGACCTTTGGTATCACCATAATCGAGGGCTACGGTATTACCGAATGCTCTCCCCTTGTTGCGGTAAATGACCCCAACAATGTAATTCTTCATTCTGTCGGCTTCCCTGTTTTGGGCTGTGAGGTAAAAATAGACAAGGCAAAGCCCGAGGACGAAACAGGCGAGATCCTTGCAAAGGGTGACAACGTTATGTTGGGCTACTACAAGAATCCCGAGGCAACTGCTGAGGTGTTTACCGAGGACGGCTTCTTCCGTACAGGCGATATCGGATTCATCGACAAAAAGGGTGCTATCCATATCACAGGCAGAAAGAAAAATGTTATCATACTTTCCAACGGTAAAAATGTATTCCCCGAGGAAGTTGAAGAGCATATGGCTGACTGCGATACCATAAGCGAGATCGTTGTTATAGGCCGCGAAAATGACAATGGTGAGGTCGTTATAACCGCTATCGTATACCCCAACTACGATGTAGTGGGCGAGGATACACCCGCAGATAAGGTTCTTGAGGCTGTTAAGGCTCAGATATTTGAGGTAAACCGCAAGCTCCCCTCCTTCAAGCAGGTAAGAGAGGTTGAGATAAGAACCACAGAATTTGAAAAAAATACGTCTAAAAAAATCAAAAGATTTTTAATTAAATAAGCATATTATTAGGAGGAATCTACTATGTTTGAGAAGATTAAAGAAATTCTTGTTGAGGAAATGCAGGTTGAGCCTGAAAATATTACTATGGATGCTGAGCTCGTTAACGACCTTGGTGTTAACTCCCTTGAGCTTGCCGACCTCATCCTTCTCTGCGAAGAAAAATTTGATATCGAGATAAATGACGAGGATATCCACAAGTTCATCACTGTAGGTGATGTTGTGGCATACCTTGAAAACCTTAATAAGTAATTTATTATTGATTGACAGGGGATGCTTTTAGCATCCCCCGTTTTAATATAATCTTGCCTTGTATCGGTAAAGCGTGTAATGTAGCCGATATGTCGGCGGTAAGGAGTCTATATGGGATATGCACTTGGTCTGATATTTGTTATACTGGGCATTGTTGTCATTACTGTGATCATACTCTACAGTCTGATGCAGATCATGGGCAAGTCCAATGCCGCAAAAATTCTGCAATACGGCAGAGACAGAGAGTTTTTTATATACGAAATGCTCTCGAATGCCTTTGACAAGGGTACGGTGTTCCGTAACCTCTATTTTCCTGTTGTAACAAAGGAAGGCACCTTTGACACCGAGGTGGATGTGGTATGCGTTACCCGCGGCGGTATTGCGGTAATTGAGGTAAAGGGCAACAAGGGCAGGATAGATTCTCCCTCAGGCCCTGTATGGATCCAACGCTACGGCGACAAGGTATTGAGATTTGAAAATCCGTACACTCAAAATGAGGGTCATATCAAAGCGATCAATAAAGCCTTAAGAAAAAGCGGTATCAGTAATGTTCCCATCAAGAATTATGTAGTATTTACCGATTCACATACTACCTTCAGCCACCGCTACCCTTGGCTTTTAAAGCCCGACAATGTGGTAGAAACACTCGAAAGGCTTGATGACAAGCTTATACTTACCCGTCGTGATCAGCGCATTATATCTCAGATAATGCGAAACCACAGACGCAGAAGAAATATGACATTCAAACAGAAATACAGGAAAAAAAGATAATGAAACTATTATTTAAAAAGTTAACCGAAAATGCTCATACCCCCACCTACGGCTCTGCATATTCGGCAGGTGCTGACCTCTATTCTGCCGAGGATGCAGTTACCATAAAGCCCGGTGAGAGCAGACTTATGCACACAGGCATTGCAGTTGAGATCCCCCAAGGATATGTAGGTCTTGTTTATGCAAGAAGCGGACTTGCATGTAAGCGCGGACTTGCTCCCGCAAACAAGGTTGGTGTTATAGATGCCGACTACCGCGGTGAGATAATGGTGTGCCTGCATAACCACTCGGATAAAGACCAGACGGTAGAGGCAGGAGAAAGAATCGCACAGATGGTCATTACTCCCTTCCTTACCTGCGAATATGAAGAAGCAGACGAGCTTTCCGAAACAGTACGAGGCGAGGGCGGATTTGGCTCCACGGGAACAAACTAATTAGGAGTTAGGAGTTAATGTGGATTTTTGTCCCTTAAAGGACAAAAATCTTCCATAATTCTGCACTCTGCATTCTGCATTAAGGATTATAAAAATGGACAAACAATATGATCTGACCCTGGGTGACTGGGGTCCTTATAATAAGCAGTATTACGGTGTAAGCAATATACTTGACAGGCAGAGGGGGGCAAGCTTCAATGTGGAGCTTTTCCCCGGTTTTTTCAGACGAAGTGTGCTTGCAGGTAACTCCAAAAGCGATACCGGTATAAAGCTGTGGGGAGCAAATGCTGACCTTACGCGCTTTGTATACCGCTACGAGCTTGAGTGGAAGGATCGTATATACTGTGATGTAGATTATAACATTACAAATGACAGTCAGGTGGATATCACCTGTACCTTTGTAAATAACACCGACCTTAATCAGTCGCTGGACATTACTCTTGCGGCTTCTTTGCAGTTGCCCTTGAATATGCCGGGAAGCGAATATGAGGGCTATTATACCTTCTACCGACCCGTCCTTCCCGAGGATACTGTATGTATAGATGCAACAGAGCATTGTGATGCCAAATGCGGCACCGATATTGCTCCCGACGGCAAGTATTTAGGCGAGGAGGAGCATAACGGAGCCTCCGGTCTTGGTACGGCTATTGACGGCTATCACTTCTGTAAGGAAGGTCATTTTCTTAAATATGCCGTGGATCAGAGAGCTTCTAAAATAGGTATCAGATATTTCTGCGATAAGGACAGCGCTCTTGTAGTAGCCGTAAACGGCAAGAAATATGATTTTCCCTGTCCTAAGGTAGATAAATATACCTATTCCGTAATACACATCGAACCTACCGATATAACCGAGCTTATTCTCTATGCTACGGGAGAGGGAGTTTCTGTAGACTCTGTATGCCTGGGCGATTCTGCCGACAAGGTGGTATTTGAGCCTATCCCTCATAACCTTACCCCCGAAAAGGTGGTGGGTGAGGACAGAATGACTCTTAAATACCCCGATTACCCCGACAGGTATAATATCAAATGGTTTGAGGGTGTACGGCATCAAAGACAGTGCCGCTGTGCAGATGTAGGTAAGATGCTTCAGCTCACCGTCAACGACCATGTTTCAAGAACTGTACGCGGTCTTGGCGAGGGTATATACGAGGTTATACAGTCAACTCCCGTTTATCTTGAAGCAAGCTCCACAGAGATAAGGCATTTCAGAGTCTATAAGGACAAGGAGCTTGAGCCTGTATATCACGAGGTTGAGCATGTATGCTGTAATTCTGACGGCAAGGAATACGCATTCTCTCAGGATATGATGCGCTACAACACACTTCTCAATGTGGTGTTCCCTATCTATACCCGCCGTCAGTATATCAAGCACAATGCCCCCGGACGCTTCTGGAATTCACTTTATTCTTGGGATTCGGGATTTATCGGTATGGGTCTTTCCTGCTCCGACTTCCGGAGAGGTTATGATTGCTTAAACACATACCTCACCCCCGTGGGCGACCGTCATTCTCCCTATATCTTCCACGGAAGTGTTGTTCCCACACAGGTGTTCTTATATAAGCATTTAGTTGACTCCTTCCCCGAAAAGCGTGAGGAATTAAAAGAGCTTTATCCTATGATGAAGCAGTATTTCTCCTTCTATGCAAATCTCGGTAAGGGCGTGGAGCAGATGAAGTCGGGACTCACAAAGACCTGGCATCTGTCCTACAACTCGGGCGGTTGGGATGACTATCCCCCTCAGCATCATCTAAGAGATGCAGGAGCAAGGGGAGATAAGTTTACCCATGACAATACCACCCCTGTTATTACAACGGCAAATACCGTACTTATTTCAAAGATAATGAAGCAGATAGCTTCTCTTATGGGATATAATGAGGATATAGGCTATTATGACGAGGTGGCGGAACGATTCGCCGAGGCTATACCTCAGACATGGGATGAGGAGGTCGGCTACTTCTCTTATATGACCCACGATGAAAAGGGTCGGGCAGAGGCTATATTCCGCTATGAGGACGGCAGTAACTTCAATATGGGTATGGACGGTGTTACCCCCTATATTGCAGGTGTGACTACATCCGGGCAGGACAAGGCTATCCTTGATAATATCAAGAACGGCCTTATGACCGATATCGGTGTGGGTGTGGTAGACAAGCGTGCGCCCTACTATTCCCCCTACGGCTACTGGAACGGCTCTGTATGGATGCCCCACCAATGGATACTATGGAAGGCACTTATAGACCGAGGTGAGCATGATCTTGCCTTTGAGATAGCAGATAAATCTCTTAAGGTATGGGCAAAGGAAGTAGATGCAAGCTACAACTGCTTTGAGAACTTTATGTGTCATAACGGCAGAGGCAGCGGTTATCATCATTTCTCGGGTCTTAGCTGTCCCATATCCCTTTTCTTTGAGGCTTATTATACACCCGATACTGTAACTACAGGCTGGGCGTCGATGATAGATAATATCATATATGATGAGGGTGATATAAAAGAGATAGATATTACCGCCCTAAATGATAATACTTCTATACTTGTATGTCTTGATGCAAAAAAGGAATACACCTTCTCACATAAGGCTGTAAAGATAACCGACGGTGCTTATTCTATTGTACTTGATAAAGGTAAAAACAAAATAGTTATAAACTGAAAGAAGGCTTCAAATGAAGCCTTCTTTCAGTGTTTATTTACTTAAATACTGATCAAACATCATCATCATTTGTGCTACCTGTGCTCTTGTTGCATTTCCTCTGGGTTGGAATTCGTTTGCGCCCATACCGGATACAACACCTATAGACTTAATGGTGTAAACCGCATCATAAGCCCATTTGCCGATCTTTGCGTCATCTGCAAAGGTCTCGGATACACTTGACTCTACCTCAATTTCCTTATACTTAAGGTAATTTGTAAGCATAAGACAGAGATCCTGTCGGGTTATGGTCTTTGTGGGAGCAAAGGTGTCCTCGGTCATACCGTTGACGATACCTCTATTTGCCGCCCAAGCCATAGCGTGGTAGTACCAGGCAGAGGATTTAACATCGGTAAACTTACTGCACTCCTCGGTAGAATAATCCTCGCCCGAGTAGTTTGCAAGCACCATAACAAACTCGGCTCTTGTGATAGCCTTGTTGGGAGCAAAGCTGCCGTCGGGGTTGCCCTTGAATATTCCGCGCTGTGCCGCGTACATAACCGCGTTATAGTACCAATGGCTTTCCTTTACATCGGTAAAGCTGATCTGAGGCTTTAAGGTAAGAGCCTCGGTTGCATTGTTGAGGTTTTTGATAGCCTCAAGGACTATATCCTTACTCTCTGCTGTTTCAAGAATATGCTCTGCCGCAAGCTTTGCGGATATAAACATATCCCAGCTGTCCTCGGTATAATCGCTCTCTTTATATGCGGGAAGTGCGCTGAGTATTGCACTAAGCTCAGCCTTTGCCGCTTCAAGCTCATAGTCAACTCTGTCTGTTATCTCGGTAAAGAGATGTACGGGTGTAACAGTCACATTACCGCTACTGTCGGTAAGAACGGCATAGTAGAGGTATTCTCTGCCTGCTGTAAGACCCTTGGGAGCTATCTTTACAGAGTCACCCTCTGTAATTCTGACAGTATGGGTAAATTCCACCTTACCGCTTGAAAGTGTAAGGGCAGCTGTGGTAAAGCTGCGGGTCTTGTCGCCGTTAAGCTCGATATTAAGAGCAAACTCGTCACCGTTCTTCTGATAGAGTCCCTCTGCCTCTGCATCAGGCTTTTCACCTATGGGAGACAGGGTCTCGCCTGTAAGAGGTGAATAGGTGTTGAAGTAGATAAGATCGTTTTCTACATCAAACTGTATCAGCTTTAAGAACTCGTTGCCGCCGTGCTTTACCTTACCGCTTTCACCCTGATAGTCCTGAAGCACTACAAAGCTGCCGTTGGCATCCTTGTGAACCGCCGTACCGTCAAGATGTCCGCAAAGAACCAGCTTGACATTGGGATAAACATCAGCCAGACGGGTACGGATGTTGGTATCCTTGATTGCGGAATTGGAAGCGTAATTATGGGTAATAATGATTACCGTATAATCGGGGTTAGCCGCAAGTGTCTGCTCTGCCCATGTAAGATCAGACTCGGTAAGATAAGAGTTATATGCAAGGGAGAGTATCATTATCTTTGCGCCGTCTATGGTCTGCTTATATGCCATAGCACGGGTGGTTGTTCCGTCTGCTGCATCGGGGGCATAGCTTACCTCCCAGCCGCCCTTGTTTTCGTCAAGACGGCTTGTGGGGAAATAGAGCCTGTTATATCTTGTCTCGTTGGGCTGAGAATCATAGTTTAAGTCGTGGTTGCCCCAGTTAAAGGTATAGGGTATACCAGCCTCTTCAAAGATATTGTAGCTGTTATCAACAACCTCCCAGTTGTATTCGTAATTCAAGTTGGTACGGTTGGAAACATCGCCTGTATTAAAGGTAATTACACCCTTCTTATCATCAAAGTTATCTGCTATCCACTCATGCTGATGATAGAGCATATTTTCTGCAAACTGACCGAGATACTGGGTATCAGAGTTCCAGAACATAGTGAAATCATACTGGTTTTCCTCAGGGATAAAGGAGGTCATCTCAGCCAATTCCTGACCGAGTCCACGGAATATCATAAGGTAAAGGGAATTGCCGTAAAGATATTCTGTGCCTTCTATTTCGATATTCATTGTGATATCGCCTGTACCCACAGAGGATGTGATCTTTGTCCACTCACCAAGAGAAGCATTATAAGCATATGCGTGGAGCTGACGGTCACTTGTTCCCTGCCAAGCAAAACGCCAAGCACCGTAGCTTACCTCTTCTTCGGTAAGAGCTACCTTGAATACCTGATAGGGATTTGTACCGTCCTCTACGGTAGTTGTAAGGCTGTCTGTAAATTCGCCGTAGCCTAACAGGGTAGGATCAACACCTACGGGTGTATTTGCCTCGGTGGAGCCTACAGCAACTGCTGCGTTTGCGGAGCTGAGAGGAATATACTCGCTTACATTTACCGTTACATCAACAAGGTCATTCTTGTCGGGAACGGTATTTACATAGAGACTGTCATCCTCATCCATACCTATTTCGGGCTGTGCGGGAGCATCCTCGTCAAGTGCGGGGATAATAACCTTGTCGCTTAAGGTGTTTGTGTCATTGGTTGCGGTAACCGTGATCTCAAACTCGCCTGTGCCGGGATGAGGCACCTCTACCTCAAATCTGCCTGCCTTAGTGTCAGCTAACTTTACATCCACACCGTTGATCTCGGTTTTAAGTGTTGCATCCTTACTTACAATACCTACTATACTGCCGTCAACAGATGCTACGGTGAAGCTGAAATCATCCTTATGCTCAGGCTCACCTACCTTAACCGCATCGCCGAAGTAGTTGTTATATCTGAACTCCTCCCACTGACCGCTAAGACGGGCACCGTTGATCTGTACATCATAGATCTTACCTGTAAAGGGCCTTTCAAGGTCAGAGTATGCACCGATGGTGGTAAGCATCTCGGGTACAAGGAAGGTTGCGTTTTCTATAAGCACAGTCTCCCAGGCAATACATTTACCGTCAAGGAAGGTCTCGATGGTAAAACCGTCGTAGGACAGGGTGATAAGATGAGGCTGACCGTCTGCGATCATCTCGGTGGTATTGTATTTTTCTATAACGACTTCATTGGTACGCCACCAGGTCGCACCGTAGAAGCTTAACAGATTTCCGTCTGTGTCAACACGCAGAGTATAGCTGCTGTTGCCGTCGGGGTTATTTCTGTTATACTTTGAAACGATACCCGATCTGTGAATATCACCGTCCGCTTCCATCTGTACGATGGCGGATACCGACAGGTGATTGAAGTCATCTCCAACACTGCCGTAGGTAAGTGCAGATTCACCGTCAAAGATACCTACCGCATCGCCATTTTCGGTATTGGTGGTAACATTACCGTGCATAGTAGCATCTGATATATCATCAAAATGCTCAACCAAGCCGTAGCTGTCATTCCATACAGCATCGGGATCTTCTGTAGACCTGCCGCCAAAGTATACCCAGAGGGTAGCGGCAGAATCTGCCGGAATGTGGGAAACATTTACCCAAACATAGGATATACCGTTCTTATTATAGCTTTCTACCTCATAGGGCAGAGCCTCGCCCTCGGTTGTATAGAATGCCATCTTTTTTGAAGGAGCATTTTCAAGCTTTACAAGAACGGGCGCATAGTCAAAGTCAACCGTGGAATCGTTTGTTACAACGATACTGCGGCGCTCGGTGGCTTTTTCATCCAGCCAAGCCGCACCGTCTTCTTTAAGTGCATTACCGCCCTCGTTTGCAATAAGGTCGGAATAGTTAGAAATTTGATTCTTCTGTGCGGTGGTAAGCTTATTGAATTCCTTGCGTGCTGTTGTATAGTCACCGCTTGCAATAATGCTCTCTACCTTGCCGACAGCTCTGTCAATACCAAAGCCCTCGATCATTGTAGGCTGCATATCAGCCTTAATTTCATAGGTTGCAACCTCTATGCGGTCATCACGCACTGTAACCTTTGCATAGGTGGGAACATTGCCTCTGCCGTCAGAGCGCTCAAACTGCATAATATATGCATCAAGGTCGTCACAGGTCATCTGCTTACCGTACTCTGTACCCATAACACCCGACATCATATAAACAATGCCCTCGGGGTCAACGGTATAATTAAAGCGCTTACCGTTTATGGTTTCGGTATAAACAGGCTGTGCACTTACTTCACCGTTATGGAGATCATAGGTATGACCCATAATGTGGTCGTGACCCTGAATTACAAGGTCAATGCCCAGATCGTCAAGCTCATTTATGAAGAGAGAACGAAGCTCGTTTGCCTCAACCGTATTTGCAAACTGACCCGAGGTGTAGGGGCCCTTATGCATACTGAGAATAACCCAATCCTTATCTGTTGCCGCCACATCGGCCTTGAGCCAGTTGATCTGCTCGTCACCCAGAGTGTTGGTATCAAGAACTATAATATGCGCGTTTGCATAATCAAAGCTGTAATAGGTGTTGTCAAGATTGAAGTGGTCAAGCACTCCGTCCTTGTCCTTTTCGCCAAGTGTAACTACCATAGGCTTTGAAAGTAAGGAATCCTGTGCCTGATAGATAAGGTCCTGCCAGCCCTCTTCTCCTCTTGCATCATCTACCATATCGCCCGAATGGAGGATAAAGTCGGCATCAGAGCTTGCATACAAAGCGCCTGCAATATTCATTGCCGCCTGGGATGCTCCGTAGAAGTCCTGCCCCTCGGTATCGGATATACTGATAAAGGAAAGCTCGCCGTCATCGGTGGTAAACCTACCTGTAGCAGATACCTTGCCGTCACCCTCTGCGCGGTAGTAATAGGTGGTGGCAGTCTTAAGACCCTTAGCATCTGCCTTGTATATGTCACCGTCACCTACAGCGGTAAAGGTAAGTGCATTTGCAAAATCTTCGGTCTCGCTTACCTTAATAACCATATCCTTGCCCTCAAGGTAATGGAAGGTAAAGCCGATCTCGGCCGCCCCCTTAAGGTTAGCTGTAAGACGGTTGATCTCGTTGTCAGAGTACTCTAATATTACAGGAACAGGATATCTGTCAGGATAACCCTCACCGTCGTTCATAGTCCAGAGAAGATCGAAGTTATATCCGTTCTTTTCGTAGGTCTCCTGCAGGATAAGCTCGTCTGCGGTAACGATCTTACCGTTGTTGTCAGACTTTTCTACTGCTACACCTGCCAAGGTAATGTTATCGCAGGAGATATTCTTTGAAAGGGATTGTCCGTATGAAATAGGCGCATATATGGTTGCAAGTCTCTGATCGGCAATCTCACCCTCAAGGGTAACAGAGCCGCCGTATGCAACATTGGAACGGAAGGTTACAGAGTTTGCAAAGCCGCAGATCATAGCCGCATAGATATTGGGGCTGACCATAGTATCGTTGCCCTTGTAAATGATATCACAGTCAACGATGCAGTATTCTATTGTACTGGTTGCAGAGTATGCCGCAATACCGCCAAGCATAGGTCCGTAGGTGCCTTCACGAGGACCGCAGGTAAGAGTTCCCTCAAATACACAGCGGCTGATGGTTGCATTGATACCAGAGGTTCTTGCATTAAGTACCGCAATACCTGCAGCCTTGGGAAGATGGGGCGCATAAACTACCGCATCAGTTACAACACAGCCCGAAACAAGAGAACCGTTTGTATTTTCACCGACGATTACCGCAGCTCCGGAAAATCCGCCTGTAGAAAGTGCGGTAGTAGAGATACGGGGAGAAGCAAAGTTAAGGTTCTTTACCGTACCGTTATTTGTACGGATAAAGGCAACGCAATAGCTGTCGCCCATATTTGCGGTAACCGTATCATTGATAGTAAGGTTATATATGGTATGACCGTCACCGTCAATTATACCGTCAAGCTTTTCGATAGGAGTAAAGCTTGTTCCATTTAGATCTATGTCAGCTGTAAGCTTAAGCTCCTTACCTGCGATACGCTCATCGTGGGCGTTAAGGAAGGTCACTGCATAGAGAAGGTCATACTTATCCCCGATAAGATAGGGGTCCTCCTTTGTACCCTGACCCTCAAGCTCAAGAGGGTCACCGGGATCGGAGTTCTTGGGGAGAGGATATTTCTCTGTCATTTCCCAGAAAAGATAGAAGTTATAGCCTATATTTTCATAGGTTTCCTGCTTGGTAACCATATCGGAGGTAACGAGTGTACCGTTGTTGTCACTTACGGTAATATTTGTACCGTTTAAGGTAATATCCTCGCAGGAAATATTTGAGATAGGAGTCTGTGTAAAGGATATGGGAGCATAAATGCCTGCAAGTCTCTGATCCGCTACCTCGCCGTCAATAGTTATCGAACCGCCGTATGCCACGTTTGATCGGTAGGTCACACGGTTGGAGTAACCGCAGATGATACCTGCATAGATATTACTGCTCTGGATAGATTCGTTGCCCTTATAGATAATATCGGCGTTTACTACACAGTACTCTATCGTACTGGTTGCGGAATATGCCGCCACACCGCCTACCATAGGGCCGTAGTTACCCGCACGGGGACCTAATGTCAGAGTTCCCTCAAATACACAGCGGCTTATTGTAGCATTGATATTGGTGGTTCTTGCGTTAAGCACCGCAATACCGCCTGCCTTTGGAAGATTGGGAGCATATACTACCGCATCAAGTACAACACAGCCCGAGATCATAGAGCCGTTTGCGTTGTCGCCTACGATTACCGCCGCACCCGAGTTACCGCCTGCAGAAAAAGCAAGGGTTGATATACGGGGGGATGCAAAGGTGATATTCTTTACAGTACCGTTATTTGTACGGATAAAGGCAACACGGTACTCTGCGCCCTTATCTGCAGTTGAGGTATCCTCAATAGTAAGGTTGCTTATGGTATGTCCGTCACCGTCTATTGTACCGTCAAACTTTTCGATAGGTGTAAAGCTTACGCCGCCAAGATCAATGTCAGCTGTGAGCTTAAGAGCCTTACCTACAATACGCTCGTCCTTGTTGTTAAGATTCTGTACTGCATAGAGAAGATCATCCTTATCTGCTATCTGATAAGGATCTTCATCTGTACCTGTACCCTCAAGCTTAAGGGGACCCTTTTCGTTAGGGTCCTTAAGAGAGGGGTATTCGCCGACCATCTTCCAGATATCGTCAAAGTCCCAGCCAAGGTCAAGATATGTAGCCATAGCCTTAAGGGCGGCTTCGGATGTATCTGTGCCTGCAATTGCCGCACCTGCGGGAATCTCGGGGTTGTTTGTGATATCCATAAGGTTGGGATAGGTGCTTGTTATAGCACCGCCGGAGGTGGTGTTCTTTGCAGAAACCATACCGCCCACCTTAACGGTGGTAAAGAGCTGAGTTTCGTTTGTTCTCTCGATCTTACCGCTTACCGAAACATTACCGCTTATCTCACCGCCTGCGGCATATCCTACGATCATAGCGGCATAGAAGGGACAGGTGTTCTCGTTTGCCGCCTGCATAGTTACGTTCTTTACAAAGCAGTTTTCAATAGTACTTGTTGCGCTGTAGCCTGCAATACCGCCCATCATAAGGCCGTACTTATTGCCTGCCGCACGGGGACCTGCGATAAGTGTGGTATCCTCAACTACACAGTTACGGATGATACCGATAACGGTACCCTTATTTGCCGCACGGGCGTGAAGAGCCGCAATACCGCCTGCCTTTGGAACAAGGGGAGTCTCGACAAGACAGTTCTTTACGGTAACGCTTGATACGATAGCGTCCTGAACTGTCTCCGCTACAACAACAGCCGCACCTGAGTTACCGTTGGCGGATGCATCTACATTTGAAGTAATTACAGCATTATCAAAGGTCAGGTCGCAGATTCGTCCCGAGAGCTTATGTATAAATGCTATACCGTAATCAGTTGTAACAACTGCACCCGAGTTGTCACTTATCTTTAAATTGCTTATTGTTTTACCGTTGCCGTAAAGCACACCTGAAAAGCTTACTATCATAGGGAAGCTCTCAACACTTGACAAATCTATATCTGCCATCAGCTTGAAATACTTGCCTACATAAGCTGCATCAGAGGCATTGAGCCGTTCTGCCATAAAAACAAGCTCGTGAGCCGAGCCGATCTCATAGGGGGATTCCTCTGTGCCGTTACCTTGAAGGGATGTAACTGCGGCGTTCACAGCCCCAAAGGGGATCATACCTACAAGCATAACTATACACAGGAATGCCGACAATAGACGCTTTGACATTTTTTCGTCCACCTTTCTGTTAAATCTGCACAAAAACAGCGCAATTTTTACTGGTAAAATTATACCACATTGATGTTGAAATGTCAATAATTTGGCAGAATCAATACAAAACAGAAAACCGCCAAAGCGGTTTTCTTCCTTAATTTTGCATTTTGCATTGTGCATTTTGCATTTTGCATTAAAAAAAGACTTCCTCTCGGTGAAGTGATATAATGATGGTAGACACAAAAAAAGTGTCTACCATCATTTTTTGTGTTAAAATAAAGAAAAGGAGTTGATAAAAATGGGAAGACCAAAAGGTGGAAAAAATATGGTCCATAGTACGGAAGAAAAACTTGCAT
>JAFYLH010000020.1 GCA_017537175.1 Clostridia bacterium | reverse complement strand
TAAATTGAGCACAGCTCAGCTAAATTCCTCACGGAGCTAAATTGGGCTTCGCCCAGCTATATGGCGAATTTAATTTAGCTGCACGAAGTGCAATTTAGCTGTTGCGTCAGCAACAATTTAGCTGCGAAGCAATTTAGCTATTGCGTAAGCAATAATTTAGCTGCGAAGCAATTTAGCTATATACATTTTTAAGTCTTTGTGATATAATATCAAAAGAGGTGATATTATGGCAGAAAGCATAATGCTGGAAAAAGCAAAAGATTTTGCAGTTGAAATAGTTGATCTTTGCAGAACGATAAAAGAAACAAGAAGGGAAAGTGTTTTATCGAATCAGCTTCTTCGTTCCGGCACTTCTATCGGTGCAAATATACACGAATCAAAATACGCTCACGGTACTGCTGATTTTATATCAAAGATGCAGATCGCTCTCAAGGAATGTTATGAATCCGAATACTGGCTTGAATTATTAAACAGAACCGGATATATTTCGAATAGCGACTACAAAAAGCTTCAAAACACTTGCGGTTCTATCCGCCGTATGCTCATATCCTCCATTAATACAACAAAAGAAAATGTGAAATGATAATAGAAATTGAATCGGTAGATGGAAACCTTTTGATACACGGAAAACGTATAGAACAAAACGAATTACAGTCATCAACTAAAGAACTTTTGCTTTCGATAGGTGAACAGGATTTCGTCTCAGCCTTTTGTACTCGGTTTGGTTACGAACCCATAGATTACGACAGCGATATTAAAGTTGACTATATGATTGATCTTGATACTCATCTGATCATTAAACCGAAATACTGATAAACAAAAACAAGGCACACTTTTTAAGTGTGCCTTTGTTATATTGATAGTTATTTCTTTTTTTCGGTAACATTCACCTTAACATACTCTACCGCGTTGCCTACCTTGAATACTATCTTGTATTCACTGCCAATAAGGGATTCTATATCCTTATTCAGCTCAAGGCTAAGGCTACCTGTGTTGAGTATTACCTCGCTGCCGTATTCTGAGCTTACATTAAAGAGCTCGGAAAGGTCACAGGAAATGTAGTCATTATCATATCTCTTGAGCAGAGACAGATTAAAGGTATCTACCTCGCTGAGATTTGCAAGACCCTTTACCGTCATTTCAAGAGCTGCTATATCCTTAAGATCATCATAGCTCTCGTAATAAGGCTTCTTTGTGCCGTCTGTGGTGGTAACAAGTATAGCATACTCGTCTCTTGCATCAACGCTGAGCTTGATTCCGTCGCTTTCGGCATCATAGGGAACAGCCACCGAGCAATGGAAGCCGTCATCACTTGCCGCAATAACACAACGCAGATTTATGTTACGCAATGCCGTTCCGTAATAGTTAGAAACATTAAGCGTAAGCTCACCCACACTGAGAAGCTTTCCGTCAGCATCTGTAGGCAACGGAACTGCAATGGCACCCGACTGGGCTGCGGCTATATACTGTCTGCCCTCACCGTCGGCAATAACCGTTCCGCGGGGGAACGAGCCCTGTCCCACCTGGATAAGGGCTACACCCTTACCGCAGGCAAGAGCTGAGCTGTCCGAGCCCAGAGTATAGCTTATATGAAGTGCGTTCTCCTTTGTTACATCAAGGCTCACGGTTGAAGTGCCGCTTTCGGTTATCTTGTACCGGGCTGTCATTACATTGCCCGAGATATCATAGCGCTCACCCTCTGCTTTGCCGGGATAGTAGTGATTCCATACCATCTCAAACTCGCCGGTATAGGTAACATCCTTTTCCTTACGGATATCGGTAAAGTCGATCACAAACAACAGCTTTTCGCTTGCAACTGCCTTCTTTGCGTTATCGCTGTCTGCTACGGGAGTATAGAACTGATCCACAGTGCCCATCTTATAAAAGTTGATAAGGGGGATCTCGATGATATCCGGAGTTTTAACGGTATTCTTCTTCTCCTCCTCCGCTGCTTCAACCTCAATAACGGTTTCATCACCGGTTACCTCGTAGTAATAGTATCCCACATTCTTTTCATCAGAGGTGTCGATCATTACTATTCTTGTTCCCTCGGGGAAGGGTGCGGTTATGTAGCTGTTGATACTCTTATAGAGGTTGGGGTAGTAGCTCATCTCATAGCATACCGTAAAGGAGCCGCTTTCGCGTATAACCACGGGATCGTACACTATGGGAGTAGGAAGCTCTCCCTCTTTTTGGTTTTTGTCATCCTCTTCATAGATACTAAGACCGTTGTAGTGCTTACCTGTCTTAGCTCTTGAGGGCAGATAATCTCCTGCTGTATTTACAAGCACGGATTTATCCGAGTGGGATATTGATATATTAAAATATTCCTTTGCCGTCTTGTCAAGAGCAAATCTCTTTGCCGCCAGAGCCTTACTTGCCGCGGCTTCGTTTTCTGTCGCCTTATCACCGTACTCAAAGGCAACCAGCTTCATATTCTGAGGCAGCTCTTCGGGCAGAGAAAGGGTTGTAGCCGTCTTTGATGTAAGATCAGCCGTTACGCTTACATAGGACATATTGGGTATAGCAAGATGCACCGTATTGTCAGTTGCGATCTCCGCCTTGTCCGAGAGGACAAGCTTGGGTGCAAGCATATCCTTTGAATATTTTGCAACACCCACACATACACCCGATGCTAATGTCGCGGTGTTCTTTTCGATCTTACCGCCCGACATAGTAAAGGCTGAGCCGTTGGTGATAAACACACCGCCTGCAACACCCGACTCCTTGACCGAAGCCGCCGCTGTTGCCTTGTTGCCTGTCAGGCTACCGCCTGCCATAGCAAAGGTGGCGGATATCTTTTTGTCAGTGCCTGTGGTCTCAAGGTATACACCCGCACCGTAAAGTGCGCTGTTTTCCTTGATCTCGCCCTCGGTAAGAGCAAGGGCTCCGTCGTTTACATATACACCTGCACCGTAGCTTGCATAGTTACCGGAAATGATGCCGCCGTTTATGGTACAGCTGCCTTCCTTCTCTACATAAATACCACCGCCGTAGGTGTATACAGGTGTGGTGCCTGTCAGCTTTTCGGCATTCTTGTTATTGTTTGCCTTAAGTGTAGCACCCTTACCTATGACCGTACCGCCAGCGGTATGGATCATAGCATTGGTTACCTTTTTGCCCTCGCCGTCAAGCACGATGCTCTTTTCTGCGGGAGCTTCAATAACAAGGGTCGCGCCCTTTTCTACACGGAATATCTCACCCATAAAATCAGCAGCACGCTTGATGGTACGGGTCTTATATTCATCGTCGGTCTTTGCGGGGTTTACATCGGTGGTAACGGTAATATTCATACCCTTCTTTATAACAACAGTCTTATTGACGGTTGTATCACCGACTATCTTAAGTGTAGCCTGGCTGTTTTCGGGAAGGGCTGCCACAGCTTCCTCTATTGTCATATAGGGATTGTTGCCCCAGTATACGGTAAACACATCGTCAGCCGCTGCAACGATAAGCTTTTTGTCCTTGACCTTGAGAGTGAATTTGCTCTCATATTTTTCGCTCATCTTGAAATTATCGGCAGATGCAGTACCCTCAAACTCCGCAATTACATCAAGGAGCTTGGGATCGTTTTTGGCAACGGGAATAACATTGGTATAGCCTGCACTTGCCTTGCCGGGATTCCAGCCCTCTGCAACCTTGATGACAGAAGAGCCTGACAGGAATATTGTTGCGGGATATGTAGCGCTGGAATAGATAGCACCCTTGCCAGAAAGGGTAAAGCTGCCGCAGTTGTACACGCTGTCGCCGCTGTTTGCATATATGCTGCCACCGCCTAAGGTGAAGCTGCCGCCTGCAATATATACACCGCCAGCAGTAGCTGCGGTATTGTTATTAATGGCACCGCCTGTCATGGTAAAGCTTCCGCTTACTATATATACGGTACCCGATTTACTCTTATTGCCGCTTATGCTGCCTCCGCTCATAACAAAGCTTCCGCCGTTGATATAAACAGCTCCCTTGTTATGCTTTTCGGAGGTATTGACATTACCTGTAAGGGTAACCGACTTATCCATCTTAAGAGTACCCTGCACATCAAAGAGTGCAGAACCGTTGTCTCTGCCGCTGACGGTAAGAGTGTTGTCGGGATCCGAAAGTGTAAGTGATGCACCCTTGGAAATAACAAACAGAGAACCGTCAAGGGATGTACCTGCATATACCGAATAGTTGCCGTCAGTTGCCAGGGTAACATTGCCCTTAACCGTTATGGGAGCGTCAACCATTGCAACAGAGGTAAGGGTAACGGTTGCACCGCCTGCCTCGCCTGCCGCATCAAATGCCTGCTTGAGGGTGGGATATCCCTCATCGCCTATTCTTGCAACATTGACCTCGCCTACGGGTCTGTCTGCGATCACATAGTTGCCGTTAAGAATAACTGTGTACTGAGTATCGGCACTGCTTACCTTAAAGCGCGCAAGAGCAGCCGCAGGAAGCGAAACACCGCTCGAAAGAACAGCAACAAGGTCACCCGAGCTTATTGTGGGCAGCTTGATACCGATACTGCCGTTGCCTGTAAGCTCACCTGTTATCTCAACACAGGAGCCAAGGGCGAGATTAACCGAAACACCGTCCTTAAGACTTGCATCCCCCTTCATACGGAAGGTGGAGGAATCGTCCTTTATATTTACCTCACCGGGAGCATTGATGCTTCCGCCGTAAAAGTTAAACACACCGCTCTTTACATCAACTCCGCCGGTAACAGAGGAGCCGCTGTGCATAGTAAAGCTGCCGCCCGAAACACTTACGGGATCTGTACCTTCTATTCCCACACCAAAAAGTGTAAGAGAGCCTGTAATATTAAAGCTGCCCTTGACGGTTGCGCCTACATCGGTACGCAGGGTAAGAGTTTTGTTTACCTTGACCGTATCCTCAACAGCCACATCCTTTTTTATCTGAATAACATCACCGTTACGAGCCGCATCCAGCGCCTCCTCAAGGGTCTGATATTCGGTAGTACCTATTACCGCCTCCACCTCATCGGCAAGCACGGCAAAGCTCATACAGCCGTAAAGCATTGTCAGACAAAGGATAAGCGAAATTATTCTCTTCATTATTCACTAACCTCCTCTGTTTGCTGTGCTGTATCCATATCGGATAAATCATCCTCCCGGGCTACATCTCGGTCTGTTTCTTCAACTGTTACGACCTTGGTGTCATTGGCATAGTTCTTAGAGGGATCCGCCTTGAACATAGGTATAGTTATGCTCATACCGGAGGAAAGCTCTATAATACATTTGTTTTCGCCGTTTTCGGCAGTTTTGATGTAAGAGTTGGTATTATCAGCAATCAGCTTTTCACCGTCCCAGCTCAGCTCCAGGGCTACATCCTTGTTGGCAGAGATAACAAGCTCTGCGCAGTAGTTACCCTTTTGGTCTTCGATATAGCTGTCCCAGGCGGGCTCCAGCACAAAGCTGCCCTTAAGCTCCTTGTTGACAGGGGATGAAACTACAGAAATATCAATGATACTCTCGCTGTATTTTTCGGGCACCGAAACAGAGACCGCACATTCGCTTTTTACATCCGGAGCCATAGTAGCCTCACCCATAGTGATATCCGCCTTAGGGGTGATGTCCTTACCGTCAGCCTTTACGGTAATAACAAAATTCTCTATAGGCTCCTTTGATATACGCAGCTCGTCGGCATAATTGCGTATGTTAAAATCTATGGTGTCATAAAACTTATATTCGCCGCCCTCCTCGGTGAGTATATCGCTGGAAAAGTAGAATGCGGCGCTGTCATCATAACCGGGCTCGGGTCTGAGCTTGATAAATGCCACAACAGACAAAGCAGAGACAACAACAAGACCGAGTATAATAAACAACACTATAAGTGCTCTTTTTTTCTTGATAACCTTTCTGGACTTACGGAATTTGAGTTCTTCTTCCGCCGAGACACCCGCAAGCTCCTCTAAAAGAAGCTCGTTATCCTTTATCATATTATCCTTCAATTTTGGATCCTCCGTATATAAACAACATATAAATATACAGGATATATTATATCACAAAGCATTTGTTTTTTCAATGATTTTTTCAAATTATTCAAACAAAAAACCTCCTTACGGAGGTTTATTTGAAAAATCTTATCCAGGAATAGCTATGCTCGTTTATATGCGCTCTTTCACCCTTAAGCGCGTTCAGCTCATTATGACAGGCATCCCCTGCCAGTCTTATATAATCCTCTGCCATTTTTGGGGTGAAAACGCTGTATTCACCCGGGGGACAGATGCTTACATTGTGATATTTCTCGGTTTCCTCGGACAGCTCACTTCGGTTCAGAGTAAAATCCGGATAACGCTGCGGCGGGATGATATCCATATTTTTAAGTAACTCCACCGGTATGGAATATTTATCTGCAAGATAACCGTTGAGCCGCTGATAATCAGCATAAAGCTTAAGAACATTTTCCCTCTCCGCAGGAGAAAAACCGTGGGTATTGTACATAAAATCACGGAAGATCATATCCTGCACAAGATGGAGATAATAACCGATATATACAGGAGCATCAAGCTTGTCTCCGAGCTCATTTCTGAACCTCGAAAGGTTGAAAAATTTTTTCTCACCAATAAGATCCTTATAGTGATGATTTTCCCTGAAATTATAGTCGGGAAGAATTGTACCAAACAGATACTCATCCCGATGAGTATCAATACCGCAACGGTCAAGCACACCCACCGTTACCGCCATATGTATGATTATCGATGCCATAGCTCTAACTTCCTTTATGCAGATAGCATTGCTCTTCGTGAGAGTGTATTATACCCACCGCCTGAAGATAAGAATAAATAATGGTTGAGCCAACAAATTTCATTCCCCTTTTTTTAAGATCGCGTGAAATTCTGTCGGATAATTCATTGGTGGTTTTATTTGTTTCGTAAATAGTTTTGCCGTCATAAAAGGTCAAAAGATAATTATAAAAGGAGCCGTATTCTTCCGAAATTATTTTAAAAAGCCGGCTGTTATTTATACTCGCCCTTATCTTTAATTTATTACGGATAATATCTTTATTGCCGAGCAGCTCTTCTGTCTTTTCTTCACCGTAATTTATGATTTTTTCTATATCAAAATCATCATATGCTTTTCTGAATGACCCTCTTTTGTTAAGTATACATTCCCAGCTCAATCCCGCCTGAAAGGACTCAAGCATAAGCATTTCATAGAGGTATTTTTGGCTGAAATTCGGTACACACCATTCAGTATCGTGATATTCGGTATAGAGAGGATTTTTTGTGTTGCACCAGCGACATCTTTTCTTATCCATATTCAAACAACCTTTTATTTTTTATATCCCAACAGCAGCAGTGCCTTTACACCCAGCAAAAGAAACACAAGCACCAACGCATATGCCTCTCTTGTCAAAGCAAGGAGCAAGACCGTAAAGCAGCTCAAAAGCACTGATACGACCGTGACAGCTTTGTTGCCCTTTTCTGCCCTTAATTTTGTAAGAATTATTTTTATAATCCCAAGAGATATAAGAGATACAAACAGAATCAGATATACAGGCTTGACCCAGCTTGCAATATCGGTATATGCCCAAAGGCTTACCGAGTGGATGAAATCCCCCGCTCGGTTCGGATACAAAGGCAAAATTATCAGCATAAAGCTGAACAGATCCGCTATACCGAAAAGCAGGTCGCACACCCCTCTGATATTTGATCTGTTTTCCTTTTCGGCAATGGTAAGCACCTTTTCCGCTGAAAGAAGCTCATCTAAGCTCACCGAAAAATAGCTTGATATTTCCTTTAAGGAATCAATGCTTGGGTACCCTCTGCCCGATTCCCATTTTGAGATTGCAGTCCTCGAAACATACAGCTGTGCCGCCAGCTCCTCCTGGGTAAGCCCCCGGCTTTTTCTTAATTCCTGCAATTTTTCCTTAAATTCCATACCGCAAATACCGATCCTTTATATGTATAAAAGAGTCCAAAGCTTATCAGCACCGAGCCTATGATATCACTTAACCAATGAACACCGGATATCAGTCTGCCCATAACCATAAATACCGAAAATAATACCGACAAAATTTTGATAACACGTCTAATGTTTTTGTTATCAATTTTTTCTGCCTGAAAATCAAGGGTAGGCATAACACTCAAAACAAGCAGCGTAGTAGACGAGGGATAGGATACCTCCATAGATCCGTTTATAAATATGGGTCTGTAATTTATGGGTATCATCTCAAAAACAAGATAAGCAGTAATAACTAAAATATAGTATATTCCCAAAATAAGAATATCCGCATCCACCTTGAAAAGATTTTTTCTTTTAATAAGCTGCCACAGTCCCACGCCCGCAAAAGCAAAGCATACAAACAACGGAACAAGCCCTGCCCAGTCGGTTATATTATACAACAGCATATTGCTCCCTGTCAACTTATGAAGGGCGGAATTGACCGTTGCAAAGCCGACACCTGTCCCCTTAAGACCTATGGGCTGTACATCTACCGTCATAACAAGTATTGTCCAAATAACAAATGACAGTATGAGTGTAATACCGATAAATAAATTTTTCTTTGCGTTTGTTTTCATATTTTTTCTCCTTTGTGTTTGATATACTCAAGGTAGCATAAAAGTAATAAAACATAAAGAAACGCATCTTCACATCTATGATACTTTCCGTATCACATATAAATTAATGTATATCTATTGTAAAATCACATTAAAACTGTTAGAATATATCTATCCACACTTGGAGGTACAAAATGAACGAAAAAGAAATAGGCGAGCTTCGCCGAACCATAACACCCGACAAAACAGGAATACAGCGCATCCGCGGCGCTCTTGTTGCCGAAAACCGTGAGATACTTTCCACCTTTAACGGTACTCTCGGTATGTGCAGCGAAAGAGAGGGCGAGGAGCTTCTTTCCATAATAAAAAAGACCCTTTCGGGTACATACGGAAAAAATCTTATAGATATAGAATTTACCACTCAGCAGGTGCTTTCGGGCGAGGAGCACAAGCTACTAAGTGAGCTTCGCAAAAGCTCACTTGAAAACGACGAGGCTGTAGACACACTCTACAAAAAGATAATAGAATCGGTCCATATTGAGGGCGGATATATCATCCTCTTGGCAAGTGACAAGTATGATGTTTTTTCATATTCAAGCGACGGCAAAAAGAAGGAGGATTCTGCAACAACATTCTCATATTTTCTTTGTGCTGTCTGTCCTGTCAAGCTGACAAAGCCTCAGCTGAGCTTTTATGCAAATGAATTTCATTCTATAGGTGCAAGCTCTGTGATCTGTCCCCCTGCGCTTGGCTTTATCTTCCCTGCCTTTGACGACAGAGCGGCTAATATTTACGGCGCCCTTATGTACACAAAGGATACCTACAACAGCCAGTCCGAATTTGTGGACAAGCTCTTTAAAAGCGAGCCTCCCATGCCTGCGGGAATACAAAAGCAGACCTTTGAATCTATCCTTAGCGATGCTGTTGCAGACGAGTGCGATATGGAGGTGGTATCCGCCGTTCACGAAAGAATATGCACTATGGTTGAGGACCACAAGGCAGCAAGAGAGCCCGAGCCGCTTATGATATCAAAATCCACCGTAAAAAGCGTACTTTCCGAATGCGGTGTTGCAGAGGAAAAGGTTGCCGAGTTTGATAAAAGGTTTGATCAGAGCTTTGGCAAGGGAACCGTAATTCCTCCCAAAAACATTATCAACACAAAGCAGTTTGAGGTCAAAACTCCGGATGTTGTCATCAACGTCAACCCCGAGCGTCCCGACCTTATAAAGACCGAGATCATCGACGGCACAAAGTACATAATGATCCGCGCCGAGGATGATGTTACGGTTAATGGCGTAAGTATTAAGATAACTAAACAGTAAAAGACTTGGAAAAACCAAGTCTTTTTGTTTGTCAATATGTTTCTGCACCGTTACGTACAGGTCTCTTTTTTGCTGTAAATTCGGGAACGGTGACCTTAATTACGGTAACTCCTGTCACCATCTTAGGCACAAACTCAAAGGATCTGCCGGTCTGGGTTATCATCAGCTTATTGAGTGCATCCATCTTGCCCTCAACATCCTCTACAAGCTCGGCTATACCCTCACCCATAACAGATGCGTAGCTTACACCGTACTGACAGGCCGCCTCACCCTTAAAGGGAACTATGTCTGTATCTATCTCAACAAACACCTTGGGATTGACACGGATGATATCAAGCTTTCTGCCAACGGTAGCTCCGTGGAGATACAAGGTCAGCTTGCCCTCCTCTAAGGTATAGCCGTAGTTCATAGGCACAACATAGGGCATATCGCCGTCTATCATACCTACATGGACTATCCTGCCACGGTCAAGTATGCCTATAATTTCGTTTATATCTGTCACTTCACGCTCTCTGCGTGTAATTCCTCTTTTCATAATGTCCTCCCGGATTTAATAGTTACAAATAATATATTTCTTGCCTAACAGTAAAAGCAATTTTTCTCTGAGAACCCTGTCGTCTCCTTTGTCGAATGTCCGCTTATCAACCAATAACACTTGATTTTTGTTCTGATAAATAAAGAAATATTTTGATGTTTCGTATACCTTGTATATTGCCGTATATTTTATCTCGCTTTCACCGGAGTACTCGTCACTCTTTGTTACTGTGTGCATCATATCATCGCAAAAGGTATATTCGTTTGTCACATCCTTAAGCTTTACCATAGCCTTATATTTGAGTCCGGGCAGAATAAAATACCAATAGCATTCAAGCAAATATGTGAATACCAAAACGCACACAAGAGCTATCATTATTTCGGACACTCCAAATGCGACCATCTCAAATACAATTACGGCTAACAAGATCGCGTATAATACCGTCCACATGATCATACGCTTTTTGGGATCTGCTTTTTTAAACATCCACAGATGAGTCAATGCTTTCATCGATTCAAGATCACAGGTTGCTTTCGCTTTGATCTCCATATATTACCTCACTATTTCCGCTATCTTTTCCTTAACAGCCTTCGCTTCTTCGGCATCAATATAGCCTGCTTCTATAGTAAAGCTTATCTCGCCGTTTGCAGGGAGTACCTGAAGCTGACCCTTAGCCTTTGCGTTTTCATAACCGAGATGCTCACCTGTTGCAGGAAGCACCATACCCATAGCATCCTCGTTATTTGTGCGGGATATCCAACGGACACCGTTGGTCAGAATATCGGCGGGATGAGAAACATAGCAAGCACCCTCATCTGTCACCTGCATTGTATAGCCTCTGCCCTCCCCGTCGGGAATATACTTTACGCCAAAGCATATCTCGGGATCATAAACCTGCTCGGCACGGTTGACCCTGTTCATTATAGAAAAATCCTTTTCAAGACGGTCAAAATAATTCTGTAATTCCGCAGAGCCTTCGGAACGGTAGAGCTTTATATGATCGCTGTCATACTTGGTGTTTGCCACAAGCTCTGCACCCTCAAAGGGCTTGAAGTTAATATGACAGAGATAGCTCCATTCAAGGGGATATGAGCGTAGATTTTCGATAGTTACCTTTATCTCGAATACGCTTGAAGCCTCATAGATCTTGACCTCGGGCTTGAATTTATAATGACGGACAAAGGCCGTGTTATGCTCAAGCTCGCCGCCGAGGATTATATATTTTCCGCCCTCGTCCTCGCCGCATTTGATATAAGCCTTGTCATAAATTGCATTGGGTATCTCACCGTGGTGAGGATGTGCCGCATCAGGCGCACCAAAGGAAATTATACCGCAATGATAGAGAAAACCGCCGTAGTTTTCAAGATAGGTCATTGTGTTCTGCGGCTCCCCCACCTCGGTCTGCATAGAGATCTCCTCACCGTCAACCTTAAAGTGCCAGATCTGCTGACCCTTAAAGGGTGTAAAGATAAAGGAGCATTTTTCGTTCTTAACCTTAAGAGCCTCAACACCCGAGTCGTATTTAAAAGCCTTTATCTTAAATTCTCCGTATTTTATAAGTGTTTTCTTTTCGTATGTAAAAAAGTTTTTCTGTAAATTAAGCTTCATGTTTAATTCTCCTTCTTGTTTTTTGAAATATAAAATATACAAGAGCCTCAACTACGGCAAACAAAATTATATTCAACACAGGCATTATGTACACTGAAATTTTCGCATCAAGAATATAAAAGGGATCTCTTATAACAAAAAACCAATTATATATTTTTTCATCGCTGTTATACATAAAATTACCGAGCATAGCCCACAGAGTCATACAAGTAACGGTTATGATATCACGGTAAAAATATTTCCACTTAAAATCATCGTTTTCAAACCACAGCACGAGAAAACAGTAAACGCTCATAAACCCGTGAAAACAAAGCGTCTGGATAACACGGTATGTAATGGGTGACACACCGTACCACATAACCCCTGCAGGATATATAAGATAAACTAAATTTGAAATAAAGCCCAAAGCGGCAAAGTTGGTTTTGAATCTACCGAAAAATTTATTGTATCTGCTGACAAAGCACATCACGCACATAGCAGTGCAAGCATGAAAAGGCAGCTTTTCGATATCTATCTCACCGTAAGCAAAAGGCATAAGAAAAAAGTCGGCAATATATAACCCGAAAGAGATGTTTATAAAAATGTCTGCCGTTCTTTTCTTTTTGTCATAGCTTTTGCCCTTTAGATATATTGTAAGTAAAACCGCCAAGGCAACAAAAAAAACGATAAATATTAAATGCCAAATGCCAAAGCAGGTAAAGATGATTTCACCTTTTCTGTCCGACAATAACCCGCATAAAAAATCGTACATTTTTACTCCTTAATCGATACCCCAAATCACTTATGCTCTCGTATATAAAATTTCATTTTGCCTTTTGAATCATAATCGGCATTTAGCTCTGTTAATTTTCCTTTTGCCCAATCGATATCCTTATCTAACCACCATTTCGAGTCAGGCTGACATTCCCATATGGCAGCAACATAATATTGACAACCCTCGTCAAGCTTAAACTCATCAATATATCTGTGTATCTTATTATAATCTTCTGTTATATGCTCGGCAGCTTTGGAATAATCTCCTTTAAATTTCAATTCAAATACAGATATATACCGTTTGATACAATCACCTAAAAAGCCTTCTTTCTCACGGTCTATCTGTGCGATAATAAGATCAGCTCTGCATTTAGTTTTGCGAAATTTATCGGTGTTAAATTCGGTAAATATCATAATGTCGTATTTTTCAAGCAGCGCACCGAGTCTTGTTCTTATATGAAAATACAGAGAATTCTTAAAGGTATCCTCTTTAAGAAGCATCTTCTTTTCATAATCACAGGGGATATCGTATTCCCATATATATTTTATAGTATTATGTATCTCTTTGATTGCTTTTCTCGGTATTCTGTCAGACATATTTATTCTCTCTCCGATTGTTTTACTGTTCCAAAGCAAACTCAGCTTTGAATTACTGTGCCGATATATTTTCCGGGGACTGTATCGGCAAACTCAAAAAACAATTTTCTCATCAGCTCTATATTTTCATCGTCCGCCGAAAAGGTAATATACGAATGCTTTTCGTTTCCTGCTCTTTCACGGCAATATCCGATATAGTTACCCACCGCATAGCCATGTCTGTTTTGACAAATTTTTGCACTTTTGCTATCGGGAGAGTCAAAGCTGATCCCACTATAGACAACTTCAAGATCATTCACTCCGTAGGGCCTCGGAACTTTTTTTGCTATATCGCTTATTAAGCTATACTCAATTTCACCTGTACAAGCAAAATCTTCTGAAGAAAAGTTTCTAATGAAAAGAGTCTCATTTATAATTCCGCCGCCTCTATCCTCAGCTGTATGTTTATAGAATTGCTCAAGCTCGGGATGGCGTTTTAATATGGTTTTTACAGCATTTCTGTTTCTGTTAGAGTATAGCTTACCTTCGTATTCAAACTCTATAATATAAACCAACAAATTCATCAGACAGTCACAGAAAAATACATTATATTTTTCTATAAGAGAGTCCAATCTGTCAATAACCTCTGCGGGATTGATCTTTCTTGTCAATTTATATGTAATGATATTATACTTTTTATCCATATAACCATCATTAATGAAAACAATACCGATGTTATTATTTTGCAATATCCGCAACCTTGACGTTTACCGCCTTTACGAGATATTCTAACTTGGTCTTTATCTGACAGGCAACTCTGCCGCCGGAAAAAACTATCTTTTCCTTGGTAGTCGCTATTTCATCTATAAAGGTGGGGAACTGCTTTTTCATACCAAGAGGGGAACAGCCGCCGTGGACGTAACCGGTCAAGGGCAAAAGTGATTTCTGCGGGATCATCTCCACCCATTTTTCACCGCTTGCCTTAGCCGCCTTTTTGAGATCAAGCTCTCCCTTGGTAGGCACCATAAACACGTAGTTCTGTCCGCTCTTGCCTACACAGACAAGGGTCTTATAGAGAGCGTCGGTGTCAACTCTGGTCTTTTCGGCAAGCTCATCCGAGGATAAGGTCATATTGTCGTGATCCGAGTACTCGTATTCTGCCTTTATAGAATCAAGCACTCGCATTGCGTTGGTTTTTTCGATTTTTGTTTTCATATTTACCTGTTAATTTATATTTGAATTTTTGCGATTATATGGTGCAATTTTTTATTCCCAACCGCACTCGTCTGCAAGAAAATCCTCAAAGCTGTCCTCTATATAGTCCGGATCTCTATCCTCAAAATATACGATTGCAATTTCTTTATTTTTTCATAGTACAGATTACTCGGTTTTCACCTTCATATTTAGAATAATCAAGTCCGATCTATTCTAATATCCACGTCTTTGATCTTATGGTTTTTTGCATACTTATATGCAGCGGACTTACGGATACAGCTGAAGAAATTTTCTTCTACAGCATCACTCCACAAAGTGCCTCTGAGGAAGAGGTTTTTAACATCGGGAGCAAATATGATGCTAACACGAAGCTGATAATATTCGTCCTCGCCATCGGGATACTGTCTTACCAGGTCATAGTAAAATAAAGGTTTGCCGCTCCAGGCGTAAACTCCGTATTCATTTAACAAGAGGTCCTCTTCAATAGGGGTCTTGCACATCTCCTCAAATACGTTTATGATCTCATCCACAGTCTTGTTGGTTGAAATGTTTTCCTTTAAGAAATTTAATAATATCATATTGCCATCCATAGTTTAAGATATTGTTGATTAAAAATGCCGGATTATACTGCCCCTAACCTTACAAGAGCTTTTTCAAGCTCATCGGTTTTGATTTTCTTCTTATTGCCTCTTACGGCAACCGTCATATTTGACAGTCTGAATATATCCTTTGCCGCCTCAATGACCTGCTCTTTTGTTATATTCTCAAGCCTTCCGAACTTCCTCCGGGAATAGTCGATAACCTCTGTTTTCAGTATGTGATTGTTATATGCCATACTCCAGTTCAGGTCATCGGGGTTGTCGTACTCCAGCTCCATATTCCACAGCTCTGCCTTGAGATTGGCTTCAAAATTAAAATCACCACTCTTTACCGCATCAAGCATTTCAATTATCGTGTTTATTGCAGGCATAAGCATATCCTTTTCAACCTCAAATTTAAAGTTCATATTGCCGATATTGTCATACTGCTCAAAGGTACTGCCAAACGAATACATAAAGGGATTATCCTCTGAAAGATAATTGTTCACCAGAGCAACGTCACCCTTAAATAACAGTGCATATAAAACGTCATATACTCCGCCCGAATACTTTTGAGAAGCTATGTCAAATCCTATCTCAATATAATGCCACGTAGAGTCATTTTTAACTATTACACTTCCGTCTCTGTTAAAAAATCCATCGTTTAAGCTTATTTTGTTTTCAAATCTCACAGAGCTGTCAGTTACCTCGACGTTCGACAGCTTTCCCCTTAAAAGATCAATGTCATAATAAGATAGGTTGCCCGTAGCATATACAAAAATATTGTCCTTTGACAGTATCTTCTTTCTGAATTCATTGAGCCTTTTAATTGAAACACGGTCTATAACCTTACAATACCCCAGAACGGTTTTCTCCGCCTCGGTATTTTGCCATACGGTTTTGTTGAACAAAAAGTCCAAGGTATTACGCTCGTCCGCCTCACGTATTTCAGCCTTTATTCTCTTTTTCTCGTTTGAAAAATCAACCGTGCTTAACTCGATCTCATCAAATAAGCTGCAAAAAATATCTGTTGCAAATTCAAATTCAGACGCGGGTGCCGTTACGGTAAATCTAATAAACTCCTTATACGTTTGACCTTGAAGCTCGATACCGTGTATAGCCAACAGCTCATAAAAATCAGGATATTTTCTTTTGAGATTTCTGAAAACAACGTGTTCAAAAAGATGGCTGATACCGTTTTGTGAAATATCCTCAAACAAGCTTCCTGCTCTGATATATAATGACAGGCAAAAACTCTTGAGATTCTGATTGGTAAGAGAGTATATATTTATTCCGTTGATCCTATTTACCTGCTCCTTCATATATATCACCGCCTTTGTTATATTGTAACATATTTCAATAACTTTTGCAATATTAAGAAAGCCATCCGTAAGGATGGCTTTCTGTTACAAAAAATTATGCTCGAGGCTTTTTGATAAATATATTCAGCACCAATGCTACAAATGTAAGACCCAACAGCATAACAAAGGTCGCTGTATATCCGCCTGTTACCTCAAGCACCTTGCTGGATGCGGTGGCTCCGAAGGACCCCACCATTACGGTAAAGGTCATAAGTGCCATGTTGTTGGAAAAATGCTTCATTCCAAAGTTAGAAGAAGTAAATGCCGAGGTAATTGTAGGACAAGCACCGTAGGATATACCTGTAAGGCAAACACCGACTACACAAAGCACAAGGGAATTCATATTTACTGCCACAAGGGTAACTGCCGCCGCGCCTATAGTAAATATGTTGGCACACAGCACGGTCTTACGGCATCCGATGGCATCAAATACAGCACCTGTGATGATGCGTCCGAAGCCGTTACATATAGAAAGCACACCTACAAGGGATACAGCCAAAGCCTCATAATTGGCATCAATTGACAGGACAAGATCCTTTGCAAAGCTGATAACCGAGCTGCCTACAGCCGCAAGGAAGGATATACAGAAGAATGCCATCCAGAAAGAGGGACGGCAGAGCATCTGCTTTGAGGTAAGGTCGGATATGTCCGATGTATCTGCCGCTTTTGCCTTGTTAACGGCGGGGAAAACAATATCCGCACCCGGCTTTTTGAGTATCAATGCCGCTACAGCCAAAACTGCAAAAATAGCAACACCCAATATAATATAAGTAGTACGCCAGCCTATAGAGCTTTTAAACATAGCATCGGCTATATTACCCAAAATAAGAGCCGAAGCACCAAAGCCCATCATCAGACAGCCTGAACAAAGACCCTTTTTATCAGGGAACCAAGCGCTGACGGTGGCAATAACCACGTTATAAGCAATACCTATACCCACGCCTGCAAGAACACCGTATGTAACATAGAGCACCGCAACGGGAAGATTGTTTAAAAACGAGGTCAGTACAAAGCCCGCCGCTGCAAAGACTCCTGCAGCGATAATTGCGACTCTGTGTCCCAAACGCTTTGATATCTGTGCACCCAAAAGACCGCCTATACAGAAAAAGGTCATAGCCAAGGTGAAGGTCCATGTAAGCTCAGAGGGACTCCAGCCAAACTCTGTTGCCAATGGGGATTTTAATATAGACCACGCGTACAGAACACCTGCAAACAGCATGGAAATAACACCGACGGCCATGTATGCCCAGCGTACGGATAATTTCTTGTTCATTACAAATCTCCGGATTATATAAATTATAATTATATTTTACCTAAATTAAGACAAATGTCAAGGTGTATTTAGATGCTCAAATGTCAATATCGATCTCGTATTTACCGTCAATGAGGATGTAATTAACGCTGTGTTTTTGGGCAAGACACAGCATCCGTGCATTGTCACGCAATACACTCTCAAGGGTGATATCATCACAAAGGCGCTTTTCGATGACGCTTGCGTACGCCTTTATATCCTCAAAATGATTTTTTATATACTCCTCGCTCATTACAAGGCAGTAGTACCTGATGGCCTTCAGATATTCCATGTCAAAGCTGTCCTGCCAATCAAAGGGGATATAGCACCCCTCAACGATCAGATTCTGATCATTTTCGATGGCGGTTTTGATGATCTCACGGACTATAGGCCACAGATATGCGGTCAGCTCTTCGTCCTCGCTTGTGGGAGTAAGCCGAGTGTTGCCGCTGCGGATCAGGCCCATCTTGAGATGATCTATAGATAAATAAGGATATTTGTATTTTTCCAGCAGCCGCTGAGCAAGCAGGGTCTTGCCTGTATGGGATGCGCCGGTAATTAAAATTATCATTTTTTCTGTAAATCCTTTATAAGAAGATACTTATGATTGCCTTCGGGAATATCGGGGAGAATACCGATCACCTCATAGCCGTGCTTTTTATAAAATTCGGGAGCCTGCCAGCTCATACTGTCAACGTGAACGTGATGGCAGCCTCTTTTGAGTGCTTCTTTTTCGGCTTCGTGTAAAAGCCTTGTGCCGATTCCCTTTTTACGGTGAGCCTCGTCTACCCACAAAATATCTATATACATCCAGCCCCAGTAGGTGCCGCCGATAATGCCGGCTATAATGTTACCGTTGTCATCATACTCGACTATGTTGATAGGGGTATGACCGTCCTTGCCGACGATATCTTCGTTAAATTTGCAGAGAGAATCACGGATGTATTTTATTTCGGTTTCTGTAGGATTAGTGTTCATTTTTCACCTGTTCCCATCTTGCTTTTGTCATTACGTTGGTATGACCAACTCTGGTCTCGTTCATCAACGGGACCTCAACCTCATCACAGGTATGATGATATACAAAACCAACTTTCTCCTGAACTCGTTTTGACTTGTGGTTACCGTCATAATATCCGCACCATACAACAGACATACCAAGATTCTCAAAACCATGATGTAAAATAGCCTTTGCCGCCTCGGGCATATACCCCATGCCCCAAAACTCCTTGCCGAGCCAATATCCGAGCTCACATTCGTCGTCCTTGTTTGTCATGTCGGTATGACCCTTGAGCTTAAGCTCGATGGCTCCGATGGCTTTATTGCCGCCCTTTTCGCATATAGCATAGCACTGTTCACCGGTAAATACGTTCTTGATAACGCTAAGACTCTCCGCAACGCTCTTGTGCGGCGGCCAGCCTGCTATGGGTCCGACGTCAGGATCCTTTGCATATTCATATAAGCTCTCGGCATCGGCTTCACACCAACGACGGAGAGTAAGCCTTTCTGTTTCTATTATCATAGGTTCTCTGTTTTCATTAGAATTTTTTATATATGCTATCCAGTTCTCAAGACTTTCTATGTTGAAGTCTTCAAGGGCTTTTCTATAAATTTCAAACGCAGCAGGATGCTTTTCTTCCATCCATTTCAAAGACTTTTTAGCTCCGAAATAAGGATGACCCATTACGTCGCAGAATATCTCAAGACTGTCTGTCAGCACCCAGTGCCAACGAAACATTCCCTCCGCATCGCCCCGCTCCACACGATCAAGCATCTTAACGCACCAATCAACTTCCGCAACGACATCAGACTTTGACTTTTGCGGACGGTTTTGAATGTATGACAATACGTTGTTTTGAAGTTCCTTGCCAAGCCCGTTATAGTCTTTGATTATCTTACCGTCAAAGATCTGAATAAAGTCGTTAGGGTCGTATTCTCCTTCAAAGTATGAAGTGGGATATACGAAAACATCGAGCCGGATACCGCTGACAAAGGTTGTATCATGATATTGTCTGTGGTCATGAGAAATAACCAGCGCATCAAAATCACTGTTCAGATTATTTGTTCCGTTGGCATATGAACCGTAAAGGATGATGGAAAGAGGATTGTATTTTTGTTTTATGTATTCAATGATCTGCTTCAATTAAATCACCCCGTCGAATTCCAATTTATCGAACTGATTATAACACAGATCTCAATATTTTTCAATATGTCGTTAATACATGATGATTATACCAAACCTGGGGTTTGGATAAACAAAAAGCCATCCTTGGGATGGCTTTTAACCTACATTTGTTTGAATTTTTTATAAGTAATACAGTTTACAAAATTATCATCATATCTTTTATAACTTCTAAAAATACCGTCATCCAATCCCTCATCACCAAGAGGTGACCCCTTTACAACAAATATAGTATTTGAAATTTTGCCGTCAAACTTATAGATCGGAACTCTATTATATGTTCTTCCTGCAAGGCGAGGAAATAGGGGTAGTTGTTCCCAATAAACAGTTTTATCAATAAAATAAATAACAGTTTTCTTGTTAGCAACTTTTTTTGTAATGATAATTTTGTAGTCCTTATCATTATATTTTACGGAATATACGTCCACAAATTCAGTTTGTTTTATAAGTTCTTTGTTCAACTCAAACGCATCGAATAAATTCATTTGCTATCCTCGTTATTAATAGGTATGATCTGTCTTGTTGACGGCATATCCCGCCAAACAGTACCGTCTGCAACATAATAGCGTCTATCTATACTACCGCCCCTTGTGTGGTAATCAATAACAAACACCTGTCCGTTTTCGATCTTAATGAAAGGATAATTATTATATGGCAGAACGTCGTTACACTTTTCGCATTTGTCAAATTCAGCTTTTACATTTTCAAGTCTCCAAAATTCTCGTTTAGTTGCAAAATCTGACCAATATGACATATCCTGCTCACCGAGATAGCTTGCTTCATATTCCTTCCCGCAAACGGTTATTTTGTCAGTACGGATCGACTGTATATAGTCAAAAACATATTCTCTCGTGCAGGACATATCATTCCACACGCTTCCGTCTGCTATATAATATTTACGGTCAATACTTCCGTTTGATCTGCAATAATCGATCACAAAAACCTGCCCGGTCTCTATATTTATCGGTGGATAATTATTATAAGGCAACACCTGATCTGTTTTAGGGTTATATTTGAAGTCATCATATGCGTTTTCCAAACGCCAATATTTCCGCTTTACATATTCAGACGACCAGGAAGACATATCCGCCTCTCCGAAACAGCTTGCTTGATATTCTTTTCCGTTGATTATCATTTTCTCTTTGTATATTGGATCCATTACGCCCTTCACGCGTATTTGATAAACTAAACGCGGAAATACATTGAGAACCGCCTCGCTTTTATTTGCAACGCTGGGATTAAATCCGTGAAAAGCCTGAAAGGCTCTTGCAAATGACACGGGCGAATCATATCCGTATTTCAGAGCAACGTCAATAACCTTCACGTCATTGTTTTTTAATTCCGCACCGGCAAGCGTCAGTCTGCGTTTTCTTATATAATCCGAAATATTTATATCAGCGATCAAAGAAAACATTCTGCCTACGTCGTAGTATGAGCAGCAAGCGATCTTTTCGATTTCTTTCGGGTCAATGTCGTCGCTCAAATGACTTTCGATATAGTCTATTACTAAATTCAGCTTTTCGGCTATGTTTTGCATACTTATCTCTCCTTATATGATAAGTATATCATATTAAAAAATAAATTCGCAACTTTTTGAGCAAAATAATGTTAATATAGAGTGTTGTTCAAGCAAAAAGCCATCCCAACGGATGGCGTTTACATTAATTATTATTGTTTATCGGAAATACGACAGATTTTGTTAAACCTCTGGCTTCTTTTGGCAACCCCCTATAGAGATCTCTGTACGCATCCAACAGCCGTTCGATATTTTCGTCGGTCAACTCAAAGCTCCCATCTATATTTTCAACCATAATGCTCAACAGCTTGCTCGTACTGCCGTTCGTATCAAGCTTATTTTTTACCTCTTTTGTTATGTATTCCTTAATAGCCTCTGTTGACGATAGATCGGGAAACGGAGTCGAGATACCGCCGTTGATCCCTCTTACCTCTATAGAATCGGTGGTAACGTCTCCGTTTATTTCGTAGCAATTTATATTTCCGTGGCACACAACATCGCCGTTGATACTGCTATCGCAGACAATATTACCGAACACCTCAACCTTAAAATACTGCCTTGTGATTTCGTTGCAGTTTTTCGGAAAGGAAATTTCCATATAGGAATTGTTTTCATCAGCTTTGATTATTTTCTTACCTTGAGCTTGGAATATTCGGGTCACCTCGTCATCATTCCAAGGTAATTCCGAACAGAGATCATAATGAATCTCTGTTTTAATCTCACGGGAAAACAGTTCATCAATAGAGCAGCCAAACAAATCTGCCATCGTGGGCAAAAACAATATATCGGGAGCTGTTTTTGCATTTTCCCATTTAGAAACAGCTTGAAAAGTTACCCCTAACTTCTTCGCAAGGTCTTCTTGTGTCAGTCCGCATTTCTTACGGTATTTTTGTATGTTTGCGGCTAAGACCATATTTGTGTTATCCATTATATCATCTCCTTTGCTGATATAATTATAACAGATAATACAAAGGTACGCAATAAAAGAAAGGTTGATGTTTTTCAACTGACGGTTGAATAATAGTATTGTATATACTCTTGACATAGAAGCACTCGGATGCTATGATAGATATATAAAATTTCTTTAGAAATGGAGGTGGACAAAATGAAAAAATATTTTTCGACGAGATCGTATTGCGTTCGTCCGCTTCCGCTCTGTCTTGGGTTAGGATAAAATATTGACGCCGATTTCGTCGGCGTCATTTTATTTTACAGAGGAGAAAAATATGAAAGTAAAACAGAACTTTTCAAATGAGATCGAAACGTTTTCAGCCAGCTCTATTTACGAGAGAGTCGGTATCGATATTCCACCACATAAAACAATAATAACACAATCCGAGGGGGATGAAATAATCCGTATCATTCATAATGCCGGCAGAACCTTTGTGTCGGTACAACACGAGCATATCAAAACAATTTCAAAATATCTTTACGAGAACAACATAGCAGATAAGTTGTGTTCTTCCTTATTCTATCGTGAAATTCTTGATTTGTTAGGATATAATTACCGTGACTTTTTATTGAAACCAAGTGAGGAATTTTTGCAGGATATAAAATACAACTGTGAACACACATTAGATTTCATATGCACCAAAGACAGCTTCATACCGCAAAACACTCAACAGGTTGAAAGCATTTGCCGAGGAGACAAGCGATTTATACTTAACGACGATTTTGACGGTACGATGTATTCTATAACCGACAATAAAAGAATTATAAGCTGCAGTTATTATAAACAAAACCGAGGAGTATTTGAAAACACCTGTTCAATGCAAGTGTTTTCCCGACCGGAGGCAAGGAGGAACGGATACGGTAAAATAACCACTTCCGCCGCTACGCAAGCTGTGATAAATAACAATAAACTCGCTCTATGGGTATGTCAGGTTGAGAATATTCCCTCGCGTAGAATAGCGCAATCTTTGGGGTATCTACTTCTCGGCGGTGAACTGCGGATTGTTATGTAAAGTTGATTTGCAGATTAAAAAACGACCGTTTCTCGTTGACACTAAGGCTTCTCCGTCGCTCCTAAAGTCGCTTGAACTCGCCAAGTGATAAGCGGTTTAGCTGTCCGAAAATCACACCGAAGGTGTGTATATCATCAATGCAAAGCATTGTATATCATCAACGGTATTAACCGTTGTATATCATCAAACCGCAAGGGGGATACACGCCGAGGCGTGATGAGATACAGCCCCAAAGGGGCTGATGATATACACCTTGCTTCGCGCAGTGATGATATACCAAACCTTGCGGTTTGGATAACAAAAAAGACCATCGAATGATGGTCTTCTTTGTTGGCTCCCCCTGCCCCGTTCGAACCAACGACCTTTTCTCGTTGACACTAAGGTTCATCCATCGCTCCTAAAGTCGCTCGGACTCACCAAGTGTCTGCCGTAAACTTAGCCTTGCTGTATCTGCCACCGGCAGCGCAAGGCTAAGTTCCAGTTAACAGCGGCGGCTGTCGCCAAACAGGGGCGGTGGGTTTGAGTGCGACAGGATAAAGGGAGCAACAAAAAAGCCATCCTGATGGATGGCTTTTTGTTGGCTCCCCCTGTTGGACTCGAACCAACGACCCTGCGGTTAACAGCCGCATGCTCTACCGACTGAGCTAAGGAGGAATATGTTTTGCGGAACATTTCTGTTCCGCAATTTGTATTGGCGTCGACCTATCTTTCCGGCTCGTCTCCAAGCAAGTATTGTCGGCATAGCACAGCTTAACTACCGTGTTCGGAATGGGAACGGGTGGACCCTGTGCACTAAAGACACCAATTGAATGTAAGCGTCGACCTATCTTTCCGGCCCGTCGCCAGGCAAGTATTGTCGGCATAGTACAGCTTAACTACCGTGTTCGGAATGGGAACGGGTGGACCCTGTACACTAAAGACACTTACTATTAGCTCCGAAGAGCTGGTGCACCTTCAGGGATTCGAACCCGGGACCCACTGATTAAGAGTCAGTTGCTCTACCAACTGAGCTAAAGGTGCAAATCGAGGTGCTGCCTCTCTTGGCAAAATGTTCATTAAAAGCCGAACAAGAGAAAGAGTAATACGAATTAAACTCAACTTCTTTCGAAGTTCAAGCCCTCGGTCTATTAGTATCGGTCAGCTAAACACATTACTGTGCGTACACCTCCGACCTATCAAACTCATAGTCTATAAGTGACCTTACTAGCTTAAGCTATGG
>JAFYLH010000019.1 GCA_017537175.1 Clostridia bacterium | reverse complement strand
GTTGAAAAAACATATTTTCAGGACATTTCTCCAACCAACGAACAGTTGTTATATTAATGACTATATCTACTAATATAGTCTGATAAGTATTCAAAAGTGGTGTATATGTCGAATATACACCACTTTTTCACACTTTTCCGCAAAAAGGGTCACTACCGTACTTAGTACGCTTACGGACCCTTTTCACGAAAACCGACACTTCCTTTTTCAAAGTCTGACAGCGTGTCGATAGGTTTATCGACACGCTGAAAATAATCCGTTGCTTTTTTGAAGCAACGGATTATTTTTTTCATTAATATTTTTGAAGAAAATATATCATAGGCGAAGCCTATATCATTTTAGTCTTCTGCGTTTTTCTTTGCCTCTTCGATAACCTTCTGTGCTACTGCTGCGGGAACCTCTTCGTATCTTACGAAGTTGAAGGCAAATCTGCCCTTACCCTGAGAGAGAGCACGAAGTGCGATGGTGTAGTCAACCATTTCGGAAGCGGGAACCTCAGCCTCAAGAACCTGATAACCCTTCTTGTCGGCAGAAGCCTCCATACCCATTACACGGCCGCGACGCTTGTTAACATCACCGATAACGTCACCAAGCTGGTTGTCGGGGATAATAACGGTAAGAGCACCAACAGGCTCAAGCAGAACGGGATTAGCCTTGGGAAGACCTTCCTTATAAGCAAGGGAAGCTGCAAGCTTGAACGCCATTTCGGAGGAGTCAACATCGTGGTAAGAGCCGTCATAGAGGTTAGCTGCAAGGTTTACTACAGGATAGCCTGCAAGAACACCCTTCTGCATTGCCTCAAGAAGACCCTTTTCAACTGCGGGGAAGTAGCCCTTGGGAACTGCACCGCCGACAACCGATTCGGTAAATGTAAGACCGTCCGCTTCACCGGGAGCAAACTCGATCTTAACGTGACCGTACTGACCGTGACCACCGGACTGCTTCTTATGCTTACCTTCTACCTGAACCTTCTTCTTGATGGTCTCACGGTAAGCGATCTTGGGAGCAGAGAGCTCAACCTCAACATTGTATCTGCTCTTAAGCTTAGAGGTAACAACATCAAGATGCATATCACCGATACCGGAGAGTACAAGCTGCTTGGTCTCTGCGTTATTAACAAAGGAGAGGGTTCTGTCCTCTTCAAGGAGCTTTGCGATACCGGAAGCGATCTTGTCCTCGTCGCCCTTGCCCTTGGGAGAAACAGCCATAGCCATATAAGGTGTAGGATAACTTACCTTCTTATAGAACCAGTTAGCGGAGCCGGTGGTAAGTGTATCACTGGTATTTGTGTTTGTAAGTTTGGGTATCATACCCATATCGCCGCAAGCGAGGCTGTCAACCTCGGTCTGCTTCTTACCTACCATGGTATAGAAGTGAGCAAACTTTTCGTTACCGCCGCGGTTAACATTGCGCAGGGTCATAGTGTTGTTAAGCTCACCTGTCATAACCTTAAAGAATGACATCTTACCTACGAAGGGGTCAGCAACGGTCTTGTATACAAATACGGTGGTATCGGTAGTATCAGCGATGGGAAGATCCTTTTCTTCATCGCCGTCATAGATCTTTTCAACCTTCTTTGCGGTATGACGGGGATAGGACTCGTGCATAATGTTAAGAAGTGCTTCGATACTCCAGAGCTTGGTAGCAGAACCGCAGATAACGGGACATACGGTACCGTCGATCATACCCTGATGTACACCCTCTACGCATTCCTCAAAGGAGATAGGCTCTCCTGCGAAATACTTTTCCATAAGGTCGTCGCTTGTTGCGGCAATAGACTCAAGGAACATATCCTTATACTTGTCAGCAGCTGCCTGGAACTCAGCGGGGATAGCGCCCTCGGTATGAGTACCGGTGTTCTTGTCATATACAAATACAACATCGTCAAGGAGATTAAGGAAGCCCTTGATCTGGTCATCCGAGCCTCTCATAGGGAGAAGCAGAGGACAAACTATGTTACCGAACTTTTCACGCAGCTCGTCAAAGAGCTTGGTGAATCTTGCTTCGGGATCGTCAAACTTATTGATAAAGATAGCCTTGGGAATCTTGAACTCGTCAGCAAGCTCCCAAGCGATCTCTGCACCAACCTCAACGCCGTTACGGGCATCGATGGTGATAACTGCTGCATCAGCTACACGAAGAGCCTGATGAACCTCGCCTGCAAAGTCAAGGAAGCCGGGGGTGTCTATAATATTGATCTTGGAATCCTCCCAAGCGATGGGGGAGGTTGTGGAGGAAATAGAGAAGCCTCTCTTAAGTTCCTCGGGATCATAGTCGCATACTGTGTTTTTGTCAGCGGTATTACCGAGACGGTCGGTAGCCTTTGTCATATAGAGCATAGCCTCAACCATAGAGGTCTTACCGCTTCCGCCGTGGCCCAAGAGCGCAACGTTACGGATCTGTTTTGTGGTGTACTTTGCCATTTGTATATACTCCTTAAAAGAAATTACATAATAATAATGAAATCATGCATAAGACAATTATACATTATTAATGAACAAAAAGCAATATAATTTTTAACGAATTATGTCTTGCGCGTAGTAAAAAAATACCAAGGAATTTTGTACTATTTGTACAAAATTCCTTGGTAAGTGTTATTTTTAACAAGAAATTTGTCTATTTCGTTCATAACAACGAACTTTTTCTTGGACCAATCGGGAGCAATAAGAGTATCCTTTTGCCCGTCTCCGGTTATACGGCCTATGCATATATCCGGGGGCAAAAGCTCCAGTTGCTTACAGGTTATCTCCACATATTTCTCTAAAGAAAGAAGCTCAAGATCACCTTTTTTATAATCCTCGGCTATAGGCGTTCCTTTCTCTATATACAACATATGTATCTTAAGCATAAAGGGATGGAGCCTTGCTATCTCACGGGCGGTGGTGAGCATCATTTCCTCGGTTTCACCGGGCAGGGAATTGATGATGTGAACACAGATATTAAGACCCTTTAGCTTTTCGTAGACCTCAAGGAATTTTTCATAGCTGTGGCCGCGGTTGATAAGAGAGGCGGTCTTGTCATGGACGGTCTGCAACCCCAGCTCTAAGATCAAAAAGGTCCGTTCATTAATTTCTCTCAGATATTCTATGCACTCATCGTTTATGGCATCCACACGGGTAGCAATGTCGATTCCGATGGTCCCGGGCAGAGCCAAGACCTTTTCATATATCTTCTTCAATATATGGATGTCCGCATAGGTATTTGTGTAGTCCTGCAGATAGGGAAGTCGCAATGCTCCAGCCCATTTTGAGGACAGCTTTTCACTTTGAACAAGATATTGCTCCTCAATATCAACGCCCCGCATCTCACCGCTGCGGTGAGGCAGGGTACAGTAGGTACATCCGCCGCTGCCGCAGTTACCGTCTATATTGGGACAGGTAAAGCCGGCATCTATCGGTATCTTGACACATTTTGCGCCAAAGCGCTTACGCATCATATAATCAAAGGTATAGTACCTTTTGTTTGTATCCGAATAAGGAAAGGGGTTGTTCATTTTATCACTCCTTTTGATGATTTTACCATATGAGAAAAATTTTTTCAACAAAAATGTAGCAAAAGTATTTTTTAAATTGTACTATAGGCAGAAAAGCAAAAAAGTGATATAATTAAATCAAAAAAACTTGACGGAGGTAATGATGCTGCTCTTTGAGGCTATACTCTCGGAAGAAACCAAGACTGAGAAAGCGATACATATATACAAAAGCTACTATTCGTATATGATATACATAGCAGGCAGATATCTCCGTGACCCTTCTGAGTGTGAGGATGCGGCGCAGGAATGTATGCTTAAGCTTTTAATGATAATAGATTCCATAGATACAAGCGATGAAGCAAGACTAAAGGGACTTTGCGGAGTTGTCACAAGAAATACAGCTCTCAATATTTGCAAACGCAAAGAAAGAGGGAATGTAAGTCTGGAAGAGGTGTTTAATGTAACCGACGGCAATTGCGAACCCGAAAGCGTTGTAATAGCAAACGAAGGGTTAAAGGCTTTGGTGCTTGCAATAGAAAGGCTCAGCCCTGTCTACCGTGATGTTTTAAAGCTAAAATACTTGAATCAGCTAAAGGAAAGGGAGATAGCAAAGCTCCTTGACCTGCCGCAAAAAACCGTAAATCAAAGAATATTCAGAGGAAAAATGATACTTCGCAAGGCTATAGAGGAGGAAGGCTTAAATGGATGACAAGAGATTTGAAGAGCTTTTAGGAAAAGCATTTGAGATCGAGCAGTATAACGAAATATCAAAAGAACCTACAGCCGACGAGCTTTCCAAGGCTGCACCATTTACCGAAAAGCAGCTCAGACAGGTACAGAGCATCTGCAAAAGAAACAGAAGGCTTCCTTGGTTAAAATATTCGGGCAGGGTGGCTTCGATAGTTCTGTGTGTATGCCTGGCCGGCTTTTGCGGCATGATGTTAAATCCCAAAATTCGCGCAACAGTAAGCGAAAATATTGTCAAGCTTGTGGATGAATATATCAATATAGATTTTTCTGAGTCTACAAAGGAAGAGAATATTGATATTGCAAAAACCGTAATAGGATATATTCCCGAGGGCTTTGAGCTTCGTGAGGATCTTTCTGACGACGAAAAGCTTTCCTGTATTTATGTTGACGGTAATGAAAATTATCTCTTTATCGATGTTGTACAAAGCGGAGAGGTGTTTATTTCCTACGAGCGTGACGAGCATAATGTAACCTATATGAATATCAACGGGTACGATGGGTATTTAAGCTACGATGAGATGACCGCTCAGGGCTCTGTGTGTTGGGGTAACAGTAATTTTACTGTGGTCATAAGCGGCTTTACATCCCGTGATGAGCTTATAAAGATAGCAGTGAATATAAAAACTATAAAGTAAAGCTTCAAGGAGCATATATGAAAAAGCTTATAAGCACGATTTTGGTGCTCATACTGCTTATACCTTACCTTTGTATTATGCCGAGAGCCGCCTTATACCTGCCCTTCAGGGATGTAAGGTATGGCGATTGGTATTACGATACCGTGTCAAGGGTCTACGATGCCGGAATAATGAAGGGTGTTTCGGCTACAAAGTTTGACCCAAACGGTCTTATGACAAGAGAGCAGGCGGCTATGATATTCTATAATCTCGAGGGAAGCGGTGAGCATTATACTTACTATAGCTTCAAGGATATCAAGGCGGGTGCCTGGTATGCCGATGCGGTGGAGTTTTGTTATCGCAGAGGTATTACAAAGGGGATAAGTGAGGATCTGTTTGGTGTAGGCAGATATATCACAAGACAGGATATGGTCACAATGATATACCGTCTTTACAAGGTCGACTGGGCTCCTGCCGATAAATCAAAGCAGCAGATTTATATAAGTAAGGATGCAGTCACCAGGTTCAAGGATTATTCGGATATAGCACCCTATGCCCTGGAAGCTATGAGATTTTCGTCGGGAGTATGTATGATAATAACCCTGGATCACGGTGCACACATCAATCTTACTCCCATCATTCAGGGCAATAACGGATACGCAAATCCCCGTGCCTACTGTACCCGTGCCGAGATGGCGACTATTATATATAAGACCTATTACATTAACCAATTCCTTTAAGAAAGGAGAAGAAAATGCTTAAGAGAAGTATTATATTTATACTTATTATAACTATGCTTCTTTGTTCCTTGCCCGTATACGGCGCAAAGGATAGTATAGAGCCCAATGCCCCTATTTCGGTAATTAAGGCAGATCCTATTATAGACGGAACACCTAAAAGTAATGAGGGTTGGTCGGGGGCGGTAATAATGGAAGACCGAACTCTTGGATATATACTTAACGATACTGAGGCAGGATTCTATGGCGAGGTGTTGTTTTCGGTAAGTGACAGGGGCTTTTACTTTGCGGCAAACATACTTGAGGGCGTGGGTAGCTACGATCCCGACGACAGTTATGAGTCCTTGGGCAAAAATATCTTTGTCCCCTCCACAGACGAGGACGATCCCTCACTTTACGATGAGTTTGAGGGTACGGGATGGAACGGTGATACCTTTATGTTGACACTCGATCCCTTGGGTCGTATGTTGGAGTCCGGCTTTGTATATGATCATGCTCCCAGATATGCAGTATCTCTTTTTGAGGACGGCTCGGTACGTATGTATCGGGAGATGGTATCCGAGGGCGAAATAACCGACAAGGTCAGACTTGTGGGCAAGCGTACCGACTATGGCTGGTGCTTTGAGGCTTGTATACCTTGGGAGATCATAACCGAGGATATATACAATATAAGCTTCGGCGAGGTAGCTTTGGAAAAAAAGCAGATACTCAAAAACGAAAGTATCATCAGAGCTTCGGCTATATACTGCGACAGATATACCGACGCAGAGGGTAATATCACAGACCTTAACCATTACGTTACCGCCTCCTCTCTCGACGATTGCGGCTTTAACATATCCTCTATGGGACTTGAGCTTGTTGTAGAAAATATTGCAACAGAGGACCAGGGCGTTTGTACTCCTACGGGGCACGACTGGGTGTTCGACCTTTACGTAGAGGCTACCTATACCTCTACAGGCTTTGGAATAAATCAGTGCAGCGTTTGCGGTAAGATAGAATACGTTACCGTACCAAAGAAGGTCTATCTTGATGCCTTTACCGACGTTAAGGGCAGCTATTGGTATGCCGATGCGGTAGACTATTGCCTTAAACGTTCCTATATGATAGGTGTTTCCGTAAATACCTTTGCCCCTACAGGGAAGCTCACCCGCGAGCAGTTCGTTATGATACTTGCAAACTACGAGGGAGTTGATGTAGCAGAGTACGCCTTTGTTGACAGCGGTATGAAGGATGTACCGAAAGGAAAATGGTACTCGGGGGCTGTCGCTTGGGCGGTAAGTGAGGGTTATGTCAGCGGTGTTGCTCCCGGAGTTTTCGGCAGAGGGCAGGAGATAGAGCGTGCCGCACTTGTCAGATTACTTTGGTTATATACCCAAAAGCAGGGAGTTGATGTTTCTAAAAAAGCGGATCTCACGGTTTATTCGGATGATAGGCAGATACAGGACTGGATGCGTGAGGGCTTTGAATGGGCGGTTTATAACGGTATCATAAGCAGCACATCGGATCAATATATGCTCCTTGCTCCTAAGGCAAGCGTAAGCCGTGCTATGGCGGCGGTTATGATAATGAATTACGATCAGTATATGCATAACGAAAGCTTTGAATAAAACAAGGAGGAAAAGAGTATGAAAAACACAGTAAGAGTTATTTCTTTTATGCTTTGCCTTGTGATTCTGTTGGGATGTATCACGGTACAGGCAGATGATGATTATTATCAGATCAAATCAGACTACGTTGCAAAGATAGAAACCGGATGCAGTATAGATGAAGTATTCATCAAAGCCGACTACGGTAACCATAGCGGCTACGATATAGTTGTTATGGGTGTTACGGGACGTCTTGTTCCCGATGTTACCGGAAGCCTGCTTGTAGGCGGTATAACCTTCAGCTTCGGCAATGAGGCTGATATAGGCTCCTTCTATGCATACAAGGATGGCGAGTTTATCCCCGTAAAGGATGCCTTTGATGCGGGGCTCCTCAGCAAAGCAGATATATATAACATAGCCGTTGAAAAGGGTGATATCAAGCTTCCCATATACCGTGAGATATACAGCTACGGCGGGATCACTATGACCCTTGAAGAAACTACGGCTACCCTCTATATCAGCGGAGAGGGAAGAACCGATGACTATGATCCTACCTATGTGGTAGGAGGCTTGGGACTTGAAAATTTTTCCCCTGTGGGACTTAACTCGTCTATCAAGCGTGTAGTCGTTGAAGAGGGAATAACCTATCTGGGCGAATTTCTTTTCTGCGAATGCAGGGGTATAGAAAAAATAGAACTTCCCTCCACTCTTGAAGAGATCGGAGATAACTGCTTTGACAGATGTACCAACATTACCCACGTGGTATTCCCCGAGGGAATCAAGCGTATCGGAGATTTCTGCTTTGAGATCGATAGCTTAAACACCCTGACCTTCTACGGTAATCTGCCAAAGTCTAAGGAATATCCGATATTTAAGTTCTTTGAGGGTACGGTTTATTATCCCGAGGATAATCCCACCTGGACCGAGGAACTTAAGGCAAAATATAAGGATATCATTTGGGAGGCTTGGTCCGCACCCAAGATCAAGAAGGTCTCCAACCGCTTTGAGGATGTAGCAAAGAATGCTTGGTATACCGATGCGGTACAGTACGTATACGATACCGAAATGATGATCGGAACCGCTCCCGCACTTTTTTCTCCTAACTCGGCTATGACCCGAGCTCAGACGGTACAGATACTTTTTAATCTGTCGGGAGAGAAAAAAGAAGAGTATGAAGCAAAGACCTACTTCGATGACGTATCCGAAAACGCTTGGTATACACCCGCTATCAACTGGGCTTACGAAAACCGTATAACAAGCGGTGTTGGATTCGGTACGTTTGCTCCCAATCAGCTTGTTACCAGAGGTGAGCTTGTTACTTTCTTGCTCAACTATGCCGAAACATTAGGTTGCACAGATATAGAGTTGGCAGATCTGAAGGTATATGACGATTACAGAGAAGTGGGAAACTGGTGCTACGTCGGTATGGCATGGGCGGTACACGAGGGCATAATTTCGGGTATGACCGAGACTACACTTGCTCCCAAGGCAAATGCCAACCGTGCACAAGCGGCACGTATGCTTATGAAGTACCGTGACTATCTGGATGCAAGCATTCCGGTATTGTCCGAAAGCTTACAAAGAATAGCTGATTATGTAGTGGAAAAGGGTGAACACCACGGTTACTGGCCTAATGCTTACGAATATGTAATACAAGAAGACGGTAAATGGTATATGATAGAATACCATACCTACGGGGCTATCGAATTCAGCTATTACACCTCTCCCGGCAACAGTCCCTCCTTTGGCACCAACAACTTTGATGAAGGACTTTCGGTATATATGAGTGGTTTATCGGAGGAATATGATTACTATTATTTCAATCATACAAATAACTATCTGATAACCTCGAAAGGAGCATTCACTCCCGACGGCTTCAGAGAAAACGAATTCTCCAACAAGCGAGAAGCTCCCACCGACGAGGCGGCACAGGCTTTGAGGGACGACGCAATGTCCGAGCTTGCCGGCTTTATAGAAAAAATCATGAACGAGCTGGATATGACAACGGCAGATATATTTATAAAATGAATAAAAGGAAGGCTGATTGCCTTCCTTTTTGACATATATAAATTTACGTATAACAGTAATAAAGACGAAAAGAGTGTTTATACTACAGGTACTGTACTGACAGAAGATTTACTAATTCCGTATTTGTTGTATTTAACACGGGATAAGTTTGACTCATCAAAATTATTGTATATCACCAACACGAAATGTTGTATCTCATCGAGCCACAGGGGATACAGCCTACGGCTGATGATATACGCCTTACGGCGATGATATACACGCTAAAGCGTGATGAGATACAGCCCCAAAAGGGCTGATGATATGCACCGCACTTCGCGCGGTGATGATATGCCAAGTCTGCGGCTTGGATAAACAAAAAGAGAACTTTTGATAGACAAAAGTTCTCTTTTTGTTGGTGCCGGCGGTCTGTGATCTGAGGACTTCACAAAAGAATAAAAATCCTGCCGTAACCAAACAAAAAGCCGACTTGTCAGTTCTGTAAATGGATCTAAATTATCAAAAATACAATGTTCCTGTTTCATCTCTTCCCATGGAAATCTGGAAATCTGGGGATTTTGTAGAAGTGTGTCTACTGACCGGGAAATTACAAGCGAAGCTTTTTTGTCATTTACAGAGAATAATACTTACGAGGAATCGATGATAATTAAAGTATATACTTAGATAACAATAATGTCAATGATTCTTTTTGATGGAATAATAATTTATACCAAATTCATCTATTTGGAGGATTATTGAATCGAATAAATATGGTAAACAATCTAAAAATAGCTTTTAATAATAAAAAATGCACTAAGTACCCTACCGAACATGCGTTCGCTTATGATATAATATAAATGGATACATTATATGATATTTGTAGGAATAAAAATATAGAAATCAGATTCGTTTGCATAACAATAGTTAAAACGACAATACTTTAAATATATACATAACGGACTGCGTTTGCTATTTTAAATGCGATTTTTGCGGATTTTCTGCAAAAATGATTGACAAAAATGAAAAGGGGTGTTATTATAATCTTGTATACATGTAAAAAGGAGGTAAATTCTATGTTATTAGAATTTTCCTGTTCAAATCACAAATCTATACGTGAAGAAATTGTTTTTTCAGCATTAGCCGGAAAAGATACTGCACACGAAGAAAAACTTAATACTTTTGGCACATTAAAAGTATTAAAATCCGCAATCATTTATGGTGCAAACGGATCAGGAAAAAGTAACTTTGTCAGTGCTGTTGAGTTTATGAAAAAATTAGTAATGGATAGTATTAATCATCAGCCAGGACAAGGAATAGCGCAAAAGCCACACAAATTGTCTGGTTATGAAGCAGATAGTAAATTTTCTATTCAGTTTGTGACAGACAATGTTAGATATGCCTATGGTTTTGTATTGAATAAAATGCTTGTTACTGAGGAATATCTCTATTATTTTCCAAACAACAGGCAAGTTAAAATTTTCGAAAGACAAAACGATTTGTTTACTACGGGTAGCAAGTTCAAGGGTCGTTTGTCGAATTGTAAAAATGTACTTAAGTCAAATAGGCTTTTGCTTTCTTGTGCTGCTAATTTCAGTTCTGTAAGTGAAATTGAAAAAGCATTTAGGTTTTTTGTTGATGATTTGGTGATTTATTCCACAAACAATCAACCAGATTGGATGCATTATTCATGTCAGCAAATAAATACAATTCCTCGTATGAAGAACACAGTTTTAGCGTTTATGAGAAGCTTAGGTATTGGTATAAAAGATATTGTTGTTACAATAAACAAAAAAGCTCTCCAAGAATCAGAAATTCCACCTTTTTTATCGGATGAGTTTAAAAAGAATCTTTTAGAAAGTACCATTGATGAGATTCGTGCTAAGCTGGTATATGATGATTTTGAAACAGATCTGATAAAAGAAGAATCAACAGGAATTCAAAAACTATTTGCATTTTTATGTCCGTTAATTGATATTATTATAAATGGCAAAGTGCTTATTTGCGATGAATTAGAGGCAAATTTGCATGAATCTATTATATATAATCTTGTAAAACTATTTGTTGATTTAGAAACTAATAGCTTTCCTCAGATTTTCTTTACAACTCATGATACCAGCATTTTAAGTTTAGACTTATTTAGAAGAGACCAAATATGGTTTACAGAATTGTCTAAAGAAGGTAGATCTACAAACTTATATTCACTTGCTGAAATTAAAAATGTACGAAAAGATGAAAACGTAGGAAAGGGATATATTTCTGGTAGATATGGCGCTATCCCTATGTTAAATATTGATTTTGCAAATATAGTTTCAGAGATGTAAGAGGTAATCGTGGGAAGAAACAGACGTAATTTAAGGCTAAATGAACGAATTGAAGATGTAAGAACAGGAAATCCAACAACAGTACAACAATTTGAACTGTTTGAGATCAAAGCACATTATGATCAAAGTATGGCTTTAATTGAAAAACAGTTTGATATAGCAGATAAGTTAAATCAAGAAGGCAAAATTGAAGAAAGTAAAGCAATATTAAGATCACAAGTTGTTTTTCTTCAAGGTGTATTAGACTTTTATATTCATGAAATTAGCAAATATGCTTTATACCATATCTTCAAAGGAGAATGGAATCAAACAGAGCGTTATAATAATTTCTTGGTTCCAATGTTTGAGGTAGAAAAAGCTATTGAATCTCCAGAATCAAAGGAATGGTTTTTCTCCTACCTGAACAAAAGGTTTTCCCGAGAGGTTTTTCTATCAGCCGAATCATTGAAAGATCAGTTGAATTTAATTGGAATCGAATTCAATGAAGTTATGTCCCGAGCATTCCCAAGAGACACAGAAGAACAATCTCGTGCCGAAGGTAAAGAAATTGTAATGGAAATGTTTGTCCGAAGAAATTCCATAGCACATCAATTGGATAGAAAGCACGAAACTGCTGAACAAGAAGAAATAGATAAAGAATATGTCAACAAATTTATGGAAAACACCAAAGCCATTGTAACTGCGATTCATACAATTGCAGAATCTAAAGGTTAATAATACATACTTTAAAAACACATCATCAATAAACACCGAAGGCTATAAAGTCTTCGGTGTTTTGCTTTGTATTAATTTTCCTACTTTTATTAGCGGAACTATTCAAGGAAGAGTTCAAGGAATAGCGTGTCTATACAGTTCCAAATAATAGTTATATAATCTGAAAGGAGTGTCGAATTTTGCGAGGTGAATTAATATTTGTGGATCCCAAGAAAATTAAAGGTGAATATTTGAACGGTGCTTACAGCGAAATAGCAAGTGTCCTTGGAATTGATGCAGTATTAAAACTTCAATCTACATACCGAGGACAACAGGTGTTTTTCCCTGTGGATTTGTTCAGTTAACACAAAAAATTGAAGATCTGAAACAATTCATGTTAAATCCTCAAAATGTAGAAAAAACAAAATTGTTGTTGAACACTTATATAGATAAAGTCATAATAGACAACCATTCAGTAAAGGTAATCTTTAAGATTGCCTTTCCTTTTTACTATGATGGAATCGAACAGGAAACTTGTTATACATATACCGTATCAGAGCATAGAAAAGCGTTAAAAACTGCATAAACCGTGTGTCGAGGTTCTCCCGAAAAAGCATCGGAGCATAGAAAAACTCTGACCGGAACATGAAAAACTCCCGAAACATATAGCTTCGGGAGTTATCGTGGTGCCGGCGGCGGGGGTCGAACCCGCACCCTGTCGCCAGGACCGGATTTTGAGTCCGGCACGTCTGCCAATTCCATCACGCCGGCATACAGCACTTATGTAGTATAACACAAGAGAAAAATATTTGCAAGAGTTTTTTATAATATATTGTATTTTTCCTCTTAAAACATTATAATGGATACTGAGGTGAATCATAATGAAGGTTTTATTGGTAAATACAAGTCCCAAGGAAAAGGGCAGCACATATCATGTGCTTGAGTTTATAGCTCAAAAGCTGAGTGAAAACGGCGTGGAGTCCGAGATATTCTGGACAGGACAGAGTGTTTTGGGTGGCTGCAGAGGCTGTATGGGATGCCGTAAGACGGGTAAATGTATTATCGACGACGATGCGGTAAATACCCTTGCACAAAAGGCAAATGAGGCAGACGGCTTCATCTTTGCATCCCCTGTTCATTATGCGGCGGCAAGCGGCAATTTGACTGCGGCTCTTGACCGAGTATTCTATTCGGCTGCAAAGAATTTTGCTTTTAAGCCGGGAGCGGCGGTGGCTGTTGCCAGACGCGCAGGCTGCAGTGCCACACTTGATCAGATACACAAATATTTTTCTATTAATTCTATGCCTATAGTTCCTTCTACATATTGGAATATGATACATTCCTCCAAGCCCGGAGATTATGTAAATGATCCGGAGGGTATGCAGACAATGACCAATCTTGCCAACAATATGGCTTGGATGATAAGGTGTATCGAGGCGGCAAAGGAGCAGGGAATAGAGCATCCTGTGGCAATAAAGGAAGTTCGTACAGATTTCAACTCATAATTTTGCGCTTGTTCATATTTTTGTCACAAATAAAAGATATAATATAAGGTGGAAAATTAAAAATTGACATATAAGGAGGAAAAACTGATGTTTTTCTCAAAATCTATCGATGAAAAGATCGAAGTATGGGGCAAAAAGGGTTATATAGGCAAGCTCTTTAAGACCGCCCGCACCCATCCCGATCAGAGAGTCCGCGCAAGAGCATATGCAGGTATGGGTAACATCAGAGACCTTTCCGCTGTTGAGGCTCTTCTTGAGTGCTTCAAGCTGGATGAGGCTGTGATCGTTAAGGTATCCTGTGCAAAGGCTCTTGAAAGAATTGCTACAAGAAAAGAGTTTGACAAGATCCAGTATCTTATCGACCGCGAGGACGATGAAGAGGTAAAGGAAGCTCTTAAGGCGGCTTCTATTGCCGCTAAGGACCGCGGCGAGCGTTGGTAAGAGGTGCAGTATGGAAAAGGGAAAGAGAAACTGGGTGTTCGCTGACGGCGAGCTTCCCCCTAAGGACGGTACCGAGATAGAGGCACACGAGTCCTTAATGATACTTAACTTAAATGACGAGCCTGCTACCGTAAAGATGACCATCCTCTTTGAGGACCGCGACCCCGTTGAGGACATCACCATCAAGGTCGAGGGTAAGCGCGTAAAGTGTAACCGTCTTGACGGCCCTGTAGGCGAGGAGGGCTATCAGATCCCCTTTGGTCAGTACGCAATGGTTCTTAACAGCGACCTTCCCATATTTGCAGTATTCGGACGCCTTGACACCCGTCAGGCAAATATGGCGTTCTATACCGTTCAGGGACATACATACGAGTAAAATTGTGGCACCTTTCTGAAAGGTGCCACAGCTAAATTCGCTAAAGCGAGCTAAATTGACCTGCGGTCAGCTAAATTCTTTTAAGAGCTAAATCGGGCTTTGCCCGGCTGAACAAGGATTAAATTTAACTGTGTGTAAAACAGACCAGTGTTATTTCATCAATAAATGAGGTTTATAAAATGATTACAAGAGAATTCAAAAAAGACAAGCTTTGCGTAAAGATCATGGACTCCCGCCTTTCTATGGGCGAGGTTGCGGCAGCTGACGCGGCTGCATACATAAAGGAGCTTCAGGCACAGAAGGATGAGCTTAACATTATCTTTGCCGCTGCTCCCTCACAGAACGAGACCCTTGCCGCCCTTGTTGCAACCGAGGGTATTGAGTGGGGAAAGATCAATGCCTTCCATATGGACGAGTATATCGGTCTTGCCGCTGATGCTCCCCAGGGCTTTGGCAACTTCCTTGCAAGAGCGATCTTTGATCTTGTTCCCTTTAAGAGTGTAAACTATCTCGCTCCCGATGCAAATGACCCCGAGGCTACCTGTAAGAGATATACAGAGCTTCTTGAGGCAAACCCTGTTGATATGATACTTATGGGTATCGGCGAGAACGGTCATATCGCGTTCAACGATCCGCCCGTAGCTGACTTCAATGACACAAAGCTTGTTAAGATAGTTGAGCTTGATCCCATCTGCCGTCAGCAGCAGGTAAATGACGGATGCTTTGCATCCCTTGATCTTGTTCCCACCCACGCGCTTTCACTTACGATCCCCGTATTTATGAAGGCAAAGAAGCTTATCTGCTCGGTACCCGCACCCACCAAGGCCGACGCGGTATACGCAACCTGCAACAATACCGAGATCAACGAAAAGTGTCCCGCAACCGTTATGCGTCTGCACGACGATGCAACAATGTATCTTGATCCCGACTCTGCGGCAAAATTATAATAAGACAAAAGGGCTGAAAATTCAGCCCTTTTTTGTTTTATCCAACTGTTTTTTTGTTTTTTACCGCTTTTGCATTGAGGTTTATATAAGATCTTCTCCTGCAACAGAAGAGGGTCTTGCGTCCTTCCTCGTTTCTTGTGTATACAAGCTCAAATTTACCCGATCCGCGGAGCTTTGATCTTAGCACCTCGGCATTTTCTTTTTTGTTTCCTATGACCGAGGGACAGGCATAGCTGCGGGTGTAGTCGGGAGCAAAGCTGCCCTTGGCTATGAGGATATATCTGGGATCATCTATGGGAGAGAGCATTTCGGTAACAGCCTTTGAAAAGACGGATTTTTCTCTCTGTGTTCCGCCTTCAAGGGAGCACTCTATATACCCGTCTCTCTTTTTGACAGAGAGCCTTACTCCTCTTGATTCTATCTCGCCAAGCTCACATAGGGTGTTTAAAACAGCCCTTGCAAGGGTGGAAATGCTCTTTTCGGGGGATGAATTTTTTGAAAGGAAATACAGCTTTTTTATAAGGAATATTCCGCAGATAATACCCACAACAAGACCTACCGGTTTACCTATGAAGTCTCCTATTATAACAAGCAGTACCGCCAAGGCAACAGCGATCGCAAGGATGATGGCATGAAGCTTGTTTCTGAAAACGGCCTTTGCGGGTCTGAGTTCGGGCGGAACCTGACATACCTCCTTGACCTCGGGATGAGCCTTGCCCCTGATGCTGCCCTGCCAGCGCTTGGCAACAGTATCTCTGTCTTTTGCAAGAGCAAGCATACCCTTGTTTATATTCTCTATTCCCGCCTTGTCATAGGGCGGCTTTATTATATCAAGACGGTCTGTACCGCTCTCAATAGTGTCGCCGGAATAAGCCGGAGCCTGAAAACAGTCAAACCTGCGCTTAAGTGTTTCATAATCGCCTCCGCCTGGCTCGGCGGTGTTATCGGCCGAGGGGTCAAGGGTAACAAGATGCCATATGTTTGAGATCTTGTCAGGCTTTGTCTTGTCTATACGGATAGCTCTGCCGCGCATCTGATTTGACAGCATAAAGCTGCCTACAAAGCTTGCAAGGATAAGGGAGTTTATATTGGGAGAATCCCAGCCCTCGCCAAGCAGGGACTTTGTTCCGATAAGTATATTGATATAACCGTCACCGAAGATCTTTGTGATAATGCTGACCTTGTTTTTGTTTGAGCCCGCAAATATCACCTCGTAGTGGTCTGTATGGGGTATATCCTTTGTCTTACAGTCAACGCCCTGTGCCTTGGCTTCTTTTTCTGCCGCTTCAAGGGCAGAGGCGGGAAGTATGACAAGGGTTCCTGTCAAAACTGCGGTTCTTGCAGCTTCGGGACAGCTGCGGCGGATGGCTTCGAATACGGGAACCGTACCCATAGTATGGATATCCGCATCTGTACCCACCGAGGACATAATATCCTTCTTGATATAATCGGTGAGTATCAGCATACGAAGTCCGTCGCCAAGATTATTATACTCCGCCTTTGCGATCTCGCAAATGCTGTTGAGCTTACCCTGTGAGGATATAAGGAGCTTATTCAGCTTGTCTGTGGATTCAAGGCAGACCTTTTTCTTTTCTATCAGGCCGTTTTGCGAAAGAATATTTTTTAATTCTTCTGATATACTATCAAAGATTTCGGGATTTGAGATTATAAACTCAAATGCCTGCTCTGCCGTTTTGAGGCTGTATATGGGCTTTTTGCCCTCGTATACCCTGTCGCAAAAGCCGTCAGGTAATGTAGCCTTGCCCATTTGGGCGCAGAGGGTAAGGGCGGCAAAGCCTGCCATATTGTCATACAAAAGCTCGTCATTTTGCATAGCACCCGATAGCTTCAAGGCCTGGTAGGGCAGGCCGCTGTTTATTATTGCATCTGTACAGAGGACGGCTTTCTTTTTGTATTCGTCAAGGAGCTTAAGCTCTTGGCTTGTAGGATAGCTGAAATAAACATAATCCTGATGGGGACAAAGAGTTTTTTGCAGCACCAGCTGGGGAACAAATATCTCCTCGTCAATATCTCCGCACAGGCTTATATACCTGTTCCATTCACCCGGGGTGCTGTCATAGGGAGGGGTGGCGGTGAGGGAGATTATATTTACGCTGTCGCCCAACAGCTCTACAAATTTTTCAAGAGCTCTTTGCCACTCGCTCTTAAGATGATGAGCCTCGTCAAGACAGAGGGTGGATATACCCGCCTTCTTTATCTCCTCCATAAGCTCAAAGGAGCTGAAGTCACAGCCCTCTTCGTTTGCAAGGGAATCCTCATCGTCCTCTGCCTTTAATTTTGTTTTTGTAAAGGCGGCGTGAAGTGCCTGATAAGTAATAGAGGTTATGAGCTTTGGCCTTGTAAGATCATAAGAGATATAGTCCTCTCCATTTTCGCTGTCGGGAAGATAGCTTTCGGTAAAGCGTTCGCCCCATTGCTGGCGGATAGTGACCGAGGGTGACATAACAAGGGCAGGCTTGCCCAGACGGCGCACCAGCTCAAGACCCAAGATGGTCTTTCCGCTTCCGGGAGCCGCAACTATGTGTATCCTTTTATCCTTAAGATGCTTTTTTGAGTTATCAAGCACCGCCTGCTGATAATCACGGAAGGTCCATTTGAATTTTACTTTATCAAAGCTTTTTACCTTGACCTCGGCTTTAGCCGTCTTTTTTTGCGTGACGGCGGCACCGCAGTTCATACAGAACTTTGGTGTTCCTTCTATTTTCTGACCGCATTCGGGACAAAATGCCATAAGCTCGCTCCTCTCATTTATTACCATTATTATAAACCAAATTTTTCAATTCGTCAATCATATATAAAAACAGGATGCCGAAGCATCCTGTTATTTTGTTCTGTTATAAATCATCTGAACAGCAGTATCAAGACTGTCGTTTTCCATCATCTCAAGTGCGCCCTTGTCGCAGGCAGCAGCCAGCTTGGGATCAATGGGAATACGGGCAAGTACATCAAGATTGAAGTTTGCCGCAACCTCCTCCAGCTTGCTCTCACCGAAGATGTGTATCTCCTTGCCGCAGTCGGGACACTTAACGTAGCTCATGTTCTCAACGAGACCCAAAACGGGAACGTCCATCATCTTAGCCATATTAACAGCCTTAGCCACGATCATGGAAACCAGATCCTGGGGAGTAGTAACGATAACGATACCGTCAAGAGGAAGTGACTGATATACTGTCAGGGGAACATCACCTGTACCGGGAGGCATATCCACAAACATATAGTCTACATCATCCCAGATAACATCGGTCCAGAACTGCTTTACAGTGCCTGCAATAACAGGGCCTCTCCAGGCAACGGGAGATTCCTCGTCGGGAAGAAGCAGGTTAACAGACATAACCTTGATGCCTGTGGTGGTTTCAATAGGGAACATACCGTCGTCGGTGCCTGTAACCTTACAGCCGTGAAGGTCAAAGATCTTGGGGATAGAGGGACCTGTGATGTCCGCATCAAGAATAGCAGTATTGAACTCCATACGGCTGAAGTTAACAGCCAGCATAGAGGTAACAAGGGACTTACCTACGCCGCCCTTGCCGCTGACAACACCGATTACTTTTTTAACATTACTCAGCTTGTTCTGGGGTGCTAAAAGCGCTGCCTTGTTCTGCTTTGAGGGACAGTTTGCGCCGCAGGTAGAACAGTCATGAGTGCAATTTTCTTCTGCCAATTTATTTCACCTCGAAAAAATCAATATATAAACTATTATATCCATACTTGCTGTAAAATTCAAGGGGAAAGTGAAAATAACTTAAATTCCATAAAATTTTTATAAATATTGATAAAAATTTCTCAAAAACTATAGCATTTTTTAATAGGTTGTAGTATAATAAATTGAATATGTATGCTACAAGGCAATAACTGGATATTATGAGGTGCTACTATGAAAATCAGCAAGATCAAGGAATTACTTGAGGCAGAGGTGCTCTGCGGCGAAGATATGCTGGAGGAGGATGTTCATTCCGCCTGCGGCAGCGATATGATGAGCGATGTCCTTGCCTTTGTTAAGGATCAGGCTGTGCTTCTTACCGGACTTTGCAACCTTCAGGTTGTGCGTACCGCAAATATGATGGATATGAGATGTGTTGTGTTTGTCCGCGCAAAAAAGCCTACCGATGATATCATCGAGCTGGCAAAGGACAGCGGTATTGCCGTGCTTGCAACAGACAAGCCCATGTATGCGTCCTGCGGAATCCTTTTCACCAACGGCTTGCGCAGCGAAGCCGTAAACGCATAAGGAGGCAGTTATGAGCGAGCCTATCAAGTTTCATTTTGATGTAGACGGCGATAACTTTTCCTCTGCGGGTGAGGCATCGGTTCAGGTAAAGAGGATGCTTCGTCAGATCGGTATTCCCGCTGATGTTATCCGCCGTGTTTCTGTAGCAATGTATGAGGGCGAGATCAATATGGTCATCCACGCAGACGGAGGCAATGCCGATGTTGTGGTAGAGCCCGGTAAAATAGTAATCATCTTAGCCGACCGCGGTCCGGGTATTGCCGATATCGAGCTTGCCATGACCGAGGGCTATTCTACTGCTCCCGAAAATGTAAGATCTCTCGGCTTTGGTGCAGGTATGGGTCTGCCCAATATGAAGAGATATACCGACGATATGAAGATAGAGTCTGTGGTGGGGCAGGGAACCACCGTTACAATGACGGTTCTGTTCTGAGGTAGAATATTATGTCAAACTTCAAGCATTCCGTGTTCCTTCTGGAGGATAAGTGCAAGGGCTGTACCAACTGTGTAAAGCGCTGTCCCACAGAGGCGATAAGAATTCAAAACGGACATTCTGTCATCGACGAGGAGCGTTGTATCGACTGCGGCGAGTGTATCCGCCTCTGTCCCTACAAGGCAAAGAAGGCGTTGTATGACAAATTGGATAAATATAAGGATTATAAATATAAAATTGCACTTCCCGCACCTGCTCTCTACGGTCAGTTCGACCATTTAGAGGATGTGGACTATGTTATTTCGGGACTCTATGAGTGCGGCTTTGACTATGTTTTTGAGGTAGCAAAGGCTGCCGAGATAGTATCTGAGTATACTCGTAACTATCTTAAGCGTCCGGATATAGAAAAGCCTGTTATAAGCTCAGCCTGTCCTGTTATTGCAAGACTTATCAGCAAGAGATTCCCCTATCTCTGCGACAATCTGCTCCCTATGATCCCTCCTATAGAGCTGGCGGCAAAGTTAGCCAAAAAGGAGGCTATGGAGAAGCATCCCGAACTCAAGGAAGAGGATATATGTGCTCTCTTCATTTCTCCCTGTCCCGCAAAGGTAAGCTATGTGCGTAACCCCATCGGCGTGGAGAAAAGCTCTGTTGACGGAGTGCTGTCTATAAGCGAAATATATTTCCTTTTGGTCAATTCCATGAAAAATATAGTCAACCCCGAGCATTCTGCTCAGACAGGGCTTGTGGGTGTAAGCTGGGCAAGCAGCGGCGGAGAGGCAAAGGCACTCTTCAATGACAGATATCTTTCAGCTGACGGAATAGAGAACTGCATCAAGGTTCTCGACGAGGTAGAAAACGGTAACTTCTCAAGCCTTGAGTTCATTGAGCTCAATGCCTGTAACGGCGGCTGTGTGGGAGGAGCCTTAACGGTAGAAAATCCCTACATAGCAAAGGCGAGATTACAGACCCTGCGCCGTTATCTCCCCGTTACCCAGAACCATGTACCCAAAAATGATGATCCCACCTTTGTTCCCACCGAGCATATGTGGGAAAAGGAGCTTGAATACTCACCTGTTATGCAGCTTGATGCGGATATGGGCGAGGCTATGAAAAAGATGGCGGATATTCAGGCAATATACGAGATGTTCCCCCACCTTGACTGCGGAGCCTGCGGTGCTCCCACCTGCAGAGCCTTTGCAGAGGATATAGTCAAGCACAACGGCAATGCCAATGACTGCATATTTATTATGCGTGAAAAGATAAGAGAGCTTTATAAGGAGAAGGAAAATGACAGTAAATCAGTTGATTGAAAAGCTTAGCCTTGAGGTTCTCAACCTTGAAGAGGGAGACCGCGAGATAACAGGCGGTTATGTTGGCGACCTTTTAAGCTGGGTCATGGGCAAGGCGGAATCAGGAGACATGTGGGTCACTATTATGACCAATGTAAATGTGGTTGCCGTTGCCAGTCTTGTGGATACAGCCTGTGTTGTTATAGCTGACAATGCAGAGATCGCTCCCGAGGTCATAGAAAAGGCAAGGACACAGGGCATCAACCTTCTGCGTTCCTCCAAGAGCGCATATCAGCTTTGTAATGAGCAGATATTATTATGATCTGCACATCCACTCCTGTCTGTCTCCCTGCGGAGACGATGATATGACACCTGCAAACATTGCAGGTATGGGAGTGATAAACGGACTTCAGATTATGGCTCTGACCGATCATAATACCGCAGGCAACTGTCCTGCATTCTTCAAGGCATGCCGTCGTCACGGCATCATACCCATAGCGGGTATGGAGCTGACCACAGCCGAGGATATACATATGGTATGTCTTTTCCCCGAGCTTGATGCGGCAATGAGCTTTGACGCGGAGGTCAAGGGTCATATAATGAATATAAAAAACCGCCCCGATATCTTCGGTCATCAGTATTATATGGATGAAGAGGACAAGGTGCTGGGCGAGGAGGAGACCCTCCTTATATCGGCAACCGACTATAATGTAGAGACAGCTATTGCCCTGGTGCACAGCTACGGAGGTGTGTGCTATCCCGCACATATCGACCGTACCTCAAACGGTATGGTGGCAACCCTGGGTGATATTCCCCCGGAGTACGGCTTTACGGTAGTCGAGTTCAACGACTCAGCCAATATCGAGGAATACCGCCAAAAATATGCCGCGGTAAAGGACGCAAAGGTGCTTTGCTCATCCGATGCCCACTACTTGTGGGATATAAACGAGGCAAAAAACTTTATCGATATCGACGACGAGCCCTATTCGAGTTCACTCGTAAGAAACAACCTGCTCAAACTTATTTCAAACAAATGAAGATTTTTGCTTCGCAAAAATCCACATATAATTCCGCACTCCGCATTGCGACAGTTTGCGTTCCGCAAACTCCTTGCATAATTCCACCAACCGTATCAAAGATACGGGGTGTCATGGATCCGCATTCCGCACTTAATTTCGTTTATTATATTTAAAAAATATATAATAATATAAAACCATTATATGGAGGTAAAACATTATGAAAAAGAAACTGACTACGGTCATGTTTCGCGGTACTAAGGCTCAGGAAGAGCAGCTTATCGCTGTGATTGAGAAGTACCGTGACACCGAGGGCGCAATGATGCCTGTCCTTCAGGAAGCTCAGGAGATCTACGGATACCTGCCTATCGAGGTTCAGAAGATCATCGCACAGAGAATGGATGTATCCCTTGAAGAGGTATACGGCGTTGCATCCTTCTATTCACAGTTCTCCCTCAATCCCAAGGGCGAGGTTGCTATTGCAGTTTGCCTTGGTACCGCTTGCTATGTTAAGGGCGCAGGCGACATTATCGACAGAATTTCTCTCAAGCTCGGCGGTCTTGCCGCAGGTGACACATCTCCTGACGGAAAGTACTCCCTCGAGGCTACCCGTTGTATCGGTGCTTGCGGTCTTGCACCCGTACTTACTGTTAACGGCGAGGTTTACGGCAGACTTGTAAAAGAGGATGTCGACGGTATACTTGATAAGTATATGTAATTTGCGGCTATGAAGGAGTTATCCCTTAATGTTCTTGATGTTACCGAAAACTCGGTAAAGGCAGGAGCAAAGAATATTGATGTCTTCCTTATAGAAGACGAAAAAGGAATATTGACCCTGACTATTGGGGACAATGGTTGTGGTATGACTCCCGAAGTGGTCAAAAGTGTAATAGATCCGTTTTACACCACCCGTACCACAAGAAAGGTGGGACTGGGAGTTCCGCTTCTTAAAATGGCGGCGGAGCAGACAGGCGGCAGTATAGATATCAAAAGTGAGGTGGGTGTAGGCACCACGGTGACTGCAACCTTTGATACAAAGAGTATCGACTTTACACCCATAGGAGATATGGTTGCCACAATGACAACACTCATTATGGGAGCACCCGACAGGGATTTTGAGTATATACACCGTAAGCCCGGCGCAGAGGTAACTCTGTCCACTATAGCTCTCAGGGAGGTGCTTGGCGATGTTCCCTTGGATGAACCCGAGATCATTGCCTGGATCAAAGATTATCTTACAGAACAATATAATAATTTTGGAGGTACAAACTAATGAAATCATTAGCTGAACTCGCTGCTATCAGAGATAAAATGAAGGATAAAGTAGCTATCAGAGACAGCGAAAACGGTACCCGTATCGTTGTCGGTATGGCAACCTGCGGTATCGCTGCAGGCGCGCGTCCCGTGCTCGCACAGTTCGTTGAAGAGGTTGCAAAAGCAGGCCTTTCCGACGCTATCACAGTAACACAGACCGGTTGTATCGGTATCTGCCAGTACGAGCCCGTTGTTGAGGTTTTTGAGGCAGGTAAGGAAAAGGTTACTTATGTTAAGATGACACCCGACAAGGCAAAGAGAGTATTTGCTGAGCATATTCAGGGCGGCAAGGTTGTTGCTGAATATACAATGGGTAACTAATTAAAGGAGGAAATTGACAGATGATTCGTTCACATGTATTACTTTGCGGCGGTACAGGCTGTACATCCTCCGGTTCCGGCAAGATCCAGGCTGCTCTTGAGGCTGAGCTCAAGGCAAAGGGTCTTGAAGAGGAGGTAAAGATCGTCGTTACAGGATGCTTCGGCCTTTGTGCAGTTGGTCCTATTATGATCGTATATCCCGAAGGCACATTCTACTCCATGGTTCAGGAGTCTGATGTTGCAGAGATCGTTGAGGAGCACCTCCTCAAGGGTCGTCCCGTTGAAAGACTTATCTATGCTGAGCATCACGATGCTATCGAAGAGAAGGTTACCAGCCTTGCTGACACCACCTTCTACAAGAAGCAGAAGAGAGTTGCTCTTCGTAACTGCGGTTATATCAACCCCGAGGTTATTGACGAGTACATAGCTATGGACGGCTATCAGGCTCTCGGTAAGGTTCTTACCGAGATGACTCCCGATGATGTTATCAAGTGCATTCTTGATTCCGGTCTTCGCGGCCGTGGCGGCGGCGGATTCCCCACAGGCAGAAAGTGGATGTTCGCTCAGGCTCAGCCTCAGGGCAAGAAGTATGTTGTATGTAATGCCGACGAGGGTGACCCCGGTGCATTTATGGACCGTTCCATCCTTGAGGGTGACCCCCACGCTGTTCTTGAAGCTATGGCTATCGCAGGCTATGCTATCGGTGCTGACGAGGGTTACATCTATGTTCGTGCAGAGTATCCTATCGCTATCCACCGTCTTGAGGTTGCTATCGCACAGGCAAGAGAATACGGCCTCCTCGGCAAGGATATCTTCGGCACAGGCTTCAATTTTGACATTCAGCTCCGTTTTGGTGCAGGTGCATTCGTATGCGGTGAAGAGACAGCTCTTCTTACCTCTATCGAGGGTAACCGAGGTGAGCCCAGACCCCGTCCTCCTTTCCCTGCAGTAAAGGGTCTCTTCGGCAAGCCTACTATCATTAATAACGTAGAAACCTACGCAAACATTACTCAGATCATCCTTAACGGTCCCGAGTGGTTTGCTTCCATGGGTACAGAAAAGTCCAAGGGTACCAAGGTATTTGCACTTGGCGGCAAGATCACCAACACAGGTCTTGTTGAGATTCCTATGGGTACAACCCTCCGCGAGGTTGTTGAGGAGATCGGCGGCGGTATCCCCAACGGCAAGAAGTTTAAGGCTGCTCAGACAGGCGGTCCTTCCGGCGGATGTATTCCCGAATCTCTCTATGATACCCCCATCGACTATGACTCCCTTATCGCTATCGGCTCTATGATGGGCTCCGGCGGTCTTATAGTTATGGATGAAGATACCTGTATGGTTGACATCGCCCGCTTCTTCCTCGACTTTACAGTTGATGAGTCCTGCGGTAAGTGTACACCCTGCCGTGTAGGTACAAGAAGACTTCTTGAGATCCTTGACAAGATCATTGCAGGTAACGGCACACTTGAGGATATAGACAAGCTCGAAGAGCTCTGCTACTACATCAAGTCCGCTTCTCTCTGCGGTCTCGGTCAGACAGCTCCCAACCCCGTTCTTTCCACACTTAAGTACTTCAGACACGAGTATGAGGCTCATGTTGTTGACAAGAAGTGTCCCGCAGGCGTATGTAAGGATCTTCTTTCCTACATTGTTATCGAGGATAAGTGTAAGGGATGTACCGCTTGTGCAAGAGTATGTCCTGTTGGTGCTATCTCCGGTGCGGTTAAGCAGCCTCACGTAATTGATACCGCTAAGTGTATCAAGTGCGGTGCTTGTATTGAAAAGTGTAAGTTCAATGCAATCGTAAAACAGTAAGGAAGGAGTGCATAATAATGGAAAACGTAAACATTAAAATTAACGGCAAGGACTATAGTGTTCCTGCCAACAGCACAGTGCTTGAAGCATGCCGTGCTGCTAATATAGATATTCCTACCCTTTGCTATATGAAGGACATCAACGAGATCGGTGCTTGCCGTCTTTGTCTCGTTGAGGTTAAGGGTGCAAGAGGCCCCGTTGCCGCTTGTGTATATCCCGTAAACGAGGGTATGGAGGTTCTCACCAATACTCCCGCTATCCGTAAGGCAAGAAAGAACAACCTTCAGCTCGTTCTTTCCAACCACGAGAAGAAGTGTCTTACCTGTATCCGTTCCACCACCTGTGAGCTTCAGAAGCTCTGTGTTGAGTACGGTGTAGACGAGGACTACTTTGAGGGTGAGTCTAATCACTATGATATCGACGATTCTTCTGTTGCTATCATCCGTGACAACAACAAGTGTATCCTTTGCCGTCGCTGTGTAGCGGCTTGTAAGGAAATGCAGGGCATCGGCGTTATCGGTGCCAACGACAGAGGCTTTGACACTCACATCGCTTCTCCCTTTGAGCTTAAGCTTGCTGAGACCTCTTGTATCAACTGCGGTCAGTGTATCGTAGCTTGTCCCGTAGGCGCTCTCTACGAGAGAGACGATACCGACAAGGTATTTGATGCTATCGCAGATCCCACAAAGCATGTTGCTATCTGTGCAGCTCCTTCTGTTCGTGCTACCATCGGTGAGTGCTTCGGCTACGAGCCCGGTACAGACACAGAGGGCAAGATGGTTGCAGGTATGAAGGCTCTTGGCTTTGACGGCGTTTATAACATGAACCTTACCGCTGACCTTACCATTATGGAAGAGGCTTACGAGTTCCTCGACAGATTCCAGAATGGCGGAAAGCTTCCCCTTATCACATCCTGCTCACCCGGTTGGATCAAGTACTGTGAGCATTACTTCCCCGAGTTCACCGACAACCTTTCCTCCTGCAAGTCTCCTCAGCAGATGTTCGGTGCTCTCTATAAGACATTCTACGCTCAGAAGCACGGTATCGATCCCAAGGATATCTTCTTTGTATCCGTAATTCCCTGTACAGCTAAGAAGTTCGAGGTTGGCAGAGACGGTCAGTGCGCAGCAGGCGAGGGTATTTACGATGTTGATGTAGCTATCACCACCCGTGAGCTTGCAAGAATGATGCAGACTGCAGGTATCGACTATAAGAACCTTGCAGACGAAAAGTTTGACGAGCCCTTCGAGCTCGGCTCCGGTGCAGGCGCTATCTTCGGTGCTACCGGTGGTGTTATGGAAGCAGCTCTTCGTACCGCTGCAGAGGTTGTTCTCGGCAAGCCCCTTGAAAAGCTTGAGTTCGAGGATGTCCGCGGTATCGAGGGCGTTAAGAAGGCTACCTACCAGCTTGGTGATGTTACCGTTCGTGTTGCAGTTGCCAGCGGTACAGCTAACGCTAAGAAGCTCCTTAAGTCTGTTCAGTCCGGTGAGACCCAGGTTGATTTCATCGAGATCATGGCTTGTCCCGGCGGTTGTGTAAACGGCGGCGGTCAGCCTACTCAGCCCGCAGTTGTTCGTAACAATGTAAACCTCCGCGAGGTTCGTGCAAGTGTACTTTATAAGGCAGACTCTGCTATGGATCTTCGTAAGTCCCACGAGAACAGCGCAGTTAAGGCTCTTTATGATGAGTACTTTGAGAAGCCCAACAGCCACAAGGCTCACGAGATTCTCCATACTCACTATGTAAAGCGCGGCCTGTTTTAATCAATAATAAAAAGCACCCTTCGGGGTGCTTTTATTATTGATTAAAAGCTAAATTCGGTTACACCGAGCTAAATTGGGTATACCCAGCTAAATTCCTCACGGAGCTAAATTTGGTTTCGCCAAGCTAAATGCGAATTTAATTTAGCTGCACGAAGTGCAATTAGCTATTGCGTAAGCAATAATTTAGCTGTCGTCAAGGAGGGCAATTTAGCTAAAAAAGAAGCAGTGGATTTCCACTGCTTCTTTACTTTTACTCAACTACAACTGTATAGTAGTTATAACTCTCATCATTGTACTGTACACAGAACCAGGGTCACGACCCTGGACCCATCAATCGGGGTTAGTTCAGCAATTGCTGTTTACAATCACACGATGGGATGTATAAATAAAAGAAAGCAACGGATTTCTCCGTTGCTTTCTGTTTGTTTTAATTATGCTACTGTAATTACGTAGTAATTGTAAGACTCGTCGTTGTACTGTACACAGAATGTATAAGTACCTGCCTTAAGGTTCTTAACTGTAATTACGCCGTCAACTGCGGCAGATGCCTTGAGTGCTACAGAGCCTGCTGCCTTCTTGATCTCGGAGGAGGTCTTATACTCACCCATAGCATATCTTACGATATAGAGGTCGTCTATATCGCCGATTGTAACTGTGTTGCCATCCTGTTTGAAATCGGGAACCTTCTGCTCTACTGTATATGTGTAGATCTTGGTGTAG
>JAFYLH010000018.1 GCA_017537175.1 Clostridia bacterium | reverse complement strand
GTGATCTTAATTCAAATATTTCTTTTTCATATTGCTTTATATGACGGTATCCTCTGGACATAAAAATCCCTCCTATGGTTTTCTTAATTATACCATAGGAGGGGTTCTTTTGTCATTGTCCGTTTTTACTGGATCAGTTCAAAGGTTATAATTAGTTTTTTGTTTTTTATAAATTTCATCGATAATCCTTATACAATCAAAATCCGTCTTGACGGATTTTTTCCTTAACGCACCGAAGGTGCATTTCATGACATCGAAGATGTCATTTCACGACCGACGGTCTTTTCATGAATCCAAAGGATTCATTTCATTATTAACGTTTGTCTGCAAGGCAGATAAACGTTAATTTACAAGGCATGTCCGCCCGAGACCTTGATGACCTGTCCTGTCAGCATCCTTGCCTTGTCGCCTGCAAGGAAAAGTATAGTGTCGGCAATATCCTCGGGCATTATCAGCTCACCCATGGGGATGATGGAGATAACGTTCTTTTCAAGCTCTGTGTCTATCCAGCCTGTTTGGCACGGACCCGGAGCAACACAGTTTACGGTAATTCCGTATGGTGCTGCTTCAAGAGCAATACTGCGTGTAAGAGCCTCGATTGTAGCCTTACTTGCACCGTAGCTTATCTGTCCCGCAAAGACCTGTGCGGCATCTGTAGAGAGATTGATAACTCTACCGTAGCCACCACGGTTATTTATCATTTCCTTTGTCATAAGGATAGTACCTCGGACGTTGACTGCAAAGGTATCATCAATCACCTTTGGTGTTATCTGTTCGATGGTATCAATACTCTCCATATCTCCGTCGGCTGCATTATTGACAAGGATATCTACCCTGCCGTAGCGATTGAGAACCGCCGAATATATATCCTTAACAGAAGCCTCATCCGAGATATCGCTCTCGATGATAAGATAATCTGCACCTATCTCCTTGAGTCTGCCCTCCACAACATCGGCATTGCCTGCATTTGCGGCAAAATATCGATCAGCTCCATTCACGTCGGTCTTGCTTTCGTCATAGGCTCTGTCTATACTCTTATATACCAACACTACCTTTGCCCCTTCACGGGCAAGGGCAAGTGCGGTGGTAGCGCCTATTCCCTGTGGGTTGTTTGCCCCCGTGACGATGGCTACCTTATCCTTTAATCCGTAATTGATCATACTTGTTCTCCATACTGAAATGAATCGATATATTCCTGAAGCTTTTGTACAAACAGACCTATATGGTATCCGTCGCACACCGCATGATGTGCCTGTATGGCAAGGGGAAGCATACGTCTACCCTCTCGCTCAAAATATTTGCCCATAGTGAATATGGGCAGAAGGAACTTACCCTCATCGTATACGTTTGCGTTAAACGAGGTGAACTCAAGCCACGGTATCATAGAGATATTAAAAGCGTTGAGCGGTGTTCCCTCCTTGGGGGCATATCGGGTGGACGTGGAATACATAGCGGTATCGGATTCGTAGCTTTTAAGAAACTCGCCGTAGTCTTCTGAAAAATACGACCATATACCCGAAAAGTTTTTGTTTTCTTTATTAAAGACGGTGTACATAGGATGCATATCATCAAAGATACCCACACCCTCTTCAGAAAGTGCGGTACGGAACTGGGGCATATCGTTGACCGTCTTTGTCAGAAGCCAGATCATAGCGGGATAGAGTCTCTGACCCTTGAGATTGGTGATATCGATATTTACAACAACAGAGTAACTGCATACCACCTCGTTTATAAAATGCCGGTAGAACTCCTTGCGATCCCAGTTTTCTACGTCAATAAGTCTGAATGCCATAATATTCTCCGTTAAATAAGTATGCCGTTACAGTGGTCTATCTCATGCTGGATTATCTGTGCAGTAAAGCCGGTGTAGGTTTTGATACGGGTCTGCATCTCGGGGGTCTGATACCTCACCTTGATGCTCTTGTATCTCTTGCATTTACGGGGGCCTCCCAGCAGAGAAAGACATCCCTCCTCGGTATCGTATGCTCCGTCCAGCTTTATTATCTCGGGATTGAACATAACGGTATAGGTGGATTTCTTTCCGCTTTCGTCAAGGAAAGCGATAATTCGCTTTTTTACCCCTATCATATTTGCCGCCATACCCACACAGCCCTCGCGGTGCTCGATAAGGGTATCAAGCAGATCCTGTGCTGCTTGCAGATCCTCTTTTGTTGCCGTCTCCGATTTTCCTGCAAGGAAAATCGGATCGTGCATAAGCTCTTTTATCATTTTATCTTCTTTCTGACGCAGGGTCTTAAGTTATTCAATATAAATCATACACAACACCGGGAAGCGCCTCGGGCAGAGCCTCAATTGCGTTTTCATTTACGGTCATACTGTCGGCATATTTCGCTTCAAATTCTGTAATACAGTTCTCTATATAAGCATTTGCAAGATTGTCCTTTGCATCCGCCATCCAGCGCTGCATTCCTCTGCCTGCATAATAGATTATACTGTAACCGTCGGGTGTGGCAAGAGCGGTAACATCCCCCTCTTTTCTGGCCTCGTCCTTAAGCCATACGCGGCTTGACTCATCTCCGTAGAAATCATCCTGTACATTATAGTAAAAGCATTCTCCCTCGCCATTATATTCCTTATAGAGGGCTTCAAAGGCATCAGCTCCACCGCCGTTTGCATCAAGCTGTGCTATAATTTCATCTGCCTTGCTTTTTACTTCCTCTATGCTTGCATAATCCTTGCCGCTCAGTACTATCCTGCCCACATTATGGTTATACTTTTCCCATGCATAGGGCTTTTTTACAAGCATATAGATGTCATACATACCTGTGTTCTTTTCGGCATAATGGGTGTCATAAAGCTCTGTATCCTCGGCAAACGCCCACTCGGAAAAATCACCTCCGGGGGTATAATAGGATCTTACCACCTCGGTCTTTTCTGCTATCTTTACCGCAAGCTCCTCCGCGGTCTTGGGAGTATCGGAGGCTTCGTTCTTTTCGGTCAGATCATTTGCTATCCATGCTTTAAATTCCTCGGGGGTTTTGCAGGCAAGCAGAGAATCCCTCTTTTCGGAATTTATAACACCGTAGTAGTTAATGGGTATAGAATATGTAAGAGCATCAACTATTTCTATCTCCGCTTTATGCTCGTCGTAATATTTGCTGTAATCTGCATCGGTAAGAGACTCGGTGTATTCTTCCTTGAGGTAGCTTTCATATGCCAGGGCATAAAGCTGAAGCTCAAAAAACTCTCTAAGGGTCTCCTCGGTCACCTTTTCGCCAAAATAGGCCTTGTAATATTCATCTGCTGTCATACCCATAGCCGATGCGTTATCGGTATACTCCGCTATTTTTGCATCGAGTGCCGGCTCGTATTCAAAGCCTAAATCTATCGCCGCCTCTTTAAGAAGAACATACTTTTTTGCATCCGACATTGCAAGCTCGCTTAAATGCTGCTGCCAGCTTACACCCTGGGAGTACATCTGCTCGCTGAACGTAAGATCGGTGCTGAGCCCGTAGTAGTCTGCCTCGGCAGAATAAAGCTCATAATAGTTGTAATAAAAAATAAACTCCAGCATTGCATCGTCAACTCTGCAATGCTCTGTTTTTATAACAGCGCTGTCATTTTCCTTTTGCGCACATCCGCACACCAAAAGCATTACGGCAAGTAATATAGTAATAATCGATTTGATTTTCATATACTTTTCTCCAAATAATTGATATAAAAATTATACCACCATACCCCGCTTTAGTCAAGTAAAATGCCCACACTTTCGTGTGGGCATTAATTGAATATTGATATTACTTGAGGTCGGTAAATGAGATCGCGGGCATACCGTATGCGTTACAGAGGTTGATCTCTGCTCCGTAGAAGTAGCCGACATTGGCATTGTATCTCACACCCAGCAGCTCAAAGCTGCCTGCATCAATGGTAATGGTATCTGTATCTGTGATTATCATACCCTGATGCTGGATCCATGCGGGAGTACCGTTGTAATTTATAAGGATATCAATACCCTTAACATTACCCGAACGGTCGTGGGTGGTAAGACCCTCGCCTACATAGTCCATCTTGATATATGCCTTGCTTGTGCCCTCGTAGATAACCTCACGGAGAAGCGGTCCCTGAACATTGTTGAGATCGCCTATACCGAATCTTCTTGCAGCTACTATCTCGGAAAGACGGGTAGCCTGATGATGCTTGATATAAGGATGAACATTGTTGAACCAGGTCATATCTCTGTAAAGGTCGGAGGAGGATACCACATAGCAGTCATCAAGCATTGTGGGAACTATACCTAATTCGCCCTTAACAGCACTTACATCGAGGAACGCAGGACCTGCGGATGCATACTGTGTGGGGAACTCCATCATATAAACGCTGAAGTCATCGTTACCGAAGTTTGCACGGAAGTACTCCATAAGCTCGGTAAACATATCGCTGAAGCTGTAGAAATCCTTACCGAAGGTCAGCTTGGAGTTATACCAGTCACTCTCGCCCTGATACCAGAGAATACCTGCGCAGGAGAAGTTCTTAAGAGGATTGATCATCTGGTTATAGACAAATCTGGTCTTCATAGCGGTACTGCTGATACCGTTATAACCAAAGTAATATGTTCCTGTTGCCTCGTCATAGATCTCGTGTCCCCACTTTTCTGAAAGCTCGTTGGGAGCAAAGCAGGTGATGGGAAGACCTGTAGCATCAATTTCGATTACACCAACGGGAACCTCACTCTTGTTGGTCATATTGTATGCAAAGAGGTAACCCAGAGCTGAGAATACTTCCTTACCCATCTCCTCACGGAAGAGATAGTATATGTCGGAAGGCTGCTGATACTTACTAAGCGCCGCGCCTACATCAGAGGGCTTCTGCCATACTCTGCCGTTGTATACATCTTCATAGAGGGTAGGTGTACCCTGTGCCATGTCACCTGTAGCATCTGCATAATCGTAGCTGGAGATACGGAAGAAACGCATGTCGCGGTTGTCGTCAAAGTCATAAGCAAGCTCGTTTCCTCTGCCGTTAAGGGTAAGGTCAAAGATCTGCTCACCCAAGCTGTAGAGGACATTGGACTGGCCGATGATATAGTATACATCACCGATAAGAACATCCTTGATAACTGTCTCACCGTCAGCGGAGGTGATAGTAAGATCCTGAGGCTCGGTGTTGTATGCAAAGGTGTCTTCAAATGTAGCCTTCCAGTTACCGTCTGCATCAACGGAGGCGGTTGCCTTTTTGCCGTCAAGCTCAACTACAACGTTACCGCTTTCGGCATCAGCAAAGCCCCATACAGAGAGAGCTTCGTCTCTCTGCAGGATCATATTGTCGGTAAAGGCACTTGATACCTTTACATTTGTTGCGGTAGGCTCTGCCTCTTTAGGAAGATCGTCCTCTGTAACCTCTATTACATAGAAGTTATAGGACTGGTCGTTATACTGTACCATAAAGCTCCAGCGGCCTGCTGTATCGAGCTTAATGGTAAGGGTTCCGTCTACAACATCGGCTGCCTTGAGATACTTGGAGTCGGGAGCCTTCTTGATATTGTTTGCGGTGGTGT
>JAFYLH010000017.1 GCA_017537175.1 Clostridia bacterium | reverse complement strand
CTAAAGTCGCTTGAACTCATTGGGTGTTTGCCGTGAACCCCCAAACCTCGGCAAGCTCGGTTCGGGGAACCCCGGTGCCGTCCTCGCAGCCCTGCTTTTTCTGCCACAGGCAGCGCAGGACTGTTCGGCGTACTAAGTACGATAGAGACGGCTTGGCGGAAAAGTGTGAAAAAGTGGTGTATACTCGATGAATACACCACTTTTGAATACTTATCAGACTATATTGGGAGATATAGTCATTATATAACAATTGTTCGTTAGACGGTGTGATGATCTGAAAAAATATTTTTTCAACACGGACGACCGACTTTTTCGACAGTCTGAAGAGCCCCGCTGGGTATCAGCGGGCTCTTGCTCATTTACCGGAGTTTTCTGTTTCTTTCGCATACCGCACTGTATATTCCCGTTACAGCCACAGTATACCTTACTCACTTTCATACCCCATATCCACCGTAAAATACCCCCATACAGCACTTCGCTTGTTCATAAAATATTAACTAACATAAACGAAATTTGACCTTCTTTGACCTTGACTTTCCCTGACTATTGTGATATATTAAAGTCAAAGAAGGTCAAAGTTGCTCTCCCGGGAATAACTCCCATGGGGGATGACGGAAAGGAAGGCTTAAAATGTTGATGAGTGATATTATTGCCAATATGATAGAGGAGATGTTAAGCGAGGGCGGAGGAGAGCTTGAGCTTAAGCGCAATGATCTTGCAGGCCGTATAGGCTGTGTTCCCAGCCAGATAAACTATGTTATCACATCCCGCTTTACCCCCGAGCGCGGATATATGATAGAGAGCCGCCGCGGTGGCGGAGGCTATGTCCGTATAACCAAGGTGCAAATGACACGGGATGAGTATCTTATGCATATATTTCACGGTATAGGCAAGACTCTTGACGAGCGAAGTGTCAGAATATTTGTCGGCTCTATGCTTGAAAAGGGTATTATTACATTAAGGGAGTCAAATATAATAAGAGCAGTATTTTCTATACCTATGGATGATATTGTCCGCGCCGATATGATGCGACAAATTATCCTTGCGCTTTTGAAGTAGAATGGAGGTATGAATATGTTATGCAGTAAATGTCACAAAAACGAGGCTACCGTTTATTTTAAGCAGAATATCAACGGTAACATAAGAGAATATGCCCTTTGTGCTGAGTGTGCCGCACAGTTCGAGCTTGGTTTTTCACCGTTGAACATCTTTGGTGTTCACTCTGCTCCCGCTGTACCAAGGGAACAAAAGCGCTGCACTCTATGTGCCTCTACCCTCGAGGAGATCAAAAGAGATGGTAAGGTGGGCTGTGCCGAGTGCTATAGTGTTTTCAAATCAGAGCTTGAGCCTATGATAGGGCGTATCCACGGTTCACAGACACATAAGGGCAGAGTACCCAAGGGGTATGCTGAGGTAAAAAGAACCGAAAATGAGCTTGACAGCTTAAAAAAGGAGCTTAAAAGGGCAATTGATGCCGAGGAATACGAGCTTGCGGCAGAGCTGCGGGACAGGATAAGAGAAAAGGAGGCAGGCAATGAATAAGGATATCGATACTGTTATTTCCACAAGGGTAAGATTTGCAAGAAATCTTAAGGATTATCCCTTCACATCAAGGCTTGACCCTACCTCCTGTAAGGAGATAATCGAAAAGACCGAGGGGGTACTTAAGGGCTTTGAAAAAATCGATTTTACAGATATGGATCCCGTAACTGCGACAAGCTATGCAGAAAGACATGTGGTCAGCTCTGAGTTTTCTAATTCAAAGCTGCCTCGTGCTCTCCTTGAAAAGGGTGACACAAGGGTCATGGTATGCGAGGAGGATCATATCCGCCTACAGGTGATAAAGCAGGGCTTTGTACTTGACGAGGCGTATGCCGAGGCTTGCAGTACCGATGATAAGCTCCTGTCCGAGCTCCGTATAGCTTATGATGAGCATTTAGGCTTTCTTACCCATTGTCCTACCAATCTGGGTAACGGTATGAGAGCATCGGTTATGATGTTTCTGCCCGGTCTTGCAATGACAGGAGAGCTTAAGGCTATCATATCTCAGCTTCCAAAGCTTGGTCTTACCATCCGCGGTATGTACGGCGAGGGCAGCAGATCGGGGGGCTTTATATACCAGATATCAAATGCCGAGTCCCTTGGAAGCAGCGAGGAGAATATCCTTTGTAAGCTTAAGGATACGGTAACACAGATAATTATAAGAGAACGGCTTGCCCGCGACAGGATAAAGTCGTCGGGGGAAACAGCCTATGACCCCTTGAGCCGTGCCTACGGAATACTTAAATACGCATATAGCGTGACATCGGAGGAATTTATTGACCTTTATGCAAGGGTGCGCCTGGGCGTTTACCTTGGCATAATAGAGGGGGTCAGCTATGAAGCACTTGACGAGCTTTTTTGCTCGGTAATGCCCTGTACACTCAGTATGGGCGAGCAGCTCAGCCCTGCCGAAAGAGATATAAAAAGAGCACAGATCATAAAGACCGTGCTTGGCTGATATTATTACAACGAAATGAGGGATGACGGATGTCAAACAGATTTACAAAGGGAGCCCAGAATGTCCTGAACAAATCCCTGTATTTTGCAAGGGAGCTGGGCCACACATATATAGGCTCTGAGCACCTGTTACTTGCCATTTCAAGTGAGCTTGACTGTGCCGCCGCAAAGCTGCTCTCAGAGCTTTCGGTGAACTTTGAAAATGTCAAAAGGATAACGGTTCAGATATCGGGAAGCGGCGGAAAAAGCTCTGTTACACCTAACGATATGACACCCCGTACCAAGAGAATTATAGAAAACTCCTCCTATGAGGCTATGCGCCACGGACAGGGGTATATAGGTACAGAGCATCTTCTCCTTGCTCTTATCAATGAAAGCGACTGTGTGGGTGTGCAGATACTTCAGACTCTTGGTGTTGATATCAACCGTCTGCACCTTGATGTCATAAGCTTTTTGGGTGCAGAGAGTGAGGATGATGATATTCCCATAGCGGGAACAAAGAACAAAAAGCAGGACAAAAAGGCGTCCTCTGAGCTTAAGTCCTGTCCGACTCTTTCACAGTACGGAAGAGATCTTACCGAGATGGCAAAGCAGGGTAAGATAGATCCCATCATAGGCCGTGACAGCGAGATGGACCGTATTATACAGATACTGTCCCGCCGTACCAAGAACAACCCCTGTCTTATAGGTGAGCCGGGTGTAGGCAAGACCGCCGTGGTGGAGGGACTTGCAAAGCGCATTGCAGACGGCAATGTACCCGAGCTTTTATCTGACAAGATTATAGTGACCCTTGATCTTGCGGGTATGATAGCAGGAGCAAAATACCGCGGTGAATTTGAGGAGCGGTTAAAGGGAATAATGGAGGAGGTACGCAAGGATAAGCGCATAATCCTCTTTGTGGATGAGATCCACATTATTGTCGGTGCAGGCGCGGCAGAGGGTGCAGTTGATGCGGCAAATATCATCAAGCCTGCCCTGTCAAGAGGAGATATGCAGATGATAGGCGCAACCACCCTGAGTGAATACCGTAAGCATATAGAAAAGGACAGCGCACTTGAAAGGCGTTTTCAGCCTGTGACTGTAGGTGAGCCCACCGTCGAGGAGGCAATTATAATCCTTAAGGGACTGCGTGATAAATACGAGTCACACCATAAGGTAAGAATAACAGATGAGGCGATAGAGGCCTCTGTCAAGCTGTCTGTCAGATATATAGCTGACAGATATCTGCCCGATAAGGCGATAGATCTTATAGACGAGGCGGCATCAAAGCTCCGTATAGGTGCGGTAACACCGCCTGCATTTATAAAGGAGCTGGAGGCAAAGCAGAAAAAGCTCTCCCTTGAAAAGGAAGCCGCCATAAAAAAGCAGGATTTTGAGCTTGCGGCAAGGCTCAGGGATGATGAGCGCAGCGTAGCTGAGGAGTACTCCAAGGCAAAGAAGGAGTGGGACAGCACAAAATCAGAAAACAGCCTCTCTGTCGGTGAGGAAGAAATAAATGATATCGTAGCTCATTGGACAGGGATACCCGTGAAAAAACTTGCACAGGAGGAAAGTGAAAGGCTTAAAAACCTTGACAAAATCCTACATCAGCGTATAATAGGACAAGAGGAAGCGGTCGATGCAGTCAGCCGTGCTATCCGTCGCGGCAGGATAGGTCTCAAGGACCCCAAAAGACCTATGGGATCATTTATTTTCCTTGGCCCCACAGGTGTGGGTAAGACCGAGCTGACAAAGGCTCTTGCTGAGGTCCTGTTCGGTGATGATAACGCAATGATACGCATCGATATGTCGGAATATATGGAGAAGCACAGCGTCTCCAAGCTTATCGGTTCACCTCCCGGTTATGTAGGCCACGAGGAGGGCGGTCAGCTTACCGAGAGGATAAGGCGTAAGCCCTATTCGGTGGTGCTGTTTGACGAGATAGAAAAGGCACATCCCGATGTGTTCAATATCCTTTTGCAGATACTTGATGACGGTATGCTTACCGACAGTCAGGGCAGAAGGGTAGACTTTAAGAACACCATAATCATTATGACCTCCAATGTTGGGGCATCGGGTATGACCGAAAAGACATCCACCCTTGGCTTTGGTGAAAGAGCCTCGGATGAAGGCTCAGCCAAGCGCGAGAGGGTCATGTCAGCACTTCGCGCCACCTTCCGACCCGAATTTCTCAACCGTATAGACGAGATCATCGTCTTTAATAAGCTAAAAGAGGAAGAGATAAAAGAGATCGCCCGACTTATGCTTGATAATCTGGTTAAGCGTATAGCCGATATCGGTATCGACATAGAGTTTGACACCTCTGCCGTGGAGCTTGTTTGTAAAAAGGGCTTTGACCCTGTATACGGAGCAAGACCTATACGCCGTGAGATACAGCGCAGCTGTGAGGATGCTTTTACCGAGGCTATGCTTGACGGCAGTATCTCTGTCGGCGACCGTATAACGGCAAAGGCGGCCGATGGCAGGGTGGTCTTTTGTAAAAAGAATGAGTCAGAGATTTAAAACATTTTCAGTATTTATAATTTGCATAATGCTTGTATGCTCCCTCTTTTCCTGTAAGGAAAAAAGGGAGCTTCAGGTGCTTTTTTATGAGGAAAGTGTACTTGCACAAAGCGAGGATGCTGTTCTTGTAATAGGCTGTGATATACCGGATATAGAGAAGAATACAATCGATACCCTTGTTATTCCCGATCTTGATGACAATACCGCTCAAAGGGTAGAGGAACTTGTGGGTAGATACAGGGTTTCTACCGCCTATATACCCGACAGCGATGAGCTTTTCAGCATCCTTGAGGGTTATGATATCTTTGTAATAAAGGTAAAGGCGCATATGTCCTTTGGTGTTGGCGGCGCATCTGTCAGCGTTACGGCAGGTAATAGCTCCCCTGCGCTAATAACAAGAATAAGTATGGGTCAGGACAGGATACTTCTTTGCGGAAGTATGGATAAAGCCCGTCTTGAGGAATACAAGACAATGGACAGCCGTCCCTTTGGTTATATCAATCTGACAGAGGCCCAAAAGAATTTTGTTACCGATATCCTCGATACATATACACCCCACAGTCTTATTTTCACGGGAACGCAGCCCTATGTGGATGGTTATAAGATCGTTGAGGGAAGTATATTGCTTAAGGAGTAGTTATGATATATACATCTGCAGAACAGCTTATCGGCAAAACTCCGATGCTGAGACTTATGAATTTGGAAAAGGAGCTTGGAATAGAAGCAAAGCTTATAGCCAAGTTGGAATCAAACAATCCCGCAGGCTCTGTCAAGGACAGAGTTGCCCTTGCGATGATAAACGAGGCTGAAAAAGACGGCAGGCTTAAGCCCGGCTCGGTGATTATAGAGCCTACCAGCGGAAACACGGGTATAGGACTTTGCTCGGTTGCGGCGGCAAGAGGCTACAAAGCCGTTATAGTAATGCCTGACAGTATGTCTGTAGAGCGTTGTAAGCTTATTAAGGCTTACGGTGCAGAGCTTGTACTCACCCCCGGAGCCCAGGGTATGAGCGGTGCTATAGCAAAGGCAGAGGAGCTTGCAGAGCAGATACCCGATGCCATAATTGCAGGGCAGTTCACAAACCCCGCAAACCCAAAGGCGCATTATGATACCACAGGTCCCGAGATATATAAGGATACCGACGGTCTGGTGGATATATTTGTAGCAGGTGTAGGCACAGGCGGAACCCTTACGGGTACAGGCAGATATCTTAAAGAAAAGAACCCCCATATCAAGGTAATAGCAGTTGAGCCTGCTGATTCTCCCTTGCTTTCAGAGGGTAAAGCAGGTTCCCACGGAATACAGGGAATAGGAGCAAACTTTGTTCCCGATACCCTTGATACCTCTGTATATGACGAGGTCATTTGTGTAAAGACTGAGGATGCATACACCCTTGCCCGTCTTATGGGCAAAAAAGAGGGCGTGCTCTGTGGTATATCCGGCGGAGCGGCACTTTATGCCGCCGCAGAGCTTGCAAAGTACCCTGAAAACAAGGGCAAAAATATAGTTGTTATACTTCCCGACTCTGGGGAAAAATATCTTTCTACAGAGCTTTATTGACAAGAGGTTTATTATGTACCGTTTATTATCAAAATTAGTTGTTTACCGCAATATCGACAAGGACTCTATCCTTTTCAGACTTTCTGATATTACAAAGCGCTTCTATACAGAGGCATACGACCGCGAGGCTCTTGTTTCCGATATATATACCGAAATACACCGTCTGCTTGATATCTCTACAGCTTACGGCTTTGACGGTAACCTGTGGCATTGCTATCTTGCATATCTGCTTGCCACCACCGAGAACCCCTTTTCCATATGCTGTGAAAAGAAGGGCGCGGGACAGGGAAGTGTAAACTCCTTTGTAAAAAGCGACCTTAAGATATTCAAGGCACTTTTCGACTATGATTTTTCGGATATGGAAAATGAGCTTGAGATCAACTGCTTTTCGACGGTATCAGGCTATACCGCCATACATAAATCCGAGCGCTTTTATAACAGGAATGTAAGCGAAAAGGTGCGTAAGCTGAGCGCAGATATAGAAGCAGCCGCAGATGAAAATGAGATATTTAATATACTGACCGCATTCTACCGCGATTACGGTGTGGGTATGTTCGGTATGAACAAGGCTTTCCGTATAAAGCCCGGCTCTGACTGTGAGCTTGAGCCTATCACCAACACAGAGATAATCCGTCTGTCCGACCTTGTAGGCTATGAAATTCAAAAGCAGGAGCTTACCGAGAACACAGAGGCCTTTGTCAAGGGACAAAAGGCTAACAATGTGCTTTTGTACGGTGATGCGGGAACTGGCAAGTCCACCAGCATCAAGGCTATACTTAACGAATATTATGACCGTGGACTGCGTATAATTGAGATATACAAGCATCAGTTTGAGTTTTTGCCTAAGATAATTGCTGATATCAAGAACCGTAACTACCGTTTTATCATCTATATGGATGATCTTTCCTTTGAGGAAAACGAGGTAGAATACAAGTACTTAAAGGCAGTTATTGAGGGCGGTCTTGAGATAAGACCCGATAATGTGCTTATCTATGCCACCTCCAACCGCTGGCATCTTATCAAGGAGACCTGGGCGGACCGCAAGGATATCCAGGTACAAAACGATGTGCGCCACTCGGATACAATGGAGGAGAAGCTCTCGCTTTATGACCGCTTTGGTGTTACTATCAACTATTCAAAGCCTGATCAGAAGAATTACTTTAATATCGTTACCGAGCTTGCTCACCGTAACAATATCGATATCTCCGACGAGGAGCTTATAAACAAGGCGCGCGCCTGGGCTATGCAGCACGGCGGCAGAAGCGGTAGAACCGCACAGCAGCTTATAAACCACCTACTGTCTCTTCAGGCAATAAATTAAAGCCATGTTAGGTTTTTGAGGTGTTATAATGAAACTTAAAGAAAAGCTGACTAAGTTTTTTTACGGCAGATACGGTATGGATGAGCTGGGTATATCCCTGCTTTGGACATCTCTTGTTCTGTCGATCATAAACATATTCCTGAACAACATATTTATCTGGATACCCGAGATAGCACTTGTGGCATGGTGCGTGTTCCGTATCCTGTCAAAGAACATCTTTAAACGGCAGATGGAAAACAGGGCATATAACAGCATATTAGGTAGGGTACGAGGTTATTTCAAGCTTCAAAAGAATAAGCTCCGTGACCGTAAGACTCATATTTACCGTATCTGTCCAAGCTGTCACTCTAATCTCAGATTACCTAAGCGCAAGGGTGAGCATACCGTAAAATGTCCCCGATGCGGCAACAGGTTTGATATAAAATGCTAAAGAGCAGGTTTTATACCTGCTCTTTAATATATTCTATCAGATTATTGAAGTTACCGTGAGGAAAAACAGAAATATCTCTGTTATGCCTGTTTATCATACAGTCGGTAAGAAGGAACACTCTCATACCAAGCTCCTTTGCCGCCAGATCCTCGTCAACATCATTGCCTACAACAAGACACTCGCAGGGCTTAAGACCCATTCGCTCGTATATACCTCTGTAGTATTCGGCATTGGGCTTGGTGTAGTAAGAGTCCTCATATGAGGTGATAAATTCAAAGTCACAGCTGTCAAAGCCCGCCCATTTTATACGCTTTTCGGTGGCGATACGGGGGAAGAGGGGATTTGTTGCAAGGGCAACTCTCATACCGATGCTCTTGATATATTCGTATGCCTTTTTTGCATCCGGATTGGGTTTTGCCACAGAGGATACCCTGTCGAAATCATTAAGGTAGAAATCCTCTGTATACTTATGTGTTTCCTCAGACATTTCGGGGAAATGCTTTTTAAAGCAATGCCAAAATGCAGCTTCGTTAGTGTACTTACCTTTATTTCTGTACATAGCACGGATGCCGTGCCACAGGGTGTTCTTAAGTTCCTCGCTGTCATAGCCTAAGGGGGTAAGCTTTTTGCAGAGCTCGGTCATATATGCCCTTATAAACTCATCCTGATCCATGGGCAGAAGTGTTCCGTCAAGATCAAAGAGAACCGCCTTGATCCTTATAGGCTTGTCGGGAACACCGCAGCAGCTCATACAGCGAAGATTTTCTGCTATGGTCTCCATTACCTTATAGAATACGGTTCTTTCGTCGGCGGCGATACCCATACCTGCCATATTTATTGCAGCTTCGCCTCTGATTTCAAGCTCCTTTGCGATTCGGATACCCTTGTCGGTCAGCTTAAGAGCCGCGCGGTAAGAGTTATTACGGGCAGAGAGCTTTTCTACCATACCCTTTTCTTCCATTGCTGATATAGCGCGGGAAACATCCGCCTTATCTCTGCAGCATATCTCGGCTAACTTAGCGGCGGTAATACCCTCGGGGCAGCGAGCCATAGCAGACAGATATACGATGTATGTTCCCTTGAGGTCATATTTTGCCATTTCATCCGATGCGATTTTATGCCAGTTTCTGGATACATCAAATATCAGGGCAGAAAATTTATCAAATCGGTCAGTCATTACCTTCTCCAAAAAAATAAATTAAAAAAATTATACTCTTTTTTTATTAATCACAATGGCATATTTTGTAAACAAATATAAAAACATTTTATTTTAATGTATTGACAATGAAGATCAGGGGTGGTATAATAACAATCAATTACTAAAAGCAATGACGAAGACGCAGGGAATGCAGCGTATCCAGAGAGTCGGCGGCAGGTGAAAGCCGATATACAAGCATCCCATTGCCATCACTTCCGAGCCGAGAGCGTGAAAAAGAGGACGGAGTACTGTCCTATAAGTAATTCTCTCCGTGAAGCTGCGTTAAGGCAAAAGGAGTTGACAGACTCCCAAAGTGGCGAGATATCGCAATTTGAGTGGTACCGCGAGTGTAATACACCCGTCTCAAAGCTAATTTGCTTTGGGGCGTTTTTTAGTTCCAAAGCGGAAAATTGAGGTATAGAAATGCTAACACTTGACAAAATCTTTAACGCGCAGACAGTACTGCGTAAAATCATCAGACCTACAAACTGTGTCCGTGCATACGGTATAGCGCAGGATTGCAGACTTTTCTTAAAGCCTGAGAACCTGCAGATAACAGGCTCCTTTAAGGTAAGAGGCGCAGGCTATAAGATTGCTATGCTTACCGACGAAGAAAAGGCAAAGGGCGTCATCGCCTGTTCTGCGGGCAACCACGCGCAGGGTGTTGCCCTTGCCGCATCCAAGAACGGCATAAAGTCGCTTATCTGTCTGCCCGATACAGCCCCCATCTCAAAGGTTGAGGCAACAAAGGGCTACGGTGCGGAGGTTTGTCTTGTTCCCGGTTGCTATGACGATGCATATAAGAAGGCTCTGGAGCTGCGTGACAGCGAGGGTTATACCTTTGTCCACCCCTTTGATGATGAAAATGTCATTGCGGGACAGGGAACCGTTGCCCTTGAAATATTAAACGATCTTGACAATATAGATGCCATCATCGTGCCTATCGGCGGTGGCGGACTTATCTCGGGTATTGCATATACCGTTAAGCAGATAAGACCCTCCATCAAGGTGTACGGTGTTCAGGCAGCAGGTGCGCCCAGTATGTATAATTCTGTGCGTGACGGTAAGATAGAGACCCTTGATTCTGTTTCCACCGTTGCAGACGGTATTGCGGTAAAGCAGCCGGGCGAAAACACCTTCAAGCTTATTAGCGAGTATGTAGATGATATAGCTCTTGTTACAGATGATGAGGTATGCTCGGCTATCCTTGCTCTTATCGAAAAGCAGAAGATGGTTGCCGAGGGTGCAGGTGCTGTGGCTGTAGCCGCTGCTATGCACGGTAAGTTCCCCATAAACGGCAAGAAGGTAGTCAGCCTTGTTTCGGGTGGTAATATCGATGTTACAAGCCTCTCCCGTGTTATAGACCGAGGTCTTATGAAGTCGGGACGCTCTAGCCGTCTTACCATCGAACTTCTTGATAAGCCCGGTCAGCTTGTGGCTGTATCACAGATCATAGCCGAGTGCGGCGGTAATGTAACGGGAGTTCACCATGAGAGAGCAGGGGATACAAGAAGTATCAACGGCTGTTATCTCAGAGTTGAGATGGAAACAAGAGACTACGAGCATGTTCAGCTTATTACCAAGGCACTTAAAGAACACGGATTCAGAATAATAGATAACTAAAGGAGAAATGAAAATGAGCAAGATAGTATATACGAACAATGCACCCGATGCCATAGGCCCTTATTCTCAGGCGATGGTTGTAGGTAACCTTGTGTTCACCTCCGGACAGATCGCAATAGATCCCGCAGACGGTATGATAAAGGCAGAAACCATCACCGAGCAGACCGAGCAGGTTTGCAAGAACCTCTGTGCCGTGCTTGAAGCGGCAGGAACAAGCATCGAAAAGGCTGTCAAGACCACCTGCTTCCTTTCTGATATGGCAGACTTCGGTGCATTCAACGAGGTTTACGGAAAGTACTTCACAGGCAAGCCCGCAAGAAGCTGTGTGGCTGCAAAGCAGCTGCCCCGCAATGTTCTTGTAGAGGTTGAGGTTATAGCAGAGCTTTAATAAGAAGACTTTTGGCCGCCGGGTCAAAAGTCTTTTTTGATATTTTGTAGTAAAAATGATTCTTCATATGTTCTTATTATCAGAGAAGCAAAAACAGATTGTCACACATTATGAAATATGGTATAATTGAACTATGGAAAACATCATCTCGGAGGCAAAAATGCTCTTATTTAATTCCACCGTCGCAGAGCCGCAAAAGCAGGATAAGATATCCCGTATATATCTGGACTATTATTCCTGTATGGCGTACAGCGCAGGGAAATATTTAAAAAATAAAGCCGACATAGAGGACACGGTACATGACACTATGGTCAAGCTTATAAGTGTTATTGACACCTTAGATCTGTCTGATCCCGTAAAGGTAAGGCATCTTTGCTCGGTGGTTGCAAGGAACACGGCAATTAACCGTGTCAAGCTCAAAAGCAACAACACAGTTCCCTTAGATGATATTTTTGATGTATGCATACCCGATACACCAGAAAGTGTTGTGGTATCAAATGAGACTGTGAATATCTTAGTCAAGGCTATAAATTCCTTAGGTGATACCTACAGGGATGTATGCAGGCTGAGATATATAAACGGACTTAAGGTACAACAGATTGCATCGCTGCTGGAGCTTAATGAAAAAACGGTTAACCAGAGATTATTCAGAGCAAAGCAGATGTTGAGAAAAGCGTTGGTAAAGGAGAACATAAATGGGAAGAACTGACGATAAGCTGTTTGAAGAAATGCTGGAAAAAGCATTTTGTGAAGAGTATAACCAAGAATTGAGCAATGAGCCTTCAATGGAAGAGCTCAGACAGCTCTATGCGTTAGGTGCAAAGCAGAAAAGAGAAGCAAAAGCTCTGTCGGGCAAACGCCGTAAGCCTGTATGGATGGGCTATACGGTCAAGGCGGCAGCAATTATTCTCTGTGTCTCTCTTTCCGGCTTTGGCTTGTTGATGACAGATTCGGGAATACGCGCCGCGGTAACCGAGAATGTGGTCAAATATATTGAGGAAGGCTTCAATATAGACTTCACCCAGGCTCAGGACGATCAGACAATAGATATAGCCGGGACAGTTATCGGTTATATCCCCGAGGGCTTTGAGCTTATAAATGAAAGAACAGAGGAAAACGCTGACAGCCTTTCATATAGCTATGTAAATGATTCCGGAGAATATATCGTTATCGATATTCTCACAAGCTCGGATATAGAGCTTATGAGCGAGGATGAGCATCACGATCTCGGATATCTTAATATAGACGGCTATACTGCATATATTTCCTACAGCGATTCTCAAAGGCAGGGCTCGGTATATTTCGGCAACAGCTATTTTACCGTAGCCATAAGCGGTATGACAGACCGTGAAGAGCTTATCAAAATTGCAGAAAATATAGAGATCAAGGAATAATCAAATGACAAAGAAGATAGTATGCGCGCTGCTTATCTTTGGGTTTATACTGCCTGTCCTTTGTATTCCTGTGTCGGCAGACAGCTTTCCTTTTACCGACATATCAAAGAGCAGCTGGCAGTATGAGCCTGTCAAGAGAGCTTATGAGCTTGGACTCATGAACGGTGTCAGCAGGACAAAATTTGATCCCAACAAACGGCTGACCCGAGCTGAAGCGGCAATGATACTCTACAACCTGAAAAGCGCAGGAGAATCCTATGTGCGTTACTCCTTTAAGGATGTAAAGCAGGGATCCTGGTACGCCGATGCGGTAGAATGGATGTACCGCAAGGGATACACCAGCGGAGTCACAGCAGAGCGCTTCGGAGTAAATGAATATATTACAAGACAGGATCTTGTTACCATGATATACAGAATGTATGAACAGGAATGGGGCCTGAACTCTAAAAACAGTGACATCTATGTCAGAGAGGGTATTGTAAGCAGCTTTAAGGACAGCTACAAAATATCACCATATGCTATGCCCGCAATGACCCTTGCAACAGGCATATGTATGATCATAACCCACAATCCAACAAAGCACTGTAATGTTCCGCCTATTATCACAGGTCATAACGGTGTAATAAATCCTAAGGGCTTCTGTACCCGGGCAGAGGCGGCTGTGATAATTGCAAATGTTTATCTTATAGACACCTATATTTAAGGAGTTATTTATGAAAAAAATAATATCAATAATTCTGACCCTTCTTATGCTGACATCGGTTTTTGCCTGTTACATAAGCGCGGGAAGAGATTATATAATACCAAATCCACCGATAGATATCGAGATTGCAAGTCCTACAATAGATGGCAATATTACTGATGATGAGGGTTGGTCTTCGGTTGCTTATATGAACGAAGATACACTCAATATGTACCATGCGGGCAGATATACAACCGTATTAGGAGAGCTTCGCTTTGCGGTAGATATAGGCGGATTCTATTTTTCCGGTGATTTTAATGTTGGTGTTTTATCCTACGATCCTTCATTTACCGGAAACGATAACAGTGCTGAGAAAATGTTATCCGGCATAACCGAAAACGGAAGATGCGATTTTACCGGTGACTATTTTCAGCTCACCGTTGATCCTCTGTGCGCTCTGACCGAGCTTTCTACAGTCTATTATTATCCGATTCCCCAGTATACACTTTCGCTTTGTGACGACGGAAAGGTGTATATGTACGACAGAGACGGTATGATCTATAATTTGGTTGAAACTTTATCCGAAAAAGGAGCGTTGGCAGAGGGTAAGGTTACCGATAAAGGCTGGTGCTTTGAGGCGTGGATTCCTTGGACGGTCATAGCTGACGATGTAAGCGAATTAAGTAGCGGTAAGATCGATCTCAAGATCAATGATATAGCTGTTCACGGTGCTAAAATAAGAGCCGGTGGTAAGTATTATGATAGTTATCCCGATTCAAGGCACGACATATATTATACAGCTCCCGAGACATTTGTGGGTGGACTCAAAAAACCGGGTTATAGTTTTACTACAGTAGAGCTTGATACTCTCGGTATCGAGCTTAATGTTTCGGATACCTGTGACAGCGGAGTCAAGCACAGATGGTCGGAGGAGATCGTTCTCCGTGAGCCTACATACCTTGAAAAGGGAAGAAATATGATCCTGTGCAACCGATGCGGTAAGGTCCGTTATATAGATGTGGAAATGCGCTCCTGCGAGGACGATTTCAAGGATATCCGCAGTAATGCATGGTATTATGACGGTGTTACCTACTGTATACAGCAGGGCTATATGAAGGGTATGAGCGATAACATTTTTTCACCCAATACGGCTCTTACCCGTGAGCAGTGCGTGGTTATGCTTGCAAACTTTATGGGTGTAAACACCGAAAACTATAAGAATATTGACAGCGGCTTTGTTGATGTTCCCACAGGTAAGTGGTACAGCGGAGCGGTAGCCTGGGCAGTAGGACGGGGATATCTTACGGGAATTGATAAGGACCGTTTTGGTACCGGTATGAATATACAACGCGACGCCTTTGCAAGACTGCTTTACTGCGTGGCAGAGGATATAGGCAGGGATATGACAGGCCGTGCAGATATGACTGCTTATACAGATTATGAGCTTATCCCCGACTGGGCATACGAGCAGATATCCTGGGCTGTTGCAAATAATATTATTACAAGCATAAAGGATGACGCACTTGTAGTATCCTCGTATACTCAGCTCACCCGTGCACAGGCGGCAGTAATGCTTACAAAATTTGATAAAATAAGATAAGGAGAAGCTATGAAAAGAATTATCAGCTTTTTACTTGCGCTTATGATGCTTATATCCGCTTTTTCTCTTGCGGTATCGGCTAAGGATACAGAGAGCAAGGAATACGGAGCGATCACATGGACATATAACAGCACTACCCGTGTGCTTACCCTATCGGGGGAAGGCTCTATGGCCGGCTTTGGCATGGATGACTTTGGAGTCCCGGATTCAAACGGTATACCTGCAGATTGGTTTAAAGCAACAAAGATCGTAGTTGAAGAGGGTGTTACAACAATCGGACACTTCGCTTTTCAGTGGTTTGATTCGGTAAAGGAGGTTTCTCTTCCCGCGGGTATCGTAAGCATTGGTGAAGGGGCTTTCCACGGTATGGCTTCTCTTGAATCCCTGGTTATACCCGATACCGTAGAGGAAATGTACTATCCCTTTTATACAAGTGCACCTCCCAAGGTGATCGTTTTTCTGGGCAATGCACCTCTGCTCCGCGGATGGGCCACCGACGGCGATACCCATGCAGTTAATATATACTATCCCGACGAAAACGAAACCTGGACTACCGAGTATAAGGCTCAGATGAACAGGGGCTTTGGCGGAGGTGTCCGCTGGAACGGTGAAAAATCGGCGGTAGATGCGTTCAGTGATGTTAAACCCTGGGCTTGGCATACCTCAGGTATAGAGTATGTATACCAAAACGGTATTATGTTAGGTATGGGAAACGGAGAGTTTGCTCCCGCAAACAAGGTGACCCGCGAGCAGCTTATGCAGGTGTTATCTACTCTTCGTTGGGAACCGGATAAAGATTATCCCCCTAAGGACAGATTTAAGGATGTAGTATGGGATTCCTGGTATTGTCAGGCGGTTTATTGGGCAAAGGAACATGGAATTACCAGCGGCTTGAGAACCGGATACTTTGGTGTAGGTGAATATGTTACCCGTGAGCAGTTAGCTACATTTATTCTCAATTATGTGGATTTTGCAAAATGCAAATATGAGATCAATGGCGATCTTAGTGCCTTTGATGATGCAGATAAGGTATCAGATTGGGCGGTAGACGGTATGACCTTCTGTGTTGAGAACGGTATTATTCAGGGCAGAACCATCACTACCCTTGATCCTAAGGGCTACGCAACAAGAGCCGAGCTTGCACAGATACTCTCTAAGTTCCTTGAGGCAGGATATATTTACCGTGTTGACTTTGATGATAACGGAGCGGACAGCTGTGCCTATAAATTTAAATATATCACATCGGGTGAGTTGTTCGGTTATGCTCCCTCTGCCAAAAAGGAAGGGTATATAAACGGCGGGTGGTGGTACGGTGATATAAATATCCAGAACAATACCCGTTTGAATATATCCGAGCATATAACGGTCACAAAGCTGTGGAGCGACGGAACTAAGGTCTATTTCCATCCCGACGGAGGAGAGTGTGATGTATCATATAAGCTGGTCAACAAGGGTGACCCCTTGGGCGAGCTTCCCGTACCCACAAAGGAAGGATATACCTTTGAAGGATGGCTTTACAGCTATAATGACGAGTCGTTTATAGTAACAAGCGAAACAGTTATAGTAAATGATCGTACCGGATATTATCTCAAGGCACAGTGGAAGCCTGTAGAAAGTGCGGAATAACAAAAACGGCAGATTTTAAATCTGCCGTTTAATATTTGCATGTTGAAATTATTACCGAAATTCCATTTTCACTTGTTATCTTATACTCATTTATTTCCCGGGGAATATAATAGCTGTCCCCCTTGACTACAGACTCACCGTTGATCGAACCCTCACCCTCAAGGCAGAGGATATGGTGGAAGCCGTCCTTTGTAAAGCTCATATCCCCTTTAAAATCATATTTGTCAACATGGAAGAACTCACAGTTGGCAAGGTTGTTTTCGCTTGTTTTACCAAGAGAGTATCTGTGTGCTTCGATATATTCCTCAGTTATATCGTCCATGGTTTCAAGGGACTCTTCAACATGGAGCTGTCGCAGCGAGCCGTCTGCCTGAGGGCGCATATAATCATACAGGCGGTAGGTTATATCGCTGTTTTCCTGTATCTCGGCGATAACTATACCCTTGCATATAGCGTGGGTCAGACCGCTGGGGATAAAATACACCTCGCCTGCCTTTACATTTATGTAGTTGAGATGCTCTTCAAGAGTACCGCCTTCAATCGCGGCTCTTATTTTTTCTTTGTCAAATTTTTCATTTAAGCCGTATACCAGCTGTGCATCCGGGGTTGCCTCAACGATATACCACATCTCTGTCTTTTCGGGATGAACCTGCACCGACAGGCTGTCATTTGCATCAAGGAATTTTACAAGCAGCGGAAAATTTTCCTCATTTCCCAGATATTCCTTTAAGGTCATACCCGCGTATTCTCCGTTTACTATGACCGAGTTTTCCTTTTCTCGTACAGACAGCTCCCAGGTCTCGCCAAGGTCGTCCGAGTCAAAATGCTTGCCGTATTTGTCTCTGAGGGTTGTTCCGCCCCAGACAACACCCTTTTTATATGCATCTAATTTAAGAGGATAAGCTTTCATAATTTTTCTTCTTTCATTTTAGGATAAAATCATTATAACAGAAAACACTATATTTGTAAACCACGAAAGGAGAAAAAACAATGGCAAAGAATAATAAGAACACAAGCAATATGAACGATAAGACAAACAATACTCAGAACAAGACAGAAAGCAAGACCAACAATTCTCAGAACAAGACAGACAATAAGACAAACAACTGCAAATAAGGTAGGGGCGGATATCATCCGCCCGCTTTCTTTTGTGTCTTTTTGATTATGTATGCATATACTGACTATAAAGGAGTGATCTAATGTCAAATACAGATACAGGCTATCTTGTGGTGGCGGTGAGTGCCGCAAGAGGTAATTTTCCTATTGAGGGAGCAAGGGTCAGGATCTATTCGACAGAAAACGACGACACCCGACTTTTATACACCCTTATCACCGATTCCTCGGGAAGGACCGAAAAAATCGAACTGCCCGCACCACCCCTTGAAGCATCTCAGACCCCGGATACAGGTGAAATTCCCTATGCAAGCTACAATATAGACACCGACTATGAGGGATACTATACCATCGAAAACATCAATGCACCCATCTATTCAGGTATAACCTCAATACAGAATGTAGCCATGATACCCATAACCGATGTAAAGCCATATGAGGACACCCGCTTTAATGAGAGTGTCAGCCCCGATCTATAGGAGGAAATATGCCCGAGCTTCCATTTATACCCGAAACAATAACCGTTCACTTAGGGCCGCCGAATGTAGCGGCAGAAAATGTGACGGTATCCTTTCCCGATTACATAAAAAATGTAGCCTCAAGTGAGATCTATCCCACCTGGAACGAATCTGCCATCCGTGCAAATATACTTGCTCAGATATCCTATGCCCTTAACCGTGTCTATACCGAGTATTATCGCAGTCAGAACTATGATTTTGATATAACAAGCTCCACCTCGGTAGATCAGTCCTTTGCCAAGGGCAGGGATATATTTGAAAATATATCACAGATAGTTGACGATATATTCAATGTCTATATCCGCCGCCGCGGAAATATAGAGCCATTGTTTGCTCAATACTGTAACGGCACTACCACTACCTGCGACGGACTCTCTCAATGGGGTAGTCAGGGACTTGCCGAACAGGGGCTTGACTCTCTTGAGATACTGAGGAGATATTACGGCGATGACATAGAGCTTGTGACCAACACCCCTGTAGAGGGAATCGAGATAAGTGTACCCACAAGGTCGCTGCGCCGCGGCTCCTCGGGAGATGATGTACTTCAGGTGCAGACACGGCTTAACCGTATATCCACAAACTATCCCTCTATCCCGAAGATAGCCAACACCAACGGCTTCTTCGGTCAGACCACCGAGGATGCGGTAAGACGCTTCCAGCAGATATTCAATCTTACCCCCGACGGCATCGTAGGAAAAGCCACCTGGTACAAAATTCAGTTTATCTATAACGGAATCAAACGATTAAACCAGCTTGACTCGGAGGGGCTTACCTTAAGTGATGTTTCAAGGCAGTTTCCAAGGACTTTAAGAGAAGGGGACAGCGGAGACTTTGTACGGGTGGTACAGCTTCTTTTAGCATTTGTATCCCAATATGAGGAGAGTGTACCTCCGCTTGCGGTAACAGGCTTTTACGGACCCGAAACAACTGCTGCGGTCAGAGGCTTCCAGCAGACCTACGGTCTTACTGCTGACGGAATATTGGGCGAAGAGACCTATTCACAGTTATATGATGTCTATGAAAGAATAATAGAAGCTATCCCGCCCGAGCAGTTTACAGACACGGCAATTCCTTTTCCGGGAACAGAGCTGCAGCTTGGTGACGAGGGGGAGGATGTTGTCATATTGCAGGAATATCTTAATTATATAGCCGCCACCTATACATCGATTCCGACAGTTGAGGTTGACGGAATATTCGGGCCAAGTACCGATGCGGCGGTTATAGCCTTTCAGAACCTTTTTGGCATTACACCAAGCGGGGTAGTAGGCATACTTACCTGGAGTGCCGTTGCTGATATCTATACCGAATTAAGACTGGGTAACCTTGTGTCACCTACACAGTTTCCCGGCTATACCGTGGGGTGATGATATGTATGAAATGAACGACAATGCCGCGGCTATAGCGGCAATACAGCGATTACTGCGGGATGCAGGATACGATATAAAGCCTGACGGTATCTACGGTGAGGAGACCTATAGTGCGGTACGGCAGTTTCAGAGCGAAAATTCTATTCCGCCAACGGGCAGGGTAGACCTTGCTACCTTTGAAGCATTGGCAATAGCGGCAAGACCCAAGCCTACATACCGCTGTGCTCTTATAATACCTCAGATCCTTGAATCGGGTGTAATCTCCCCCGGGGACAAAAGCAGCGTAGTGACAATAATACAGGCAGTGCTTAAGACCCTTGAGATCATATATGAATATGACAGTATAGAGCTTACCGGAGTATACGATCAAAACACCGAGGCGGCAGTAAGGGATATACAGCGCATAAACTCTCTTCCCATAACAGGCATCATTGATGCCCCCACATGGAATGCCCTTGTATCCGAATATGAAAAATACAGGGACAGCGAATAAAATATAATTAAGGATCTTACCCACCGGTAGGATCCTTTTATGTTGCAATTTGGAAAATAATGTTGTATAATATAAGTCAGTTGTAATTCAAGGAGAATAATATGGCTATCATCAAATGTAAAATGTGCGGTGGCGACCTTAATTTTGTTGAGGGTATGAGCACCTCAGAATGTGAATACTGCGGTACACTACAGACTATACCGATCCTTGACGATGAAAAGAAGCTTATTCAATTTGAAAGGGCAGAGCTGCTTCGTAAAAAATGTGAGTTTGATAAGGCAGCGGGCATTTACGAAACAATTGTTGCTGAGTTTCGTCAGGAGGCTGAGGCTTACTGGGGGCTTGTTCTCTGTAAATACGGTATTGAGTACGTTGACGATCCCGCAACAGGGAATAAGATACCTACCTGTCACCGTTCAAGCTTTGAGAGTATTATGGAGGACAGCGATTTTGAACAGGTGCTTGAAAATGCAGATTCTGTTGCCCGTAAGGTCTACCGTGATGAAGCAAAGGCTATAGAGGAGATACGTAAGGATATTATCTCGGTATCCGCAAATGAAGAGCCTTATGATATATTTATCTGCTATAAGGAAACCGACGAAAAGGGAGACCGTACCCTTGACAGCGTGCTTGCACAGGATGTTTACGATGCTCTTTGTGACAAGGGATACCGTGTGTTTTTCTCCCGTATAACCTTAGAGGATAAATTAGGTGTAGAGTACGAGCCTTACATATTTGCAGCCCTTAACAATGCAAAGATAATGCTTGCCTTCGGTACAGACTACGAATATTACAACGCAGTCTGGGTAAAGAACGAGTGGTCAAGATATCTCAAACTGATGGCTAAGGACAAGGAAAAGCATCTTATTCCTTGCTTTAAGGGAATAGATGCCTATGATATTCCTAAGGAATTTGCAAAGCTCCAGGCTCAGGATATGGGCAAGGTAGGAGCAATACAGGATCTTCTGCGCGGTATAGAAAAGCTCCTCCCCAGACAGCAGGAAACTATGAAGAAAGCTGTTGTTATTCAACAAAATGCTTCAGGGCCTGATGTTTCAAATCTTCTTAACCGAGTATTTTTGTTTCTTGAGAACAAAAATTGGGATAAGGCTGATGAGTATTGTGAGAAGGTACTCGATATAGATTCTGAATGCGCTATGGCTTATCTCGGTAAGCTTATGGCGGATGAAAGAGTAAGCTCGAAGCGTGAGTTGTCAAACTTAACAGAAAGTCTTGCTTCTACAATAGAATATGAGATGATACTTCGTTTCGGAGACGAACCCCTCAAGAAAGAATTGTGTGAGTATGAGCAAACAATAATCAACCGTAATAATGAGAAAGATTACTGTTATGCTGTTCGTTTGATGGATAGAGCGAGTTTTAAGAATGAGTTTGAAAAAGCAGCTGAATTGTTCAATAAATTGAACGACTATAAGGATTCGCAGGAACGTTATTATACCTGTCTTGAAAATCTTAAATCAACCCATAAGAAGAAAATTGGTGTCCGCGGAGTCCTGTGTGCCGGAGCCTGCCATCTGGTAGGGTTACAAAATGACGGAACGGTGAAGGTTGCCGGTAACAATAACAGTCCTGAATGTGATGTTTCAGAATGGACAGATATTATTTCAGTAGATGCAAATAATTCCTTTATGACAGCCGGAATCACTTCGGAAGGGAAAGTATTACTGGTCGGCGATGTTTTTGCAAAGGACAAATATAAAGGTTTGTTTGATATTGTTTCGGAGTGGAGAAATGTTACGGCAGTCAGCGTAGGATATAATCATATTGTGGGACTACTATCGGACGGCAGTGTGGTTGCTGCGGGATGTAATGAGCATTATCAATGTGATATCTACGGATGGACCGATATTGTTGATGTCAGTGCTTCCTGTAATCAAACGATAGCTCTTCGCGAGGATGGACGTGTGTTATATGTGGGAGAAAATCATGCGGGAGAGTGTGATGTTGATGAGTGGCGGGATATTATCTCTGTAAAAACTTCAGGAAGAGTTACTTTAGGCATCCGATCCGACGGTCGTGTTTGTGCCACCGGTGAAAACTATTTTGGACAATGCAATGTTTCCGGATGGAATGATATAGCTGATGTAAGTATTGGATGGTCTCACACATTAGGCCTTCGCGCAGATGGAACTGTTGTAGCAATCGGAGGAAATGACATGGGACAGTGTAATGTATCCGGATGGCGTAATGTGATTGCAATCGCTGCCGGACATGGTTTTAGTGTAGGATTGTCAACTGATGGAAGCATTATGTTTTCCGGTGATAGTACTAAACGCGCATATGGTTGGAAATTATTCGACAATATTGATCAAATTATAGAGAGAAGAAATTCTGCGTATAAGAATTATAATGATAAGGATCTGGAACCTGTCAGAGAAAAATATTTGGAATTGGCAAAGGAAGCGAAAAAACGTAAGGATGAGGAAGCTCTGCGTTTATCGCGTCGTGATATGAATGTTTGCCAACATTGTGGCGGCAAGTTCAAGGGTATCTTTTCAAAAACATGTTCTGTTTGCGGTACTCCTAAAGATTACTTATAAATACAATATCACAGCTGTGACTTAAGGTCACAGCTGTTTTTCTCTTTACAAATCTACATAAATATGTTATAATATTATAATTAAATTTAATATTATAGAGGAATGACCATGAAAGCTGTAATGTACGGTGCCGGTAATATCGGCAGAGGGTTTATTGCCCAGTTATTTAATTTATCAGGATATAAGACCTGCTTTGTTGATGTCAATATGGATGTTGTCAACAGACTGAACGAGGAGGGTAAATATCCTCTGTTTATCACCGACAAGGGTGAATATATCAAAACCGAGGTGGATAATGTCAGATGTGCCAACGGTGCCGATCTCGAAGAGGTTGCCCGTGAGATAGCAGAGGCTGATATTATGGCAACTGCTGTGGGTGTAAATATACTCAAGTTTATTGCCAAGCCCATATCCGAGGGTGTCAAGGCAAGAATGAAGTCGGGCAAGGGTCCCCTTGATATCATTATCTGCGAGAATAAGATAGATGCAAACATCTACCTTCACGATCTTATTTCCGAATACTTAAACGACGAAGAAAAGGAATATTTCGATGCCAATTTCGGCTTTGTTGAGGCATCTATAGGCCGTATGGTGCCTAAGACCCCCGACTCTATCTCCGCAGAGTATCCCCTTGCGGTATGTGTAGAAAAGTTCTGTACTCTGCCTGTTGATAAGGATGCCTTTAAGGGTCAGATTCCCAACATCAAAAATATGCTGCCCTATGCCCCCTTTGAGCTGTTTATTCAGCGTAAGCTCTATATGCACAATATGAGCCATGCTCTCTGTGCATACCTTGGTAATCTTAAGGGCTATGACTACATATGGGAGGCGGCTGCCGATATGCGTATCCGCTTTATAGCGTTAGGTGCGCTTACTCAGTCGGCGCAGAGCCTGTCTAAGGAGCATAATGCAGATGTGGCAGACTTAAACGATCATTCCTTTGATCTGCTTACCCGATATGACAACAAGCTCCTTGGCGACACCGTTGCCCGTGTGGGTAATGATACCAAGCGTAAGCTTTCCCCCGTGGACAGACTCCCCGGTGCCATCAAGCTTGCAAAAAAGCAGGGATTGCCTGTAAATTATATGGTCATGGGTCTTGCGGCAGGACTCTTGTTTGACCGTGATGACTCCTCAAAGGAGATCTGCGAATATACAAAAGAGAACGGCGTTGTCGCCGCTCTCGCTAAGTATTCTGAAATTACAGATGAAGATATCGTTGCACTCTGTACAGAGTATTATAATGCTCTTAAAGAGGATGCAGATGCTGCAATGGATATGCTTATTCACGCATAAGTCCCTTTTATGGGACTTATACCGTGATATTATATCAGTAGATATAGGTTAGATCATCGGTGGTCAACTGCTTTTTAAGTATAAAAAAGTAGTTGAGCTTTACTACCCATATATTTTCCTCTGCCTTTTTGGCAACAAGAAATCTGTCCCTTTTAAAGGATCTTGATATAACTATCACGGTATACCCCTCGTCTCTGAAGCACTTTGCCATATTATTGAGATAAGCATCGCGGCCAAAGTAACCCCTCTTTGCATCGATTATAACCGTTTTGTTTTGGTTTATCTCGGGAGGTATAAGCTCATTGTAGCGCTTATACCGTGAGATACTGAGCAATGCCGTGATCCCAAAGAATATCAGAGATATGGGCAGAATAGCCAACAGCACCGAAAAAACAATAATAAGCACCGCGCTTGTTTCTACTGCGGCAATTACCAGGGAAGCATAGCGGATAAGCCTTGATATAAAGAAATACCGCCGTGTGTACCTTACAGCGTGCACAGCGATATTCCATAAACCGTTTTCCTTTAGCTGTCCGTAACGGTAGGACAGAAGAGACCTGTAATTATTGTAACCCACATATATCACCGCTTATAGTATATTACTCTGTAAGCAGTTTTATGTTTCGCTCTATGGTTTTTCTTTTCCGCCAGCCAAAGGCTCTTGATTTCAGCTTATCCTCCGACATAGAGTCAAGAATTTCGGGTGTAAGCTCAAATATGCGCTCCTGCCAGAAGAAATCAATAGGCGTTGCTTTCACATCCTTGTTATAAGGGCATACCAGCTGACAGATATCACAGCCCCAGGCGGTGTTGTGTTCTTTCATAAGTGAAGCTGTCTTTTCGTCAAGCTCACCCTTTTGCTGGGTAAGAGCAGACAGACAGTTGTCAGGCGAGGGACAGGCACTTGTACAGGCTCCGCAATGACAGCAAAGGGATATCTCCTTTGGCTTCTCGCTTGTAACCATATCGGTAAATATTCCGCCTATAAAAACATATGAGCCGTACTTTTCGTTTATAAGACGGTAGTTATCGCCTATAATGCCAAGCCCTGCCATAGCCGCAGCCGAGGTCTCTGCAATAGGCGAATGATCTGCCATACCACGGAAGCGTCTGTCAGGCTGCATATATTGCAATTTTTCTACCACTCTGTCTGTTAAGGATGCCATATAGCTGTGGTAATCCCGAGGCACGGCATAGAGGGATATATTTCTCTCACAGCGGTCCTCCGTATAATAAGGGACAAGAAAGAGAATAACACTTTTAGCCCACAGGCAGGTACGCTCGTAAAGAGATTGATTGATTATTTTACAGCTTTCTATAGGCAGAATGCCTATATATTCGATATTTTCGTTTTTAAATACGTATTTAACTAATTCAAGCATATTATCACCCAAAAAACATTTTAACACATATAAATAGAATTTTCAATAAGGAGAATTTTAATGGCTAAGACAAAATCAAGCTATTCCAATGAGGATATTACACTGCTCAAGGGTCCGGACAAGGTTCGTAAGCGTCCCGGAGTTATATTCGGCTCTGACGGTCTTGATGGCTGTGAGCATTCGGTATTCGAGATAGTTTCAAACTCTGTGGACGAGGCAAGAGAGGGCTTTGGTAAGGTTATCACCGTTACCGTTTTCCGTGATATGTCCATCGAGGTAGAGGACAAGGGAAGAGGTATGCCCCTTGACTATAACGAAAAGGAAAAGCGCTATAACTGGGACCTTATATTCTGTGAGCTCTATGCAGGCGGTAAATATAACAATAACGCAGGCGGCGGCAACTATGAATATTCTCTCGGTCTTAACGGTCTTGGCGCCTGTGCTACCCAGTTCTCCTCTGAATATATGGAGGTCAAGAGCTACCGTGACGGTAATCTCTATGAGATAAAGTTCAAAAAGGGTAATCCCGCCTCCAAGCTTAAGATCACCCCCCTTGACAAGCGCCGTACAGGTACAATAATCAAGTGGAGACCCGACCTTGAGGTATTTACCGATATCAATATGCCCCGCGACTTCTTCACCGAGATGCTCCATAAGCAGGCTGTTGTCAACAGCGGTATCAGATTTGTGCTTAAGTTTGAGGGCAACGGAGGCTTTGAGACCACCGAGTATTATTATGAGCACGGTATAAGCGACTATGTGCTTGAGGCGGCGGGAAATCCCATGACCCAGCCTGTTATCTGGACCACCGAGACACAGGGCCGCGACAGAGCAGACCTTAATGAATATAAGCTCAAGGTGGAGCTTACCTGCTGCTTTACACAGAACAAGTCCTTTGTGGAGCATTATCACAACTCCAGCTACCTTGAGCACGGCGGCGCGCCCGATGATGCAATGCGTAACGCCTTTGTCTTTGCCGTTGACAAATATCTTAAGAATAACGCAAAGTACAACAAAAACGAAGCCAAGGTCCGTTTTGACGATATCGGAGCATCCCTTGTCTTTGTTTCCAACAATTTCTCCACACAGACATCCTACGAAAATCAGACTAAAAAGTCAATTACCAATAAATTTATCAAGGATTTTCTTACCGACTATATCAAGCAACAGCTTGAGACCTATTTTATCGAAAATCCCCTTGATGCAGAGCAGATAGCCAATGTAGTCCTTGCCAACAAGCGTAGCCGCGAAAGTGCAGAGAAAACAAGGCTCAAGACGCGTGACGATCTTATCAAGAATATTGATATCAAGAACAAGGTCGAAAAATTTATCAACTGCCGCTCAAAGGACCCCGAGATCCGCGAGGTCTATATAGTTGAGGGTGATTCGGCTATGACAAGCTGTAAGCTTGCCCGTAACCCCGAGTTTCAGGCTATCATACCTGTCAGAGGTAAGACCCTTAACTGTCTTAAGGCAGGCTATGACAAGATATTCAAGAGCGATATAATACGCGATCTTCTGCGTGTCATCGGCTGCGGTGTAAAGATAGAGGGTAAGTTCAAGACTGAGTTTCCCGCCTTTGATATCGACCTTCTCAAGTGGAATAAGATAATCATCTGTACCGATGCCGACGAGGACGGATTTCAGATAAGAACCCTTATTCTTACTCTCATATACCGCCTCTTGCCCGATCTTATCGACGAGGGCAGGGTGTATATTGCCGAATCTCCTCTTTATGAGATCACGGTCAAGGATGACACCTACTTTGCTTACAACGAATTTGAAAAGGCTGATATCCTTGCAAGGTTAGAGGGTACAAAATATACCCTCCAGCGCTCCAAGGGTCTTGGCGAAAACACCCCCGATATGATGTCACGGACTACTATGAATCCCGCCACCCGCCGTCTTATCCGTGTGGATGCGGCAGATGCCGAGCAAACTGCGATCATATTTGATACCCTGCTTGGTGACAATCTTGCGGCCCGTAAGGAGTTTATTACACTTAACGGTGCAAAGTACGCAAAGGATGCGGATGTTTGATAAATATAATTTTGAGGTTTTAGTATGCTATCTTTCATTTTAGGCTCCCCGGGAAGCGGCAAGACCGACGCGGTAATAAGCCGTATTAAACGGGATCTTGAAGGAAATAAAAAGGTTTTGATGATAGTGCCCGAGCAGGATATACTTTCCTGTGAGCGTGCTGTTTCCACCGCCATACCCGCCTGTCCTGAGGCTATGAATCTCGAGCTTGTAAGCTTCAGAAGATTCTGCAATACCGTTTTCAGGACCCTTGGGGGATTATGCTATAACTATCTTGACAAGGGAGGACAGGCCATTATGATGTGGCGTGTCCTTTCTGAATTGTCCCCCGATCTTAATACCTTCAAGCCCGGTGCATCTACAGATATTGGTCTTGTTTCCTCGCTTGTGGGACTCTATGATCAGCTTGCCGATTACAGCGTAAAGCCTATAGACCTTGAAAATGCGGTGTATTCCTTAAAGGCAGACCTTGTTCCCAGAGCCGAGGATATTGCGACATTGTATACCCGATATGACGAGCTTATCCACGATGGCTTTGACTCGGCAAAGGATGATATCTCAAGGACTGCAAGGCTGCTTTCGGACAGCGATATTCTTTGCGGTACAAATGTATATATCGACTCCTTTACAAGCTTTACTCCTGCCGAATATGAGCTTATAGATGTGCTTATAAAAAAAGCAGATTCACTTACCGTTACCCTATGTATAGATACAGAACGCGATGCCGAGATCTTTTCAAATCTCTATGATACCAAAAACAAGCTTACCGATATTGCCAAAAAGTATAGCTCTGTCATAGCCGCGGATACTGTCCTGAAGGCTCAAAGACCCTATGATCAGGCATTCTTTGAAAAATATTGCTATGACAGCTATGCAAAGAATGTCTATGAGGACACACCTAAAAGCATTTCGCTTTTGGAATCGGCTGATATATATTCCGAGTGTGAGCTTATCTGCGCGGATATTCAAAAGCAGGTACGCAACGGTGCGCGCTACCGTGATATGGCAATAGTTATGGGAGATGTGTCGGCATACAAGGGAATCCTTGATGTAATGCTTGAGCGCCACCGTATACCATATCATTTTTCCGGTAAGAGTGATATTTTGCAAAAGCCTGTGGTAAAGCTTATTATTTCCGCCCTTAATATTATCATCTATAACTGGCGTGTGAGTGATGTTATATCATATATCAAAACAGGACTGAGCCGTATATCCTCAGAGGAATGCGATATTATAGAGGAATATATATCCACCTGGTCGCTTTCCGGCTCTATGTGGAAGCTGGAATCATCCTGGAATATGAACCCCGACGGCTATACCGACAGGACAAACAAATACATTGCCGACAGACTTGTGCGTATAAACGATATCCGTGACCGCCTGCGCGACCCTGTATTGAGACTTGCTGATTCTATTGACGGACATTCAAATGCTGACAAATGCGCAAGAGCCATATATACCTTTATTACCGAGACTGTTGATATCTACGGTCTTGATGACGAGGAAACTGCGGCATACAACGCCCTCATACTTGCCCTTGAGCAGCTGTCAAGCTGCGGCGGAGAGGGTGAAATAGGTGACCTTGAGACTCTAAAGAGGCTTATAAGACTGCTGACCTCACAGACCGATTATTCACTTATCCCCGCAACGGTCGATCAGATAAACTGCATATCTATTTCCTCTCTTAAGAGCGCAGGACTTAAAAAATGCTATATTTTAGGTGCGGTTGACGGCTGCTTCCCGGGTGTAGCAAGGGAAAGCAATATATTAAACGATGAGCTCAGAGAGGCTCTTTGCCGGCAGAATATAGCTCTGCCAAACGATCCCGAGGAGCTGTCTAACGGTGAGCTTTACAGCTTCTGGAAGGGTGTTCTGTCGGCAGATGAGGTTACTGTAAGCTACTATAGCGGAAGCCTTGACGGAAACGAGGTGCTGCCCTCGGCTTGTATCTACGAGCTCAAAAGACTCTTTCCCGGCATTATTACAAGAAGTGTATCCGATTATGATATATATGATCTCATATATGATGCCGAGTCTGCCTTTGACCGCGTAAATTCGGCAGAGTACGGGGATGCGGTAATCGAGCTTCTCTCGGATAACCAAAGATATCAAAATGCCATAAAGGCTCTGTCCGTTCCTGTTACAACAACACTTTGCTCTGTAACTGACCCCGATAACCTCAAGGTCTTTGAGGGGGATATCAATCTAACTCAGTCACGAGTCGATTCCTTTGTTCATTGCAGCTTTGCGTATCAGCTTGACTATGTGCTTAAGCTTAACGAGCAGAAAAAGATAAGCTATGATCCAAGAGATGTGGGTAACTTTATCCACGCCTTGCTGGAGGAGTTCTTTACCTGCGTAAGGGATGCTGCAAGGCAGGGAAGAGATATTGATGAAGCCGAAACAGAGGCCATAGTTACAAGGCTTGTGGACGCTTATCTTGAAAAGACCATAGGTGATACCCTTACCGTCAGTCGCCGTATGCTTGCTCTCTTTAAGAGGCTTAAGAGACAGGCACTTGTGTTTGTGCACAGTATTTACGATGAATTCAAAAACTCGGATTTTACTCCTGTGCTTTTTGAGGTTCCCATTACCAAGAACACAGATGAGGGGATATCTCCCTTCCGTGTCCGTCTTTCCGATTCAAGCGAGGTATACATATACGGACAGATAGACCGCGTGGATACCTACCAAAAGGACGGCAACACATATTTTCGTGTTGTGGACTATAAGACAGGCAGTAAGGCCTTCAAGCGTGAGGACTTGGAAAAGGGTCTCAATCTGCAGATGTTCTTATATATGTTTTCGATTATGGAAAACAAGGACAGCTTCTGCCGTATGGCAGACTGCAAGGGTGAGCTTATTCCTGCGGGAGTTCTCTATTATATTGCAAGACTGCCTAAGGATACCCACGAGTTGCTTTTGTCACCCGAGAGTGCAGAAAAAGAGGTAATTGCCCATATCGAAAGACAGGGACTATTGCTTGATGACGGTGATGTTATAAGAGCTATGTCAAAGGCCGAGGGGGATATACCTCTGCCTAAGGGTGTAAGTACATCGGGCACCAATAAGGAGGAGGCGGTATATACCCTTGAATCCTTAAATGATATTAAACAGACTATTACCGATACCCTTGTACGGATCGCAACTGGTCTTAAAACAGGTAAGGCGGATGCCGATCCCATGCGGGACTCCAGAGATCCCTGTGAATATTGCCGTATGAGGGTGGTATGCAGACATTCAAAGAACGGAGGTGCCTTAGATGAGCAATAATATCAATTGGACACCTGCCCAAAAGCAGGCTATAGAGGCATCAAACTGCGATCTGCTGGTTTCCGCCTCTGCAGGCTCGGGAAAGACCGCCGTTCTTGTAGAGAGAATAATAAAGCGTGTAACCGATGACAGCTGTGATACAGGCATACTTGAAATGCTGGTGGTCACCTTTACCAATGCCGCAGCTGCTCAGCTAAGAGACAAGCTTAATAAGGAAATAAAAAAGGCTATAGCCCTTGATCCGAAAAACAAAAGACTCCGCCGTCAGCTAAGAGATCTGCCCAGAGCATATATATGCACCATAAACAGCTTTTGTCTTGAGGTGGTTAGAAGCCACTTTTCCCGACTCGGACTGTCAAATACCGTTCGTATTGCAGACGAGGCAGAGAACACCCTTATTATGACCGAGATAATGGAGCAGACTATCGAGGAATTCTATACAAGGGGCGAGGAGCTGGGTGTATGTGATTTTGATGCCTTTTGCGATAACTTTGCACAGCTGAGAGACGACAGCTTAGGCGAGATATTTATGAGCCTGTACCGAAAGCTCTATTCCCGAATGGACGGACTTGAACTGCTGCTTCAATCATCCGATAAGCTTTCCGAGAGTGCAGATGAGCCCTTTTCAAACCCCTGGGGTCTTGAAATAAAAAATAGAACTATAGACTATATCAATTCCGTTAAAAAGGGCTACGGCGATGCAATTGCCCTTATAGAATCCACCGACGGACTCTGTCAGGCATATTCATCTGCATTCTATGATGATATAGAGCAGATGGATGCTATAATAGCGGATTGCGAAAAGGGATATGAGTGCGCAAGAGAAAGGATACTGGGTATCAAATATGCCAGACTCGGCAGTATAAGAGGTAAGGACTGCGCCTTTGAGGCGGAGCAGGTTAAGCCTGTAAGACAGTACTTTAAGGATGTAATTAAGAAGCTCCAGCCTCTTTATTCAAATGACCTTGAAGCCGCAGTATATCTCAGCCGCCGTACGGCTGAGCTCAACCGCGATCTCTACAGCCTGCTTTCTCATTTCCATAAGAGCTTTATGGCTGAAAAGTACAAAAGAGGTATAGTATCCTTTGCCGATTGTGAGGCATTGACCCTGTCCCTGCTTTGTGATAACGGCGAGCCTACCGAGACCGCCCTTGAGTACAGACGGCGCTTTAAGGAAATATATATAGACGAATATCAGGATGTAAACAGCGTACAGGATGCTATCTTCCGTATGATAGCCGCACCTGACACCAGATTTATGGTTGGCGATATCAAGCAGAGTATATACGGCTTCAGAGGAGCAGAGCCGGGACTCTTTGGCGATTACCGTGAACGCTTTTCCGATTATACCGAGGACAAGGAAGCCGCAGAGCGAGGCTGTAAGCTCTTTTTGTCCAACAATTTCCGTTCCTCCGAAAAAATACTTGCCTTTGCCAATGCGGTATCACGCACCTGCTTTGAGGACGGAGAGTCAAGTATAGAATATGTGGACGGAGACGATCTTGTTTACTCCAAAAAGGAAGGCTCGGATAAGCCTGTCACCGTTGCCATTGCCCAAAAGAACGAAGAAGGCGATGCAGAGGCAGTATATGTGTGTGACCGCATACAGGAGCTTATAAGAGGCGGCGCCTCTCCCTCTGATATTACCATTCTGCTCCGCAGTCTTTCAAGCTCGGCTCTCCCCTTTACCCGTGAGCTTGAAAAGAGGGGAATACCCTATTATTGCGATGTTAAAAAGGAATTCTTTGATAACCCCGAGATAATGCTGGCTCTATGCTGGCTCAATACTATCGACAATACCCGCCGTGATGTGTTTGTCTGCGGTATTGCCAAAAGTCCTGTGTACGATTTCAGCCTTGATGAGCTTATCCGTATACGAAGACACACTCCCGCCGATACCCTGTATAACTCTATCAGAGAGTATAGCCTGGATAATGATTTTCCTAAGGGAAAACGCTTTATCGAGGACATAGAGTCGCTTAGACAGGATGCCATCGGTCTGTCTGCTCACCAGGTGATCTGGAAGCTTATCTACGAAAAGGGCTTGATGAGTATTGTAACAAAGGGTAAGAGTGACTCTGAGGCAAGGATAGCGGGAAACAATCTGCTGCTATTTTACGATTATGCAAGATCCTTTGAAAATGGAGAGTTCAAGGGTATTTACAACTTCCTTATCTATATCCAAAAGGTTATCGAAGCAGGTCAGGCTCTGCCCGCCGTTGCCGCCTTTGCGGGCTCGGGCGAGTCGGTCAAGATAATGACCATACACCACTCCAAGGGTCTTGAGTTCCCCTATTGCTTCCTTTCATCCTGCGAAAAGCTTACAAGCACTCAGGATATGAAGGATAAGCTATTTTTCCACGAGGATTTCGGAATTGCCGCAAGGATAGCAGACCAAACGGGACTTATACTCTATGACAGCTATATTATGAACGCCCTTAAATGCCGCATACAAAAGGACAATATCGACGAGGAATACAGGGTACTCTATGTGGCCCTTACCCGTGCCGTCGATAAGCTGTGGATAACTGCCACCGCAAAGGATCCCGACGAGATGATGGCAAAATATACAGGTGCATCGTCAATGCTGTCAATGACCTATATGACCTTAAATCATTCCTATATCGCCTGGATTCTTGCTTCACTTGACCGTTGCAGACCCGATGTATATGAGATAGAATACCCCTCGGATACCCTGTCCTACGAAAACAAAAGGTCGGGCGATACACTCCAAAGGGATAAGGCTAAAGCTGATATAGACCGTTTGAGAAGCAATATTGCCTATATATACCCTTACAGTAACGCCAATCTTATCCCTGCAAAGATGTCGGTGTCAAGACTTTATCCGGATATACTTGATGACCTTGACACAGCAATGCTGGGTACTGTCATAAGGCCGAAAACTCCCTTCTTTGCAGAGGAGTCAGCGACCAACCGCGGTGCCGAGGTGGGTAATGCGACCCACGCCTTTATGCAGTTCTGCAGCTTTGATGAGGTTGAGAAAGCAGGTGTGGCAAAGGAGCTTGAAAGGCTTATAGATAAAGGCTTTTTGCCCCATACTGCAAGGGAGCTTGTAAATGTAGAGGCAGTTGAGGCATTCTTTACCTCCGAGCTTTATTTTGATATCAGGGCATCAAAGTCGGTGTTCAGAGAAAAGCGCTTTAATGTCAATCTTGCCGCCTCCTATTTTACACAGGAGATGCAGGAGCTTTTACAAAAGGAGTATGTTCTTGTACAGGGTGTTATAGACTGCTTCTATTATGACAGCGACGGAGATATTGTGCTGGTGGATTATAAGACCGATTCGGCAAAGGATGCAGACACTCTTACAGAGCGTCATTCGACACAGCTTTATTATTACAAAAAAGCACTTGAAGCCATAACAGGCAGAAGGGTGAAAAGATCGGTAATATATTCCTTTGCGTTAAGACAAGCGATAGACATATAAAAACAGCTGCCGTTTGGCAGCTGTTTTTTACTTATGATACTACATTGTGGGGGTTGCCTTCAAGGAAAAGCCTGACATTTTCGTCCACTATACCCAGCAGTCTTATTCTTGTAGAAAGAGGTGCCCAGGCAACATGGGGCGTCATTATGAGGTTGGGTACATTTTCGTTAAGTACGCAGTCCTTTGTTTGAGGCTCTGTTGTAAGTACATCTATACAGGCGGCGGCAATTTTTCCTTCCGCCAGAGCTCTTACAAGACCCTGTTCATCATTTACACCGCCTCTTGCTGTGTTGACATAGAGAGCGGTAGGCTTACACAGACAGAAGCGCTCATAGGTCATCATACCCTTTGTACCGTCATTAAGAGGTGTGTGTACGGTTATAATATCCGATTCTGCCATCAGCTCATCAAGGGACAGATATTTAACATCATTGTCTCGGGGTGTTCTGGTATATACAACAACCTTCATACCAAAGGCTTTTGCGATCTCGGCAACCTTGCGCCCTATAGAGCCATAGCCGATGATGCCTATAGTTTTTCCTGCAATTTCATCGGTAGGGAACACAAAGGGTGAGAACATGGGGGACTTGCTCCAGCCGCCCTCACGGACAAAGGCATCAAATCTTCCGACCTTGCTGTAATGCTCAAGTATCATTGCAAAGGTGTGCTGTGCAACTGCATCGGTAGAGTAGCTTCCCGCATTACATACGGTGATACCGTGGTCATGACAGTATACAGTATCTATATTGTTGTAGCCTGTGGCAAAAAGACAGATAAGCTTAAGGCTTTTGCACTGCTCAAGCACCTCACGGGTAAAGAGAGTCTTGTTGCAGAGGACTATATCCGCATCACAGGCGCGTTCTGCCACCTGGTGGGGAAGAGTGTTGTCATACAGCACCAGATCTCCGTATTTTGCAAAAATATTAATATCAACATCACCCTGGGTGACGGTCATTGCATCTGTTACAACTATTTTCATATCCGTTCTCCTGTATTTTATAGACATATTTTATTATAAATTCTCCTTTTCGTCAATAACTATTGAAAAAAATGTTTAACTATGTTATTATAATATAATAATATATTATATTTGGAGATATCAATGCCGCGTTATATAGAAAAACTTGAAATGATGAATATAACCTGTATAGTTGCAAGAAACACACTTGCTTTTCCGTTTTTACCCTTAAGCCTTGAGATCATAGGCGATGAGGATATAGATGCCTGCGAGAGGGCGGCGGATAATCAGGATTATATATTTATCCTTGCGCAAAAGGATCCTTCACTTGAGGATGTTGCCCCCGAGGATCTTTACGATATAGGAACTGTATGCCGTATCAAGCAATTTCTCAGATTGCCCGAGGGTAACGGCAGGCTGACCGTGGAGGGTGTTTACCGTGCAAAGGTGCTGACCCTCGAAAATAATGATAATGTCTGGACAGCCGAGGTAATGACCAAGGCTATCAATGTTAACGAAAACACCGCAAAGGCTCAGGCGCTTATGCGTGAGGTGGAGCTTCAGTTTGAGGAGTTCAAAAAGTATTCTCCCAAGCTGTCCGGAGAGATAGTTGCAGCAGTCAACACCATCAAGGATCCCGGGCTCCTTTGCGATTTCATTGCCGCAAATGTTCTTGTGGCGTTTTCGGATAAGCAGGCTGTGCTTGAAATATTTGACCCCATCAAGCGACTTGAAAAGCTGGCGGTCATTATGGGCAGAGAGATCAAGATACTTGCCACCGAGCTTAATATACACAACAAGGTAAGAGCGCAGATAGAGGATAACCAGCGCGAATATTACCTGCGTGAACAGCTTAAGGTCATACAGAACGAGCTTGGCGAGGGCGCGGGTGACAGCGAGATCGATGAATATGACGAGCAGATATACAATGCCCATCTTCCACAGGAGGTGGAGGCAAAGCTTTTAAAGGAGCTTCGTAAGTTAGCCAAAACACCCTATGCTTCCTCAGAGGCGGCGGTTATCCGTTCTTATATAGAGACCTGTCTTGAAATACCCTGGTCAAAAATGACCGAGGACCGTGATGATATAGAAAATGCCTCAAGAATACTTGAGGACGACCATGACGGACTTGACAAGGTCAAGGAAAGGATACTTGAGTTCCTTTCGGTAAAAAAGCTTAACCCCAAGCTGAATAATCAGATCCTCTGTCTTGTAGGTCCTCCCGGTACGGGTAAGACCTCTATTTGCGAATCTATTGCAAGAGCTCTTGAGCGCAAATATGTCAGAGTATGCCTGGGCGGTATCCGTGATGAGTCAGATATAAGAGGTCACAGAAGAACATATATCGCATCTATGCCCGGCCGTATAGTCAACGGACTTATACAGGCCGAAAGCCGTAATCCTCTTATGCTCCTTGACGAGATAGACAAGCTGACAAGCGATGCTCACGGAGACCCCTCCTCGGCGCTTCTTGAGGTCTTGGATTCTGAACAGAACAAGCATTTCCGCGATCATTTTGTAGAGATGCCTATAGATCTGTCGGATACACTTTTTATTGCGACAGCCAATACACTTGACACCATACCAAGACCCCTGCTTGACCGTATGGAGATAATAGAGCTTGATATCTATAACAGATATCAGAAGCTTGATATAGCAAAGCATCATCTTATCCGTAAGCAGCTTAAGAACCACGGTCTCACATCAAAGCAGCTTAAGTTTACCGATGCAGCACTGTTTGAGATCATAGATTACTATACCCACGAGGCGGGTGTGCGTAACCTTAACCGCGAGATAGCCTCTGTATGCCGTAAGGCGGCAAAGCGCATTGTAACGGGTGAAAGAAAAAGCTGTACCGTTACGGTAAAGAATCTTCACGAATATCTTGGCTCAAAGAAGCTTATCGACAAAAAGATTTCTGATAACGATCAGGTAGGAATCGTTAACGGCCTTGCATATACACAGCTGGGCGGTGACATACTCAGAATTGAGGTTGCCGCAATGCCCGGTACGGGCAAGCTTGAGCTTACAGGCTCTCTTGGTGATGTTATGAAGGAGTCTGCCAGAGCCGCTGTTACCTGTATCAGACAGAGATGCGATGCTCTGGGTATCGATGCCGATTTCTACAAGGATAAGGATATACATATTCATGTTCCCGAGGGTGCAGTACCCAAGGACGGTCCCTCGGCAGGTGTTACAATGGCAGTTGCCCTTGCGAGCGAGCTCAGCGGCCGTAAGGTAAGACGGGATGTTGCTATGACAGGTGAGATAACTCTTCGCGGCAATGTGCTTGCCATAGGAGGCCTGAAGGAAAAATCCATGGCGGCGCTTAAGGCGGGAGTAAAAACAGTTCTCATCCCCCGCGAAAATCTCCGTGATCTTGAAGAAGTCGACAAGACGGTAAAAGAGGGAATAGAGTTTATAGCCCTCGATACTATAGACGATGCCCTTACTGCGGCATTGATAAAGGAATAATTATGGCAATCAATTTACAAAATGTTAAGTTAGAGATGACGGCGGGACTTAAAAGCCAGTTCCCAAAGAACGATCTGCCTCATCTGGTATTCTCGGGTCGATCCAATGTGGGCAAAAGCTCGCTTATAAACACTCTGCTGGGCAGAAACAAGCTGGCAAGGGTTTCCTCTGCTCCCGGTAAGACCATCACCATCAACTTTTATAATGTGGATAACAAATTCTACTTTGTGGACCTGCCCGGCTACGGCTTTGCCAAGCGTCCTCCCAAGGAGAGAGCTATATGGCAGAAGCTTGTAAATGACTATATGGTGGAGGCTGGAGAGCGCAGCGCACCTATGTTTGTAATGCAGCTTGTGGATATGAAGGTCGGCACAACGGCAGATGACTGTATGATGCTTGACTGGCTCAATCAGACCGATACCGACTATATGATAGTCGCTACAAAGTCGGACAAGCTCAATGTTACACAGAAAAAGGCTCAGTATGAAGAGCTCAGCAATCACGAGCTTATCCGCGAGGGAACAGAGATAATCCCGTTTTCCGCTCTTAAGGGAGACGGCAAAAACGAGATCTGGAACGCAATCAACAAAATTATCTGAAGGTATCAAAAGAATTTAAAATGTTATATTCACTTATCCAAGGTGGATTTACTTTAGAAGCACTTATATCGGTGCTTTGCAGTATTCCCGTAATTATACTTGCTCTGTGTATACACGAGTCGGCTCACGGTCTTGCCGCAAAGCTGATGGGTGATCCCACAGCGTATAATCTGGGACGCATCACACTCAATCCTTTAAAGCATCTTGACCCCATTGGCGCAATACTGATGTTTGTCTTTGGATTTGGCTGGGCAAAGCCTGTACCTATAAATACAAGGCATTTCCGCAATCCCAAATGGGGAATGGCGATTTCAGCCCTTGCGGGACCTCTTTCAAATCTTGTATGCTCTTATATCTATTTTGTTGCATGGATTCTTATTAACAGGTATCTGATAAGTCCGGTACAGAGTCCTAATGTATATATAAGTGCCATTGCAATGTTCTGCGAGGTTGGGTTCTTTTTAAATCTTTCTCTTGCTGTATTCAATCTTATCCCCATGCCCCCTCTTGACGGCAGCCGTATTCTTTTTGTAGTTCTTCCCACCAAGGCATATTTTGCCGTGATGAAGTACGAAAGAATTATTTATTATGTTATTATGGCACTTGTTATTACGGGTGTGTTGAGTGTTCCACTTGATTTTATCAAGGAGCTTATAACAAAATTATTTCTGTTATCTGTAATTTGGATGGTATAGAATGTCAGACTCATTGAATTTTAAGCTTGAAATATTTGAGGGTCCCCTTGATCTGCTGCTTTCTCTTATTTCAAAAAACAAGGTTGATATATATGATATCCCCATATCCCTGATACTTGATCAGTATCTTGAGTATCTGGAAGAGATGCGCAGGATGGATATGGATGTCGCGGGTGAGTTTATCACAATGGCATCCGAGCTTATGCTTATTAAAAGCAGGATGCTGTTACCCAAATCCCCTCTTGAGGAGGATATAGACCCCCGTGAACGCCTGGCACAGGCACTTATTGAGTATAAGCGCGCAAAGGAAGCGGCGGTTATGCTTAACGAAAATTATTTAAAATATGCAGGCAGAATAGCCAAGCCTATGGATGAAGCACCGTTTCAGGCTATCCCCGAGCTTGCAGATCAGGATGCGAGGCTCCTTGAGGAGGCATTTGCAAGGCTTATGCAGAGAGCAAAGCAATTAAAGGAGACAATGCAGCCTCCCGAAAAGACCCTCGAAAATCTGCTTAAAAAGCGTGTTACGCCTGTTCCGGAGCGCATTGTGGGAATTATGCGTTATCTCTACCGTAACGGCAGAACCAGCTTTGACGAGCTTATGCTCCAGTCAAAGACAAGATCAGACATTATTGCATCCTTTGCCGCTCTTCTTGAGCTTCTTAAGGCAAGAAGAGTTATGATAGCCAAGGATGATGAGGATGAGATCATTTTAGAGCTTAACAAGAGAGGAAAAGCCGCAAATGAGCAAAAAGAATGAAAATATACTTGAGTTAGAGCGCACTATAGAGGCACTTCTGTTTGCAACAGGTGATCCGGTTACATACGAAAAGATAGCCTCACTTCTTGAGCTCACCCCGGGACAGGTCAAGAGTATTGCCCTTGATATGACCGAAAGCTACAAGGATCGCGGAATACAGCTGCTTTGCTATGATACCGCCTGTCAGCTCTGCACCAAGGAAAAGTATGAGGATATAATCAAGGATTGCCTTGGTATAAAAAAGAACGGCGCACTTTCAAAATCAAGCCTTGAGACCCTTGCTATCATAGCGTACAACCAGCCTGTTACAAGGGCATATGTAGAAGAGGTAAGAGGCGTTGATTCGGCATATGCCTTTGGCATTCTGCTACAGAGAGAGCTTATTGAGATCAAGGGCAGACTTGATGTGCCCGGCAGACCCAATCTTTACGGTACAACAAAGGACTTTTTAAGGATCTTCGGACTTTCGTCTCTCAATGAGCTTCCGAAGGTAGAGGTGCTTGCACCTGCAGATGAGGGCGAAAAGGAACAGGCTGTAGAGGAACGCAGTGAACCTAAAGCAGAATAAGCATTAAACAATTTTCAGAGGAGGCGGTAAATATCACAATATTGCTGATAATTTTAGCGGCAGTTATATTGGCTGTTCTTGCTGCTGTGCTTCTTCTGTGCTCATATGTAAGGATATATGTATCCTACGAGGGTGAGCTTACTGCTTATGTAAGACTCTTTGGCATATTCAAATTAAGGCTTTATCCCGAAAAGAAGCCTGAAATGCATATGTCCTCAAAGAAGATTAAAAAGGTCAGAAAAAAGGTATATAAGACGGTAAAGAAAAAGGAAGAATCAAAGGAAAAGACAGATCTTAAAGAAATAGTTACCGATCTTATCGATGTTATCAAAGAGCTCTATGAGCTTATCTGCATTATAATAGAAAAATTCTCGGGTAAGGTAAAGATCCATATAAAGAAGCTGGATGTAAGAGTCGGCACAAAGGATGCCGCAGCAACAGCACTTCTGTATTCGGGAGTATGTAACGGCCTTGATCTTCTTATAGATATGCTCAGAGGCTCTGACAGGGTAAGATCAAGCTTTGGATATTTAAACTGCAGCTGTGATTATCTGTCCGAGAAGTCATCGGCAGATATAAGCATACTTATCAAAATACGCGTATACAATTTTATTTTCTCAGCTTTGGGAATTGTAAAACATATAATCACTAAGAAATTAAATTCGGAGGAATAAAAAATGGAAAACAAAATCAGCGATATGATAAGAACATCTCTTGAAAATGTTAAGGATATCGTAGATACCAATACCGTTATCGGTGAGGCTGTACCTACCTCTAACGGAACGGTCATCATTCCTGTATCCAAGGTATCTGTAGGTATCGCTACAGGCGGTCTTGACTACAAGGGCAAGGTAAAGGAGCAGGGAAAGCCCGCTAATTTCGGCGGTGCGGGCGGTACAGGAATTTCGGTTAAGCCTGTGGCATTTCTTGTGGTGAAGGCAAACGGAGATGTTGCTCTGCTCAATGTAGATCATCCTACCGAAACAGGCTCGGATGATACTATTGATATGATAGTTTCGCTTATCAAGAAGTCCCCCGATATCATCAACAAGATAAAATCCCTTTTCAAGGACGAGGAGTCAGCAGAGAATTCCGCTGAATAACAGGACACGCCCCTTCATATAGTAATATTACTAAACAGTATGAGGGGTATGTTATGGTTTTAAAAAGAATAATTTCGGTTATATTGCTTTTTTCGCTTCTGTCTGTGTATGCGGCGGCATCGGGATATGATCCCCAAAAGGCCGTAGAAACTTTTGGCTCGGCAAAAGTGGGAGCCGAGTCCTGTGTTGTTTACAGTCTTGACCGCAATGAGGTAATTTTTGCTTCAAATGAAAACGAGCAGCTGCCTATGGCAAGCACCACAAAGATCATGACGGCTATCCTTGTGCTTGAGCACGGGGATACAGAAGATACAGTAAAGGTACCGTCAGAAGCTGTGGGAGTTGAAGGCTCTTCGGCATATCTTATGAACGGTGAACAGATCTTGGTAAAGGATCTTTTGTATGCCCTTATGCTGGAGAGTGCCAACGATGCGGCAACAGCCCTTGCCATATATACAGCAGGGAATGTTGAGGCCTTTGTGGATATGATGAATGACAAGGCTGCCGAAATAGGTATGGCAAATACTCGTTTTGCCAATCCTCACGGGCTAAATCATGATCAGCATTATTCCACGGCATACGATATGGCTCTGCTCTTTGATTATGCTATGGATGATCCGGATTTTGCGCAGATAACCTCGACCTACCGCTATGAGACCCAAAACAGACTTTTTATCAACCATAACAGATTGCTTAAGACCTGTGACGGAGTAATAGGCGGTAAAACAGGCTATACCAAGGACAGCGGCAGATGTCTTGTAAGCGCTGCTGAGCGGGACGGTATGCAGTTTTGCGTTGTTACACTTAACGATGCCGATGACTGGAAGGATCACGCAAGGCTCTATGATGAGGTCTTCGCGCTCTACGAAAGACGAACAGTAAGCGGCGGAATATACAGTATTCCCATTATCGGCTCAGAAGCTGAGTCTCTTGATGTGGTTCTGCCAGACACCTCATTTGTGGTTGATATAACTACGGGACAGATATCTGTTACGGTCTGTCACGAAAGATTTGTCTATGCCCCTGTACAGGAGGGCGAGTGTGTAGGGTATGCCGTATACAGCTGTGACGGCCGCGAGCTTGACCGAGTAGAGCTAACCTCGGAGCGTAATATACAAAAGATCAAAAAGAAAAACTTTTTTGAAAAAATAATTTCATTTATATTTCGGAATTAATATGGAACAGATAAGATTACAGAAGTTTGTGGCAGAGTGCGGAGTTATGAGCCGCCGTGCCGCAGAAAAGGAAATATTGGCAGGAAACATCACCGTTAATGGCGAGGCTGTTGAGGTGGGCAGAGTTATAGATCCTGCAAAAGACAAGGTAAGATATAAGGGCAGACCGGTCATGCGTAAGCGCAACAGTCACAAGGTCTATCTTATGCTCAATAAGCCCAGAGGCTATGTAACCACCATGTCAGATGACAAGGAGCGCAAATGTGTGGCTTCTCTTGTCAAGGATGTGGGCGAGCGCGTTTACCCTGTAGGCAGACTTGACTACGAGAGCGAGGGTATGCTTATAATGACCAATGACGGAGACCTGGCAAATAAGCTAATGCATCCCGCTCACCATGTACCAAAGACCTATAATGTCAGGGTCGAGGGCTCTGTGACAAAGGAGCAGCTTGCGCTTCTTTGCTCTGAAATGGTTATTGACGATTATAAGATCAAGCCTGTGGAATGTAAGGTTCTGCGCTCCAAGAACGGTTATACCGTGCTTGAGATGATACTTCACGAGGGCAGAAACAGACAGATCCGTAAGATGTGTGAGCAGGCTGGGCTTGAGATATCCTATCTGCGCAGAGTTGCGGTGGGTACTATAGAGCTTGGCGACCTGCGCTCGGGACAGTGGCGCTGGCTTACAAAGGAACAGATTAAATATCTTAAGGAGTATTGATAATGCTGGAAGTATATCCTATTCAATCCAAGGCTCAGCAGCAGGAGCTTTGCGAAAAGGCAGGAATAAAATATGATGCAGATAAGCTTGCCTATATGGGAATAATAGGCGGCGAGCTTATGGGTGTTGCCCAGTTCGGCATCAAGGGTAAATGCGGTTATATATATGATCTTGAGAACATAAAGGGTACAGACAACACAGAGCTGCTCTTTGTTATGGGTAGAGCTGCCCTCAATTTTATCGACCTCTGCGGAATAACAGACAGTTATTTTGTGGCAAGGGATGAGGGTAGAGAAGCACTTATTTCCCGTATTGGCTTCAAAAAGGACGAAAATAATAAGTGGTATATGGATACTAAGGGTTTTTTTACCGAGCCCTGTAAATGCGAGAGCTGAAAATCAGCTCTCTTTTTCTTTTTTTGTGTACTGAAAAACAGTTAAATTTTGATCGCTTGTGCAAAATGGCAAAAAATGGGTGGTAAATTTGTGACATATTTTTACCAGTTTACTATTGCAATTAATACCAATATATGGTAATATATAGGAGTAAAAAATACAATATAACGGAGTGTGTAAAAATGGAGCATAATGTAAAGATACTTGTCGCAGACGAAAGCAGGGAGTTCAGACGGAGCTGTAAGGATAACCTTATGGGCTTCGGTTACCGTATGGTAGAGGAGGCTTGTGATGGTGAGGAGGCGATGTTTGCCATCGAAAAGCATCATCCCGACATTGTTATTATCGATATTTGGATGGGTAAGGTAGAGACCATCAATGTTATGAGAAACTGCCGCAGGCTCAACTACGGTGATGACAACCCTCCGTCATTTATAGTTACATCTGTTGTCAACAATGCCAATATGTTCAATGAGCTGTCGGACGAGGGAGCAGAATACTGTGTACTCAAGCCCCTTGACTATACAACCCTGCACGAGCGTATTAGACGCATATACGAAACAAGGGTAAAGGACGGCAAATATTCCTCGCCGATGCCTGAGGTCACAGAGGATCTTGAAGCACAGGTAACCAAGGTGATACACCAGATAGGTGTACCCGCACATATCAAGGGATATCAGTATCTTCGTACCGCTATACTTATGACTATTGCTGACAATGATATTATAAATGCTGTTACAAAGATCCTTTATCCCTCGGTCGCAAAGAAGTATTCAACCACCTCCTCCCGCGTGGAGAGAGCCATCCGTCACGCAATAGAGGTTGCCTGGGACAGAGGAGATATAGATGTGTTGAACTCTTACTTCGGATATACCATCCACAACAACAGAGGTAAGCCTACAAACAGCGAATTTATAGCTATGATTGCCGACAATTTGCGACTTAGCAATAAGTTATCTTAAAACAATATTTTAAATGCACCCTCGGGTGCATTTTTTCTTTTTTTATATCATATATATTCTTTGGTGATGCAATGAAAAAGCTTGAAGCATATCTTCCGCTTGATATATTATCTCATATCAGGCATTACGGCAATATTAACGAGCTTCGTATTAAGCGCAATTCTGCTCTTGTAATAAAAAAGGACAACCGATTTATAATTACCGACTGCAAAACCGATGATTCTGTATTTGACGAAATACTGGACAGGCTGCTCGAGCATTCATACCATTCAAAGCTTGGGCAGATAGTTGAGGGCTATATATCCTTAGGCGACGGCTATAGGGCGGGCATTGCGGGACAGGCTGTGGTACAAAACGGGGCGGTCACTAACATAAGTGAGATAAGCTCTGTTAATATACGGATTCCGTATCTTATAAAGGGTGTGAGCGAGGGGGTGGTCTTGCATTTGAGATCTACTGACTTCAGGGAAAGTGTGCTTGTTTATTCTCCTCCGGGTGTAGGTAAGACAACTTTGCTCAGGGACCTTATAATTCGGTTATGTCGTGAACCCTATAACAAAAGGGTATCGGTGATTGATTCAAGATGTGAAATATATCACTCATCAATGGCTTGCCTTGATATGCTTGATCTGTATCTGGGTTATCCCAAGCAAAAGGGAATAGAGCAAGCTATACGGTCTATGGCACCCGATATCATAATATGTGACGAGATAGGCAACGATGCCGAGACAGATGCTATCCTTGCAAACCAAAGCGCAGGTATACCCATTGTTGCCACAGCTCACGGCAGCAGCTGTAAGGCGCTTTTAAGAAGGAGCAATATTAACAGAATGGACCGTGCAGGTGTGTTTGGATGTTATATCGGTATTTCACGCAAATCTGCAGGCAGCGGATATAACTATGAATTTAATAAGCGCAATGACATTGAATAAATATATAGCAATAGCCATAGGTATATCGGCGGTGATATACATATCCTATTCAATACGGAAATATGCAAGGGACAAGATCCTGTTTCATTGCGCTGTGATAGATTTTATTACCTATACAAGACAGCAGATAGCCTTCTTCTGTACCCCTACAGCCCGGATAATCGCTTCTTATAAGGACCCCATACTGTCAAGTAACGGCTTTTTTGATAAAAAGGGGTTAGAAAACAACAGATATCTTGACCAAAGGGGCAGAAAGCTTCTGGAGGAATTCTTTTCAAGACTGGGAAAAAGCAGTTCGGAGGAGCAGACAGCAAACTGTGATTACATAATTGCCGGACTAAACACATTGATAGATGAATACAAAAATGATGCCGAAAAAAAGTATAAGGCCTATTCCTCGCTTACGCTTATATTAGGGCTTATGCTTCTTATTCTATTGGTTTAGGAGCAGTAAATGGATATAACACTAATTATGAAGATCGTGGGGATAGGCTTTTTGGTCAGCGCATCCTACATTATACTTAACAAAACGGGCAGGGATGAGATGGCAATGCTTGTTTCAATTGCGGGTATTATAGTTGTGCTTGTTATGATGCTTTCACAGCTTTCGGGACTGCTTGATGAGGTGAGGAGTCTTTTTGGAATATGATAATCAAGGTTATCGGTATTACGGTAATAGTGTTATCCTCCTGTATGCTCTTAAAGAACTCGGTTCCTGTTATCATTCCATTTATATGTTTCTGTGCAGGCGGGGTCATTCTCCTTTTATGCATAGACTCTGTACGGCAGGAGCTGTTGTATTTTTATGATATATGTGTAAGACAGGGATACGGCTCTTATTTTACCCTTATGCTTAAGGGCTTGGGGATCGCTTATCTTGCGGGGATCGGTGCAGATCTCTGCCGTGATTGCGGAGAAAATCAGCTGGCAGGCCGCGTTGAGCTTGCCGCAAAGATAGAGATACTGATACTCGCCTTTCCCCTTGTAAGAGGACTTATAGAATTAAGTGAAAGTATATTGCTGGGATGATAAAAAGAATAATTTTAGTTTTCTTATTGCTCTCAATGTTTGCCTTACCCGCTACGGCATATGATGATGTGTCCGAGTATATTACTGAAGAAATGGAAGAGCTGTTACCCGAGGATATTTTGGAAGAGGAGGGAGGTATAAGCTATTCAAGCCTTTGGCAGGTACTAAAGCAGGGGATGGGCGATGTGTTGGCAATTGCAATACGCAATATAACATCCGTGTTTGCCGTGGTCATCCTGTCTGCCGTGTTTTCGGTGCTCTCCTCCTCGGTAGGCAGTAAGGGCATACAAAAGGCGCTGTCATATCTGTGTGTCGGGTGTATTGCAATGTCGGTATACTCTGTACTTTCATCGGTTTGGACTGATATGACTGAGCTGCTTGATAAAATCAATACCTTTATGGTAAGTCTTACACCTGTAACCACACTATTGTATTCTATGGGCGGTAACATAACAGCGGCGGCAGTCAACAATACGGGAATGGGTATAATTCTTACCGTATTTGAAACCATATGCTATCACGGTATCACACCTATGCTCAGAATATGCTTTGGCTTCAGTCTTATCTCCGCCTTATCAGGGGATATAAACCTTGCGCCCATTGCAAAATTTGTAAGAAGAAGCTATACCACAGTTATTGTATTTGTTATGAGCTCTCTTATATGTATATTGAGCCTGCAGAATATGCTTACTGCACCAAAGGATTCTCTGGGTATACGGACGGTTAAGTTTGCGGCGGCAAATTCAATACCTATTGTAGGGTCGGCCTTGGGAGAGGCGGCGGCAACGGTGGGGGTGGGTATATCGGCAATAAGAGGCAGTCTGGGAGTTCTTGCCGTTCTGGCAATTGCTATTATGGTATTACCGGTCATAGCCTCTATGTGGGTAAACAAGCTGTCCTTTTCGCTTATGTCCTCTATATGCGCGGTGTTTGGCTTAAGTAAAGAGGAGGGATTGCTCAGCGGTGCGGCAGAGCTTATGAACTTTGCTCTTGCAATAACCCTGTCCTCGTCGGCTATGTTTATAATATCCATATCTGTTTTTGCAATGGCAAGAGTTGTGATGGGAGGTTGATATATGGAGGCACTCAGGGAGATTGTGTTTTCGGTTATGGTGGTATCGGTGTCGGCTGCGGCAGTAACCGCGCTTGTGCCTGACAACTCAAAGATCGTCGGATATGTGCGTTTTCTTGTTGGTATGATAGTCACCACGGTTTTGCTTATGCCTTTAGCTCCGCTTGTAAAAAGCATCCCGGATTTAGACCTTAATGATATAATGGTGGCCGGGATAACAAGCGAGGATACATACATAGACACAGTAATAACAGATACCTGCACTCGTATTGAAACAGAGCTGACTGATATGATAAACCAAAAATTCAATATGACACCCGAATATATAAGGGTAGAATGTAATAATGACATCGAGGCTCTCAGGGTCATTAAGGCTGTGGTGTGTTGTAAAGATGCCAACAGGCTATTATGCTCTGACATAACAAACTATTTAGAGGGCATTCTGGGTGATGAATGTGAGGTGAGTATTGTTAATGAAGATACTTAACCGTAAGGGCTTGATCCTTGTTATTACAGGTGTTGTGTGTGTCATTTTACTTCTTGTGACATCCCCTCGGATAACAAAGACCGAAGCAAAGGAGAGTGATTATTGTATAGAGACAGAACAAAAGCTGACCGAGCTTATCTCTGGTCTTTCGGGGGTCGATGATGTAAGAGTAATGCTTACCCTTGAATGCGGAAGCGAATTTGTTTATGCCGTTGACAGCGAAAGCTCGGCTGACCGAACAAGAAGCGAGTATTACAGCGCAGGAGAAAAGGAGGCTCTGTTGATAAAGGAGATAGCACCTGTCATAAAGGGTGTGGGTGTGGTCTGCAGGGGCAAGGGTGCTCAGACCGAGGCTGAGGTTACAGAGCTTGTATCAAGGGTGCTTGATCTTCCTTTAAGTCGGATATTTGTCAGCGTAAGGTAATAATTCCCTTAGTACGGGAATATATATATAATAAAAAATACAGAGAGGTATGTATATGGATATAAACAAGGTAAAGAGCAAATTTTCAAAGCTTCCGGGCAAGATCAAGACTATGTTTACAGGAGAAAATCTTAAAAGAAATATTATCGTTATGGCATCCTTAGGAATTATCGGTGGCGCGGTGTATCTTAACTGGAGCTACTTTAAGCCCGGGGATGCTGCCATAAAGCCAACAGGAGATGAAATATCCAACGATGCAGTTGAGGTGGAGCAGTCAGAGTCATATTTTGCAATGACCGAGGTGTCAAGACAGCGCACCCGCGACGAAGCCCTTGAGGTACTGCAAACCATAGTAGATAATGAAGCGACTACCCAGGAGGACAGGGATGCGGCACTCAGCGCCATAAATGTAATTGCCGCAAATATACAGTCCGAGGGTAATATAGAATCACTTGTGGTATCAAAGGGCTTTGAGGACTGTGTTGCGGTCATAAGTGAGGGTAATGCAACGGTTGTTGTCAAGAGCGACGGCTTGCTTGAAAACGAGATCACCCAGATACAGGAGATAGTATATACCGAGGCAGGGATACTGCCCGAGAATTTGCGAATTGTAGAAAAATCAACCTGATAAAAAGGGGTAAGCCGCCCCACCCAAGCTGCGCTCTGTAGAGTAGGGGTCACTACTGCTGTATCACACGGAATGGAGCAATTTCCTATACATTAAAAAAGCGGCGAGTCGCCGCACCCAAACTGCGCTCTGAGGCTCAAAAAACACCATTTATTCATCACACGCCACAACGCAATTTCCTATACATTAAAAAAGTGCTATCCTATAAACGGATAGCACTTAAATTATATGCAGATCAATATGTCATCTTTGCTGCAAGATAAGCCTCAAGCTCCTCGATCTTAACTCTTTCCTGCTCCATTGTATCACGGTCACGGACTGTTACACAGCCGTCTTCCTTGGACTCAAAGTCATATGTGATACACCAGGGAGTACCGATCTCGTCCTCACGGCGGTATCTCTTACCGATAGAGCCTGTCTCGTCAAAGTCAACATTGTAGCTCTTTGCAAGCATTGCATAAACCTCCTGTGCCTCAGCAGAAAGCTTCTTGGAGAGGGGAAGCACAGCTGCCTTGAAGGGAGCAATAAAGGGATGGAAATGCATTACAACACGGGTATCGTTTTCGCTGAGCTGCTCCTCGTCATATGCCTCGCAAAGCAGAGCAAGGAGTGCTCTGTCTGCACCAAGAGAGGGCTCTATAACATAGGGAACATACTTTTCGTTGGTTTCGGGATCAAAGTATTCAAGAGCCTCACCGCTATGCTCGGCGTGCTGAGAAAGGTCATAGTCTGTTCTGTCAGCTATACCCCAAAGCTCGCCCCAACCAAAGGGGAAGAGGTACTCAAAGTCGGTTGTTGCCTTGGAGTAGAAGCAGAGCTCCTCGGGAGAGTGGTCACGGAGTCTGAGGTTTTCCTTTGCTATGCCAAGACCGTAGAGGAAGTTCTCGCAATAATCCTTCCAGTACTTGAACCACTCAAGGTCTGTACCGGGCTTGCAGAAGAACTCAAGCTCCATCTGCTCAAACTCTCTTGTTCTGAAGATAAAGTTACCGGGTGTGATCTCGTTACGGAAGGACTTACCGATCTGACCTACACCAAAGGGTATCTTCTTACGGGTGGTACGCTGTACATTCTTGAAGTTAACAAATATACCCTGTGCGGTCTCGGGGCGGAGATAAAGCTCGGAGGTAGAGTCCTCTGTTACTCCCTGATAGGTCTTGAACATAAGATTGAACTTACGGATAGATGTAAAGTCCTTGCTGCCGCAATCGGGACAAACGATGCCGTTTTCCACAATAAACTCTGCCATCTTGTCATTGGTCCAGCCGTTGGGGTTGATGTCAAGGTTGTTTTCGGCAATATAATCCTCAATAAGCTTGTCGGCACGGTGACGGGTCTTACATTCCTTACAGTCCATAAGAGGATCAGAGAATCCGCCTACATGTCCGGATGCTACCCAGGTCTCGGGGTTCATAATGATGGCACAGTCAAGACCTACATTGTAGGGCTGCTCCTGTACAAACTTCTTCCACCAAGCCTTCTTTACATTGTTCTTAAGCTCAACACCAAGAGGGCCGTAGTCCCAGGAGTTGGCAAGACCGCCGTATATTTCAGAGCCGCTGTATATAAAGCCTCTTGTCTTACATAAAGCGACTATCTTGTCCATAGTTTTCTGTTTGTTGTCCATTGTATATATGCTCCTTTAATAGTTTTTGTATATTGAAAGTGTTTCTATTGCTTCATCCTGCTTGGGTGTAAAGTATGTATCTTTACCAACCACCGTATAGTCGCCGGGGTAGGTAATTATTTTAGCCTCATAGGATGAGTAGTTATATATGGTATCCATATGCTTGAGGAGGTCATCCTCTGTAAAGTTGGATTTGAGATAATAGAAGATAGTGCTGTACAGATCATTTGCATTACTCTTATATACAGACTGTGTGTACTTTTCCATAAGCGTTCTGAAGAACTGTACATTACGGAGCATTCTGTTACTATAGCTGTCGCTGCGGTAACGGAGCATATCAAGAGCATTTTTTCCGTCAAGGTGCTGATCACCCTTCTTAAGATCGATGACCAGATCCTGATATTCATCCTCGTAATTCATATTGACGGGGACATTGTAGTCTATTCCGCCAAGAGAATCGATGATATCGTCAAATATGGCTACCGATGCGATAGCATAATAATTGATATGAAGTCCGGTCATACCCTGAACCTTTTCCATAAGGTAATCAATGCCCTTATCCGTGTATGCTGCTCCGAGAGTAGTATCAACTCCGTCAACCGTTACACGGGTGACTGCGGGAATATTGACAAATACAACAGATTCCTTCTCGCAGGAGAACCTTACAAGGAGAATAGCATCAGCTCTGGAGGGAGCGTCGGGAGTTACCTTGGGCTGATAGTCGGTTCCCACAAGTAAAGCAGTAAAGCTGCTTGTTAAAGGAGTATCGGGGTCTAATGCATCATCAAAGTTAACAATGAGATCATCCCCGCTTTCTGTCTGATCTGTGTCATCTGCGGTATCAGTGTTATTGAAAAACAGACCCTTAAGATCCAAAAATCCGGCAAATCCCAGCACGGCGGTTGCGATTATACTAAAAATAACAAGTGATATGCAAAAAGTAATTAAGAATGTAAGTGCATTTCTTTTAAATGCAGCCATTTCCTCACCTCTGTAAATATTTATACATTTTGTAATTATAACACAAGTAATAATAAAATTCAAGTATTTTAACTCAAAGACTTGAAAAATATCTTTATATAGGTTATAATACTTACACCTATATTATGCCTGCATAGTTAAATGGATATAACAAACCCCTCCTAAGGGTTAGTTGTGGGTTCGATTCCCGCTGCGGGTGCCAAAGCCCCAAGAACGATAAGTTCTTGGGGTTTACTTTTTACATATTACATCTTCACTCTTACCTTAAGAATGTCCTTGTGGCTTTGGAAAGTAATATGTAATAAGTAAGAACTAAGAAATAAATGCGGTGTAGCTCCGCCATGAATTATACACCCAATACTAAAGTAATGGTATATCATCAACACGGCGTTGCGTAAAGTTTTTTTGTAACGATTTATAAATTTCTCAATCTAATAGTCGAAGGGAGGGAAATACCGTGACCGATTTTGAAAAGCTTTTTAAAGAAAACCGTGAATTTATCTTCAGATATCTGATGAAACTGTCACGGGATGTATCTCTTTCCGAGGAGCTGACACAGGAGACCTTCTTTCGTGCATATATCAACCTGCCGTTGCTTCGCAACAAAGAAAAAGCATCGGTATGGCTGTGTCAGATAGCCAAGAATACATATTTTGCGTGGTACAATGAGCATAAAAACAAAGCCCCCATAGAGGATATAGAAGCCATAGGATATGAGGAAAGCATTGAAGAAGCATATGTCCGAAAGGAGCTTTCACAAAAAGCAATGGAATGCCTGTATATGCTTGAAGAGCCATACAAGGAAGTTTTTATGCTAAGTGTGTTCGGCGGGCTTTCCTTAAAGGAGATCAGCTTGGCCTTTGGTAAAAGCGAAAGCTGGGCAAGAGTGACATTTTACCGTGCCAAACAAAAAATCTTAAAGAAAATGAGGTAGTCATATGAACTGTGAAATCATAAGGGACTTGATACCGTTATACATTGACGGCTGCTGCAGCGAGGAAAGCAGCAGGGCGGTCGAGGAGCATTTAGGTTGTTGTTCTGAGTGTAAAAAGCTGTATGAGGATATGCGCTCCCCCTCTGAAATTATTGTTATATCCCAAGCTCCTAAAATGCTCAGTAAGCTCAATGACCGCAAAGCATCGGTAATGCAGTCTGTCTTGCTCTTTGCTTTTTTTGCATTGATTACGATAGGTGTAGCTTTAGAGGCGAGAACACCCGTGGGTAAAACAAACGGCATCTGGGCATTGAATCTTATAGTTCCCGCAACAGGTTTTATGCTCTCTCTTGCGAATTGGTATTTTGTAAGAGCATATAAGAGCAGAAAAAGCTTTTCGCTCTTCTCCGCGCTTACTACTGCTTTTATTACTGTATGCGGCTATATATGGTCTGTTTTTCATTACGGGGCCGGGCTTTTGGATATATTTGTGACTTCAAGTGCCTTTGAAACCGTGATATCGGTTATGCAATCGGGAGGAATAGGAGTATTGTTGACGGTTGTGCTCTGTATTTTGTCAAAGCTTCTTTCAAGCCGTTATGCAGTGCTGTTGGGAAAGGAGTAGAATATGAAAAAAGCTATGCCTGTATTGACCTGGATGTTCTTTGGGCTGACTGTACTCTATCCTGTCGGTGTTATTGTAAGCGCTTTTGTTGGTTGCAGCTTTGAGCTTTTCTGCGTTTGGGGTTATACGGCTATAATTGCCTTGTTATGGGTAACAGGGATGATCCTTGACTTTGCGTGTAAAAACAAAACAAATACTAAAGCAATGCAGACAGTCCTGCCTCTTACAACTCTTTTATCCTTGGTCAACGCCGTGTTCTGTATGTTTATAAGCCCAAAGATTTTGGTGCTCGTGTTTGTTTTTATATCCTTTGTCTGCAGCTGCTGTTTTACCGTTAAATACGGCAGACCCTTGGCACTTAAGCTTGTCGCACTGATCCTTGCGGCCGTTATGACAGCTCCGATTGGAGCGCTCAGCTTTTTTGTGTTGATTTTTGGTAACATAGGTCAGGATACGGTGGTACGCACCCTTGACTCACCAAACGGAAAATACTATGCTCAGGTCATCGACAGTGACCAGGGTGCTCTTGGCGGAGATACCATTGTTAATGTATACCAAAAGAGTAATGTTAATCTGATTCTTTTTAAGATCCAAAAGAATCCGCAACAGGTATACCTTGGAGATTGGGGCGAATATGAGTATATGAAAATATACTGGACAGACAACAACCGTCTGATGATCAATTCAGTTGAATATTTTATCGATCAATAAAAACCCGGCAACGGGTTTTTATTGTTATAATACTACATTATTTATATAAATTTCAGCACCTGAGTCTTGACACATACGCATTAACTGTGATATTATTATTTTGAGTAAATATATATTGAAGGGTTTTTATGAAGAAGAATAATAATTCGATCAAATTAAGCCTCAGTAAGATTCTTGTAAGGGCTTCGGATATATTGCTGATTTTACTGAATGTGGCTATAGCGCACTACATATACAGAGTTGATAATACGCCGCTGAGCGGTAAGCACATGGTCATAGCAGCATTTTTCTCTGCGGCACTTTGTGTTTTGATACTTGAAATCCTCGGGAATTACAAAAAGCCATGGAAGGCATTTGGTGCACAGGATTTTATGCTGTGCGTACTTGGCATATTCACCGCATTTTCAATTGATGTGTTTATACTTAATCTTCGTTTCAGCGGCTCGCCGTATATGTTTTATGTTTTATATGCCGTGCTTTGCGCTGTGTCGATATGTATAATGCGAGTAGTATTTAAATACATTTTTATCATTGTATCCGATGCAGGCAGAAAAACCGCTGATATAAAAAGAACGCTTATCATTGGCGGCGGTAACACCTGTAAGGCAATTATCAAGGAGATACAGCTTGCGCAGAACGAAAATTCCGAAATGCAGATCGCAAACTTTGAGCCTGTGTGTATTGTAGATGATGACCGACATAAGCTCAAGACTAAGGTGCGAGGTGTACCGATAGTAGGTAATACCTCGGAAATAGTCAATATAGTTGCAAAGTATTCTATAGAGCAGATCATTTTTGCTATTCCGTCATGCTCCGAGGATAAGAAAAAGGATATACTTAACATTTGTTCCGGGACAGGTCTTCCTGTTCGTTTGGTGCCTAAGCTCGGTAATCTTTTACTTAAATCTGAAAGCACCACCGTGCTTAATCAGATCCGTGATATCAATATAGAGGATCTCCTCGGCAGAAAGGCGATTACCTTTGACAGCGAGGATATCAAAAATTTTGTATGCGGTAAGGTATGTATGGTTACCGGCGGCGGAGGCTCGATTGGCTCCGAGATAGTGCGTCAGCTTGCCCGATATGAGCCCAAGAAGATAATTATCGTCGACATATACGAGAACAACGCCTATGATATCCAGCAGGAACTGCGCATGGAGTTTGGCGGTAAGCTTGATTTTGTTACACTGATAGCATCTGTGCGTGATTTCCACAGGATGGACCGTATATACGAAACATACAAGCCTGAGATAGTTTTCCATGCAGCGGCGCATAAGCATGTTCCTCTTATGGAAAATTCTCCCGCAGAGGCTATAAAGAATAATGTCCTTGGCACATTCAATGTTGCTACCCTTGCGTTGGCTCATAATGTCAGCAGATTTGTTATGATATCCACCGACAAGGCGGTCAACCCCACCAATGTTATGGGTGCTTCCAAGCGCTGCTGTGAAATGATAATCCAGTATTTATCTCAGCAGCCCGATTGTCAAACCGATTTTGTCACTACCCGTTTCGGTAACGTTCTCGGCTCTAACGGCTCGGTAATCCCTCTCTTTAAAAGACAGATTGAGCAGGGTAAGCCTCTTACCGTTACCCACCCCGATATCATCAGATACTTTATGACCATACCTGAAGCGGTCAATCTGGTGCTTGAGGCCTCTGTTCTTGCACAGGGCGGCGAGATATTTGTGCTTGATATGGGCAAGCCTGTGCGCATTGTCACCTTGGCTGAAAATCTTATCCGTATGTACGGAAAGCGCCCTTATAAGGATGTGCAGATCGTGTTTACGGGATTGCGTCCGGGCGAGAAGATAAAGGAAGAGCTTCTTATGGACGAGGAGGGTCTGCAAAAGACATCAAATGACCTTATCTTTATAGGTAAGCATATCGAATTGAACGAGGATGAATTTATTAACGATATTCATGCCCTCAAGCAGGCAGCCTCCGATGAAGATGAAGACGGAGTAGTTGCGGCTCTTCACCGTATAGTTCCGACATTTGTAACACCGGAAGAATTTAACACAAAGGAACTTTCAAAAAAATAGATCAAAACCATCCCGATGCATTGCAAAGGGATGGTTTTTATGTTATAATAAACATTATGATTAATTTAACTAAGCCTTACAAGGATGATATGATAATACCTATATCTGTCAGCCTTATCAACAACGAACTGAATATTGATGTATATCCCGAATTTCTGTCTGTAGCAAAGGAATATGCCCAAAAATATAAAGGAAGATACTTTTCGGAAGATGCCTTGAGCTTCCTTGACAAAAATATTGCAGCAGACGGATATATCCGTTATGACGATCCCTTGGAGTATTACATTGTTTTTGAGGGAAGCAACGCCAAAACCACCGACATTGATGTCCTTGATATCGAAAATGCCGATTATGCCCTTGATGAGACCGAGTTTGAAGCGGATGTTATCAAGGAAGAGGGACAGCCTGCCTCTGTTATCGTCCGTGACGGTCGTATAGCGGCAATATCCGCCGCCAATTATTTTATCGAGGATGACGAGGACGAGGTGGAGCTTGCAGTTGAGACATTACCCGATTACAGAGGTATTGGATACGGCTCTGCCGTGCTTTGCCATATGGCGCATAAGGTGATAGGCATGGGCAAGCTGCCCACATACCGTGCATCCTGCTTTAATAAAGCATCTGTTGCCACGGCACTTTCCTGCGGATTTGTTGAAATAGGCAAGGAATACTACTATAACTGTTACAAGGAGGACCAATAATGGCTTTTGATGCCGGAATGCTCTCTGCGTGTGTATATGAGCTTAAGAATCAAATAATAGGCGCAAGGGTAGATAAGATATATCAGCCCGGAAGAGAAGAACTGGTGTTTAATCTCCGTGCCGAGGGAAGAAAGGAAAACCTTAAGCTACTTATGTCGGCGGGTGCAAACACACCGAGGATCAATCTGACAACACTTTCTCTCCAGAACCCCGCAGTTCCTCCTACCTTTACTCAGCTTTTGCGTAAGCATCTTCAGAGCGCGCGTATTATAGCTGTCGAGCAGCTTGGGTTTGAGCGCGCCTGCCGTATAGATTTTGAGGCAAGAGACGATATGAATTTCAAAACACGCAAATCTATCGTGTGTGAAATAATGGGTAAGTACAGTAACATTATCTTTTGCGATGCTGATATGAAGATAATATCTGCGATCAAGATAATTGACCTTACCACCAGCCATAAGCGACAGGTTCTGCCGGGTATGATATATGAGATGCCGCCCTCCCAGGATAAGGTAGATCCCCTTTACGAAACAAAGGAAGGCTTTGAGGAGGCTTTCTCCATGTGGCAAGGGGATATGTCCAAGTTTATCACATCCCGTTATATGGGTATTTCTGCCCTTGTTGCAAGGGAGATAGCCATAGGCGGCAACTGGGACAGCTTTGTCCGTGTTATTGACAGAATTAAAAATAATGATTATCTGCCCGTGCTTGTACGCGATGCCGACTCTGTTCCAAAGGAATATTGCTTTATGCCCGTGGTCCAGTACGGCAGTAAAATGAACTGCGAGGTGTGTGACTCCTTCGGTCAGCTTATCGACAGCTATTTTGACGAAAGAGAGCGCACCGACCGAATAAAGCAAAAGGCAAGCGACCTCTTTAAGCTTATCGAAAATGCTATCTCAAGGCTTGAAAAAAAGACCGCATTGCAAAAGGAGGATATCAAAAACTGCGCCGACAAGGAGCAGCTTAAGCACTACGGAGATCTTATAACCTCCAATATATATCAGCTCAAGCGGGGAATGCACAAGGCTCTCCTTGTTGATTATTATGACCCTGATATGCCTGAAGTAAGCGTTCCTCTTGACTACCGTCTTGACCCTGCCTCCAATGCACAGAAGTATTACAAAAAGTATAACAAGCTAAAAAAAGCGGAGATTGAGCTTCAAAAGCAGATAGATATTTCGGCAGCCGAGCTTGAATATCTTTACAGCGTTCTTGAGTCCTTTGACCGTGCCGAGGGCGAGCTTGAGATCAATGAGATAAGAAGAGAGCTTTATGAGTCGGGCTACGGCTCCCGTATGAAGAACTATACCCAGATAAAGCAGCAGCAGACTAAGCCCCTTGAGTTTAAGACTACAAACGGTTACCGTGTGCTTTGCGGCAAAAACAATACACAGAACGAGCGGCTTACCTTTAAGCTTGCCTCAAAGGGAGATTATTGGTTCCACGCAAAGAATATGCCCGGCTCCCATGTCATTATGTTCTGTGACGGTATGGATGAGCCTCCTGCCGAGGACTTTACCGAGGCAGCAGTAATTGCCGCCACCCACTCCAAGGCTTCGGATAAAGCATCTGTAGAGGTTGACTATTCTCTTGTCAAGAACATTAAAAAGCCTGCAGGTGCAAAGCCCGGCTTTGTTATATATCACACCAACTATTCTGCCTATGTTACACCCAGCAAGGCTGTGTGCGATGCACTTATAAAGAAATGATAATTAATGTTGATACACCAAGGGAAGGTAAAACCGTAAAGGAAATACTTTTTTCCGAGCTTGGTCTTTCCCGCGGACAGGTCGTGTCCTTAAAGAATAATGACGGCATACGGGTCAACGGCGCCCATGTTACCGTAAGGTATATACTTAAGGCAGGAGATATACTGGAGCTTGATGTTGAGGACAGGGAAGAGGATATGAACTGTCATATCACCCCTGTAAGTATCCCGCTTGATATCCTCTATGAGGATGATAATGTGGTCTGTGTCAACAAGCCCTCGGGTATGCCTACCCATCCAAGTCATAATCACCACGGTGATACCCTTGCCAATGCTCTGGCGTATTATTATGAAGAAAAGGGAATACCCTTTGTATTCCGTGCGGTAAACCGTCTTGACAGAGAAACCAGCGGAGTTGTGCTTATTGCAAAGAACAGAGCAGCCGCCGCAAAGCTTGGAAATGCCCTGCAAAGGAACCAATTTGAAAAGTCATACTATGCCGTTGTATGCGGCGCTCCAAGGGAGAATAAAGGAGTAATAACAGCCTATATCTCCCGTAAGGAGGGCAGTATTATATTCCGTAAGGCATCCGAAACAGGCAGTCCCTCCGAGTATGCCGAAACTCACTATGAAATAAAGCAGACCTATGATGCATATACCCTTGTAGAACTTAAGCCTGTAACAGGCCGTACCCATCAGCTGAGGGTACATATGAGCTATATAGGAAATCCCATATACGGTGACGGTCTCTACGGAGAAGAATCAGACAGTCCGCTGATGCTCCATGCAGCATCCCTTACATTCCCTCTGCCAGAGGGTAACAGGATCACCGTAACTGCACCTATTCCAACCCGATTTGAAATTTTCAGGAGAAAAAATGAAGATAAAGAGCTTTCTTGATAAATATGTTTCAACCTTTTCCCGCATAGCGATCCTTGCCGCTTTGGCTTCGGGCATTATCCTTGCAATGTCAAAGGCATTTCCTCTTTTTGCGGATTGGTTTAACAGATATATCAGTTCATTTTGCAGACTTGTGGTATCAAAGATCACAGGTATTCTTCCGTTTTCCTTGGGAGAAGCCCTGTTTTTGTGCTTGCCCTTGTTTGCGTTTGTTGCCTTGTTCTTGTACTTTAAGGTGTTCTATAATGACGATATAAAATCGGGCAGATTTGTTGTAGCACTTGCAAGCTGCCTGTGTATGCTCTTTACCTCCTTTGTATTTATGTTTGGAACTGCGTATAACGGAACACCCCTTTCCCACAAGCTGGGTCTTTCCCAAGACCCTGTAAGCTATGAGGAGCTTGAGCATACCGCCAACTGTCTTATTGACGAGATAGATAGTGTAATAGATGAGATAGACTATAAATATGACGGTCTTTCCCGTATGCCTTATTCCTTTGGAGAGCTCAACAGTAAGCTCAACGATGCCTATGCCTCCTTTAGTTCCGAGCATCGTTTTGTCCCCAAGCTTCGCTCCGATGTAAAGATACTTGCGGTAAGTCCCGTAATGACCTATACCCATATATCCGGTGTATTCACATACTATACCGGTGAGGCAAATCTCAATGTAAACTATCCCGACTATTCAATGCCCTATACAATGGCTCACGAAATGGCCCACCAGAGAGGCGTTGCCCCCGAAAACGAGGCAAATTTTGTTGCCTTTCTTGTTTGTATGGAATCAGACGATCCTTATATCCGTTACAGCGCGGCAATGAGTATGCTTGAATACTTGATGAATGCAATGTACAGTGCATCCCCCGATGAATACAGCGATTTTACCTCGGATATGGATCTCAGGATCAAAGGCGAAATGTACGGCTTTTCAAGATTCTTTGAAAAATACCGCGAGTCTGTTGCATCCGATGTTACAGAGGTTGTAAACGACACCTATCTTAAGGCAAACGGTGCAAAAGCGGGAACTCAAAGCTACGGAATGGTAGTGGATCTTGCCTGCGCATATTATAAGGATTGACATTAATTTTATGGCTGCATAAACTGATATCGGTACTGTTAATTTATGCATTAAAATGAAATAACTATTAATTTTTATAAAAAACTCTTTATTTTTTTCTGTCCTTGTGATATAATACGGTGAATGATTTTACATATACATTTTGCTGTTTACAGTTTGCGATAAATAATTTTTGAGAAGGGTGACATTTCGCATGGAGAAGATTGTTATCAACGGCGGTCAACCGTTGTACGGTGATATTGAAGTCAGCGGTGCAAAAAATGCTGCCGTTGCTGTTGTTTTTGCATGTCTGCTTGTTAAAGAAAAGGTCGTACTTGAAAATATACCTCCCATAGTTGATGTAAGTGTTTCTCTTGAGATACTTAAGAGCATGGGCGTTAAGATAAGAATGCTTAAAAAGGACACGGTGGAGATAGATGCCACCGAGGTTCAACAGGGAAGCAGTCCCGCAGAGCTTGTCAGACGCATGAGAGCATCCTATTATCTCATAGGTGCCGAGCTTGGCAGATTTGGCAAGGCAAGTGTGGATTATCCCGGTGGATGCGACTTTGGTGTGCGTCCCATAGACCAGCATATCAAGGCATTTACCGCCCTTGGTGCGGATGTTGTTGTGGATAACGGCCGTATTGAGGTTTCCACAGAGAACGGAATACAGGGAACAGAGGTGTTCTTTGATGTAGTTACCGTTGGTGCTACCATGAATCTTATGATCGCTGCGGCATGTGCTGAGGGAACTACAATTATAGAGAACGCTGCCCGCGAGCCTCATGTTGTTGACCTTGCAAACTTCCTTAACTCCTGCGGTGCAAACATTAAGGGTGCAGGTACGGGAACTATCAAGATCAACGGTGTAAGTGAGCTTCACGGCTGTACCTATGCAATTATTCCCGATATGATCGAGGCGGGAACCTATATGATAGCTGCTGCCGCAACAGGCGGTAGAATGAAGATAAAGAATATCATCCCCAAGCATCTTGAGTCTGTTACAGCCAAGCTCAAGGAGATGGGTGTTGCGGTATCCGAGGGTGATGACTATATCATTGTGGGTGCTGTGCCCGAGCTCAGAAGGGTGAATATCCGTACTCTTCCTTATCCCGGATTTCCTACCGATATGCAGCCTCAGATGTGTGTGCTTCTTTGCCTTGCAAACGGTGTCAGCCTTTTAAACGAGGGCGTATGGGACAGCCGCTTCAGGTATGTTGAGGAGCTTAAGCGTATGGGTGCAAATATAAAGGTTGACGGTAAGACCGCAGTAGTTGAGGGTGTGGGTAAGCTTTCTCCCGCCAAGGTCAGAGCTGTTGACCTGCGCGCAGGTGCCGCTATGATAATTGCGGGTCTTGCCACCAAGGGTAAGACCGAGATAGAGGATATACACTTTATCGAGCGCGGATACGATAATGTTGTGGGTAAGCTTGCGGCTGTGGGTGCATCCATCAAGAAGGTCGTTATCCCCGACGAGAATGTGTTTGATCTTGCTAACTAATAAACTAACATAAATTAACGGTGCATCATTTGATGCACCGTTTTTCTGTAATATGATTTGTTCTGTCAATTATATAGTAGTTATCCTTATCAAAATTAAAGCTGTAAATATGTAATTTATTGGCGTTACAGCCCTTGAAATTTTCACCCACAGGGGTTATAATATCCTTTAAGTACTCTGTATAGCACCCTTGCAGCTCCTTTGGGGGATTTTTGTTTTCGTTTATAAGGGTATCAAGAGCCAATCTTCCAAGGGCATCCTCGTCATTGCCTATAGCCTCTATCAGCAGTAATCTGCATTCGTGCTGGGATGTTTTATCCAGATCTTTTGTCTGCAGATCGGTCAGCTGTGAAAAGAACTCAAAGGGCGAGTCGGTGTGAGCGAGGATATATTCCATAGTGTTGGCAAATTTGTCGCTTGAATAGAATCTGTCTATGGTTGCCGCTATTCTTTCAAGGCGGTACAGCTCCCTGTAGGATATATAATTATTACAAAGAACCTTATATGGGGTATCGCTGTCATATACATATCCGTGGCTTTGCGCCTCTGCTCTTATGGTTGAGCCCTTAAGCATTTTAAGAAAGCCTACCTGTAGCTTATGACAGCATTTAAGGCAGTTGTCAAAGGATCTCTTAAAGCTGTTCATATCCTCATAGGGAAGACCTGCAATAAGATCTGCGTGAACATGGATATTGTCGTATGATTTTATACGGGCGAGATTTTCTATTATTCTGTTACTGTCATTTTTTCGCTTAATCGCTTTAAGGGTGCAGGGGTTTGTGCTTTGTATACCCGCTTCAAGCTGTATCTTGCCTGCAGGCATATTTCTCAGTATTTCAAAGCTTTCCTCGTCAAGAAGGTCAGCCGCAATCTCAAAGTGATAGTTAAGGGTGTATTCCTCCGAGCATAAGCCTCTCCATATCTGCTTTGCGCGGTCTATGTCATAGTTAAAGGTACGGTCAACAAGCTTGATTATGCGGGGCTTGCTTTCAAGCCTTTCAAATTCTTTGAGATCTTTTAGTGTGGCTTCAACAGATTTTGACCTGACGCTCTGTGACAGGGCGGACAGACAGTAGCTGCACCTGTAGGGACAGCCTCGCGAGGATTCATAATAGAGTATATCTCCCTCGGCAGGATATCTGTCATACAGTATGCCCATTGCGGTAAAACCATTGGTAGGAACACCGTCAACGATCCTGTTCTTTTTTGGGTGTAAGCATACATCAGCTATAACAGACTCCCCCTCGCCACGAATAAGGGTATCAATATAGGGATGAGCCTTAAGGAAGCTCTCATCTTCATAGCTGACCTCGGGTCCTCCGAGGATAATACAGCAATCGGGACAAAGCTTTTTAAGCTCTCTTGCATAACCGAGCATCTCGTTTCTGTTCCATATATAGACAGAAAAAGCGAATATTTTTGATCCTGTGCTTACAAGCTCATACAAAACCCTTGATTTTTTGTCCTTTAGGGTGTATTCTTTTATATTGACCGACATACCCGCGCTACTTAGTACAGAAGCGAGGTATCTCACGGCAAGATTGGTATGTGTAAATGATGAATTCAACGCAAACAGTGTAATGCTCAATCTTCTTTTCTCCCGTTTTTTGTTGATCTATTGTAACATACCAATGGATTTTTATCAAGTAAATATTTCGTTTATAAGATTTTTCTCATACTGCTCCTTGGCATCAAAATCCATTGCGGATATATAGATATCCTCAAGAGAAAAATGCAGCTCCGACGCCTGCATCATCAGGGTATAAGCCTCGGACAGCAGGGCGTTCTTGTGAGCCTTTATGCTTTCTGTATCAGGCTCATTTGAAAAGAGCGCATCAAGATCTATCTTCTCACCCATATCGGCATTTACGCAGAACAGGATCCTGCCTTGGGGCAGATATATCATATTTACATTATCGGTATTTAATGCTTCATAGGAAATTACCATGCCGCGGCCGTAAAGGGCTTGGGATAATCCGTTCATAAACAAGGAAGCTATGCCGTAGCTGTCCTTGATATTGTATATCCTTTCTGCCTGCTTTGTATAGGGCAATAGGCGGCAATGACCCTTTGCGGATATTGCATCGGTCAGCCGTATGCTTTGCTTTCCGCTGACATAGGGTATATCGTTTATATATGTCCGTGCTAATGAATTAAGCGTATCACCTTCAACAACTTGGGACAGCCTCCGTTTTATAATACGGTCAAGGGTGAGGGCGGCATTAAGACAGGAATAGGTATCTCGGTACAGCTGAGCCTTTCTATCTACAGTCTCTTTTATATAAGCCCTTGATTTTGTAAGAGCCCTCTTATCCCAAAACGCACCCAGATCTATAATATCATCGGCAGCTCCGGGGTATTTGGGGTCTCTTGTATGAGGAGCAGTTCCGTCGGTGATGCCGGTTGAAAGCTCCTGTATTATGATACCGTCAAGCGAATCGGGATCGCTTGAACAGTAAAAGCGTTCTACCGTCATTCCCTTATCCTCGGCTGCCCGTGCTGCATTTTTCATAAGAGAGCTTTTTCCGGTGCCGGGGCCGCCCTTTATAATGTAGTTCCTTTTTAATCCGGAAAAAATATCCTCAAAAAAGCTAACAAATCCCTGTCCCGAATTTGCAGATGCAAAAAAACTGAGTTCGTTATCCATCATAATATCACCTCTTAGGTATATTATGCTTAAATACAAAGATTGTTAAACTATAGGAGTTCAAATGAATATTCTCTTTAAAAACTTCAGAATCATAAACAAGGGAGAGATCCTGCCCAACACCGAGCTTTCGGTCAGGGACGGCATAATCGACGGCTTCGATATAGGCTGTGATGCCGATTATGACCGCATAATTGACGGCAGGGGAGAGCTGTATCTTTCTCCCGGCTTTATAGACATACATACCCACGGTGGCGGCGGCTATGACTTTATGGACTCTGTTGCGGAGGAATACGATCTTGTGGCAGTCAACCACGCAAAATACGGTTGTACCGCGCTTTATCCTACCACGGTAAGTGCCTCTGAGGAGGAACTTAAGGCATCTCTTGATGCATTTAAAAAGGCAAAGGAGATAAAGAGCGGCGCAAAGCTTCTCGGTATACACCTTGAGGGTCCCTATATTTCCAAAAACCAAAAGGGAGCAATGGATGAAAAGTATATCCGACTGCCCAATGCCGATGAATACAAGGAGCTATTTGCTCTGTCCGATGATATTGTCCGTATGACGGTTGCACCCGAGCTTGAAGGCTCGGATGAACTTGGTGTCTTTATGCGTGAGCATAATGTTATCCCCTCTATCGGTCACACAGATGCGGTATTTACCGATATCGAAAGAGCCCACAAAAACGGCGGATATTCCATAATGACCCACCTGTATTCCTGTATGCCTCTTACCCACCGTAAGAATGCTTGGCGTATTGCAGGTGCAGTTGAGGCGGGCATATACCTTGATACAATGTTCGTTGAGCTTATTGCCGACGGCTGTCACCTGCCACCCGAAATACTTAAGATGGTATATAAATTCAAGCCCGAGGACAAGATCATCCTCGTTACCGACTCTATGCGTGCGGCAGGTATGGGAGAAGGTATCTTCCGCTTTGGAAGCCGTGCAAACGGTTATGATATTGTTGTAGAGGACGGAGTTGCCAAGCTTATGGACAGAACCGCCTTTGCCGGTAGCGTTGCCACCACCGACCGCCTTGTACGGACAATGGTACAGATGGCAGGTGTTCCTATAGAAAAGGCTGTAAGGATGATAACCCTCAATCCCGCAGAGGCAATGGGTATATCAAATAGCTTTGGGGTAATAGAAAAGGGAAGAGCCGCTGACCTTACGGTGTTTGATGATGATGTCGATATCAAGTGCACTCTTGTTGACGGTGCATTTGTTTACGATAAGATGTGATGTTCATAAAAACTTCATACACAATCTATCTTTGGTACATAAATTATTGGTATAATTATTACGATTAAATTATAAGGAGATTTCCTATGAAGCAGATTAAAATTATTGTTTCACTTCTTTTGGTGTGTTGTATGCTCCTTCCCGTGAGCAGCTTTGCACTTTTTGATGAGATGGACGACATATGTGTATGGCAAGCAACACCTACTCTTGACGGTGTTATCAACAAGGATGACGGCTGGTCTGATGCTGTTGAGCTCAGCAACGATACACTTGCTATTGTAAGCCACAATAAGCAGAATGCCATAGATATGAAGGGTAATGCATATATGGCTTATGATGAGTGTTATCTCTACTTTGCAGGCGAAATTTCCGAGTTTGGCGAAAACATGAGCTTTGATACCCTTATCTGCCCCTCCGATCTTTCTGAGCCTGTTGACGGCGGTAACTTTGGTTTTGACGGTGATGCCTTTGGTATAACCATCGATGTTTTGGGCATACTTACCGCTGATTCCAAAAATTATGAAAAGATCGCACCTTACTACTCTGTAGGCTTTGATCTTGACGGTAATGCCAAGGTTTATCACGCCAACGGTACTGCAAATGAGATAATCGATTCAGAGTATGCAAGTGCTACGGTTGCATTTACTGAAAGCGGTTGGAATGTAGAGGCTTGTGTATCTCTTGATGTTGTTGTGGCGGATATATGTGCAAATGCGGGCATAGCTATTGAAGATTTCGATTTCTATTCTCTTCTTTACGGTAATATTGACTCCAAGATGAGCTTTGTTTATAAGTCAAACCGTGTTGACCTTGAGGCAGAAGAGGTTATTACATATGCAGAGTATGCAACCGTTGCAGATACAGCGCTTGACGGAACTCCCGGTTATATGCTTTTCGGTACACCCGTAAAGTCCCTCGGTCTTATTTATTACTTTAACCACGAGCATAAGATCTCCAATTATTTCTACTATGCATCCGATGATGATTTTGCCACCTTTGATAATGAAGGAATAAGATATATTCTGTGCGATGTTTGCGGCGGTGATTACGGAAAGGAGATTGTTCCTGTAATCCCCTTTACCGATGTAAAGGCGGGTCAGTGGTACGAAAACGCATTGCTTCGTTGCTACAACTGGGGATACTTCAACGGTATGTCCGAAACTAAGTTCGGTCCCAATGTAACAATGACAAGAGCAATGTTTGTACAGGTTCTTGCAAACTTCTGGGGTGTTGATACCTCCGAGTTTGCCTGTGACAACTTCACCGATGTAAAGCCCGGTCAGTGGTACTACAATTCTGTATCCTGGGCATATGAGGTTGGTATTACCAGTGGTACATCCGAGACTACATTCTCTCCCAATAAGCCTCTTACAAGACAGGAGGCAGCAGCTCTCTTTGCCAATGTGATCAAGGTTGACGGACTCTATAAGGAGCCTACCATAGAGTTTGATGCAAAGTATACCGATACAGGCAAGATCGCTCCTTGGGCAGAAGAATCTATGCTCTGGGCAGTTGAAAACGGTATTATCAGCGGTACAAGCGAAACAACACTTGCTCCTACAGGTCAGGCAACCAGAATGCAGGTAGCACAGATGCTCTGCCAGTTCGAGGCATATGTTGTGTCTCTGCTTGATGAAGCGGAATAATGATATAAAGGATAAAGCGACAGCCGGGGCTGTCGCTTTATTTATGGTGAATTATTCGTTTTGTTGATAGCTTAATTTATCATTGGTGGTTCTTGAAACAGGTTTTAATGAATAATGAATATTGAATGATGAATAATGAATAATACAAAAAAGATATTTTCGGTATTATTGACTATGAATTCGAACTCTTGCAGTTTTAGTTGGAACATATATCGTTGAAAATATTAATCAGTTTATTCATCAATTCAATACTCATGCCCTTTAAAGATGAATGAAAACTGTATTAGGATTTTTCTTTAGCATATGATAATACGCCGCATTACATAGAAAACGGGTCGGTTTATCTGAAATGGTGTAAGAGACGCCTACGCTCCCCAGCATCGTTTCCAAATAATGTACATTAAAATCTGTACAAACCGTTTCATCATTGTACTTTGCACACGTTTCGATTCTGACTTTATCTATCAGTTTCTTATCGACTCCAAACATATACACTATGCTATAATCGCTACTGATAAATGAAATGTCTTTTTCCAGTCCTTGAAAACTATTGGTTAATAAAATATGATTCGCTACCGTTTGATTTACTAACTGAAAAGAAGTGTTGTGAACGCCTTTGAAGGCAGTGAAAAGAATCTTCATTTGTTTTCTTTTGCGGTATTAAGCGATGCAATCAGCATTCGCTTGATTTCTTCTGCAAGAGAAAGGAGTTCATCAAAGTTATATTCTATCAGATTTGTTCTTTTCAGAAGCGTGAGCCAATATATGCTTTCACCGGTTTCCTTAAGTGAAATATGAAGCTTTGATATAAAATCCGCTTTGCTGTTACCGTATATGGCTTCGTTTATATTTG
>JAFYLH010000016.1 GCA_017537175.1 Clostridia bacterium | reverse complement strand
TCACGTACATATCGGCCCTATGGCATGTGGCACAACCGTGGTGGCAAACAGCGAGGTTGTAGAAAAACAAATTCATTCCCAATACGGCAATACGGCGGCTCTTGATATGGAATCATATGCGGTAATGTATGCAATAAAGGAAGCTCCCGTGCCGAGACCCAAAGGACTTATTATCAAAAGTGTGTGTGACTATGCAGACGAAGAAAAGTCCGATCAGTATCAAAAGTTTGCGGCATTTACCAGTGCGCAGTTTGCCAAGCTTTTGTATGAGAAATTTTTGAAATGAGGCGACGTGCAAAAATGAAAATTAAAAGACTTATATGCTTACTGTCTGCGCTTCTTATGATAGTCGGCCTTTTTGCAGGATGCGGCGGTAAGTCGGAGCAACAAAAGAAGTTTGAGACGTTTGAGGATTTCGAGAACGCAAGGCTCGGCGTTCTTACCGGAAGTATTTTTGATAAACAAACGGGGAAATTTTTCCCGAATGCAAGCAAATACAATTTAGATACGGTTGTCGATTTGCTTGTGAATCTTGATGAAAATAAAATTGACGGTTTCCTTTTAGACCGTGCGTTTTATTCTGCAATCGGATGGGAAAAGAGCGGATATTGTGCGATAGAAAGCGACAAAACAACACCCAGCAAATTTGGTTTCGTTACTTCAAGTACCGAAAAAGGAAATAAGATAAACAAAGAACTAAATGAGTTCATTGCCAAAATGAATGAAAACGGCGGAACAAAAAAGCTTGCGGATAAATGGTTCTCAGGGACAAGACCGATAGAATTTGAAGATTATAAATCTTTAACGGGTGAAAACGGAACAATTCATGTTGGTATGACAGATACTGATCCTCCGATATCATATCAGAACGAAGATATTCTCACAGGGTTTGACCTTGAATACATCATTCTTTTCGCAAGAGAATATGGCTATAAACTTGAACTGAGCACAGTTGATTTTGAATTTATCCTCGGTAGTGTTCAGACGGGAAAGTACGATCTTGCTATCGGCGGCATAACCATTACCGACGAGCGCAAAGAGGTACTGAACTTTACAGATGTATATTACCAAAGCCCCGTTGTTATGGTTACAAAAGGCTATGATAGCGGAAAGACATATTTATCTGACCTTTCGGGCAAAAAAGTAGGTGTTATGACAGGCTCTATTCAGGCAGTTATGATGCCGGAGCTTGTTCCCGATGCAGAATATATGGAATTTAATTCCGTATCAGATTTAATTGCAGCGCTCGGCAGTAACAAAATAGATGCTTTCGGCTGCGATGAGTCCCTTTATACATCAATGCTTTGGGAAGGTCAGGCGGTTGACCGTATTGATGAGCCTCTTGATAAAAGTAATTATGGAGTCATATTCCCCAAAGGCAAGAAACTTGAATTGCAAAGTGAATTTAATAAGTTTATTGCCGATAGGACGGCGGACGGAACACTTAAAGAATTGGAAGATAAATGGTTTGGCGCGAAAGAACCGACAGAGTTTGCGTCCTATGATGACTTGGACGGTACAAACGGAACAATTACCGTAGCCATCAATTCAGCCTCTAAGCCGTTTGTATATCTCAAAAACAATCAATTTGTCGGCTTTGATATTGAATTTGTTGTTGCCTTCGCAAAAGAAAACGGCTACAAAATAAAGTTTGAAGATACAGCATTTGCGGCTATCCTTGGTGGTGTTCAATCGGAAAAGTATGACTTGGGCATGTCGGGCATTACTATTACCGATGAAAGAAAAGAAAGCATGGACTTTTCTGATGTTTATCACATAGAGGACCTTGCAGTAATTATAAGAAGTGAAGTAGGCGCAGATGACCTTGCGCAGTTCAACACAGCGACTTTAGGTGTTGTTACGGGTTCACTCTACGGCGGATATTCTAAAGAGCAGTTCCCGAACGCAAAAATCAAAGAGTTTAACAACTTCTCCGATGTTCTTGTTGCCTTAAAGCAAGGCAAGGTTCAGGGAATTATGCTTGATAAACCGAACTTTAACTCTGTTGCACGAACAGATAAGAGTCTGGAATGCATCACAGTTCCCGCATATTCGGTGGAAATCGGCTTCGGATTCCAAAAGAATGACGGTGGCGATGCACTTCAGGCGCAGATGAATGAGTTTCTGGCAAAGCTCGATGCAGACGGCATAACAGAAAAACTCATAGATAAATGGTACGGTGAAAAAGAACCGCAGGAAAACATCCCGTTAGAAGAACTAAAGAAAAACGAAAAGATACTTAACGTATCTATCGACACAACAAGAAAGCCTTTTGTATATATGTATGAAGGAAAGCCTGTCGGCTTTGAAATCGAAGTCCTTTATATGTTCTGTAAGGAATACGGTTATAACGTAAACATTTCAGACGTATCCTTCGCATCGGGCTTGGCAGGTCTTGCAAGTGAGAAATATGATCTTGTTTGCGGCGGTCTGTATATGACGCCCGAAAGAAAAGAAAGCGTAAACTTCTCAAATCCTTATATGAATGCCGAAGTGGTTATGGCAAAGTATGAGAGAAGCGGATTCGGGAGCTTTTGGTTGTCTCTCAAGGATAGCTTTGAAAAAACCTTTATAAGAGAGCAAAGATGGAAGCTCATTGTAGAAGGTATTTATACCACGATGATTATAAGTTTGTTCTCGGTGCTCGGCGGAACACTGCTCGGCTTTGCGCTTTATATGGCGGCACGAAGCAAATATAAATGGCTTTCAAAGTTTGCTCGCGGAGTAGCAAAAGTATATTCCACAATTATCGCAGGTACACCGACACTTGTTGTACTTATGCTACTTTTCTATGTGGTATTTACTTCTCCCGATATGAGTGGAATTATCGTTGCGATTGTCGGCTTTATTTTGACGTTTGGCTCCTTTGTTTACGACAATCTTGCTTTAACCGTATCGGGTGTTGACAACGGACAACTTGAAGCAGCATACGCTCTCGGTTATTCAAGGAACAGAACGTTTTTTAGAATCGTTCTGCCGCAGGCAATGAAGATGTTTGTTCCCGCATATTCGGGCGAAATTGTAAACCTAATAAAAGCAACCTCGGTTGTGGGCTATATCGCCGTAAACGACTTAACCAAAATGGGCGATATTATCAGAGGTAATACATACGAAGCCTTCTTCCCGTTGATTGCCGTTGCCGTAATTTACTTTGCAATCACTTGGATTGTTGCAGGACTCCTTGGCATTTTAAGAAAGAAAACAGAGCCAAAGAGTAGAAAGAATAAAAACATATTAAAGGGGGTTGTGAGATGATTAAGATAAATCACTTGAGAAAAGAATATGCAAATATTACCCCATTAAAGGATGTAAACGTTCATATTCACAAGGGCGATGTTATTTCGATCATCGGTCCTTCGGGAACAGGTAAATCAACCCTTATCCGTTGTATAAATATGCTTGAAACTCCTACTTCGGGCAGTATTTTCGTTGGTAACGAATGTATTACCGATAAAAAATGCAACATCAATAAGATCCGTCAGAAAATGGGAATGGTATTCCAGTCCTTCAATTTGTTTAACCATATGAACATAATTGAAAACATTATGGCGGCGCCAATGGACCTGCTCGGAAAATCAAAGCAGGATGCTTATGACGAGGGTATGGAGCTTCTTCGTACTGTCGGTCTTGCGGACAAAGCCTTTAATTACCCCGATGAACTTTCAGGCGGTCAGAAACAGAGAGTTGCAATAGCAAGAGCACTTGCAATGGAGCCTGAAATAATACTCCTTGACGAACCAACATCGGCGCTTGATCCCACAATGGTCGGTGAAGTTCAGGCGGTAATAAAAGACCTTGCCAAAAAAGGCTTAACCCTTATGATAGTAACTCACGAAATGCATTTTGCAAGAGAAATTGCAAACAGAGTTTTCTATATGGACGAGGGCGGTGTTTATGAGGACGGAACTCCCGAAGAAATTTTCGACAACCCGAAACGAGAAAAGACAATCAGATTTATAAAGCACCTTAAAGTATTTGAAAATCTTATCACTTCAAAGGATTTCGACTTTATCGGCTTTAATACATCCCTCGAAGAATTCGGCAGACGAAATCAAGTTCCTCAGAAAACCATTTACCGTGCGCAGTCGGTATTTGAAGAACTTGGTGTGCAGTGTATTCTTCCGAAACTTGATAAAGAATTCAGACTAAACGTTGCGTTTGAATACTCGCAGGAAGAAGAAACACTTTCAATGTCAATGAAATATGACGGAGAACATTTTGATGTGCGTGAAACGCCGAATATTATTTCATTTGCCATTGCGGAAAATGCGTCCAAAAGCATAGAATATGCAGAAATTCAAGAAGACGGTTTTACAAATCTTGTAACCGTTAAAATAAAATAATTAATTTTAAGAAAGAGGTATTTATTATGACTATTGAAAAAAATCTTAACGGAACTGAATTGACTGTTGCTATTGTTGGCAGACTTGACACCGCCACTGCACCTGACATGGAAGAGGTATTAAAGGAAAGTTTTGAAGGAATAACAAAACTCATTCTCGATTTTGAAGGACTTGAGTACCTTTCATCCGCAGGACTTCGTGTGATTTTACAGGCACAAAAAATAATGAACAAGCAGGGTGAGATGATCATTAAGAACGTCAACAAGACGATCAACGAGATTTTTGAAGTAACCGGATTTGTTGATATTCTAACGATTGAGTGATTACTATGAAAGAGAAAACATTTGAGCAAGGATTGTACCAGGAAAACGAGAGAAATGCGAACCATTATACGATTCGATGCCTGATGTTTGCCGCCGGTATTACAGTGCTCATTTGGATCTTGAATCTATTGGATTTCTTTTCGGTGGATGACGTGCTGATGAACGTTGCGATGCCAATCGGCATCGTGCTTATGATGGTCCCTCTTTTTCTGGAACGGTTTGCGAAGATCCCCAGTAATATTTTGCGCTATGTGTTGTTTCTGTTTTTTGTTTTGGCTATCGCTATCTTAGCGGTCGCGATGCCGCGACATCTGGTGCTCGCCTGGGCGTGTCCCATCGTGCTTGTATGCCATTATTACTCGCCGTCATTCGCGCGGTTTGCACTGATCACGACGTTGATCTTAATGCTGATCGCGCTGTATGCAGGGATCTATTTGGGGGAATGGGAAAACAATATTCTTGGCTGGCAGGAACCCGTGATTAACGGGGTCGCACAGCGGCACGAATACATTATGGCGGCAAAACAAGAGGGTAGATATATCTTAAAGCGAGCGTTTGAATTTTACTTCATTCCGCGTGCGGGCATCTTGTGCGTGCTGTATCTGATTTGCAGTACGCTTTCTAAGAGAACGCACACGTTGCTCGTCAAGCAGGCGGAGGCAGTCGGGGAAACCGAGCGTATCTCGGCGGAACTGGACGTGGCGAACCACATTCAGACCTCGATGTTGCCGAATTTGTTTCCTGCGTTCCCCGAGAGGGAAGAGTTTGACATTTATGCCGGTATGACACCCGCAAAAGAGGTCGGAGGCGATTTTTACGACTTCTTTATGGTGGATGACCAACACCTTGCGATCGTGATTGCCGACGTGTCGGGAAAAGGTGTGCCGGCGGCGCTATTTATGATGATCGGCAAAACGCTTATCAAAGACCATACACAGCCCAATCGTGATCTCGGCGAGATATTTACACAGGTAAACGAGCTTCTTTGCGAGTCTAACAGCGAGGGGCTGTTCATTACCGCCTTTGAGGGCGTTCTCGATCTGGGTACGGGCGAGTTCGTCTATGTCAACGCAGGACACGAAATGCCGTTCATCTGCAAGGCGGGTGGGAACTTTGAACCGTATAAGATCCGCGCAGGCTTTGTTCTCGCCGGTATGGAAAATATGAAATATCGCGCCGGTTCGATGATGTTAGAGGCGGGCGACAAGATCTTCCAGTACACCGACGGTGTCACCGAAGCTACCAACACAAATAACGAGCTTTACGGAATGGAGCGGCTCGGTACGGTCTTAAATCGAGTGAAGCATATGACGCCGCAAGAGATACTGCCTGCGGTGAAGGGTGATATCGACGAGTTTGTCGGCGGAGCACCGCAGTTTGACGATATTACGATGCTGTGCTTGGAATACAAAGTCAAAATGAAAGCAAAAATAGAGAGGCACGAGGAGAACCATGAAAAAACAACGTAAACAATGCAAACAACGCAAACTGCAGCACGCGGTTATACGCAGTTTCGTCATACTGGGTATCGTTTTAGTTATTGTTATCAGCTTTGTAGTTGCCGATCAGTACATCAGAAAAGCTATGGGCAACTACAGAGATACGGCGTTCGCTTATACCAGCTCAATGGCAGAGATGATCGACGGGGACAAAATCGCATATTACCTCGAAACGGGAGAAAAGGACGAATACTATGATGAAATTTTGTCCTATTTAAACGCCTTCCGCTACCATACGGAAATTCAGTATTTTTATGTGTTTGTTCCCGATACGGAGGAAATCGTATATATCTGGGATGCTGATATACGCAAGGAAGGCGAAACGGACATCAACATTTGTGAACTCGGTGACCGTGAAGCATATTGGGGTGAAAGCGATAAGGAAACTATTTATAAGATCTACTACGATCAAGAGCCGTATGAAGAACTCACGCTGTCAAATGACGAAAAATACGGTTCTATGGCATCGGCATACTCCGCTGTTTTAGACAGTAACGGTGTGCCGGTCGCGGTCGTGGGCGTGGATATGTACATGACCAATCTGCAGGCGGGCATGCGCCAATTTCTCAATATCGTGCCACTGGTTATTATCGTGATCATCTTGGTGGCAATATTGCTGTTTTACTTCTTTGTAAAGAAGAGGATTGTTACGCCCATCAATACGCTTAGCAATATTTCCAAAAGTATGGTTCAAAATCTGGAAAAGGACGAAGCGATTGAGGTTTCCATTCATACGGGCGATGAAATTGAGGAGCTTTTCGATTCCTTCAAGCAGATGTACAGCGATATCAAGGATTACATAAGCGAACTTTCAAGTGTCACGGCGGAAAAGGAACGTATCGGTGCTGAACTGGATGTTGCTAAACACATTCAAGCGTCGATGCTGCCGTGTATTTTCCCCGCGTTTCCCGAACGCAAAGAGTTCGATGTTTACGCCACAATGGAACCCGCCAAAGAGGTCGGCGGTGACTTCTACGATTTCTTTATGGTGGACGAGACGCACCTTGCCATCGTGATGGCAGATGTTTCGGGCAAAGGCGTTCCCGCGGCGCTGTTTATGGTGATCGGAAAGACGCTGATCAAAGACCACACCACGCCCGACATAGATCTCGGCAATGTGTTCACCAAAGTGAACCATTTGTTGTGCGAGTCTAACAGCGAAGAACTTTTCATCACAGCATTTGAGGGTGTGTTGGATCTGGTGACGGGCGAGTTCGTCTATGTCAATGCAGGACACGAAATGCCGTTCATCTGCAAGGCGGGTGGAGAGTTTGAGCCGCAAAAAATCCGTGCAGGATTCGTGCTTGCGGGTATGGAAGGGATGAAGTACAAAGCGGGCGCAATGCAGATGGAACCCGGCGACAAGATCTTCCAGTACACCGACGGTGTCACCGAAGCGACCAACACAAATAACGAGCTTTACGGAATGGAACGGCTCGGCATTATCCTGAACAAGGTGAAAGAGAAGTCACCGCAAGAGATCCTGCCCGCCGTTAAACAGAATATCGACGCCTTCGTCGGAGAAGCCGACCAATTTGACGATATTACCATGCTTTGTCTGGAATACAAGGAAAAGATGAAAATCAGCGAGGAGGATGCACAATGAAAGAATTAACCATTGCCGCAACAGTTGAGAATATTGAAACTGTAACGGATTTTGTAAACGAGCAGCTTGAAGCACTTGACTGTCCTATGAAAGCGCAAATGCAGATTGATATTGCTATTGATGAGCTTTTCGGCAATATCGCCCACTACGCATACAATCCCGATGTAGGGGACGCCACCGTTCGTGTGGAGGTCACCGAAGAACCTCTTGCCGTGGTTATCACCTTCATTGATAAGGGTGTGCCGTATGATCCTCTTGCAAAGGCTGATCCCAACATTACCCTTTCTGCAGAGGAAAGGGAGATCGGCGGTCTTGGGATCTTTATGGTAAAAAAGACAATGGACGATATCACCTATGAATACAAGAATGGGCAGAACATCTTGAAGATTAAAAAGAATCTGTAAAAGCCATAGCGTATAAACAGAGAGTGAGGGATAAATTTATGGAAAATATTAGAAAAACAACTTACAACGGAGACTTTGCAATCGCTTTGCAGGGGCAAATAGACACCGCGAATGCAGCGGCTGTAGAGGAATCGATCAAAAATCTGCTGGAAGGGCAGGAGATCACACTTTTGGTGCTTGATGCGCAAAATCTTCGCTATATTTCTAGTGCCGGTCTTCGCATACTTCTGCGTTTGCTGAAATCGGGCAAAAACGTTAAAATGGTCAACGTCAGCCCTGAGGTATACGACATTTTGGAGGTCACCGGTTTTTCGGAAATGATGACGGTGGAAAAGGCGTTCCGTGAAGTGAGCGTGGATGGTTGTGAGATCATTGGACAGGGATCCAACGGCATCGTCTATAGGCTGGACGCGGAGACTATCGTGAAAGTCTATCGCAACGCGGATGCATTGGAAGAAATGCAGCGTGAACGCGAAATCTCACGCAAGGCATTTGTTCTCGGAATTCCGACGGCAATCCCGTACGACGTGGTGCGCGTGGGGGATAAGTTCGGTACGGTATTTGAACTGCTGAATGCCCGTTCCATCACAAAGCTGATTCTGGCAGAGCCGGAAAAAATGGATGAATTTGTGACGGTTTTTGTGGATACGCTGAAACTGATTCACAACACCGCCGTACAGCCGGGGCAACTTCCCGATATGAAGACGGTTGCGCTGGATTGGGCCGACTTCCTAAAAGGACATCTTCCGGACGATCTGCAACAAAAACTGTACGATATGATTGCTGCCGTTCCTGACCACGATTACATGTTGCACGGTGATTATCACAGCAATAATGTGATGGTGCAAAACGGCGAGCCGTTGCTGATCGATATGGATACATTGTGTGTGGGTCATCCGGTATTTGAACTCGCCTCCACTTTCAATGCTTACGTGGGATTTGGTGAAGTCGACCCTGATGTAACACTGCGGTTTATAAAGTTGGATAGAGAAACCGCCCATGCGGTGTGGAACAAGCTTCTGCAGTTGTATCTCAACACAGATGACCAGGACTATATCCGTAGCGTGGCGGAAAAGGCCATGGTGGTGGGTTATACCCGATTGCTTCGCCGCACTATCCGCAGAGAATCGGATACGGACTACGGCAAAGCTTGCATAGCGCATTATAAGAAACGCCTTGCAGAGTTACTTGAGCGTGTGGATACGCTGGTCTTTTAAGCGGGACGATAAAAACAGCCCCTGCCAAGCGAATGGCAGGGGCTGTTGTGTTGCAAGGGAGCGTTATGTAAGGTTTTTGAAGGTCTTATCAATCAATTCACAGTATTCGTTGTATGCCGGGTACTGCTCAAGTTCGGTTAAACAATCTGCAATGCTTTGATAATACCAATAATGCTCATTCTTATCCTTTTGATTAAATCTCTGCCAAAGCGCATCACCGATCGTGTTATAATCATGATAAATAGATCGGATATTGGAGAGCTTGTCTCCCAGAGTGATCATCTTGACATCCAAAGACGCCGTCTTGAGATGGTCGAGCGTTTCCTGTTTGCGAATCTTCCATGTGGACTGAGCCGATAAATTTTTACGCTTGTTTTCAGTCTCTGAGCAAACAAGGAAAGCAACCGTGTCTCCGAACATTTGCTGTATATCATCCATGGTAGTGTCCGTGTCTTCAACAACATCGTGAAGCACCGCACCTGCAATGATTTCAGAATCCGTTGTCATTGTGCTGACAATCGCAGCCGCTTCCATTGGGTGCAATATGTACGGTATTTGTGTTCCTTTACGGAACTGACCTTTGTGAGCTTCGGTAGCAAATATAATTGCTCTGTCTAAAATGTTTTCCATTCAATAATACTCCTCCAACATTCATCAACTATTCAGCAGCACCTATATCCGTTCTGCAATTCGTGTGTTCTATACTATTATATCACACTATCTCTATTTTTACAACAATACTTTCATACACATATTTTGTGTTTACAGGTGTGGTATGTGCAAAGGACAATGACACCATCGTGATCCTTTATGAGAACGATGTGCATTGTGCGGTGGAGGGTTATTCCAAACTTGCCGCAATGAAAACAGAATTGATGGAAAGCTATGCCAATGTGGGCGTGGTTTCTGTGGGCGACTACATTCAAGGCAGCAGCTTGGGTGCCATTTCCAAAGGTGGATCTTATGAACCTTGTGGGATATGATGCGGTAACGCTTGGAAATCACGAATTTGATTATAAACTTCCTCGCCTTAACGAACTCAGCGGCATGATGAATACAAAGCCTATCTCTTGTAACTTCCAAAGAAAAGGTGAGGACAAGTCTTATTTTGAACCCTATTCCATTGCATCGGACAGTTACCATTTGCTCGAATGCGGTGACGGAATGAGTATGTTTGCAAACGCAAAGATTCTGCAAAACGACGGTATGCTCGATGTGGAGCTGTTGGAGAAATACATCACCGAAAATCTCGGAGGTGTTATTGGTGAAGCTTACGCCGAAGTAAAGACCAACATCATCTTTACCAAAGGCGAAATTATCGACAACACCGAAGATACCCCCCAAGACGATGATAACAAACAGGATACCGAGGTGAACTCTCCCAAAACCGGAGATAATTCCCTCATTGTCCTGTGGGTGTCCTTACTGAGCATCAGCTCCACCTGTATAGTAGTTTTAGAAATCTATCGTAGAAAGAAAACAGGAAAATAACAAATACAGCCCCTGCTACCTATTTAGCAGGGGTTGATGTTTTTAAGTCTATCCGGTAATTTGTTTCAACGTTATAAAAGGGTTGATTTTTTCGCCGTTTTGTGATACTATTTTGATACTGAAATTTGTAGAGCCTATAGAAACCGAATATTTGTTCGGTTATAAACCCCGATTTTTAGGTTCAAAACGACTTGCTTTTCTCAATATTATTTGAATTTAAGCGAGTGGGTGTAAAATTATCTCTTTTGCTATTCATAAGTGCTTCGCAGATGGCAATCGACATAACGGTGTCATCTGTGAATTTGCACTCCATAGTTAATAATTCAAAATCTTTCGATTTGTGATTGTACCACTCAAAACGAGAGCCGGCAATATCACCAATAATTGCACCTAACACGGTAATCTCCTTGAATAGATATTTATACTCAAAATATATACTATGTTCAGTATAACATATGTTTAATTTCATTGCAATGTTTTTTACATATGTCACCCATAAATGGATATGTAAATAATAACCGTACCGAACCCCATACAAAAACAGGGCAGGGGATTTTCCGAAAAAACGCTGCAACCACGTGAAAAAAACGTACATTTTACGTGGTTTTACCCTAGTCAATCAAGGCAAAAGCGTAAAAACGTAATTTTAGCAAATAATAAAAGAAAACACACACAGTCTATGACGATACTTGTCAAAAGCTGTGTGTGCTTGTTTTAGCTTCAATTTCCTTAGTTTTGCAAATTTATTTTGCTATGGTTATCCTAACCATAACAAAGCGATACACCGCCTGGCAAGTAAAGCTTACCTAAGCGGTGCATAGGTGGATTTTATCAACCACTTGATATTGAATGGTGGAGGCGAGGGAATTTGTCCCGGGCTACCCGCCCTATCGCCTCGCGTTGCTCGTTGCCTCGTCGGCGGAAAACAGTTCACCGGACTGTTTTCCTTCCGCAAAGCGAGCTTTGCTCCCTCCTTGTTCGATCCCCCTCGCTGCGGATTCATTGATACACAAAAAGCACCCAAATGGGTGCTTTTGTGTATGGCAACAGTTGATAATAATGCTACGGTTTCTTAGGGTTTCAAAAGGTTTCACACAAAAATGAAACCATAGTGTAAAAAGTGAAACCACCATGCCTTAATCATCACGTGGTCCTAAGAATTTATTGCCATTCAGATGTATTAAATGCTCAGGCATTTCTGCAATCCACACTTCAGTTTCCCATGCGAGGTCTTGACTGAATTTTTTATATGTTGCAAAGTTCGGGAATGCAGTCAAATAGACATTTCCTGCATCAACACCCTGTGTCATGTTTTCAATGTCATTCATTCGCTTTTGGTCCACAGGTCCGACAGTGGTCACACACTCCACGAAGAACAGCCACTTCTTATCGGGAACATAGAGGACTACATCCGGCAATACATCCAAGGTGATGTCGAAACCAAGTTCTTGCAGTCTCTCGGTGTTCTTGTACATATCTCTGTCAGCAGAATCACCAACATACAAGCATTCAAATCCCTGTGCAAATCTCGGAGCAAACACTTCGAGAATCTGTTTCTGCAACTGATTGTGCTTGCCAGGACTAAAACGGAGGTCCTGTCCATTCACACGAACAGGCATCTTTTCCAGTTCCTTTTTAGACTGATAACTGTGAACAAGTGCTTTGCTGTACTTGTTGTGGTACTTGAGCGCGGTTTCCCATTCGTCAGTTCTGTAAACTCGGAGCAGTTCAAGCATTTCATCCGTAAGGCGGTATTTATACTTGCCACTATTGGATGCAAGACCGTTGTCCTCAATGATTGCCAAATCTCTAAACGGACGGAGACAATTCTTGCGAATGGTCTCTCTGCTGTTTTCTGCATAACTTTTTATGTTGTTTGTATCAAGATATACGATAATATCATGTGGACCCATCCAAGGATTTTCTGCCTCGGTCCAAGTGGACTTCTGGGCCATATTGCTCAATGCGACTAACACATAACAGCACATATCATTGCACTGCTTTGCAGGTACACCAATCTGAGCTAAAAACTCACTTGCTTGCTCAATGACGCTCATACATCCACCTCCTGTCCTTTGATGTTATCGAGATATTCTTTGATTTTGGTTGCCAGTTTGAATGCAAACATCGGAGGAACCGCATTGCCTATCTGTGTAAACTGGCTTTCCTCGGTGCCAGAGAATTCAAACCAATCTGGGAAACTCTGCAATCTTGCCGCCTCTCGGACGGTGATTCTTCTGCGACGTCCATCGGGCAATTTGATGCGGTGCATATCACTTGTAGCTCCTGCAAGATTTCGGCAGGTCAGTGTTCTGGCGGGTCTGTCCAAATGCAGGTCACGAGGATTCTTGCATTTGGATGCTGCCTCATATTTGGCAATGTATTCGTCCATTGCAGGCGTAAGGAATGCCGCATTCTCTGGGATTTCCGTTGTAAGGTGTCCCAATGCTTCACCTGCTGTTACTTTGTACTCATTTGGTTCGGGGAACTGGAATCCTCCACGATGTCCAACAATTACCAATCGTTCACGATTCTGCGGAACATCGTATTTAACCAACTGAAAAACTCTATACTCTACAATATATCCAAGAGCAATAAACTCCTCGATGATGTTTTGAAAATATTCCTTGTTCTGCTCCGGCAATCCCTTTACATTCTCGCAGACCCAGATTGCAGGTTGTACCTTGCGCACCGCCTCAATGAACGCAGGGAAACCGTTTCTTTCATCGTTTTTGCCTGTTTGTTTACCTCTGCGACTGAAAGGTTGGCAAGGTGGTCCACCAATAATCAAATCCACTTTTGGGAATTCTGTTTCAATGGTGATTTTTGCTTGATGGCATTCCGAATTGAGATTCTTTCTGTATGTTTCACAGCAATCTGCAACCATTTCATAACCAATAGTCTTGATTCCTGCTGCTTCAAATCCAAGAGATAAACCACCGCACCCAGCAAACATATCAATAGCAATATAAGGTTGTACAGACGGAATACAAATGGTATTATTCAAATAATCTACATAATTTTCATATGGTCTCACCATGTATTCGTCCTCCTTCTGCACATAAATAAACATAATAAATTATAGCATAAAAAAGCCTGATTTTCAAGCCATGCGGTGCATATTTTTATATGGTGACTTTAGAAATTTTTTCTCAATGAAACTTTTCCGACCACAATGAAACTATTCTCCTAAGTAAAAGTTTTATTGTGGTTTTTATAGGTGTTGCAAATGGGTCGGTTTAAGTCCTCCAACTTCGACTTTGGGGTAGTTAATTTTGATACAATGAAACTAATTTATTTCGCTGAAATATGAAAAAAACTTGTACCATAAGGCTTTTCAGATATAGAAAAAGCACGATGGCTTCGTATCAAAACCATCGTGCTAATATGGTGGAGGCGAGGGGAATCGAACCCCTGTCCGAAAACATATTCATCTCGCTTTCTACGGGTGTAGTTTATTTCAAGATCTCACTCCTGCGGTCAAAACAAACAAAAGCCGAAAGAGCCAGCCTTTTAATTCATGAGCATTACAAAGACAAACTTATGCTTCACGTTCACCACTAAAATGACACCCTCGGGAAGCCGTGGTACTCAACCGTCGGATGCAGGCGCAATTAGGCAGCCTGAGCTACGAGATTGTCGTTAGCGTTTAATTTTAAAAGTGTACAGTTGTTTAAAGAGTTACTGCATCTCTACCCGCTTACAAGACTTCAACATCCCCGTCGAAACCTTTACGCCCCCATATGGGCAGATCTTTGACCTGCAGTTATGAGCTTAGAACTATGAGTTGAAGGTTGATTAATACTTCTCCTTAAGACTGCGTTCGATGTAGCGCTGATCATCACGGCGAGCCATATCGTCGCGCTTGTCATAGAGCTTTTTACCTCTGCACAGTCCTACCTCCATTTTAACGCGCGAGCCGCTGAAATAGAGGGACAGGGGTACCAACGTATACCCCTTTTGTGAAACAAGCCCGAAGAGCTTATTTATCTCCTTCTTGTGCATAAGGAGCTTCTTTTCTCTTAAAGGATCTCTGTTAAAAATGTTACCCTGTTCATAAGGAGAAATGTGTACACCTGAGGCAAAAAGCTCACCCTTGTATATATGGCAATAGGAATCCTTGAGATTGACGTTGCCGTTGCGAAGCGACTTTACCTCTGTACCGAAAAGCTCAATTCCGGCCTCATAGGTCTCGTCAACGAAAAAATCGTGTCTTGCTTTTTTGTTCTGTGCAATTATCTTGCTATCGGTTTTCTTTGCCATATCCACACCTCCTTTTTTAAGGTTAAAATAGGAGAGTGTCAACACTCTCCCATATAATATAACATATTTTTTAACTCTTGTCAATCAGTTGCGTTCGTCAATTTTTGTATATTCACGAGCTTCGCCGACACCCATATAACCGGGACGGATGATCTTGTCTGCATTGATAAGACCTTCGATACGGTGCGCACTCCAACCTACTATACGTGCTATTGCAAATATAGGTGTAAGAAGCTCCGCCGGGATATTAAGCATACTGTAAACAAAGCCGCTGAAGAAGTCTACGTTGGGGCTTACACCCTTATAGATCTTGCGCTTTTCGGAAATGAGCTTTGTACCGATCTTTGCAACATTCTTATAAAGAGTGTATTCATCGTCACGACCCTTTTCTGCGCTGAGATCCTTGACACATCTTTCAAGTATGCAGGCACGGGGGTCGGAGATAGAGTAAACTGCGTGACCCATACCATAGATAAGTCCTGTACGGTCAAAGGCTCTCTTTTCAAGAATTGCGGTAAGATATGCTGCGATCTCTTCTTCGTTGGTCCAATCCTTAACATTCTCCTTGATGTCGTTGAACATACGGACAACCTTTATATTTGCACCGCCGTGCTTGGGACCCTTGAGGGAGCCGAGTGCTGCGGCGACCGCAGAATATGTGTCAGTTCCCGAGGAGGAAACAACGTGAGCTGTAAATGTAGAGTTATTACCGCCGCCGTGTTCTGCGTGAAGGACAAGTGCGAGGTCAAGAATCTTAGCTTCGAGATCTGTATACTTTCCGTCGGGACGGAGCATATGGAGGATATTCTCAGCGGTAGACAGGTCGGTTCGGGGCTGATTGATATGCAGATCATTGCCGTAATGATAGTACTGGGATGACAGATATCCGTATACAGCCCAGATAGGGAAGAGTGAAACGAGCTGCAATGACTGGCGAAGTACGTTGGGGATAGCTATATTATCCGCCATATCGTCGTAAACGTACATTGTAAGTACGCATCTTGCCATTGTGTTCATTACCTCACGGCTGGGTGCCTTGAGAATAACATCGCGGACAAAGTTCTTGGGGAGCTTACGGTAGGAGGCAAGAAGCTCTGTGAAATCAGCTAATTCCTCGCGATTGGGGAGCTTGCCTAAAAGAAGAAGATATGTGATCTCTTCAAAGCCAAAGCGATCCTCTTCCATAAAGCCGTCAACTAATTTATATATATCGTATCCGCGATATTTAAGTATACCTTCGCAGGGAATACGCTCGCCGTCCTTTTCTTCAAAAGAAATGATGTCAGATATCTCTGTAAGACCGGTAAGAATACCCTGTCCGTTTACATCACGCAGACCCAGGTTTACCTTATGCTTTGCATAAAGCTCTTTATCTATATGGTTGTTGTGTGCACATTCTTTTGCTAACTCAAATATTTTCGGAGTTACTTCACTGTAGGGATTATTGCTGTTCATAATTACCTCCGTTATTCATAAATTTTTATAATTAAGTTATTATACCATATTTTTTCAGAATGTACAATACATTTTGATAAAAAATAACCGCTCTTTTGAGCGGTTATTATAAACTCGTTTATGCTGCAAGAACAATTTCTGTTTCCATCTCTCCGCATATGCTACATTCTCTTATGGTTTCACCGGGGACATCTGTGAATTTCCATTCGGACCATTGGTGCAAGCACTTAAACTCGGTGTTGTCATACATCATAATAATGCGCGCTGCCTGAGCTCTTGTGGCAGTGGCGTTAGGAGCAAGTGTTGTAGCATTAAGTCCGGAAATAAGCCCTTCGGCTACTGCCCATTTAACAGGGGTGAGTGCCCATTCCTGCACTTTGTCGGCATCGTTAAATATGCTTATATCAGCTTCTGCGGAAACATCAAGGCCTTTCTTTTGTGTATATACATAGAAGAATCTTGCAAGCTGAGCGCGGGTGATATTGTTATTGGGGCCGAATTTTGTTTCGGATAAGCCGCTTGTAAATTCGTTTTCTACCGCCCAGCATACCACCTCATTGAACCAATGATTGGTCTTTACATCCTCAAAGCCTGATTCTACGGTATCATATACAGTCAGATCTACCCCGTCGAGCTTAGCAAGCAGGGTAAGGAACTGTGCTCTTGTAAGAATGTTGTTAGGTGCAAAGGTGGTCTCTGTCATACCCGATACATAGCCTTTGTTTACACAATATGCTACCTCAGACATAAACCAGTTGTTTTGCTTGACATCGGTAAAATGCTTGACAATACCGTACATATCAACTGTATTATTGATATATTCTCCGCATCCGCTACAGGTTCCGCATACCTTACCGTACCAGTCGGTCGATTCATTTATTGTTTCGATTACAGAGATAGGATTGGAAATAATATGGGTGGACGGATCCGCGGGGACGGTGATCTCATAGTCTTTTCCGCAGGTGCTGCAATGCTTCTTGACAAGACCGTCGGTGTTGCAGGTTGCTTCTGTAACAACAACTACATCATCTGTAAAGGTGTGCTCGGTCTTTGGGATAGCATAGGATTCAACTATACGCTTACAAATGGTGCAGTGAGCAGCCATTGTGCCGTAGTTATCACATACGGCATCCTCGAACTTTTTAATTTCGCCTGCAATGTGGTCGATATGAGGTGTTATATTGTCTGTCTTATGCTTTCCGCAGACAGAACATCTGTAATAGTCATAACCGTCTCTTATACAGTTGGGATCAACGGTTTCAACATATACAAAATCACATTCGTGATCCGATACAGCTTCTCCGTTCCATGTTGCAGCAGGAACACCGTTGATACTATCTACGGTATAGTTACAACCATGACCTTCGAGATTTTGGTCATTGTTTGAAACTGCTCCAATGGTAACATACCCGTCACCTGCGGTCTTGAGTCCGGAAAGGTCGATATCGGCCTTTGCATATGTCATTGTACTGAGATAAAGAGGGTCACTTTCTTCGATCTTATCGTCGTTAAGATCATTGTTTCTGTAGCCATACCAATCCTGCTTTGCATCGGGGAAGTAGCCTACATCCTCGCCTCTGTAGTAGTCATAGCCGTTGATGTTTACAATAAAACCAAGCTCCTCGTCGGCTCTCACATTGATAGCAATGCCCTTGGACATATCAACTGACTCGTAGGGCTGAGAGAGTCGTGTGGAGTCGGAATTGAGGGTATCAGGGTGATTTCGGGCGGTAAATATCCATCTGTATCCGGGATTTCCGTCGTCATTCATATAGTAACCGTCATAATATACTATTCTGACAGATGTTGCTATAGGAGCATTGTCATCTTGCGCAACATTACAGGTAAGGGAAATATACAGAGCCTGTCCTATTGGTGCCGCCTTTGAATCAAACGCAGGAGTGAGAGGTGTTGCGTTTTCAGCTGTGGGGATAAGATGACGAAGGCCTGTATCGTATGCTGCAACAGCCGTATAGAGTCCCTTGTCATATCCGGCAGAGCTTTCATTATATTTTGCAATTTCGGTAATCTGTTCTTCGGTCCAAAGAATACCTATGATATTACCTGCTTTCAAGCCGTCAAGCATAGAGTCGTATTCATCGGGTGTTATAACTACACTGAGACCGTCAAGAGGTGTTTTTGTCTTACTTGTAACTGCCGAAACACCGTATGTTCCTGCAAATGTTTTGTAGTCAGGGGTAACAACCTTGATACCTCCGTTATCTGCCATATCGAAAGTAAAGCCTTCGGTTTTAATTTGGTTTCCGCCGGCTTTAGGAGCGATGATCTTCCAGGTTCCTTTGGAATACTTTGCTGCTAAAGTGTTCCAGTTAGCTGATACTGCCGCATCTACATCCATTGCAAAAGCCGTTTGTGCTGATAAAATCAGCATTATCACAGCAAGAACCAAGGTTAAAATTCTTTTGATTTTCATAATTATCTCCTTTCGGACTTTATTTATAGTTAAATTGTATCATATGTTTATAGTATTATCAAGTAGAGATTGAAAAAACAACCTCCGAAAATATCGGAGGTTGTATGGTATGTATTAAATTAATATGCAATACCCTGAGCGAGCATAGCCTCAGCTACCTTCTCAAAGCCTGCGATATTGGCACCTGCAACAAGGTCATCACCGAGACCGTACTTGTTAGCAGCCTTTACAGAGTTTGCAAAGATATCGGACATGATCTGATGAAGCTTTGCATCAACCTCTTCTGCAGTCCAGTTATATCTCATGGAGTTCTGGCTCATTTCGAGACCGGAAACTGCAACACCGCCTGCGTTAACAGCCTTGGAGGGAGCAACGATAACGCCGTTCTCCTTGAGGTAGCTCATAGCATCGTTGGTTGTAGGCATGTTTGAAACCTCAACATAGTACTTGATACCGTTTGTAACGATCTTTTCTGCATCCTCGATGCGAACTTCGTTCTGAGTAGCACAGGGCATAATGATGTCAACCTTAGTACCCCAAGGCTTTTCGCCTGCAAAGAACTCAACACCGAACTTATCAGCATAGTCCTGAACTCTGTTACGGCAGGAAGCACGCATTTCGAGCATATAGTTGATCTTTTCCTCGGTTGCAACGCCGTCGGGATCGTAGATATAACCGTCAGGACCGGAGATGGTAACTACCTTACCGCCAAGCTCGTTGATCTTCTTAACAGTACCCCAGGCAACATTACCGAAGCCGGAAACAGCAAAGGTCTTACCCTTGATGTCGTCACCAAAGTACTTGAGCATCTCAACCGCATAATAAACTGCGCCAAAGCCTGTAGCCTCGGGACGGATAAGAGAACCGCCGTAGGAGAAGCCCTTACCTGTAAGAACGCCGGTGAACTCGTTGCGGAGTCTCTTGTACTGACCAAAGAGGTAACCTACCTCACGGGCACCAACACCGATATCACCTGCGGGAACGTCTGTATCTGCACCGATGTGCTTTGCAAGCTCGGTCATAAAGCTCTGGCAGAAGCGCATAACCTCTGCGTCAGATTTGCCCTGAGGATCAAAGTCGGAGCCGCCCTTACCGCCGCCCATAGGGAGACCAGTAAGGCTGTTCTTAAAGGTCTGCTCAAAGCCGAGGAACTTGATAACAGACTCGTTAACTGTGGGATGGAATCTGAGACCGCCCTTGTAAGGACCGATAGCAGAGTTGAACTGAACTCTGTAACCGCGGTTTACCTGAACCTTGCCTGCATCGTCTACCCAGCTTACACGGAAGCTGATAGCTCTCTCGGGTTCGGGAATTCTGTCAAACACACCTGCATTGATAAGGTCGGGTCTCTGATCAGCAACGGGAGAAAGGGTAGCAAAAACCTCCTCTACTGTCTGAAGAAATTCAGGCTGATGTGCATTACGCTTTACTGTATCTTCGTATACCTTCTGAAGATAGCTGTTTTTGATTTCCATTGTGGTTTACCTCTCTTATGTTAATTATTTATATCTTATTTTATATTTCTGCCGCATAGAATTCTATGAGGTGAATTATCTTGAAAAGAAGCAAGGCTATTTTTTATAACCTTATTTTAATGACCGCCGTAACCCTTGTTATGAGATTTGTTTCGGTAGTGTTTAATGTTTATGTGACAGGACGCATTGGAGCAGGCGGTATTGGCTTGTACTCACTTATAATGAGTGTGGGTGGATTTGCAATAACATTTGCAACATCCGGAGTAAACTTTGCATCCACAAGGATGACTGCCGAGGCTGTTGGCAGAGGTCATTCTGAGGATATAAGCCGTGTGATGAGAAGATGCATTTGCTATGCTCTTTGCTTTGGCTGTACGGCAATGCTTTTATTATATATTTTAGCAAAGCCTATATCGGTTTATCTTTTGTGTGATACCCGATGCGTAGTTCCGCTTAGATTATTGTCAGCGGCATTGCCCTTTATTTCGCTATCCTCGGCTCTCTCTGGATATTTTACCGCTGTAAGAAGAGTATATAAAAGTGCGCTTGTACAGTTAGGGGAGCAGCTCGTTACAATTTCGGTAACCGTAAAGCTTCTTGGAATGCTGTTGCCCAAGGGGACTGCTTATGCCTGTGCTGCCCTTATCGGCGGAACGGTAATAAGTGAAGCATCTGCCTTTATAATTTCGTATATTCTATATAAGGCGGATCTGAAAAAACATATTAAAAAGGGAAGCGGTTGTGAAAAAAATCTTACTAAAAAGCTGCTTTCTATTTCATTACCCATAGCGTTCAGTGCTTATGTAAGAAGTGCTTTGGTAAGCGTAGAGCATATGCTGATACCCAGAGGACTGAGAAAATTCGGCTCAAGCAGCGATTCTGCGCTTGCATCATACGGTATTCTACACGGAATGGTTATGCCCATAATCCTGTTTCCCATGGCAATAATGAGCTCCTTTGCGGGATTGTTGGTTCCTGAGGTGGCGCAATCTCTTGCCGCACAGGAAAATAAAAGAGTAGATGCTATTGTAGAAAGGGTATTTCAAATAGCTCTGTGCTTTGGCATTGGTGTGTCGGGAGTTATGATCTGCTTTTCCTCAGAGCTCGGCCATATGATATACAATTCAGCAGAAGCAGGATTGTTTATAAAGGTTATGGCACCGCTTATTCCGGTAATGTATCTTGACCATGTTATCGACGGTGTCCTTAAGGGAATGGGTGAGCAGCTTTATTCGATGCGCGTTAATATTTTCGATGCGTTTATGAGTGTTGTATTGGTGTATTTTTTAGTGCCTGTATGGGGTGTATACGGATATGTGGTAGTGATATTCGTTATGGAAATAATAAACGCGTCTTTGAGCGCTATGCGCTTATTTAAAAGATGTAACAGCAAATTGAAGATCGTTAAATGGGTCATAAAGCCGTTATGCTCGGTATTGGCGGCAACATATGCAGTCAAGCTTATACTATCGTTTGATGCTGTGCTGTCACTTCATTCAACTGTGATAGGTGTGTTGGGGATCACCCTTGCCGTACTTGTATACTGCGGATTTCTTTTGTTGACCAGGGCTGTTACATATGAAGATGTAAAGTGGTTTAAATGTGCAATAAAATAATGAAAAAGGCGTCAGTTTGAAAAGGGCAATACTTACTGTCCTTAAACGACGCCTTTGTCATTGATATCAGTCGAGTATATAAACTCGCATAGAACGACGGCCAAACTGTCTGAGCAGATTGTAGTCATCGCCCAAATATACATCTATCTTGTTACCCTTGATAGATCCGCCGGTATCTTCTGCAGAGTGAACACCCATGTCACCCCACGAACCGGTGAGATATACCTTGGTACCAAGAGGAATTACTCTTGGGTCAACTGCAATCATACCCAACTCAATGGCTTTACCTGATGCAGTTATACCGGAAAGAGTACCGTATGCTGTAGCCGTTACATCAATGTAATAGGAATAAGCATAGCTGTTTCCGTTGATGTCTGTGTAAACGCCTCCGACACCAAGCTCAACTACTTCCTCCACAGGAGTTACATTAACTGTTTCTACAACAACATCTCTGTTCTGCAGCTCGCCGTTGACATATGTCTCGGTAACTGTCTGTGTGGTAGAACCGTTAGAGCCTGCCTGAAGAACCTTTTTGGTTCCCTTGGGTATGGTTTGAGATTCGATAGTCTTTGTGGTGAAGGGGACTGTTACTGTTTCTGTATGTGTTTTTGTTTCAACACGGTCGATGCGGATCTGCATACCGTCAAAAACAGTATCTGTTTTTTCGTGGTTAACAGTATCGTTTGCATCAAGCTTGATAGCAAGACTGTCAATAAGCTCTCCGACAGTAACTTCATCGGTATAGATAGAAAATTCCTGTGTACCGTGAACCGTTACCTTGACGGTAATAAGATCGGTATACTTGCCAAAGAATGAGTTGCCCGAAGAGTATAAAGTCTGCTGGTTTTGAAAATCCGGTGTAAATCCGACATTGTAGGAACCCTCGATAGCGTACGCACCCAAAATAAAGCCTACAAAAAGTATAACTGTGATAAGGATGACGAAAACTGTTTTAATGGGTTTTGCAAAGTTCACCAGCAGGGAATGGCCGGGGATCTTTGCGGTCGGGAAGTTCACTTGGGAAAATAATCTGGGGAATTTGCTGATTTTTGTTCGGATTGGATTTTCGGAGCTGTGCTGAGAGTACATAAGCATTACCTCCTATTATACCAAAACCAAATTGGATTGATATTTTATTTGTTTATATTGCTCTGAGAGATAAAGTATATGAACATACAATAATGTATATTCGGTTGGGAGGAAAATTATCTCTTGGAGAACTGGGGTGCACGACGAGCTGCCTTGAGACCGTACTTCTTTCTTTCCTTCATACGAGGGTCTCTGGTGAGGAAGCCTGCCTTCTTAAGCTCTGCTCTGTAGTTTTCGTCTGCCTGGAGAAGTGCTCTTGCAACACCGTGACGGATAGCGCCTGCCTGACCGGAGAAGCCGCCGCCGTTAACTCTGCAGATGATATCGAACTTACCAACGGTGTTGGTAACGCCAAAGGGCTGGTTTACGATAAGCTTGAGGGTCTCAAGACCAAAGTAATCGTCGATGTCGCGGCCGTTGATGGTAACAACACCTGTACCGGGAACAAGACGAACACGAGCAACAGAGCTCTTTCTTCTGCCTGTGCCGTAGAAGTAGGGTTTTGCGGACTGATAATTAACTGCCATTTCTGTTTAACTCCTTTCCCGATAATTAAAGCTCAACGGGCTTCTGAGCAGCATGCTTGTGCTCTGCGCCGCGAACTGTCTTAAGTCTTGTGAGGGACTTTGCACCGATAGAATTCTTGGGAAGCATACCCTTAACTGCGAGCTGCATAGCAAACTCGGGCTTGGTAGCCATAAGCTTACGGTACTGGATCTCCTTGAGACCACCGATGTAACCGGAGTGGTGACGGTAGTACTTCTGATCGAGCTTCTTACCTGTGAGAACTGCCTTTTCGCAGTTGATGATTATAACGAACTCACCGCAGTCTACATGAGGTGTAAACTCAGGGCGATGCTTGCCGCGAAGAATGTTAGCAGCAGCTGCAGCTGTCTTACCGAGGGGCTTGCCGGCCGCGTCGATAACATACCAGTTGCGTTCAATGGTTTCTTTTTTAGCCATGAAAGTGGACATTGATCTGAATCCTCCTGAAAATTTTCTTAATTTTTATTCATAACGGGTAAGATTATAGCACAACAAAATGGCAGTGTCAATAGATTTTTCAAATAATTTTATGTATTTTTAATTTATGAAGTAACTATCTCGTAAATGCTCCTAATATCTCTCTTTTTCTCATCCTAACAAAAATACGGATACAAAAAATTAATATTTTGGTTAACATAAAAATACCATGTTTTAAATAGATATATCAATGAATTATCAAATGTACGGAGGTTTAATATGATTTATAATTACTTACCCGAGGGTAAAAGAATAGGAAGTAAGGAGAACACCGGGTATATATCATCCTTACAGGGCCTTGAGGCGGCAATGGCTAAGGGTATTATTCTTGAGGCAGTTGCACACAGATGCACATCGGATATGACCCTTGAGTTTTCTATCGGCGGTGTTACCGGGATAATGAAAAGGGAAGAATGCGCTTTTTGCGACGATGACGGTGTAAAGGATATCGCTGTTATCACCCGTGTGGGGAAGCCTGTGTGCTTTAAGATCCTAAACATAATATATAATGATAGAAGTGAACCTGTTGCAATATTATCCCGTCGTGCCGCGCAGCTTGATTGCTTTAACAATTATCTTGGTGATCTTATACCCGGGGATGTTGTACCCTCAAGGGTGACCCATATGGAGCACTTTGGTGCATTTGTTGATGTTGGTTGCGGTATCGTTTCTCTGTTACCGATAGATGCAATATCGGTATCACGCATATCTCACCCCTGCGACCGCTTTGAGGTAGGTATGTACATAAATACAGTTATCAAGTCTATTGATTATAACACATCGCGTATATATGTATCCCATAAGGAGCTGCTAGGAACATGGGAGCAGAACGCAAAGCGCTTTGCTGTAGGGCAGACTGTTGCGGGGATAGTTAGGAGTATTGAGGATTACGGCATATTTGTAGAGCTTGCGCCTAACCTCGCAGGTCTTGCCGAATACAGAAGCGGTGTTGAGGTGGGCAAGGGAGCCTCTGTCTACATTAAGAATATATTTGCCGACCGTATGAAGATAAAGCTGGTGCTTATAGATACCTGTGATGTTAAGATTGCACGCAATGTTACGGATTATTATACAGACGGGTTGACACATATAGATAATTGGAGATATTCGCCTATAGAGTGTAACAGGGTCATAGAGTCTTGTTTTGTATAACGGTATAACAAAAAGGTGTCCGAGGACACCTTTTTATCATTATATATTTATAAATTTATCTCAGCATTCCTGCAACGATACCTGTAACCTGTACGATAGCTTCAGCTACCTTTGAAGCATCCTTTGCACCTGCAACTGCAGAGTCAGGACGGCCGCCGCCCTTACCGTCGCAGATTGCGGCAACATTTCTTACGATGTTACCTGCGTGCGCGCCTGCTGCAACTGCATCCTTACCGCAAGCACATACAAAGTTGAGCTTGCCATCTGCATAGGTGGAAAGAACAACTACAACAGAAGCATCCTCAGCCTTAAGGTTATCAGACATTGTTCTTGCAACATCCACGGTAACGTCCTTGGTTTCAGCTGCAACAACCTTAACAGCACCAACCTGTACAGCCTTAGCCATAAGGTCGGAGGAACGGGAAGCTGCGATCTTACCGTTAAGAGCTTCGATCTCGTGCTTTGCAGTTTTAAGCTCAGACTGGAGAGAAGCCGCACGGTTTGCGATCTCATTTACATTAGCAGACTTAAGCTCCTTTGCGGTGTCAAGAATAAGGCTTTCCTTTTCCTTGAGAAGCTCAAGAACGCCGAGAGCAGATGTACCCTCGATTCGTCTTACGCCTGCCGCAACAGATGTTTCTGTGATGATCTTGAAGAGACCTGCCTTTGCGGTGTTATCGATATGTGTACCGCCGCAAAGCTCGGTGGAGAAGTCGCCCATCTTGACAACTCTTACTACCTTGCCGTACTTTTCGCCGAAGAGCGCCATAGCACCCATAGAACGGGCAGTATCAACATCGGTCTCGGTTACTGTAATATCAAGTGCCTCCATAAGCTTTTCGTTTACAAGGTCTTCAACAGCCTTGAGCTCATCTGCAGTAAGAGCAGCAAAGTGAGAGAAGTCAAAGCGGAGTCTCTTATCGTCTACATAAGAGCCTGCCTGCTCAACATGATTACCCAGCACCTGACGAAGAGCTGCCTGAAGCAGATGTACACAAGAGTGGTTTCTGCCAATAGCACCGCGGCGCTTTGCACATACGGATGCGGTAACGGTATCACCGACAGAGACCATACCTTCCTTAACTTCTGCAACATGCATATATACGCCGTCGTGCTTTTTTGTATCCTTAACCTTTACAACAAGGTTATCTGCTTTGATAGAACCGCGGTCGCCAACCTGACCGCCGCCTTCACCGTAGAAGGGAGTCTTGTCAAGGATAACAAGCACATTACCCTCGGTTACATTATCAACCTCGGAATTGGTCTCGGGATCAACTATCTTAACTACCTTTGCTTCGGTTGTGAGCTCATCATAGCCTGTAAATACAGTTTCTGCAACACCTTCAAGGAAATCAAAGCTTTCGCCAACCCAGCCAAAGTCACCAAGAGCTGCGGTTGCTGCTCTGGAGCGGGCCTTCTGCTCGTCAAGGCACTTCTTAAAGCCCTCTTCATCAATAGCAAGACCTGCTTCGGATGCGATCTCGCGTGTAAGGTCGATAGGGAAGCCGTAGGTATCGTTGAGCTTGAATACACCTTCACCTGAAAGGGTGGTGCTGCCTGCGTTCTTTGTTTCATCAATAAGCTCGTTAAGCAGAGCAAGACCTGAATCTATAGTCTGTGCAAACTTATTTTCCTCGTTACCGATGATCTTCTGAATATAGTCAAGCTTTTCGGTAAGCTCGGGATATGCGGTAGCATTTTCCTTTGCAACAACGGCTACGATATCGGTAAGGAATGTACCCTTGATACCAAGAATTCTGCCGTGACGGGCAGCTCTTCTGAGAAGTCTTCTCAGTACATAGCCTCTGCCTTCGTTTGTGGGAACAACACCGTCACAAACAAGGAATGTGGTGCTTCTGATATGGTCGGTGATGATACGAAGGGAGATATCAGAGTCCTTGTTTTCACCATACTTAACACCGGCCTTTTCGCTGATAGCAGTCATTATATTCTGGATGGTGTCTACCTCAAAGAGGTTATTTACACCCTGCATAAGGCATGCGAGTCTTTCAAGACCCATACCTGTATCAATGTTGGGGTTAGCAAGAGGCTCATAGTTACCCTCACCGTCTCCGTCAAACTGGGTGAATACCAGGTTCCAGAACTCCATAAATCTGTCGCAGTCGCATCCGGGCTTGCAGTCGTCAGAGCCGCAACCGAATTCAAGACCGCGGTCAAAATAGATCTCAGAGCAGGGACCGCAGGGGCCTGAACCGATCTCCCAGAAGTTATCCTCTTTACCAAGGCGTACAATGCGCTCCTCAGGTACTCCGATCTCCTTGTTCCAGATCGCAAAGGCTTCATCGTCGTTTTCGTATATTGTTACCCAGAGCTTGTCTACGGGAAGCTCAAGCACCTCTGTGCAGAACTCCCAAGCCCAATGAATAGCTTCGGTCTTGAAATAATCACCAAAGGAGAAGTTACCCAGCATTTCAAAGAATGTGCCATGGCGTGCAGTGTAACCGATACGCTCGATGTCGGGGGTACGGATACACTTCTGACAGGTTGTCATACGGTGGCGGGGAGGCTCTTCCTCACCTGTAAAATATTTCTTTAAGGGTGCCATACCTGCATTGATGAGCAGGAGGGATTTATCGTTGATAGGTACAAGAGGGAAGCTCTTGTGCTTTAAGTGTTCTTTGGACTCAAAGAAGTTGAGGTATTTTTCGCGCAGCTCGTTAAGACCTGTCCATTTCATAATTATATAATCCTCCAAAGTAGTTTACAATAAGATATATTATAATCCTTTATTTTTCATCTGTCAATATATAAATCAAAAAGGAACGGAATTAACCGTTCCTTAATAAATGTTATTTAAGTGATGTGCTTGTATTTAAAACTATGGTGCTGTACATAAAGAGTATATCGGAATTTTCGAAGTTAATGCTATCTTGCAAATCGGGGTCTGACAGCATCACACTGTTCAACATTCTGAGATCGATCAGTGTTGTCTTGGCATATCCCTGCGCTAACAGCGGTGATATACTTGCGCCGAATGAATCTCTGAATACAACAAGCTCTTTGTCGGTTGTGGCATTGGGGTTTTCGATGGTTATCAGACCGACTACACCTGAGAGGAACATATCGTACGGATCCTCAGCGTTGAGTTTATCCATATTATACACAGTTGATTCAACCGGTTCCTTAAATTCGTTGTATATCGAAACATTGAATTCATCGATAATATCGTTCGTTAGATATGATATGGTATCCGGCTTTACCTGTAAACCGTAATGCCCGCAATGAACACCGTAGAAGGGTTGTTCTACCTGCACCTCGGTGTATTCATTTGATATATCTATTCCCATTGTTTCGGTTATCATTTCGGCCGTTTGGGGCAACATTTCCTGTTTCCAATGGGTATCGGTACGGTAATAATCGTTTATATCAAGTGTTGGTGTGATGTCGATATACTTCATATAGTCATTTTTTTCTTGCATATAAGCGAACATTTTGTCGTAATCGACATTTAGATATCCGTTTTTCTCAGCTAAGAAATAGTTCTTATCAGGTACTATAGTGAGATAAATGCTGTCTGAATCCGGAAAATATGTGTCTTTTATATTTTTGAATTTATTTGAAGCATAGTCAAGCATTTTGTAATCAAGGGGGTATACCATCTCACTGAGATAACCGTCCACGTTATAGATATCATTGTTATCCTTTTTGTTGAAGATGTACTCCTCAGAGAAAGTCTTTATACCTCTGAAGGTGTCTCTGAAGGGGAACTGATCAAGGGTGTAATTTTCAAATTCACTCATAAAGTCGCCCGAAAGCAAGGTTTTGATGCTAAGCTCGGGAAATGTGTCAAGCGTGCGTCTTTCGGCATAAGAATACTTGGTTTGGGGCTTTACATAAGCATATATGCTCAGGCCTCCCAGTATAGCACACAGGAGGATAACCGTTATAATGTTTTTTGCTTTCATATACCCTCCTTAAAATCTGAAGTAGAGGAACGGATTAAAGGATCCGTCTACAAGATAAGCGGTGCACATTATTAAAAGAAGTGCAAGGAATACAGGCTCAAGATAGCTTATTATTTTCACCTTTGAACCCATTAATTTTAAAGTAAGCATCTTTGGCAGGGATGTTGCACCGATCGCGGCTATTACTATTATGACCGCAAAGCTGCGCAGATAGTAGATGAACTCTGTTGAAATTATCGGATGTCCGCCGTAGCCGAAAAGTCCTCCGATTGTTATAATTGCATCCTTCATATCCGTTGCATTAAACAGGATAAAGCTTACCATAACAAGGAACAGCAGATACACACGGGAAATTATATGGCTTTTGTCAAGAAGCTTTTTGAGCAGGAATTTCTCCAAAAGAAGGAATACCGCAAAGAATAATCCCCAGGCTATGAAATTCCAGGCAGCTCCGTGCCAGAATCCTGTAAACATCCATACAATAAATATATTACGGATAAATTTAAGCTTACTTACTCGGTTACCGCCCAAGGGGATATAAACATAGTCCCTGAACCATGAGCCAAGTGACATATGCCATCTGCGCCAGAACTCGGTAACACTGCGGGAGATATAGGGATAGTTAAAGTTCTCAATGAATTCAAACCCGAATATGCTTCCCAAACCTATTGCCATGTCGCTGTACCCTGAAAAGTCGAAGTATATATGCAACGAAAAGGCTATACCGTAAAGCCAGAAGAAAAGTATGGAATTATCATTTGTCGCCTTGAATATATCGCAAAGCTCGCCCAAGGCATTTGCTATTAGTATCTTCTTTGAGAGACCTATAATAAACCTGCGGGAGCCGTAGGCGATTTTTTCAAAGGTATGGGTTCTGTGCTTAAGCTGCTTTTCTATATCGGTATATCTTACTATGGGTCCTGCAATAAGCTGGGGGAAGAATGATATATATGCCGCAAGGTCGATTGGGTTTTTCTGTGCCTTTGTATCACCGCGGTATACATCGATATTATAGCTTGTGAGCTGGAAGGTATAAAAGCTGATACCTATAGGTAATGCTACATTTAATAAGGGTACGGATAATCCTGTTATTCCGTTGAAGTTTGAAATAAAGAAATCCGCATACTTAAAGTAGCACAGCATGCCAAACCCAACAGCGAGAGCTAATATCAACCATAGCTTTGACAGCCATTTGCCGCGATGAAGCTCGGTAAGCAGACCAAACAGATAGCTTGCCGCAACCGCAACTATCATTATAACAACATATCTCGGCTCACCCCAGGCATAGAATATAAAGCTCACTATAGCAAGCAATGCGTTTTTTAACACCTTAGGGCATATGAAATAAAGAAATATTGTTATGGGCAAAAAATAAAATAAAAAGGGAATACTTGAAAAAAGCATATTTACCTCTAATAATCAAGGGTGCATTGCTGCACCCTTATTTTTGATACTAAAGATCGATTATTCTGCCATTTCGCCGTCAAAAGCAGCGGGAACCTCAACATCATCCATTTCGCCGACAATATCCTCTACTTCGCCGACAGCCTCTTCCATTTCGCCAACAGCCTCATCCTGAGCCATATCATCGGACTGCTCCTGCTCAAAGGACATACGAGACATAACGAACATAACCTGGTTACCTTCAACTGCAGTAACTGCCTCATCAGCTGTAACGCAGATGTTCCATCTGAGGTTAGCGTTTGCTTCAAGATCTGCAGCAAAAGCGGATGCATCGACACCGTCAGTTAAGGTGAAAACATAACCAACAAAGGGGATGGCGCCGATCATGGGAGCAAACATTACACATTCATCAAAGCCATTTACCTCATAGTTATCAAAGCCTGCAAGGTATACATCCTCGATGGGCATTGTAGCCATCATACCTACATCGGTAAGAACTTCGTTTGCAAGGAGTGCATCGGCAAGCTCCTGAGCGGTCTTTGTGCCGTCTGCAAGAGTCTTGAACTCAGCAGCGAGTGTCTGAGCTACAGTTAAATCCTCAACAACAGGTGTCTGTTCTTCGGTTTCAACAGGGTTTTCATCTACGGTTGTCTTTGCAGAACAAGCTACGATGGAAAGTGCGAGTACAAGTGTTAAGAGTAATGCGATGATCTTCTTCATTTTTTGATCTCCTTTAATTTTTTATGATAGACCAGCTACCATTGTTTTCATTGTAATCTAAGGCATATTCGGTGGTCTTAAACGCATCCTTAAGAGTTAGTGTGCAGTCTTTGTAATCTGCATTTCCCAAATCCCATATGAGCTGAATGTTACCTTTGACCTTTTCGCCGTTATATCCTTCAAGAGTTCCCTCGGAAACCGAAATGACACCCGTGCGGTCAAGGTCAAGATCAAGATTGATGCGTGTTCCCGCCTGTCTTTGTGCTATAACAGCAACTTGAGCTACTGTTACATCGGGATCTGTAAATCCTACATAGGTAGGAATTATTGCTGCAAGTATAATAACACAAGCGGCCACAGAAATCAAGGGCTTAAGATTAAACTGCTTTTTTCTTGTGGTACTGTTAAGTATTTTTGTCCGCAATTCGTCAGGTGCTTTGATGCTTTTATATGCGTCTGTGTATTTATACGGCATTACCGATCCTCCTTTTCGATTTTTATCTTCATCATTTCTCTTGCTCTCATAAGCCTCATTTTTGAATTTGAAAGGCTGATTTTCAAAAGCCTCGAGCATTCCTCGAGGCTGTATCCCTCATAATAGTGCAGAATGATTATATCCTTATATTTGGAAGGCAGCTCTCTTAATGCTTCGTTTAAGCTCAGATATTCCTTTGCCATATCGTCATCAGCAATAATGTCGCGGATATCGTCTATGTCAAGGTGATTTCTGATTTTATGATAACGGGAAATGTCATGGCAACGGTTTATACATGTCCGTATCAGCCATGATTTTATGTGCTCGTCATCAATAAAGCTCTTATTGAGTTGGGAGAATTTGATAAAGACATCCTGACAGGCATCCTCTGCATCCTCACGGCACGAGGTATGAGTCAGAGCTATTCTGAACAGCATATCCGAGTGTCGGTCGTATACATCGGTTAAGCTCATATTGATGCTTTTTTTGAAGTCCACTGTTGTCCTCCTATACACAAAACGATTCAACTGAACAAAAGGTCACAAAAATAATAACATTTTTTTTGAAATTTTGCAATAGGCATTGTTTTTTTCGTTGACACTATAAAAATAATGTAATATAATTTAAAAAACAGGAGGTACGAAATGAAGATTTTTGAAAACACTCCATTGGCTCATTGTTGTTTTATATTCATTTGTCTTTTCTGTTTTGGGGCATATATACCTCTTGCTATCAAGATCATGGTAATCTTATGTGCGGTTATTGCGACAGTATTGCTGTTTTCAAAAAGACGCTATATAGCGATGTTAATGGCAGTTGTTGCTATAAGCTTTGCCTTTGGAATATATTTCTATGATATACATATCAACAATGCTGTTGATGCAGAGGACGGAATATCCGAATTCAGAATTACCGAAATTCAGTTTTGTGATGACAGTGTTGCATACTTAGACGGAAAAGCAGATACCGGATATAAGTACCATTATACTGTAAATAATCCCCCTGAAATTAAGGTAGGAGATATACTCAGGGGAGATGTCAGATATGAGATAATTGCCGAATCCGATGACTTCGATACAGAAAGATATTATAATTCAAAGGATATTTGGCTGAATGTAACTGTTGATAATGTTGAGATCGTAGGTCATAAAAGCAATATACTGTTGAACACAATCAAGACTATACGGGAATATTGTATCCGTTGCTTTGAAAAATACACCTACGAGGATACAGTAGGTTTATTATCTGCACTATCGATAGGAGATAAAAGCAAGCTCGACCCAAGTATAACACGGGACTTTGGCCGCGCAGGGCTTTCACATGTTCTGGCAATAAGCGGTATGCATATGTCTGTTATAATGGGTGCTGTTGCTTTACTTGGCCGTTTATTACATCTGAACCGAAGATTAAGATCTTCCGTGATTATAGGCTTGTGTATCGGTTATATGATGATCTCGGGCTTTTCCTCTTCGGTTGTCCGTGCAGGTGTAATGTTTATCCTCATGTCTATTGCCGTAATTATAGGTGTCGAATCGGATGCGCTGACGAATCTGATGGTAGCTGTTACGGCCATAATCATATTTTCTCCCTGCTCGGTTTTTGATATAGGACTGATACTATCCTTTACCTCTACATTCGGCATTGTTGTTATAGTCGGGGAATATATGAACAAGATAAGCCGTGATGACGGCATAATTTTGGGGGCGTACAAGTACATCCTTATATCCGTGCTTACTTCGGTTTCGGCATTGGCATTCAGCTTTCTGCCTTTGCTTGTGTATTTTGATACTGTTTCTCTTATTTCGGTGTTATCCAATCTCATAATTGCTCCCATTGTTTCCTTGGTTCTGGTCCTTATACCTGTATTTTTGTCTATATCCTTTATACCATTTGCGGGCAGGTGTCTTGGGTTTGTGTTGTCTTATATCACAGAAGTCTTTATTTGGGTGGTAGAATTTCTTTCCTCGATCAGATTTTCTGTTGCTGTGCTTGACTATCCCTTTATTAAGTACACATTTATCGCGATCCTTGCAGGAGTCGTTATTGCATTCTTAATTAAAAAGAGATACGCGTTGATAATGCCGTACTTATGTTGGTTTGTTACATTTTGTGTTCTTATTGCTTGCTGGAATATTCCTCTTTTGGATTCTTGTGAGGTTATAATGTATTCTGAAAAGTCAAGTGATGCGGTGTTTGTCAAAACTCTTGGCGGAAATATATATTTTGACTTTGGATCAGGGAGCTATTCCTCAGAGCAGAGAGCATTTGATACCCTGGAAGATAGGTTTTATTCTGTTGATATTGACTGTTGGGTGGTTGCAAATTACACCGACGGTCTTTATACCTGCGCAAACGAGCTGATGAACCAACGCTATATCCACTACATATATCTGCCTGAACCCTACGACAGCGAAAGCTATTATATAGCCGAGGAGCTTGAATATTATGCCGCAAAGGAAAATGTCGACATCGTTTATTATGACTATAACGATATCCTTGAATTAAACGGCTTGTCCGTAACTATGTATTATCCCGTATGGTTTGAAGACAGCGATGTATACATTTCTTCAATGAAGCTGTGCTACGGTACAAGAGAGCTGTTTTATGCAGGCAGAGGATATTTTGACCACCGCGATGCAGATGCTGAGTATGATATACTCTTTCTCGGAGACTGCGGCTCCAAACGCAAGCTTCAAAATTTGCCCGATATATCAGCTACATATACAGTTGTTGGTGACAGCGTCGATTTTTCCTCAGAAAATGTTGACGGTTACCTGAGGATGCTGAGTCCAAATACGCGGTATATTGAATATAGAATGAAAAATATTTATTAACTCGGTTGAAATAATCAAAAAAGTGTAGTATAATAAATAGAATAATTAATTTACAGGTGATATATATGTCATTTAAACGAACACGGCTGAATGAAGGTGTATTTCTTAATGTTTACGATACACCCAAATTTAAAAATAATTATCTTGCTATTTCCTTTGCGCAGCCCCTTGATAAGGAAACGGCTTCTATGAATGCGCTTCTGCCTCTTATACTCACAAGAGGTACGGTAAGCTATCCTACAATGGAAAAGATGAGTACTGCTCTTGACAGTCTGTATGCAAGCACCATAAACACCCGTTGCTTTAAAAAAGGCGAGGTGCAGTTTATCGGCTTTAACTGCGGTATTCTTTCCAACAGCTATGCAACTGATGACTGTGATATTTTCGGCGGCACACTTGATATTCTCAGAGAAGTTATATTTGAGCCCTATACCGAGAACGGTATTTTCAGCGAAAAATATCTTGAAACCGAAAAGCAGAATCTCTGCGACCGTATTGCGGCGCAGATAAACAATAAGACATCTTACGCAATCGCCCGCGCAAACGAGGAGATGTGCAAGGATGAGACGTACGGTATTTCGGCAATGGGTGATATTGCTTCTGTCGAAAGCATCAATGCCGGTGATCTGTATGAGCATTATAAAAAGGTTATAGCCAATGCTCATATCGAGATATTCTTTGTGGGTGAATACGGAGAAGCTATTGACAGCAAGATCAGGTCTGTACTCAATTTTGAGGCACGCACTCCTGCCGCACTTAAAACAGATGTTGTAAGATCTGCTTCATCCGTTAAGGAGATCACGGAAGAACAGAGTGTCAACCAGGCAAAGCTTTCTATAGGCTTCAGAACAGGTAAAGTTCTTTCCGACGGAGATTACTATAAGTTTGTACTCTTTAACGAGGTCTACGGCGGTTCTCCCACCAGCAAGCTGTTTATGAATGTCAGAGAAAAGCTCAGCCTCTGCTATTACTGTAAGTCTATTCCCGAGCCTCAGAAGGGCGTTATGATAGTTACTGCAGGTGTTGAGGAGCAAAATAAAGAAAAGGCGCAGAGCGAGATACTTGCACAGCTTAAGGATATTTCCGAAGGCAACATCACAGACGAAGAATTTGAGTCTGCTGTTTGCTCTATTCTCAATGCTTACAGGGAGATCGATGACAATCCCGAGAGTATCGAGAACTGGTATCTTGGAAGGATGCTTGCCGGTCTTACCACCTCTCCTGCCCAAACAGCAGAGCAGATTGCCTCCTGCACTAAGGCAGATATTGCTGATATGGCAAAGGGTATCACCCTTGATACCGTATATTTTATGAAGCCGGAGGATAATGCAGATGAATAAGGTTATTGAAAAATCAAGTGCTTTACTCCGCGAAAAGTATTATTATGTAAAGCACAAGAGCGGGCTTGATATATATGTATTTCCAAAGAAAATGGCAAGCACTTATGCTCTCTTCGGAACAAGATACGGCTCTGTGGATTCCAGATTCAAAAAGGCAAGCGACCCCGATTTTATCGAGGTTCCTGCAGGAATCGCTCATTTTCTTGAGCATAAAATGTTTGAAAATGAGGACGGTGTGGATACCTTTGCCCGCTTTGCAAAAACAGGCGCACAGGCAAATGCCTATACCTCCTTCGGCATAACCGCTTATCTCTTCTCCGCAACCGAGAGGGTATATGAATCTCTTGATATATTACTTGATTATGTTACCCATCCTTATTTTACCAAGGAAACTGTTGATAAGGAGCAGGGAATAATTGCGCAGGAAATAAGAATGTGCGAGGATAATCCCGGAAGGGCGCTGTCTTTTAATCTTCTTAAATCAATGTATTCTGACCACAATATCCGTATAGATATTGCAGGTACTGTGGAGTCTATTGCGCAGATCACACCCGAGCTTTTGTACAGCTGCTATAATACCTTCTACAATCTCAACAATATGGCACTTTGCGTATGCGGTGATGTGGAGCTTGAGAGTGTCCTTGAGTGTGCCGATCGTAACCTTAAGCAGGCAGAGCCCTTTGATGTTATAAGTGAGGCAAAGCCCGAAAAGGCCGAGGTCAATCAGAAGTACTGTACCTGTAATATGCAGGTCTCTATGCCTATGTTTGCTATAGGTGTAAAGGATGTTGATATAAGCTCCGATCCTACAGAGCGTATGAAAAAGAATGCCGCAATATCGGTTATTTCTGATATGCTGTTCGGTAAATCCAGCTCATTCTACAACAATATGTATGACGAGGGTATGATATCAGGCTCACTTGATCTCTGGGCGGAGCATAACAAGTCCTATTCCTTTATTACACTTTCGGGCGAGGCACAGGATCCCGACAGCGTATACAACAGATTCCTTGAGCTTATCGCAAAAACCAAGGCAGAAGGACTTGACAGGGAAGAGTTTGTTCGCTGTAAGCGTGTTATGTATGCAGGTATGGTCAAGAGCTTTGATTCTACCGAGGAAATAGCAAACAACTTCCTCGGGTATGTATTTGATGACGGTGATATTCTTGATTTTACCGATATAATGGGTAATCTTGACTATGATTATACCAATGAGCTGTTTAAGACTATGTTCCGGGATGAGTATTACACTCTTTCAACGGTGTATCCTATTGACAAGGAGTAGATATGAATCAGATTTCTTTTCCTAATTTGGGCATTGACCTTAAAATAGATCCCGTTGCGTTCACCGTATTCGGTAAGGAGATAATGTGGTACGGTATTATCCTTACAACAGCGATAATACTGTCGGTACTCTATGTCTACTACAGAAACAAAGAGAATGGGATCGTTAATGACGATTATCTTGATATTGCAATATTCACCGTCGTTTTCGGTGTGGTAGGTGCCCGTCTTTATTATGTACTGACATCTTTTGATCAGTATGATTCCTTCTGGGATGTATTCAAGATATGGGAGGGCGGAATAGCCATTTACGGTGCCGTTATAGGCGGTGCTGCAGCAGCTATCTGTACTCTTAAGTTCAAAAAAATGAATGTGCTTAAGTTTTTCAACGGATTGGCTCCCGGATGTATGCTCGGTCAGATAATCGGAAGATGGGGCAACTTTGTCAACGCAGAGGCATACGGGTCGGTTGAAAAATTTGAATTCTTCGGTCGTACATTTGACATTTCTTCAAGTAAGTCGCTTCCCTGGGTAATGGAGGCAAACGGCGTGCTTTGTCAGCCTACATTCCTGTATGAAAGCATATGGAATCTGATAGGCTTTGTGCTTATCAATATTTTCTACAAGAAGAAAAAATATGATGGTGCTCCTGTTTTGTGGTACCTTGCCTGGTATGGCTTTGGAAGAATGTTTATAGAGGGTCTCAGAACCGACTCTCTATATATCGGCGGCATCAAGATCTCACAGCTATTAGGCCTTTTGTGCTTTGTGGTTTGTGTGTTCCTTATAATATTTTTTGCAATAAAAAAAGTAAAATACGACAAGCCTCTTTACAAAGAGGTAAAGACAACAGAGGTGGAAGATGGCAATATTGATTGATGGAAAGGCCGTTTCGTTGGCCGAAAGAGAGCTTATAAAAGAACAGGTTTCAAAAATGGCAGTAAAGCCGGGTCTTGCGGTTATCCTTGTTGGTGAGGATCCCGCTTCTCAGGTTTATGTAAAGAACAAAAAACTGGGTTGTGCAGCTGTAGGTATATATTCCGAAAGCTATGACCTTCCTGCCGAAACAACGCAGGAGGAGCTCCTTGCACTTATTGAAAAGCTTAATGTAAAGGAGGATATCCACGGTATACTTGTGCAGCTCCCCTTGCCCAAGCATATTGATGAAACAGCTGTTATCAATGCTATTATCCCTGAAAAGGATGTTGATGCTTTTCATCCTGTAAATGTGGGTAAGATTATGACAGGGGACTATGACTTCCTTCCTTGTACTCCCGCAGGTGTAATGTGCCTTCTTAAGCACTACAATATAGATCCCGCAGGCAAGGAATGTGTGGTTGTCGGCAGAAGTAATATAGTAGGCAAGCCTCAGGCAATGCTTCTTTTACATGCCAACGGTACAGTTACCATATGCCACTCAAGAACCAAGGATCTTAAGGCTAAGTGTCTTGCCGCTGATATCCTTGTTGTTGCTATAGGTAAAGCTGACTTCATCACAGGTGATATGGTCAAGGAGGGAGCGGTTGTTATAGATGTGGGAATCAACCGTAAGGCTGACGGTAAGCTTACAGGAGATGTGGATTTTGCATCCGTTGAGCCTAAGGCTTCTTATATCACACCCGTACCCGGCGGCGCGGGGCCCATGACCATTACGATGCTTCTTAAAAATACCGTAAAAGCTGCAGAGCTTAAGGGAGAATAATTTATGTGCGGATTTGTAGGCTTTGTTGCCAAAACCGAAAATAAAAAAGAAATACTTAACCGTATGATGGACCGTATTATACACCGCGGTCCCGATATGGCGGGTGACTACATAGACGGAGATGTTGCACTGGGCTTTCGCCGACTCAGCATCCTCGACTTGAGCGAGGCGGGCAGACAGCCTATGTCAAGCGAGGACGGCAATGTTACCATTACCTTTAACGGTGAGATATATAACTTTATGGATATCCGCCGTGAGTTAGAGGAAAAGGGCTATAGCTTTAAGAGCAATTGCGACACCGAGGCTTTGCTTCACGGCTATGAAGCCTATGGCGAGGATATTGTATATAAGCTCAGAGGTATGTTTGCCTTTGTTATCTGGGATAAGAAAAACAAAAAGCTCTTTGGTGCAAGAGACTTTTTCGGCATCAAGCCCTTTTATTACACCAAGACAAAAAACGGCAGCTTTTTGTTTGGCTCTGAGATAAAAAGCTTCCTTGAGCATCCCGATTTTGAAAAAGCGGTAAACAAGGACGCCCTCAGACCCTATCTTACCTTCCAGTATTCAAGCCAGGAGGAGACCTTCTTTGAGGGTGTATATAAGCTTCCTCAGGCTCACTATTTTGTATATCAGAACGGAACAATGACCGTTAAGAGATACTGGGATGTAGATTTTGATTCTAAGAACAAGCCCTTTGAAGAATACAAAAAGGAGCTTGACCGTGTTATAAACGAATCTGTCAATGCACACCGTATAAGTGATGTTAAGGTAGCCTCCTTTCTTTCGGGCGGTATAGATTCCAGCTATATCACAGCATCGCTTATGCCGAATAAGACCTTCTCGGTTGGCTTTGATTACGATAAGTTCAATGAGACCAACTATGCAAAGGAGCTTTCGGATATTCTTGGCATCGAAAATGTCAGAAAGCTTATAACTGCAGACGAGTGCTTTGATATGTTCCCGACCATCCAGTACCATATGGATGAGCCTCAGTCTAATCCCTCAAGCGTTCCGCTTTATTTCCTTGCGGGTCTTGCAACCGAGTATGTAACAGTTGTTCTGTCGGGTGAGGGTGCTGATGAAATATATGCAGGTTATGAAGAGTATGACGAAAGACCTGCAATGCGTAAATACAAAAAGCTTCCCGGATTTATCCGTCGTGGTGCTGCCGCAGTAGCACAGAGGCTGCCCTATTTCAAGGGTCACGACTTTATTATCAAGGGAAGCGGTAAGCCTGAGAACTGGTTTATAGGTCAGGCAAAGGTCTTTGAAGAAAAGGAAGCAAATGATATCGTTAATCCCGATTATCGTAATGCTCCTACCGTTAAGCAGATAACAGGGAAGATATATGACCGCGTTAAGGATAAGGATGAGCTTATTAAAAAGCAGTATCTTGATCTTAACCTTTGGCTGCCCGGCGACATTTTGCTTAAGGCGGATAAGATGAGTATGGCTCATTCACTTGAGCTGCGTGTACCCTTCCTTGACAAGGTGGTTATGGAACACGCGGCAGGTATTCCGTCAAAGTATAAGATCACACCCGAAAATACCAAGTACATCCTTCGCCGTGCGTCGGCCGAGACCCTGCCCGAGGAATGGGTAAACCGTATCAAGGTGGGCTTCCCCGTGCCAATCAGATTTTGGCTGCGTGAGGAAAAATATTACAATATAGTAAAAGAGTATTTTACATCCGATTATGCAAAGGAATTCTTTGATACATCCAAGCTTATGCAGCTTCTTGATGACCATAAGGCGGAGAGGGCAAACAACCAGCGTAAGATATGGACCGTATTTACATTCCTTACATGGTATAAGAGATTCTTTATAGACGAGAAATAATAGCAAAGAAGGACATCTGATGAAAGAGAAGATTACTCCGGTACTGCTTGGTGCAGACCTTAACTGTTATAATGTAGCAAGAGCATTTCACGAGGAATACGGTGTTATAAGCTATGCCTTTGGCAGATATGCCATCGGTGCAACTATGAACTCCAAGATCGTTAGATTTACCGCTATACCCGATTTTGACACATCCGAAAAGATGGTAAGCGTGCTCAATGATTTTGCAAAGGAGCATAAGGGCGAAAAGCTTATAGTAATGGGATGTACCGATGACTATGTTTCGCTTATAATAGCCAACAAGGACAAGCTTGCTCCCGAATATATAGCACCTTATACAACAAAGGAGCTTATTGACGAGATAACTCTTAAGGAGCATTTTTACGAATATTGTGAAAAGTACGGTATTCCTTATCCCAAGACCAAGGTTATAGCAAAGGGCGACAGCCTTGACGGCCTTGATTTTGATTATCCTATCATAGTTAAGCCCTCCAGCTCCGTGCTTTATTGGAAGCACGAATTTGAGGGTATGAAAAAGGTCTACCGCGCTAAATCCAAGGAGCAGGCGCAGAAGATCGTTGATGAGATATATGCCTCGGGATATCCCGATAAGATCATATTGCAGGATACCATTCCCGGTAACGATAACAGTATGTATGTTCTTACATCCTACTCCGACAAGGATGCTAATGTCCGTATGATGTGCCTTGGTCATGTTCTCCTTGAAGAGCATACTCCCAAGGGACTTGGCAATCATTGTGCTATTGTTACAGAGCGCAATGATGAAATAATGCAGAAGATGAAAAAGTTCCTTGAGGATATTCATTTTGTGGGTTATTCCAATTTTGATATCAAATACGACAGCCGCGACGGACAGTATAAGGCATTTGAGATCAATGTAAGACAGGGAAGAAGTAACTACTATGTTACCGCCAGCGGTAACAATATTGCAAGACAGATCGTAGAGGACCGTGTTCTCAATGTTCCCTTTAAGGAAACAAACTTCAATTCAAACGAGATATACTGGCGTTATGTTCCCGATAAGGTAGTATATAACTACATTACAGATGAAGAAAAAGCAAAGGTAAAGAAGCTTATCAAGGCAAAGAAGGCCTATTCCTCTATGAGATATAAGTTCGATCTTAAGGGTAATCTTAAGCGCTGGGCGTTTGTTAATATCCACGAGCATAATCATATTAAAAAATTCAAGACATATTACAAGATATAATTGCGTAGGTGTATAATGAAGTCTGACAACAGTAAGCTTCTTGGTATCCTTGGCGGGCTGGGCCCGATGTCAACCGCATATTTCTACGAGATGATTACAGAGCATACAGAGGCATTATGCGATCAGGATCATATAGATATGATCATATCAAGCTCTGCAACCACTCCCGACCGTACAGGGTATATTTTAGGCAACAGCGACAGCAATCCCGCGCCCCGTATGATCGCAGATGCAAAAAAGCTTGTTGATTTTGGTGCTGATGTTATCGCTATACCCTGCAATACCGCCCATTATTTTTACAGCGAGGTACAGGAGAATATTTCAGTACCGATCATCCATATAGTATATGAAACACTAAGATGCTGTAAGGCTTTGGGTGCAGAAAAAATAGGTATAATGGCAACAGACGGAACGGTTCTAAGTAATACCTATCAGCGTATTGCGGATGAGTTCGGTGTGGAATGTATCGTACCCTCTGCGGATAATCAGCAAAGGGTAATGGATATCATTTATAAATCGGTTAAGCAGGGCAAGCCTGTCGATATGGATGTATTTTATGCGGTATCAAGAGAGCTGACCAAAAAAGGCTGTGACAGGATCATTCTCGGTTGCACCGAGCTGTCCTTGATAAAGAGAGACCACGGACTTGACAGCTTTTATATAGATGCTCTTGAGGTTCTTGCGTGGAGGTCTATTCTGTTTTGCGGTAAAAAGCCTGTAGGCTTTGAGGATTTTTGTGATGAAATATGATCTTTTCGGTATAAAGGATATTGTATATGACTCAAGAAAGGCGGCACCAGATACCGCCTTTGTCTGTTTGGTCGGAGCAAGATCGGACGGACATAGCTTTGCACAGATGGCATATGACAAGGGCGCAAGACTGTTTTTTGCTCAAAGAGAGCTTATGCTACCCGATGATGCAAGGGTCATAATAACCGACGATACAAGAATTACTCTTGCAGAGCTTTCGCGGCAGTTTTTTGATTATCCCGATAAAAAGCTTAAGATAATCGGTATCACGGGTACAAAGGGCAAAACCACCACCTCTAATATCATAGCACAGCTGCTCAACAAATGCGGCAAAAATGCTGCTGTTATCGGTACAAACGGTATTATCATCAACGGTGTTCGTACACCTACCGTTAACACCACGCCCGAAAGCTATGAGCTGTACAAGTCATTTAATGATATGGTCAATGCAGGCTGTGAGTACTGTGTTATGGAGGTCTCCTCACAGGCTGTTAAGCTCAACCGTATACACGGCATAGAGTTTGATATTGGTGTATTTACCAACCTTTCTCCTGATCATATAGGCGAGGGCGAACATGCTGACTATGATGAATACCGAGCCTGTAAATCAGGCTTATTTGCCAGAAGCAGAGTTTCAGTGATCAATACAGACGACGATGACTCATCATATATGTGTGATGCGGCAACGGGCGAGGTGATCACCTATTCTGTCAAGGTCGGTGATTGTGTCGGATCTGACATTAAGCGTTGGTCAGAATCCGGTCTTTTAGGTGTTAGATTTAACTGTAAATATAATGATGTTACAACCGAGCTTAAGATTGCAACCCCCGGCATATATAGTGTTTATAACGCTCTTTGTGCATATCTGGTATGCTTACAGTGCGGTGTTACCTCGGCACAGATAATAAAATATCTGCCCAAAACAAGAGTAAAGGGCAGATTTGAAATCGTTGAAGCCTTGGATGATGCATCAGTTATCATAGATTACGCACATAACGGTCTGAGCCTCGAAAGTGTTTTAAAGACTATAAAGGAATATGATCCCAAAAGACTTGTCGTGCTGTTCGGCTCTGTAGGTGATCGTACACAGCTCCGCAGAAAAGAGCTTGCCGAGGTCGCAAGTAAATATGCAGACCTTGCAATAGTTACAAGCGACAATCCGGGTAACGAGGATCCGGATGCTATAATCGACGAAATATGCTGTCATCTCGGCAATACACCATATGTTCGCTTTGCAGACAGAACAGAAGCGGTAGAATATGCCGTTACCAATGCATTACCGGGAGATGTTATACTCCTTGCAGGTAAGGGGCACGAGGACTATCAGCTTATAGGAAACAAAAAGGTTCCGTTCAGCGAGTACGATATTGTAATTAATACAGCAAAAAAGATAAGAGCTATCGTTTGATGATAGCTCTTTAATTTTATTTAAATTGGCTGTCGTATTTTGTTTCTTCGTTCTTTTGCCTGTTGCGCAGGTAGCAAATGAACAGAACAGGTGCTGCAACTGCGGCATATGCAACGGTAACTATAATAAATACTCCGACAATTGCATTGTTCATATTCTTTGTAATGACATAAGCCATAAGAGGTACAAGGAATGCAAGATAATGAATACCGACCTTTAAGAGTATCGACATTTCCATTTTGAAGATATTATTGGCAAAAGCTATAATGAGACAATATCCCAAAATCAATGCAAAGCTTGTAATTTTTGTTTTGTCATTTGAATATGCATATTCAGCAATATATGCACCAATATTGAAGATCGTAAAAAAGAATGATGCAGGGAACAGAATGTTCTTGAATATAAATTTAATTGCTTTCATTGTTATGATCCTTTGATTATGTTTTCTCCATTATAACACAATCGGGGAAAATTGTATTAAGATTTTATAAATTTTTATTAATATACATAATATTCAGTATATACTGTATAAATATGTTGACATTTTGTTATTTTTATTATACAATATAATATCTATAATTATATAATCCGAAAGGAAAACAAATGGACAGACGCGGTTACAGAGAAGCGGCATTTATTATGCTGTTTGAAGCAGATTTTAAAAACGATGAGGATTTTTCTGAGTTCTATACAAGCGCTCTTGAGATAGGCGGATATGAGGACGATGAATACTTAAAGACGGTATTTTTCGGTGTTCTTGATACCAAGGATGCTCTTGATGCAGAGATTGCGGCTACCGCCAAGGGCTGGAAGCTTTCCAGACTTTCAAAGGTAGTTATCAACATTATGCGTATTTCGGTCTATGAGATGCTCAATATGAGTGATGTACCCTTTGCTGTTTCCATCAACGAGGCTGTTGAGCTTGCAAAAAAATACGATGACGAAAAAGCACCTAAGTTTGTAAACGGGGTTCTTAATACCGTTGCAGCAAACAAGGGATTAAAGGATAAATGAGCTATATTCTCGGAATAGATACAAGTAATTATACAACCTCTATGGCGCTGTGCACCAAGGATGGAGAGATCATTTCCAATCAAAAGATGCTCCTGCCTGTCAAGGAGGGCGAGCGGGGACTCAGACAGAGCGATGCTGTTTTTGCTCACACCGTAAACCTGCCCGAGGTTGCAAAAATGCTTGGCAAGGCCGATATTTGTACTATCGGCTACAGTGCATACCCAAGAGATAACCAAGGCTCATATATGCCTTGCTTTTTGTGCGGTAAGGCATATGCCGAATCTCTTGCGGCATTGCTTGATATACCCTGTTATGCCTTTTCACACCAGAGAGGACATATTCGGGCGGCACTTTATTCCGCACATGCCGAGCATCTGTTGGGTAAGGAATACCTTGCCTTTCATTTGTCTGGCGGTACAACAGAGGTCTTACATGTCAAAAACGGTAATATAGAGCTTATCGGCGGTACAAATGATCTGACGGCAGGACAGGCTATCGACCGTGTGGGCGTTATGTTAGGACTAAAGTTTCCTTGCGGTGCTCAGCTTGAAAGGCTTGCCGAAAACGGAACATTTAAATCAGCCAAAATTAGCGTTAACGGATATAGCTGTAATATGTCAGGGCTTGAAAATATGGCTGCAAAGCTGTATAAAAACGGGGAACCAAAGGAAAATGTAGCTGCTTTTACCATCGATTTTGTTCTTCGTACCCTGGATAAGATGACCGAGAATCTTATATCCGATTTCGGAGACCTTCCCTTGGTATATTCCGGCGGTGTAATGAGTAATAAGCGGATCAAGGATCACTTTGAGAAAAAGTACGGTGCATATTTTGCAGAGCCTGCTTTTTCATCCGATAATGCAGCAGGTACAGCTCTGCTTGCCTATGATGAACTAAACTAATGAATTTTTCGGATAATACAGTTCTGAGCATAAAGGCTCTTAACGATTTTGTCAAGCGAATAGTTGAGGGCAGCTCATATCTTACATCGGTAAATATCCGCGGTGAGATATCCAATTTTACAAACCATTATAAAAGCGGACACCTGTATTTTTCTCTTAAGGATGAGGAAGCGCAGGTAAGATGCGTTATGTTTTCCTCCTATGCGGTAAAGCTTGCCTTTAAACCGCAGGACGGAATGAAGGTTACGGCTCACGGCAGAGCCTCTCTGTTTGTCCGTGACGGACAGTTTATCTTTTATGTGGATAAGCTTGAGGCTGACGGCATAGGAGATCTGTACCTTAAGTACGAGCAAACAAAGCAAAAGCTTGCGCAAAAGGGGTTCTTTGACCCGGCACATAAAAAGCCTATCCCAAAATATCCCCGCAGTATAGGTGTTATTACATCAGAAACAGGTGCGGCAATTCAGGATATAAAAAATGTCATATCCCGCAGGTACCCGATTGCCCAAATGATCCTTTATCCCAGCCTTGTACAGGGTAAGGGAGCAGAGGAGGATCTTTGCAGAGGTATTGATTATTTTTCTCTTAACAGATGCGCCGATGTTATAATAATCGGCCGTGGCGGCGGTTCTATAGAGGATCTGTGGTCTTTTAATTCCGAAATACTTGCACAGCGGATATATAACTGTCCCATACCTGTTATTTCAGCGGTGGGACACGAAACCGATTTTACCATCTGTGATTTTGTAAGCGACCTCAGAGCGCCTACCCCCTCTGCGGCGGCAGAGCTTGCTGTTCCGTCGGCAGATGATCTTAAACGACAGCTTGGCAATGTTGTCAAAAAGATGGAAAATTCATTAAATCTCAGTATTTCTGCCCGCAGACTTAAGGTAGAAAGATGCGCTAAGCACAGGCTTCTGCAATCACCTATCAATCTGGTGGAGGATAAGCGCATCCATACCGAATATCTCAGAGAAAAGCTCTACCTTACAATGCAGCAAGCTATTGCTAAAAGGCAAAACTCTCTTTCAAGCATAGAATTATCCCTGAATAACGATATGCGCTTTGTTTATGAACGAAGTAAAACAAGCTATGTAAGACTGACCGCCAAGCTTGAAGTCCTGAACCCAATGTCTGTAATATCAAGAGGATACAGTGCGGTGTTTGACGGTGACGGAGCTCTTGTGAAATCGGTTGCCGACATTTCTGTCGGAGATAAGTTGAATTTAAATGTCAGCGACGGCATTATTGTTGCCGAAGCTTTGGAAACAAAGGAGAAATAAAATGTCTGAAAATAAGCAGACCTTTGAACAAAATCTCAAACGGCTTGAGGAAATAGTCCGTATGCTTGAGTCATCGGATGCAGATCTTGATAAATCGTTGGCTCTGTTTGAGGAGGGCACCGCACTTGTGCGCAGCTGCACAAAGGAGCTTGATGAAGCGCAGATGAGAATTACTGTATTAACAAAGGAGCAGACAAATGGCTGAGCTTAAAGTAATGATAAACGATGATGCGGCTCTTATGGAGCGCACCCTTGAAAGATATTTTTCTATAGATGATGATAAATACCCCGTGCTCTTTGATGCAATGAGATACGGTGTTCTTGACGGCGGTAAGAGGGTAAGACCCTTTTTGGCTATAGAGTTCTGCCGTCTCTGGGGCGGTGATGACAATGCGGTGCTTCCTTTTGCTACCGCTATCGAGTGTATCCATTCTTATTCATTGGTTCACGACGATCTGCCCTGTATGGACAACGATACCTTAAGACGCGGCAAGCCTACCAATCATGTCAAATTCGGAGAAGCAAACGCACTTCTTTGCGGTGATTCGCTTCTTACATATGCATTTGAGATAGCATCCTCCAATCGGTATGTAAGTGCCGACAATATCGTTAAGGCCGTAAATCTCCTTGCATATATGGCTGGCCCTATGGGTATGGTTGGCGGACAGCAGATCGACCTGCTTTCCGAGGGTAAGGATATTGATCTCGATACTTTAAAATATCTCCACGCAAGAAAAACAGGCTGTCTTATCAGATGTGCATCACAGCTCGGCTGTATTGCCGCACAGGATAAATGTGATCCCGAGAAGCTTACGGCAGCCGACAAGTATGCTTCCTGTATCGGACTTGCATTCCAGATCGTTGATGATATTCTTGACAAAACAGGCGACGAGGCTATATTCGGAAAGCCTATTGGCAGTGACGAGGAACAGAACAAGACCACATTCCTTACATTTATGAGTGTCGAAGAGGCTTACAAGGAGGCTGCAAAGCTTACCGAGGAGGCGAAGGAAGCCATAGCTTCTTATCCCGGAAGCGAGATCCTTTGTGATTTTGCCGATTACCTTTTGACCCGTAACAAATGAGAGCCGATATCTACCTTGTTGAAAAGGGAATAGCACAAAGCCGTAAAAAGGCTCAGGATATGATATCAGAGGGGATCGTTTATGCTGACGGTGCTTTGATCACCAAGGCCTCCCGAGACCTTGTTGACGCCGTAATCGAGATCAGAGGCGAGGTAATGCCCTATGTCAGCCGCGGAGGTCTTAAGCTTAAGGGCGCACTTGACAGATTTGCTCCTTTGGTTGCCGATATGATATGTCTTGATATAGGTGCATCTACAGGGGGCTTTACCGATTGTCTTTTACAGGAGGGTGCGGTAAGGGTCTATGCAGTAGATTGCGGCCACGGACAGCTTGATAAAAGGCTGTCGGAGGATACAAGGGTCATATCTATCGAAGGTTGCAACGCAAGAGAGATTTCCCGGGAAATAATTCCTGAAGAAATAGGTCTTTGCGTTATGGATGTATCATTCATTTCCCAGACACTTATTCACTCTGCTCTTACCTCGGTGCTTGGCAATGGTGCATATCTTATTACTCTTATCAAGCCTCAGTTTGAGGTGGGTAGAGCCAATATAGGTAAAAACGGCATAGTTAAAAATGAAAAGGCTGTAAAAGCAGCCATTGAAAATGTTATCGCCTCCGCAGAGGCCTGCGGCTTCAGGTATATCGATATAATGACATCTCCCATAAAGGGCGGAGACGGTAATACAGAATATATAGGATATTTTCGTTATGAGGATAGTTGTAATTCCAAATAAACAAAAGGATAAGGATTTTATATATACAAATAAGCTTACAGCACTTTTGGATAATTATGAGTGCAGTTATTCGATCTGCCTTGATGACGGAGCTACCGCCTCAGCGGAAGCAGATCTGTATATAGTGCTGGGTGGTGACGGTTCTATTATGAGAGCCAGTCACAGAGCTGCAAGGCTTGGTATCCCCATACTGTCGGTAAACCTTGGCAGGATCGGATATATGGCGGAGCTTGAAAAGGATGAGCTTCATCTTATAGACAGCTTCTTCAGCGGTAATTTTCATATTGAAGAACGGATGATGCTTTCGGTCAAAACACCTGATGGCTCCGAGTATATTGCTTTAAATGATGCAGTTCTTTCCAACGGCAGAGTTTCCAAGTTGGTCAGCTTTTCGCTGTACAGTAACGGTCAGTACCTTACAAGATATAATGCAGACGGTATTATAATCGCTACCCCTACAGGCTCTACGGCCTATTCTATGGCGGCAGGCGGACCTGTGGTTGACCCGGGTGTTGAGTGTCTTATTGCAACTCCCGTCTGTGCTCATTCGCTCAATTGCCGACCTGTTATACTTTCGGGTAAAAATGAGCTGATGATAAAAAACGAAACCGAGCGTGATATACCGATGTTTATAACCGTTGACGGCGGTGATAACCTTGAGATAAAGAACTCAGAGTCGGTCATTATTAAACGCAGTGATACATTTACCAAGCTTGTCCGCATTAAGGATGAGTGCTTTTACCGTACCTTAAGCAAAAAAATGAATTAGGGGTTAAAATGAAATATAAAAGACATAACGAAATAATAAAGATCGTAAATTCATATAACATTGAAACACAGGACGAGCTTATAGAAAAGCTTAAGGATCGCGGCTATGATGTAACACAGGCTACAATATCCCGCGATATCAGAGAGCTTAAGCTTACCAAGGTTGCGGCAGGGCATAACGCATATAAGTATGCAGTGCCCACCCATGACTCTCAGATATATTCAACCAAGTATCAGTATATTGTCCGCGAGACCATAACAAGTGTTGAATGTGCCTGCAATATGATAGTGCTAAAGACCCTTTCGGGTATGGCACAGGCGGCGGCAGCAGCTATAGATGCTCTGGGTTGGAACGAAATAGTGGGAAGTATTGCAGGTGATGATACTATTTTTATTGTTATGCGTACTCCCGAGAAGGCCGAGGAATATACCCGAAACTTTAAAAATATACTTAATATAAAATAGGGAGAAATTATGCTGTCAGCACTTCATATAAATAATATTGCTGTCATAAAGAGCTGTGATATCGAGTTCAGCCCCGGCTTTAATGCCCTGACAGGTGAGACGGGAGCGGGTAAATCGATGATCATTGACTCTATTTCGCTTCTGACCGGAGCAAGAAGCGCACGCGAGCTTGTCCGATCGGGCGAGGATCACGCAATGGTCTCCGCATACTTCTCCGACATATCCGAGCAAAATAAAAAATATATCAACGACCTGGGTGTAGAATGTGACGAGGACGGCGGTATTTTTGTTCAGCGTGATATATACGCAGACGGAAGATCAAAGGCCAGACTTAATTCCCGTGTGGTTCCTGCCTCGCTTCTTCGCGAGGTGCTCAAATATCTCATCAACATACACGGACAGCATGACAATCAGACTCTACTGGATGATTCTCAGCATTTGGGTCTGCTGGATGCATATCTGGCTCAGCGCATTGATATAAGTGAATATTTATCGGTTTACCAAAAGCTCTGTGAAGCGCAAAAGGCACTTGCATCCCTTAATATGGATGATGCCGAAAAGCAGAGAATGATAGATCTGTATAAGTATCAGCTCGACGATATCGATTCCGCAAAGCTCAAGCGGGGCGAGGAGGAGGAGCTTGAATCAAGAAAGCTTAAGATCAAAAATCTTGAGCGTATTTCAAAAAATGTAAGCGTTATATACAGGGCTCTTTACCATAACAGCAAGGGTACAAGTGCCTGCCAGCTTATAGAAATGGCAAAAAAATCTATCACCGAGCTTTCGGACATATACCCCAAAGGCGAAGAATATATAGACAGACTTGAGGAGATTTTAAGCGAGCTTACCGATATAGCCGAGACCTATTATGATATGCGGGATGCTGAGATCGAGAATCCCGATGCCGCACTTGATGTTATAGAGGGAAGGCTTTATACCATAAACCGTCTCAAGCGCAAATACGGAAAGAGCATTGACGAGATACTTGATTATCGCGACAAAACCGCCAAGGCTCTTGATTCTATTGAATTAAGCGAAATTCAGACTGCCGAATATCAAAAGCAGATAATTTCACTTACCGCACAGGCACAAAAGCTTGCCGAAGATTTGAGTAATATAAGAAAATCGGGTGCAACAAGGCTTTGTGAGGAGATCATGGCAGAGCTTAAGTATCTTGATATGGATAAGGTCGGCTTTAATGTTGACATCAGGCAATGCGAGCTTAATTCCTGCGGCTGTGACGATGTGCAGTTTCTTATTTCCACCAATCCCGGTGAGGCACCTAAGCCCCTGTCAAAAATCGCATCGGGCGGCGAGCTTGCAAGAATAATGCTGGCTATGAAAACCGTTTTTGCCAAGAAAGAGGGAACACAGACGCTTATCTATGATGAAATAGATACGGGTATTTCCGGCAAGACCGCCCAAAAGCTTGGATTTAAGCTCAAGCAAAGCGGCGGCTATGCACAGGTTCTGTGTGTTACCCATTCGGCACAGGTGGCATCGGCATCAGACAGTCATCTTTTCATTGAAAAGAAGCTGGTAGGCGACAGGGTAGAAACAACTGTCAGACCCCTTGATGATGAAGAAAGGGTTTATGAGATCGCCCGTATTATGGGCGGATCCGAAATAACAGATAAGCTTTTGTCAAGTGCAAAAGAATTGATAAATCAAGCAAATAATTGAAAGGACATATAAAAAATGAACGTTTATCAGGAATTTAAAGAAAGAGGACTCTTAGCTCAGTCCACGAACGAGGAGGCTATTGCAAAGCTTCTTGAAAATGAAAAGGTAACATTCTATATAGGCTTTGACCCCACTGCAGACAGCCTTCATGTAGGTCACTTTATGCAGATGAAGATCATGGCTCATATGCAGCGCGCAGGTCACAGACCTATCGCACTTTTCGGCGGCGGTACAGGTATGATAGGTGACCCCTCCGGCAAGACCGATATGCGTAAGATGCTTACCAAGGAAACTATCGCTCATAACATTGAGTGCTTTAAAAAGCAGATGGCAAAGTTCATTGACACATCTGATGATAAGGCTCTGTTTGTAAACAACGGTGATTGGCTGCTCGACTTAAACTATGTTGATTTCCTCCGCGATATCGGTCCTCACTTCAGCGTTAACAGAATGCTTTCTGCAGAGTGCTATAAGTCCAGAATGGAAAAGGGCCTTACATTCCTTGAATTCAACTATATGATCATGCAGAGCTATGACTTCTATAAGCTGTATCAGGATTACGGCTGTGCTATCGAGTTCGGCGGTGATGACCAGTGGTCCAATATCATCGGCGGCGTTGAGCTTATCCGTCGTAAGCTGGGTAAGGAAGCATACGGTATGACCTTCCAGCTCCTCACAAACAGCGAGGGCAAGAAGATGGGTAAGACCGAAAAGGGCGCTATCTGGCTTGATCCCGAAAAGACCTCTCCCTATGATTTCTTCCAGTACTGGAGAAATGTTGGCGATGCCGATGTTATCAAGTGTCTTAAGATGCTCACCTTCCTTCCTCTTGAAGAGATCAAGAAGTACGAGGGTCTTGAAGGCAGCCAGCTTAATGCGGCAAAGGAGGTTCTTGCATACGAGCTTACCAAGCTTGTTCATAACGAAGAAGAAGCAAACAAGGCTCTGGATGCGGCAAGAGCGCTCTTCTCTGCAGGCGGATCTATCGAAAATATGCCTAAGACCGAGCTTACCGCTGATAATTTTGTTGACGGTAAGATCAACATTATCGATATGATGCTGGTATCAAAGCTTTGCCCCTCCAAGGGCGAGGCAAGACGCCTTATCCAGCAGGGCGGTGTTACTGTTGGTGACGATAAGGTTACCGACTTTGCCAAGGAATATTCCGCATCCGACTTTGAGGGTGACGGACTTATAGTTAAGAAGGGTAAAAAGACATTCCACCGCTTTACCCTTTAATGGAGATAATAATGAAGGATCAACTGATCAAATTTATTACAAGCGAATACAGTGACAGAGTTGACATAATCAAGGATGCCGATATGAAGGATCACACTACCTTTCGTATCGGCGGTCCTTGTGACATCGCTCTTTTTCCCCATGACCGTAACAGCTTTTGCACCGTTCTTGATTTTGTCAATAAAAACGGTATAAGGTATGTTGTTATAGGTAACGGTTCAAATGTGCTTTTTTCGGATGAAGGCTTCAGAGGTGTTGTTATTTTTACCACCAAGATGAAGAGCTTTTCCTTTGAGGACGATCTTCTTATATGTGACGCAGGCGTTCAGCTTACCGCTGTCAGCGTGCGTGCGGTCAAGGAGGGCTATGACGGCTTTGCCTTTGCCTGCGGCATCCCGGGAAGCATCGGCGGTGCGGTATATATGAATGCAGGTGCTTATGAGGGACAGATTTCCGATATCCTCGTGTACAGCGACTTTTATGATCCCAAAACAGGTAAGATAGAAAGACTGTATGCCGATGACCATAAATTAGGCTACCGTTACTCAACCTATATGGACAATGACAGGATAATTTTAGGTGCGGCATTCAGACTGACCAAAGCAGATGACCCCGATAGTGTTCTTGCGCTTATGGAGGATCATGTGCGTGCAAGAAAGGAAAAACAGCCTCTTGAGTATCCGAGTGCCGGAAGCACCTTCAAACGCTATCCGGGTTATTTTACGGCGGCTTTGATCGACGAGGCGGGTCTTAAGGGATATAGTGTAGGCGGTGCTCAGGTGTCAGAAAAGCACGCAGGCTTTGTTATTAACAAAGGCGGTGCTACCGCCCGTGATGTTCTTGAGCTTATACAGATCATCAAGGATAAGATATACCAAAATAAGGGCATACACATCGAATGTGAGGTAAGATACATTGATTAAGCTTACCGTTATGTCCTTTGGCTTCAAGCACGGAGGATATGATGATGTAAATATTCTTTATGATGTCAGAGGCTTTAAAAATCCTTATTATGTTGATGAATTAAGGGATAAAAACGGACTCTGCGACGAAGTATATGAATATGTCTTCTCGGATGAGGCTGCCGAAGAATTCTTTATGCCCTCTGTTACTACCGCAAGACAGCTCATAGAGCTTGCCGATACACTTGAAAAAGAAAGCTTTACCTTAGCTTATGCCTGCACGGGAGGAAAGCACCGTTCGGTATCCTTTGCAAGAAGAGCGGCGGAGTATTTCCGTGAGCTGGGCTATGATGTGACCTTATATAACCGTGATTGTGAGAAGCAATAATGATTTCATTTTCTTTACAAACCAAGATCTCGCTTACCGAGCTCCACACAAAATCACTTTGCTGTAAAAAGTCCCTGATGTACGGAATGATGTTCTACGGAGCAAAATTCGGCATCAGCGATATCACCTTCTTCTCCGAATGTGAGGAGGTGGTAACACTTATGGAGCGCTTACTGCTTGAGTGCTACGGGGGCGTTTGCGATATCGATTATCATTCGGGCGGTTTTTTGCTGACAATCAGCGATTTCGATACTCTTGGTGCTTTAGCGCGGGACCGTTATAAATTCAAGCAATGCAATAAGTGTCAGGCTCATTATATACGGGGTATATTTATCGCCTGCGGAAGTGTCAATTCTCCCGATGCTTCCTACAGGCTGGAGCTGCGCTTTAAAAGAGACGGCAAGGAGCTTGAGGATCGCCTTTGCGGTATGAATCTCAACTTCAAAACAACGGTCCGCGGCAAGGATAATGTTATCTACATAAAGGAAAGCGAAAGCATAGAGGATTTTTTAAACTATATAGGTGCTATGAATGCTGCCTTTACCCTGATGAACGAAAAGATCAAAAGGGAGATCCGCAACGATGTCAACCGCGCCAATAACTGCGATACCGCCAATATAAAAAAATCAATTGCGGCTACAAAAACTCATATTGATGCAATTTTGAAGCTGCAGGATGACAACAGGATACAGCTGTTACCCAAACCCCTTCAGGAAACAGCGGGACTAAGACTTGCGTTCCCGGATATGTCATTATCCGATCTTGCGGATATGCACGAACCTAAAATAACCAAATCGGGGTTAAACCACAGGCTTAAAAAAATCGTAGAATTTTCAGAAAACGGAGAGTAAATATGTCAGGCTTTGTACATTTGCATCTGCACAGCGAATACAGTCTACTTGACGGCGCATGCCGTATCAAGGCTATTCCTGCTTATGCTCTTGCTATGGGTATGGATGCTGTTGCGCTCACCGACCACGGTGCAATGTACGGTGCTGTTGAGTTTTACAAAGCCTGTAAGGATGTAGGGGTCAAGCCTATAATAGGCTGTGAGGTGTATCTTGCCCCCGGGGATATGACAGAGCGCTCGGCAACCGACGGCAATCCCTACTATCACCTTGTGCTTCTTTGTAAAAATGCAGTCGGCTACAAGAATCTTATTTATATGGTCTCTAAAAGCTATACCGACGGCTTTTATCAAAAGCCCCGTATAGATATGGAGCTTTTGTCCCGTCACTCTGAGGGACTCATATGTCTTTCCGGCTGTCTTGGGGGAAAAATACCCCAGCTTATCCTTAAAAACAATATCATCGAAGCACAAAAGCACGCATCAGAATTGAAAGCTCTTTTCGGTGAGGATTTTTATCTTGAAATACAGGATCACGGAATAGCAGAAGAAAAGCAGGTTATCCCTGCAATTGTTGATATTTCCAGAATATATTCGATTCCTCTTGTTGCAACCAACGATGTACATTATATAAAAAAGAAGGACTCTGAGCTTCAGAATGTGCTTGTCTGCATGCAGACAAATAATGTTGTGTCCGAAAGCAATCCCCTGGGATTTGAATCGGACGAGTATTACTTCAAAGATGAAGCAAAAATGAGAGCCCTCTTCTCCTTGTATCCCGAAGCCATAGAAAATACCGTAAAGATCGCTGATAAATGTAATTTTGAATTTGATTTTTCTAAATATATTTATCCTAAGATATCCTTTGACTCAAGCCTTAGCGCCGAGCAATATCTTAAAAAGCTTACACTTGACGGATTTAATGATAAGGCTGCAAGAGGGGATATCCGTTTTGACCGTATATCAAAGGAAGAATACGAGGCACGCATAAATTACGAGCTTAATATAATCTGCTCAATGGGCTATGCCGAGTATTTTCTTATAGTTGCCGATTTTGTCAATTATGCCCGTAACAACGATATCCCCACCTCTCCCGGACGAGGCTCGGGTGCGGGAAGTCTTGTTGCGTATCTTATAAATATAACCGAGGTCGATTCTCTCGAATACGGACTTTTGTTCGATGCATTTCTTAATCCCGAGAGAGTCAGTATGCCTGATTTTGACATCGACTTTTCTGACACAAAGAGACCCGATGTTATAAATTATGTTAAAAATAAATACGGAAGTGACCGCGTTTGTCAGATAATCACCTTTGGAACCCTTGCACCAAGGGCTGCCATACGCAGTGTGGGAAAGGCATTGGGTATGCCTTATTCGGATGTGGACCAGATCGTAAAAATGATCCCGAGGGAAAAGAAGATCACCATAGACGATGTTCTGCGTATGCCCGAAATTAAAAAAATGACCGACAGCAACGAGACCGTGCGCAAGCTGTTGAATTATTCACGGCAGGTCGAGGGTATGCCAAAAAACATCTCAACACATGCTGCAGGTGTGGTTATATGTGATAAGCCTATTTACGAATATGTCCCTTTGGCTACCAGCGGCGATGATGTGCTGACTCAGTACAATATGAACGATATAGCATCCCTTGGTCTTCTTAAATTTGATTTCCTTGGTATCAGGTATCTTACCGTTATCGATGATACCGTCAAGATGATACAGGCAAAGGACAAGTCCTTTGATCTGACAAAGATACCTCTTGATGATAAGAATACCTACGAGCTTTTATCGGCAGGGAAGACCGACGGCGTATTTCAGCTTGAATCCTCGGGTATGAAGCAGATGCTTTCCCGATACAGACCGTCTACCATACGCCATATTATGAGTGCGATTGCACTCTACAGACCGGGACCTGCAAAGTTCATTGATAAATATATCCAAAACTCAGCCGATCCCTCTAAAATCAAATACACACTACCCGCACTTGCTCCCATACTTGACGAGACATACGGCTGTATCGTTTATCAGGAGCAGGTTATGGAGATATTCAGAGCCATAGCAGGCTATAGCTACGGAAAGGCCGATATTGTCCGCAGAGCAATATCCAAGAAAAAGGCTGATGTTATTGCCGCAGAACGGGATAACTTTATAAGCGGTGCGGTCGCTCTTGGTGCAGACCGCAATGATGCCGAAGCTCTTTTTGAGGATATGACAGGATTTTCCGACTACGGATTTAAAAAAGCCCATGCCGCAGGATATGCCTTTGTATCCTACAGAACCGCATATCTCAAGGCTAACTATACATCCTATTATATGGCATCTCTTCTGACCTCTGTTTTAGGTGATGTAACCAAGACTGCTCTGTATGTCAACGATGCTAAAAAGCTCGGCATCAAGCTCCTGTCTCCCGATATCAATACAAGCGGACTCAATTTTACCGTAACTGATGACGGTAATATAAGATACGGAATGCTTGCCTTACGCAATGTTGGTATAACCTTTGTAAACGATCTGATCGAAGAAAGGAGATCGGGTCAGTTCTTATCCTTTGCTGATTTTGTTGAAAGAATGGTGGGCAAGGATATGAATAAACGACAGGTAGAGTCACTTATAAAAAGCGGAGCCTTTGATTCTTTGGGTGTTAACCGAAGCTCTCTTCTTGCTGTTTATGAAAAGATCATCGATCTGTGCACCGAAAGGTATCGCAGTACAATGACCGGACAGGTCGATCTGTTCGGTAGTATGCAAAGAAGTGACAATGTCGAGTATCCCTCTTTACCCGACTTTACCCTTAAGGAAAAGCTGGCTCTTGAGCGCGAGGTTTCCGGGCTATGCTTTTCGGGACATTTGATTGACGAATACAAGGATATAATTTCGAGTATAAACACTACCCCAATAATGAATGTTATAACAGAGAGCAAGGATGACGAATCTGTAACCTTATGCGGTATAGTCAACGGTGTGACGCGAAAGACTACCCGCAGCGGAAAGGAAATGGCTTTTGTAACTATCGAGGATGACACAGCTGAGATAGAGGTCATTGTATTTACCGTTCTCTTTCTTGGTAAAAGAGAGCTCTTTGTTACCGACTCGCCGTTAATAATAAAGGGCAGGGTAACCCAAAAAGAGGATGAATACCCTAAGGTTATAGCAGAAAGCGCAGAGAGTATAATTACCAAAGCAAAGAATACTGTCAAAGCAACCGATCAAAAGACCTTATATTTGAGAGTAGATTCTTTCGACTGCACTCAGTTCAAGCGGTCTTTGGCGTTGGTTGATATATTCTCGGGCAGCTGTAAGGTAGTGTACTACGATAAATCAAAGAACAAATACCTTAACATATCCGACAGGGGTATATCTCCTACAAATTTTGTAATTAATGAGCTTATAGAAATATTGGGTAGTGAAAATATAGTATTAAGGTAGTGAATTTATCGATAATTCATATCCTGTTCATAATATTGAGTTATTATTACACTAAGTATAATGCCATCAAAGAAAGAGGTGATCCGAATTTATGGCTTATAGTAATCAAAATGTGAAAATCAATTGGGGCAAAGAGGTCGCACATTCCGGTGGGATCGTTCTTCGTGTCGGTGGTAAGGTGTTGACATATTTGTTGAACACTATTATGACTATCCTGCTTATTGCTCTGATAACTGTAATAATCGTAGGTGTTGCGTTCGGTATATATATTACCAACTATGTAGACGGCGTTGCCGATGTTGCCGAGATACAAAAGCTTACGACCAGCCAGGATATGACAACCCGTATTTATTATATGGATTATTCAGACCGAACCAATCGTATCGGAACCCCTGTTGAGATCGAAAATCAGCAGCTGTTTTCCAGCGAAAACAGAACCTGGGTCACATATGATAACATCCCCACATATCTTGTCGAGGCGTTTGTATCTATAGAGGACGAGCGTTTTTGGACACATAGCGGTGTAGACTGGAAGAGAACCTTTGGTGCGACACTTAATTTTGCCATCGGTAAATCCAGCTATGGCGGTTCTACAATAACCCAGCAGCTTATCAAGAATGTCACAGGTAATGACGAGGTTACCATCCAGCGTAAGGTTTCCGAAATTATGTCTGCGCTTGAGCTCGAAAAGAATCTGGACAAGACCGAGATACTTGAGATGTATCTCAATACTATTTATCTTTCCGAGCATTGTTACGGTATACAGGCGGCTGCAAATGCTTATTTTGACAAGGATGTTTCCGAGCTTAATTTGACAGAGTGTGCCGCACTTGCCGCTATTCCTAAATATCCTTACAAATATGATCCTTATGTTAATCCGGAAAACAACCTCGATAGAAGAGAAACTGTCCTCTGGAAGATGCATGAGCTTGATAAGATTACCGACGAGGAGTACCAGACCGCTCTCGACACTCCTCTTGTAATCAGCGAAAATGTAAGAAATTCTGCAACAAGTGCAACGACCTCTTGGTATACTGATGCTGTTATTGAGGATACAATAGATCTTCTTGTGGAGCATACAGGCGTCAGCGAGACTCTTGCAAGCCAGATGATCTACACAGGCGGTTTGCGTATTTATACCGTAATGGATCCCTTTGTGCAGAAAACCCTTGAGGATTATTTTGTTGATCCTTCAAATTTCCCGACTATCAATAAGGGTGTTCAGCCTGAGGCATCTATGGTTGTCATAGATCCAAAGACAGGTGACATTCTCGGTCTTGTGGGCGGCAGAGGCGAAAAGACCTCCAGCCGAATTCTTAACTACGCGACCCAGACCACCCGTTCTCCCGGTTCGTCGATCAAGCCGGTAGCGGTTTACGGTCCTGCTCTTGAGTATGGTGTTATTAACTATTCAACATTAATAAACGACGCTCCCGTAAAGGGTAATTGGCCTGCCAACTACCCCGCAGGATACAGAGGACCTACGCCCATATACGACGCAGTTGCAAGATCGGTCAATACAGTATCGGTAAGAACACTGCAAAAACTGGGTCTTGAAAACTCCTATGATTTTGTTCATAACAAGCTGGGAATGACAAGTGTAATTGGTGAATATACCACCAATACAGGCGTTGTTCTTACAGATATAAACCTTTCTGCTCTTGCACTTGGCGGTATGAACTACGGTGTTACCGTAAGAGAGCTTACAAGCGCATATCAGATATTTGCCAACAAGGGCATCTACACAGGTAACCGTACAGTTATTAAGATCCTTGACAGTAACGGAAATGTTATTGTTGATAATTCGGGTCAGGCAAGTATAGTAATGAGCGAGCAGAACGCAAGCATTATGACCAAGATCCTTCAGGGTGTTATCAGCTACGGTACAGGTTCAAGAATGAATATTGACGCAAAAGTCAATGTAGCAGGTAAGACAGGTACTACATCTGATGACTGTGACCGATGGTTTATGGGCTACACACCCTATTATATAGGCGGTGTATGGTTTGGATATGCAATGCCTATGAGCCTTAATGGTTTCTCCGAAACAAGAGCACCCTCTCTTGCAATATGGGATGATATTATGGCAAAGCTTCATCAGCCTATATTCGACTCCGGAGAAAAGATCGAAAAGTTCACATTAGCTGACGGTGTTGTAAAGGCTTCTGTATGCTCTAAGTCGGGTAAGCTTGCTACAAAGAGCTGTGATGAGGGAGTTCAGACCGGTTATTTTGTGCAGGGTAATTTACCCACAAAGTATTGTGATGTTCATAAAGGTGATGACAGTTCTTCTGCTACCTCTAAGGATACAAGCACAGATACAACAACTACCTCAACCGACACTGCCAATACAGATGTGACAGGTGATACTACCATCGGAACCGATACACTTGACACCACCGAAACTACAGATGTTATTGACAGTACCGATACTGATACAACAGATACACAAACAACAACCGATACGGTTATACCGGATTCCAACGATCCAAACCAAGAGTAATTTAATTGCGTAAAGCAATATATATAGGAGGAATAAAAAATGAAAAAAATTATTGCACTCGTACTTTCGCTTGTTCTTGCAACCTGTGTTCTCGCTGCTTGCGGCGGTGGAGCAACTTCCGAAAACGCTGTTACAGTAACTGTTAAGTTTGTGGCAGAAGGTAAGGAGTTCTACACAAAGGAAGTTACCGTTAATGCCGATGAACCCACAGTTCTCAATGCAGTTGAAAAGATCTATGCAGAAAGCACAGACATTGACATCACCTTTGATAACATCAACAGCCCTACAACAATTGCTTCCGTTAACGATTACACCGAAGGCGATTCCTTCTGGGATTTCAAGATCGGTGACGATATGTACGGCGCAAACGGTCGTGCAGTCAATGCAAAGATCAGCGACGGCGATGTTATTACCTGGGGTTATATGACAATCGACGAGTTTGCTGCTCTTGAGGAAGCTGCTGCATAAAATTTAATGAGAAAACACGGCATATTTGCCGTGTTTTTTTATTATATCAGTTGACAAACTGTTCATAATATTGTAAAATATAATAACAGTATATAGGGAAGTACTATCTTTTCTACTGTTTGATTTTCATCATACTTGTACACTTCTTTGCATAACTTGTACTAAAAGCTAAGGAGTTAATGTGATGAAAAGATTTGTTTGTGTCATTTTAGTCGCCTCTCTTACGATAATCTGTCTGGGTATCAATATTTCGGCAGAGGTAGAGATCGACAGCAGTATCCCATCTGCAATACTGATCGAGTCAACGACCGGCAAGGTGTTGTGGGAGCGTTCCCCTGACGAAAAGCACATCCCCGCATCGGTAACAAAAATTATGACAATTCTTCTTATAATGGAAGCAATAGAAGCGGGTAACCTTGCTTATGATGATATGGTCACCGCCAGTGCTCATGCGGCATCAATGGGTGGCTCTCAGGTATATCTTAAAGAGGGTGAGCAGTTTTCTGTTACCGATATGCTCAAGTCAATTACAATGGCAAGTGCAAATGATGCTTGTGTGGCAATGGCAGAGCATATTGCGGGAAGCGAAGAAGGCTTTGTTGCCATGATGAACGACAAAGCAAAAGAGCTGGGAATGACTAACACCAACTTTGAAAATACCAACGGACTTGACGATACGGTCACCGAGCACTACACAAGTGCCCGTGATATTGCAATTATGAGCAGAGAGCTTATAAATCGATTTCCGGAGATTCTTGACTATACATCCGTGTGGATGGACAGCGTTCGTGACGGAGCCTTTGGGTTGACCAACACCAACCGGCTTGTAAGGTTTTATAAGGGAGCAAACGGTCTCAAAACAGGCTCAACATCAGCTGCAGGCTTTTGTATATCAGCATCCGCCAAGCGGGACGATATGCAGCTTATTGCTGTAATTATGAAGGCACCTAACCGCGATATACGAAATGAGGCTGCAAAGAAGCTTCTTGACTACGGCTTTGCGGCATACGGTATTGTGAATTTTGACTCTGACATACTTATAAATCAATATGTAAAGGGTGGAACACAGGATTATACGTCCTTTGATCTTCCTTCTTATACAGAGGTGTTGCCCAAGAGTAAGCTTGAGCTTGTTGAACGAAGGGTAACCCTCAACGATGATATACGCGCACCTATCTTTAAAGGCGATACTGTCGGGTATATCGAATACACCTTAGAAGGCGAAAGCATATATAAGGATAATATCACAGCATCCTGTGATATAGCAAAAGAGACATATTTCGGCATTGTATCAAGACTTATAAAAGCATTAATTATGATATAACCGACAATATATATATTTAAAACACCACGGAGGACAACGAATTGGCAATAAGGATCAACAAAAGCTACCTTTCTGAATTTGTTTCAGAGGCCGAGATCAAGGCTATAAAGGGTGAAGTTGAAACAGCTTACAAAACAACAAAGGAAGGAACCGGCGCGGGAAGCGACTTTTTAGGCTGGTATGACCTTCCTTTGAGATATAAAACAGAGGAGTATGATGAGATCAAAAAAGCTGCAGAGCAGATCAAAAAAGACTGTGATGTGCTTATCGTGATCGGTATCGGCGGTTCCTACCTTGGAGCAAGAGCTGCAATAGAGTTCATCAAGAGCCCTCTTTACAATACCCTTACAAAGGACACACCTCAGATATACTTCTCGGGTAACAATATTTCATCAACTCAGATGAAGGAGCTCTTTGATATCTGCGAGGGCAAGGATGTATGTGTAAATGTTATATCCAAGTCGGGTAAGACCACCGAGCCTGCAATCGCTTTCAGAATATTCAGAGAATATCTTGAAAACAAGTACGGCGAAGAGGGTGCCCGTTCAAGAATATATGTTACTACAGATAAGGCAAGAGGTGCTCTTAAGCAGCTGGCTGATCAGAAGGGATATAAGACATTTGTAGTTCCCGATGATATCGGCGGCAGATATTCTGTTCTTACAGCAGTTGGTCTTCTTCCCATCGCTGTTGCAGGCTGTGACCTTGATGCTATCATGGAGGGCGCAAAGGCAGCTTATGACGAGCTCAACTCTGCAGACTATGACAATAACTCCTGCTTCCAGTATGCAGCTATAAGAAACATCCTTTACCGCAAGGGCAAAAAGGTCGAAATTATGGCTTGCTACGAAAGTGCATATGCACTTATGGCAGAATGGTGGAAGCAGCTTTACGGTGAATCTGAGGGTAAGGACGGAAAGGGTATACTTCCCGATTCTGTTATATACTCCACAGATCTCCATTCTCTGGGACAGATAGTTCAGGAGGGTGAGAGAAATATATTTGAAACGGTTATCGACATCACAACATCCCGCAATGAGGTTATAATACCTACAGATGCAGAGGATCTTGACGAGCTTAACTATATCGCAGGCAAGTCGATGCACGAGGTAAACCGTACTGCAACAGAGGCTACCATAATCGCTCATTCCACAGGTCTTGTTCCCAACATCGTTCTCGAGCTTGACGGCAGAACAGAAGCTGATTTTGGATATATGGTATACTTCTTTGAACTCGGATGTGCTGTATCCGGTTACACACTCGGCATTAATCCCTTTGACCAGCCCGGCGTTGAGGCATATAAGAACAATATGTTTGCTCTGCTTGGTAAGAAGGGCGAAAAATTTGATGCTATAAGAGCTGAACTTAAAAAATAATTATAATAATATATACGGAGGTTTAAATTATGTTGAAATTTATTGTAGGTCTTAAGGGCGCAGGTAAGACAAAGGAGATCGTAGCTCAGGCTAACGGCGCTCAGCAGGAAACAAACGGATGTGTTGCTTTTATCGAAAAGGGTAACAAGCTCATCCATGAACTTAATAAAAGAATCCGTCTTGCAGATACAGAGGAATACGCAGTAGAAAATGCTGACACTCTCTACGGTATGGTAACAGGTATGTATGCAAGCAACCACGATATCACTCATATCTTTATAGACTCTGCACTCAAGATCATCGGTAACGATGTAGATGCACTTGCAGCTCTTGCTGACAAGCTCAATACCTTTGCTGAAAAGAACGGTGTAACTATTGTTGCTACCAACTCTATCAACAAGGAAGATCTTCCTGAGTCCGCTCAGAAGTATGTATAATTGATATTTAAATGAAAAAAGCCTTTGTCAGCAAAGGCTTTTTTCTATTATGTACATTTATTTTATATTCGGCATATTATATTACAGAAGACATATGTCTTGTGTTTTCTATAACATATAGGAGGGAATATCCCCATGGCTGAAAATAAAAATTGTTTCCACTCATTCAATACAGATACCGTTTGTATTGACTGTAACAGGGTACTTGACAGCTGCCGTGATAAGGATTGCTTTGAAAATGTACGGGTATACCTCACAACCTTCGGTCAGGAGATAATAGAAAAGACATCAAGCATCAAGGTTAAATCTACCAAGGTGGTTTGGTCCTGTATCGATCTTGAGCCCGTACAGTTCAACAGAGGATTCTATCATATAACGGTACGCTTCTATACGCGCATCTGCTTTGAAGCATGTCTGTGTCCGGGTAAATCACAGGAATTTGAAGGTATCGCCGTTACCGAAAAGAAGATAATTCTGTACGGCAGCGAGGGTAATGTAAACATATTCAAGAGCGAGCCCGGTGCATCCTGCTTCTGCGAAAATGTTAATTATACCGAAAATAAGAGTTCAAATGACCCTACGGTGGTTTGCGAGGTTACCGATCCCATAGTCCTCAGCGCCAAGGTATCAAAATTTGACAATTCAATAAGATGCTGCGGCTGTATAACAGATATACCCAAGCAGGTATGCGACTGCCTGTCATCCTGTCTGTGTGATATCGACGATAACTACAAGAGTATATATGTAACCCTTGGGTTCTTCTCGGTTATCCGTGTAGAGCGTCCCTGTCAGTATATGATAAATGCAACCGAATATAAGATTCCCGACAAGGTATGCATCGAGGCAAGTGAAGACGATCCCTGTGCCGCATTTGCCAAAATGAGCTTTCCCGTTCAGGAATTTTCTCCCCCTTCATACAGAGACCTCAACGGTGGTTGCGGATGTAAATAAAGAAATGGACAGCATAAGCTGTCCATTTTGTTATATAAAGAATTTTTTTGCCAGCCTGCGCTTCAGATAGCTGTTGCTGTCAATAACTATCAGTACAGTACCTATAGCCGTCAACGAGATCAAGGGATACAGCGACCAACCTATCGAGATGCTGTTGTAAAAATTGAACTTTATCAAAAAGTCACATAGAACACACAACGCCCCCAAAACAAATGAAGCGAAGGAAATTACGGTCAGTATCCGTTTATTCAATACCTTGGCAAGGAAGGTGACAAACAGAGTAGATAGTGCTATACCACCAAGTAATGGTAACGCAAAAGACAGCAGCCATCCTCCCTTAGACTGATATTCAATATATATAAGCAACAGAGATATTGCGCCATAATCAAATATCTGCTCTAATAATACAGATCTTCTGTGGATAACCAGAGCTGAGACGATAATTGTATAAATAGTAAAAAGGGAAGAAATTATATATCCCGACCAGGTTAACATACTGTCAGACAGATCGGCTACCAGGCATACGGCAATGGGAACTGCAAATATTACCGCAAGAATCCCGAGCATGGTCTTTATACTTACTCTTTGCTTTGTTATCGGTTCATACTCGGGGTAGGGAGGTGTATTGGCAAAATCATAAGGTTGGTTTGGATTTATTACCTCTGTTGAGCAGAGCGGACATTTTTTAATATATTCGGCAAGCTCTACGCCGCAGTTTACACAATATGACATAATTACCTCCTGTTGGATTCAATTTTTACATGGATGCCCATTTTTACAAGTGTGGTAAAAAATGCTTGTTCAAGCTTGGGCTCCTTGATCTTTCTCACAAAGCTGATATAGAGCTTTCCTTTATAGGATATAATGCTGCAGCCGTTTGGCTGTGTGCATTGAGGAGTCAGAATAAAATCAAATCGTTCAATATACTCATCCATTATTTCGGGCAGCTTAACATTGCCGAGATTTGAAATTGTAATGCTCGATTTTCTTTCTCCGGTCAGATTGTATACAGCCTTCATAACTATATTTTTTATAAACAGAGGGACAACTCTCAATGCAGGGTTAAGCTCGTCCTTGACATTGGTAGCCATAATGGAAGACATATTTTTCTCTGTCAGCTTGAAGGCTATTTGATGATGAAAGCTTTTTACTATTTCATCAAACTCAAAATGGCCATATTTTGTTTCTATGGCGGGAATAACAAAAAGGATAAAGTTACGAAGGGTAGATGAAGGGTAGAAGTTACGAAGATTAACGGGTAAGAATATCTTGATAGGCTTTTTATGCTTTCTTTTGGGAACCTCTGCTTCCTGTATGCTCTGGATAGCATATGCCATAACCGATGCAAGATAGGTGGTTACACTAACACCGTATTTACTGCATTCCTTTTTTATATCAGATATGTCTAATACACCTGTAACAAGAGGAGTAAAGCGCTCGTCAAGAGGTGTACCCCAGTGCATATATGCATCTGTGTCCCTTCGGCTTGCGGGAATTTTACCCGCATATTTCAAAAAGCTGTCCTCAAGCTCTTCTCCCTTAGCTCTTACCGAAATATCAAGAACACCGTCGCTGTGGGGGACATCAATACCGTACCTGTTCTCAAGATAGGTTGCGGCCAGGGTCTTTATAAAAACAAGAGCACCGTTTCCGTCGGTAAGCGAGTGGAAAAATTCAACCGAGATCCTGTTTTTATAGTACAGTATTCTGACCGAGCATTTTTTGATCTCGGAAAATTCCATCTTCATACAGGCGTGAGGACCCTCGGGCTGTACTGTAGGAGTATCCTTGGTCTCTTCTATATAATACCAAAACATTCCGTTGCTTAACCTGACACATATGGAAGGGAATCGCTTTTTGATGTCCTGAACCGATTTCTGCAATATCTCGGGATCTATCTCCTCTGTAAGTGTAACAGAAAGCCTGAAAACATTTGTCCAGCTTCTTGTTCGGGCAGCCGGAAATATTTTTGCGGCATTATCTAATTTTAACCATCTTTGTCTGCGAACTATCTTCATAAATTCTGTCTCATTATTTCAAAGGCAAGGATCGAAGCCGCACTTGCGGCAGAGAGTGCCATTCCAAAATCACTCTTATAGTCAAGCCTTACTATTTTATCACACTCATTAAGCAGATCGCTGCCTATACCTCTTTTTTCGCCTCCGACTATCAAAAATATCGGCAGCTTAAGCTCGGTTTGGTATGCGGACACCGAGTTCTTGATATCGGAACAGATAACGCTGTAGCTTTTTTCTTTAAAGCATCTTACGGCATCCAAGCCGTCACACATAAACATCGGTATCGTTTCACTTGCACCGGCAGAAGCCCTGCATACAACACCTGCCGCGCTCATCCAGTTACGGGGAGTGAGAATGATCCCGTCAACCCCTGCGGCATAAAGACTTCTTATGGCATAGCCAAAGTTATAGGGATCCTCTATACCGTCAAGCATAACATAAAAGCCCTTGTCTTTGACCGACTCAATACCAAGCTCGGGAATTGTACGGTCTGTACACTCGCACAGCAATCCTCCGTGGGTGTTACCTATAGTCATTTCCTCAAATATCTCTGTGCCTACTGTTTCGACAGTATATCCAAGATCATAGGACCTTGCTTTAATATAAGAAAGCTCCTTTAATCTCTTTTTAACCTTATCCTCGGCAACATATACCTTTGTTATACGGCGGTCGGATATATTGTTATCGATGGCATTGATAATAGCCCGTATAGATACCATACCCTCAAATATATTGCTTTGTACAAATCTTGATTCTTCTTTTTTCATCTTAACCTCTCAGCTTTCTCTGTATATATCCGTCACGGATACCACGCAAGGAGATATATACACCTTTTGCATTTACGGTTTCTATGATCTGTCTGTAAGCGCACATACCGGGGATGATAGTCTCGGCTCTTGCGGCTATATATTTTTCAAACAGGGCTATCTGCTCTTTACCGGGAAGAGACAGATAATCAAAGAGCTTCATAAAATCCTCATATGACAGCTCGGGCAGAGAGGTATATCCAAGCTCTGAGGCTATCTTATATATCGCACTTCCCGTACCTCCTATAAGACAGAGCCTGTCACAGTCCCTTATCCAGGGATATTCCTTTAGCTCCTCCTTGACCCTTGATCTTATAAGGGCGAGCTCCTCTGTGTCGGGAAATCTGTTTTTAACATAATCCCGTCTTAAAGAAAGACATCCAAACCTGAAGGAATTCAACTCACATATTTTATCATCAGTAAATTTAATGAATTCGGTACTGCCTCCGCCCATATCAACCATAAGACCGTCGTGAATATGGCAGTCGTCGGACATAAGGCCTTCAAAGCTGAGTATAGCCTCATCCTTGCCCGAGATAAGCTCAAGCTCAAGGGCGCATTTACTTTGCAAAGCCTCTCTTACGGCTTCCAGATTGTCAATTCTTCTCAGGCTTTCGGTGGCAAAGCAGTATACCTTTGATTCTACCTTTGATATATATTCATTAATTGTATCTGTAAGCTCGTCAATATAGCAATCGGCAAGGATACCGTTTTCTATCTTAGCTATTATTCCCAGCTGTCTGGTGAAAAATTTATGTCGCCTGATGCTATTACCGTCAACATCATACACCTGGCATTTAACGGTATTTGAGCCTATATCGATAACAGAATACAGCATAATTTTAATTCCTTTTAATATAATAGCGTGAGGAGTGATCTAATGATAAACGCACTTTTTGGCGCATTAATGAAATTTGTAGGTATATTTTTAAGGGTCTCGGATAATAGCGGCTTTCCGCCGCCGCTAAAAAGCGAGGAGGAAAAAGAATACTTTATATTGGCAAAACAGGGAGATATGAAGGCAAGGGAAAAGCTTATCGAGCATAATCTAAGGCTGGTTGCCCATATCGTAAAAAAATACTACACAAGTGCCAACAACACCGAGGATCTTATGTCTATAGGAACTATAGGTCTGATTAAAGCGATAGACTCATTTGATCCCGCAAACGGAGCAAGGTTTGCAACCTACGGCAGCAGATGCGTTCAAAACGAGATACTGATGTATTTCAGATCAAGTAAAAAGCTGCAGAACGAGGTTTCGATAAACGAAGCCATTGACATGGATAAGGACGGAAATCCTCTCACCTATATTGATATTATAAGCTGTGACGACACCATAGCCGAAGAGATATACAGCCGTATAAACTGCAAAAAAGCAATGGATATAATCAAGAATAAATTAAACGGAAGGGAAAAGCAGATCATCATTCTTCGTTACGGACTCGACGGTAAGCCTGCCCGCACACAGAAGGAGATATCCTCAATGTTGGGTATTTCCCGTTCCTATGTTTCCCGTATCGAAAAGGCGGCATTGCAAAAGATCAAGGAGTCCCTTGATGTTTAAATATCCGTATCCTTTAATTCAAGAGCTCTTTTCATAAGAGCTTCTTTTGTATTTGTAAGCTTTTCCTCGGTCAGTTCATCAAACAGTATAGCAAGTATTTTGCCGATGCGCTTACCCTTGGGAATACCAAGTGATATAAGGTCATTACCTTTTATCATCATATGCTTTATATCAAAGCATTCTACACCCTGCATCAATTCTTCAGCTATATTTTCAAGCCTGTCTATATGCTCGATCCTTTCCTTGAGCTGATGAGGAGCTTGTCCCTTGGCATCGGCTCGATTTACCTTAAAAAGGTCTGTAAGTGTATCATATCCCAATTTTGATATAAGCCTTCTTACCGATTTTGTACTTTCGGGAATTACGCTGTCGTGGTGATAGATAAGGGTCTTGACACGGTCTATGGTATTATTTGAGGCACGAAGCCGTGTGAGCACCCTTACGGCTATATCGGTGCTGTTTTTATAATGACCGTAAAAATGACCGCCTCTTTCATCTGTAAAGAAGGTCTCGGGCTTGCCTATGTCATGTAAGAGCATTGTCCAACGGAGCAAAGGCTCAGGCTCTATTGCATCAAGGGTGGCAAGGGTATGCTCGTATACATCGTAGCAATGGTGTATGTTATGCTGATCAAAGCCTATCATCGGTCTGATCTCGGGTATAAATACCTCTATAACATCACTGTATTCTCTCAACACGGACGCGGCATTACTTCCGCAGATAAGCTTTGTAAACTCTGTATATATCCGCTCGGGGGAAATTTTTTCAAGCAGATGCTTACAGCTATGAATGGCATCCGAGGTCTTTTGCTCTATACTAAAGCCGAGAACCGAGGAAAAACGCAGGGCGCGGAGGATCCTTAAGGCATCCTCTTCAAATCTTGCCTTGGCATCGCCCACCGATCTTATAAGTGAGTTCCTTATATCCCCGATTCCCATATAGGGATCGTGGTATGCTTTTGTCATAGGCTCGTAGGCAATTGCATTCATTGTAAAATCCCTACGGCCAAGATCAAGCTCTAACTGACGTGTAAAGATAACGCCGTCGGGGTGCCTGTTGTCGGTATATGTGCTCTCTATTCTGTGGGTGGTTATCTCAATGACCTGAGAGTCAATGATAACCGAAAGGGTCCCGTGCTTTAAGCCTGCATCAAAGCTCGAATAGCCTTTAAAAGCCACAAGCATCTCCTCGGGAGTAGCGTTTGTTGTCATATCGTAGTCATCGGGTAATATACCCATAAGATGATTACGCACGCATCCGCCTACAGGGTATGCCTTATATCCGTTTTTATTAAGTATATCAACTGCTTTAAGCACATAATCGGGCAAAAACATAGAATCTCTCCTCTTTGTTGCTATTATAACAGATTTTTATCCTCAAATCAACATTTCTTTTCTAAAAAATTGTCCATATTCTATTGACATTTAATTCACAATATTGTATCATAAAGTATATATTTATTTTTCACGGAAGGAAAATAGCGTATGTTAACAGGAAATGCTATCGTCGGTCAGTCCGGCGGACCAACAGCAGCCATTAATGCTACACTTGCAGGTGTAATTAAGGGCGCTTTTGAATCAGAAGCTATTAACACAGTATACGGTGCATTGAACGGCGTTGAGGGTATCCTCAAGGGCACTATATGCAACCTGTCTGAAATTATAAAGGGGGACGAAGATCTTGAGCTTCTTTCCCATACTCCTGCAGCGGCTCTCGGCTCCTGCAGACTCAAGCTCCCCAAGATGGATGAAAAGCCTGAGGTTTACGAGCAGATTATCAACTTCTTTAAGGAGCACGATATCCGTTACTTCTTCTATATCGGCGGTAACGATTCTATGGATACCGTAGCAAAGCTCTCCGCATACTGTGCTCAGCACGATTATGAGATGAGAGTTATGGGTGTTCCCAAGACCATAGATAACGATGTTATGGGTACAGATCATACACCCGGTTACGGTTCGGCTGCAAAGTACATTGCGGCTTCTATGCAGGAGATACTCCGTGACACAGCGGTTTACAAGGTAAAGGCTGTTACCATTGTTGAGATTATGGGTCGTGATGCAGGCTGGCTTACCTGTGCAGCCGCACTTCCTCGACTTAACTCGGATGTTGCTCCCGATCTTGTATATCTTCCCGAGGTCGACTTTGATATGGATAACTTTATGGATGATGTAAGAGCAGCGCTTGAGGTCCATCCCAATGTTGTTGTTGCAGTCTCCGAGGGTGCAAGATTTGCAGACGGAACATATGTAGGCGCATCCGCTCAGTCGGGTGTTACCGATGCATTCGGTCACGCATACCTTTCGGGTACAGGCAAGGCTCTTGAGCTTGCGGTTAAGGACAGAATTGGCTGTAAGGTTCGTTCTGTTGAGCTTAACATACTCCAGAGATGCGCTTCTCATATCGCATCCAAGACCGACCTTGACGAGTCTGTAATGGTAGGCTCTGCGGCTGTAAAGGCAGCAGCTGAAGGCACCACAGGCAAGATGATGACCTATGTAAGAACCTCTGATGATCCCTATAAGGTAGAATGCTCAAGCGAGGATATACAGAAGATCGCCAATATGGTTCGCGAGGTACCCCGTGAGTTCATCAACGAGCGCGGCAACAATGTGACTGACGAGTGTCTTAAGTATATCGCACCTCTTACCTACGGAGAGCCTGATATCAAGTATGTAAACGGACTTCCCGTACATTTTGTAATAAAATAATGCTTCACCATATTGTATCTAAAGCCCGCAGTATCAGAAGCTTTGATATTACAAAGCCTGTCGGTAAGCAACTGCTTGTTTCCTTTGTTGATACACTTCGTCTGATACCCGCAAGCTGTAACTATCAGGCGCTTAAGTATCTTATAGTTACCGATAAGGACGAATGCGATTTTATGCGTTCACAGACACGTTGGGCGGCTTTATTACCCAATTACAACGGTCCCGACAGTGACCATTCGCCGACGGCATATATGGTCATATGCCACGATACCTCGGTTACAGAGAATGAAACCATGTATTTAAAGGACGTGGGTATTGCCGCACAGACCCTGAATCTTCTTGCAAGAGAACAGGGGATAGGCTGTTGTATGATAGGCAGTTTCAATATCCCCGAGGTTAGCAAGTATTTTAATCTCGCAGACAATATAAAACCAAAGCTTACTTTAGCTTTAGGCTATCCCGATGAATATCCTGTAATCGAGGATGAAAAGGGAAGCGTTGAGTACTACCGTGACGAAAACAACGTCCACCATGTACCCAAGCGCAAAACAAAAGATTTGATAATAAATAATTAACTATATAGGAGATACTATTATGAACAGAGTTTATAACTTTTCTGCAGGTCCCTCCATGCTCCCCATGGAAGTTCTCGAGGCTTGCCAGAAGGATCTTATTTGCTACCAGAACAGCGGTATGTCTGTTATGGAGATGAGCCACCGTTCCAAGGAATACGATGCAATCATCAAGGATGCAGAAGCTAAGCTCCGTGAGCTTATGAACATCCCCGACAACTACAAGGTTCTCTTTGTACAGGGCGGTGCTTCCACACAGTTCTCCGCAGTTCCCCTTAACCTTATGAACAAGAATAAGAAGGCTGACTATGTTGTAACAGGCCAGTTCTCAAAGAAGGCTTATAAGGAAGCTCAGAAGTACGGTGATGTTAAGCTCGTAGCTTCAAGTGAGGATAAGAACAATACCTATATCCCCAAGCTTACAAAGGAAGATTTCAGACCCGATGCAGACTATGTACATATCTGCTTCAACAACACAATCTACGGAACCAAGTGGAATTATATCCCCGATACAGGCGATATTCCTCTGGTAGCTGACATGAGCTCCTGCATCATTTCCGAGCCTGTTGATGTTTCCAAGTTCGGTGTTATCTACGCAGGCGCACAGAAGAATATGGCTCCCGCAGGTCTTACCATTGTTATCATCCGTGAGGATCTTATGGGTAATGCAAGAGAGGATATCCCCGTAATGCTTGACTATAAGACCATCGCTGATGCTGATTCTATGTACAATACTCCTCCTTGCTGGTGTATCTATGTGGCTAAGCTTGTTTACGAGTGGATCCTTTCCATCGGCGGCCTTGAGGGTATGAAGGAGATCAACGAAAAGAAGTGCGCAGTTCTCTATGACTACCTTGACAGCCAGGACTACTATGTAGCTCCTACCGAAAAGGAAGCCCGTTCTATGATGAATGTAACATTCGTTACAGGCGACGCAGAGCTTGACAAGAAGTTCGCTTCTGAGGCAGGCGCTGCAGGCTTTAAGAACATCAAGGGTCACCGCAGTGTTGGCGGTATGAGAGCATCCATCTACAATGCAATGCCTACCGAGGGTGTTGTAGCACTTGTAGAATTTATGAAGGAATTTGCAAAGAATAATCCTAAGGCGGAGTAATAACTATGAATAATATTAAGCTTTTAAATAAAATTGCCAAGGTCGGCACAGATATATTTGACAGAAAGGTATATAATGTTGCCGACGATGTAGAAAATCCCGATGCAATAATGGTTCGTTCTGCAGCTATGCACGATATGGAGTTCGGTCCCGAGCTCAAGGCTATCGCCCGCTGCGGTGCAGGTGTAAATAACATTCCTGTAGAAAAGTGCGCTGAGCAGGGTATTGTTGTATTCAACACTCCCGGTGCCAACGCAAACGGTGTTAAGGAGCTTGCTATCTGTGCGCTTCTGCTTGCTGCCCGTGATGTTGTGGGCGGTGTTAACTGGGCAAACAGCCTTGCAGGACAAGAAAATGTAGCTAAGCTTGTAGAAAAAGGCAAATCTCAGTTTGCAGGTAACGAGCTTGCAGGCAAGACCCTTGGTGTAATCGGTCTTGGTGCTATCGGCGGTATGGTGGCAAATGCTGCTCATAACCTTGGTATGAAGGTTATCGGCTATGACCCCTATGTTACAGTTGAGGGTGCGTGGAGACTTTCAAGAGCCGTTCGCAAGGCGGCAAGCTATGATGAGCTGTATGCTCACGCAGACTATATCTCCATTCATGTTCCTTCTACCCCCGAGACAAAGGGTATGCTCTGTGAGGAGACCTTTGAAAAGATGCACGACGGTGTCCGCATCATCAACCTCTCAAGAGCAGATCTTGTAAATGCAGACGATATGAAGGCGGCTATCGCTTCCGGTAAGGTTAAGAGATATGTAGTTGACTTCCCCACAGAGGAGACCATCAACTGCCCCGGTATCGTTACCATTCCTCACCTTGGTGCATCTACTGCCGAGTCTGAGGATAACTGCGCTGTTATGGCAGCACATCAGCTTGTTGAGTTCCTTGAAACAGGTAACATCAAGAACAGCGTAAACTATCCCAATGTATCTATCGGTCATACAGGTGACGCCCGTCTCTGCATTATGCATAAGAATGTTCCTGCAGTTATCGCTGCAATCACCGCGGCAGTATCGGGTGAGGGCATCAACATTGAGAACATGGTTAACGGCTCCAAGGGTAACTTTGCATACACCGTTATCGAGGTTATCGGTGAGATCCCTTCGGTTATCGTTGATAAGCTTAATGCTATGGACGAAATCATCAGAATAAATGTTATAAAATAATTATTGCATTATTCACAAATATTTGATATACTGTAAACAATAAAATATCTTATCAAGAGCGGCGGAGGGACTGGCCCTGTGAAGCCCGGCAACCTGCATATGCAAGGTGCTAAATCCTGAGAGATGAGAGCGATATTGTTCTTTGGCGTCTTGGGGTTTTGCCCCGAGACGCTTTTTGATTATGAAAGGAACTGTACAAATGAAGGATGTTATAACTTATTTCACATCAGAGTCGGTAACCGAGGGACATCCCGACAAGATGTGTGACTGTATTTCTGATGCCATACTTGACGAAATGCTTCGCCAGGACCCTATGTCCCGTGTAGCCTGCGAAACTACCACCACCACAGGTGTAGTAACCGTTATGGGCGAGATCACCACAAAGGCACAGGTAGATTTTCAGACAATTATCCGTGATGTTGTAAACGATATCGGCTACAACCGTGCAAAGTACGGCTTTGATGCCGAGACCTGCGCTATCATCAATATGATCCACAAGCAGTCTCCCGATATCGCTATGGGTGTTGACAAGGCTCTTGAGGCAAAGAGCGGCGAAATGGTTGACGAATATGATACAGGTGCAGGTGACCAGGGTATGATGTTCGGCTTTGCGGCAAACGAGACACCCGAGCTTATGCCTATGCCCATATCCCTTGCACATAAGCTTGCACGCAAGCTCACAGAGGTTCGTAAGTCGGGTGAGCTCAAATATCTTCGTCCCGACGGTAAGTCTCAGGTGACCGTTGAGTATGTCAACGGCAAGCCCTCCCGTGTTGATACCGTGGTTCTCTCCACACAGCACGATGATGATGTTACCCTTGAGACTATCCGCGAGGATATGATAAGCAAGGTCATCCGTGCAACCATACCTGCTGATTTTATGGACGAAAACACCAAGATATATGTAAACCCCACAGGCCGTTTTGTAATCGGTGGTCCTATGGGAGACTCGGGTCTTACAGGCCGTAAGATAATCGTAGACACCTACGGTGGATATTCCCGTCACGGCGGCGGTGCTTTTTCGGGTAAGGACCCCACAAAGGTTGACCGTTCTGCCGCATATGCTGCCCGCTATATTGCAAAGAATGTAGTCAACGCAGGTCTTGCAGATAAGTGTGAGGTTCAGATCGCATATGCTATCGGTGTAGCACACCCCGTATCCCTTCTCGTTGAGACCTTTGGTACAGCCAAGATAGATGAAGAGAAGATCGCAGAGGCAGTAAAGAAGTCTATAGACCTTCGTCCTGCCGCAATTATCGAGAGATTCGGACTTCGCCGTCCCATCTACCGTCAGACAGCCGCATACGGACATATGGGCAGAGAGGACATTGACCTGCCCTGGGAAGCACTTGACCTTTCAAAGGAGCTTTTAGACAATATCAATGCTTGATATGCAAAAGGATTACGACTCTGCCTATGTAGAAATACAGGGCACGGTCGAGAATATAGTATATTCAAACGAAGAAACAGGCTATACCGTATGCGATGTTGCTATAGGTGAAGCCGAGCTGTATACATTAGTAGGAATAATGCCGTATTTAGCCGAGGGTGAAATTATAAAAGCCCTCGGCAATTGGCAGATACACCAAAGCTTTGGCAAGCAGTTCAGGGTAGAGTTTTACGAAAAGCAGTTGCCCTCAAGCAGCGAGGCCATATACCGCTATCTTTCTTCAAGGACTGTAAAGGGCATAGGCGCTGTAACTGCAAAAAGGATCGTCGATAAATTTGGCGAGGACACCTTTGATGTACTGGAAAACCACCCCGACTGGCTTGCCGAGATAAACGGAATTTCCGAAAAAAAGGCAAGAGAGATCGGTGCTAATTTTAAGACCCAGTTCGGCATCCGCACCGTAATGATGTTCTGCCGCGATTTCTTTGGCCCTATGATATCTGTCCGCATATACCGTAAGTGGGGTGTAGCGGCAGTAGATATGATCAAAAAGGACCCCTATATCCTCTGCGAGGAGATATACGGAATCAGCTTTGCAAAGGCTGATGCGGTAGCAAAAAGTCTTGGTATAGTCAACACCGAGAGCCGTATAAAAAGCGGAATCAAGTATTTTATCAACCTTAACGGCATACAGAACGGACATTGCTATATACCACTTGCAAAGCTTATGCCGGCTTTAGCCCAGACCCTTGATGTTGACCCGGAAATAATAAAGGAAGCTCTTGAAGCGCTTAAAAACAGCGGAGAGGTCTACTTTGTAGAGGTATCGGGCAGAATGTGCGTATATCTCAAAAAATACTACGATGCCGAGCAGTATGTAAGCAAAAAGCTCTGCAATCTTGACAGATTATGCCTTAAGGTAGACCTGAGGGATGTGGACAAGTTTATACAGCGCATCGAAACGACCGAGGGCATCGAGTATGCCGCAATGCAGCAAAAGGCTATCAGTAAGGCTATAAACAGCGGTGTATTTATCCTCACAGGCGGTCCGGGTACAGGTAAGACCACAATTATCAAGGCGGTAATGCGTATTCTTGACGATATGTCATATAAGATAGCACTCTGCGCTCCCACAGGCAGAGCCGCCAAGCGAATGTCCGAGGCTACCCAATGCGAGGCAAAGACCATACACCGTCTTTTGGAAATGGAGTTCTCCAAGGACAGCGAGCCTGAGTTCTTCCGCAATGAAAAAAACCTCCTTGAGGAGGATGTTATCATCGTAGACGAAGCATCTATGGTGGATATATTCCTGCTGGAGGCTCTGCTAAAGGCAATGAAGCCTGCCGCAAGACTGATACTTATAGGAGACGCGGATCAGCTTCCCTCGGTGGGTGCAGGCAATGTTTTGAACGATCTTGTAGAATCGGATGTATTTTCCTGTGTCAAGCTTAAGGAGATATTCCGTCAGGCACGAGAAAGCCTTATTATAACAAACGCCCACCTCATAAACAAGGGTGAGTATCCCGAGCTTGAAAGCAAATCAAGCGATTTCTTCTATATCAGGCGCAATGACGAGGATATAGCAAAAACAATAGCCGATCTCTGTGTCAACAGACTTCCCAAGAAATACGGTGCAGAGATCAAGGAGGGTATACAGGTCATAACACCCTCCCATAAGGGCGCGGCGGGTACTGCTATTCTCAATTCGGTATTACAGAACGCACTTAACCCTCAAAGGCAGGGAAGAGCGCAAAAGAATGTCCGCGATGTCATCTTCCGCCAGGGGGATAAGATAATGCAGATTCGCAATAATTACGATATCGAATGGGCAAAGGGAAGTATGCGCGGTGTAGGTGTATTCAACGGTGATATAGGTATTATAAAGCATATCGACAGAACCGAGGAGACCGTCACCGTAGAGTTTGACGGCAGAGAGGTCAAATACGATTTCACCCAGCTTGACGAGTTAGAGCACGCATATGCCATCACCATCCACAAAAGTCAGGGGAGCGAATATCCTGTAGTCATAATACCCTCATACAGCTACTCACCTAAGCTGCTTACACGCAATCTGCTTTACACAGCGGTTACAAGAGCCCAGCAGATGGTTATCATCGTAGGCAACAGCGATGTGGTATGCTCTATGGTAGACAATAACAGAAAGGCATTAAGATATACGGGCTTAAAGGAATGGTTAACGGCTATATCAGAAAGCTGATCTGCAGAGCAAAGGACAGTTTTTACCCAATAAGATGTATTGGATGCAACGCCCGTATACCCGCAAGCTCCCGGGATGCCTTTTGTCCTGTGTGCAGAGCAAGGTGGGAAGTGTATAAGCACGAAAACTGTTATCATTGCGGTCAGCCTATAGACAAATGCTGGTGCGGTGTCAAGCGGGACACAAAGGGCTATATAAATGCAGAGTACCACCTTGTTCAGTATGACAAAATGGCAGACAGCATTATAAAGCGGATGATCTATAAGACCAAGATCTACAACCGTGAGCGTATATTCAAAGCCATAGCTCGGGAAATGTACAATGATCTCTATCCCCGTGTAGATCACACAGATCTTGTTCTTTGCTATGTTCCGCGAAGTCCCTACAACATATATGAGTACGGCTACGATCAGTCTGAATATATTTCAAGGGAATTTTCTAAGATAACAGGTCTTAATATCGCAGATGTGCTGGTCAACAAGGGTAAAAGAATTCAGAAAAGGCTGAGTGCAGAGCAAAGAAGCGACAATGCCCAAAGAAGCTATGCTGTTATTAACGGAGCAGGTAAGCTTATTAAAAACAAGAATGTAATTCTTATAGATGATGTCCTTACCACAGGTGCATCGGTCACCCGCTGTGCACAGCTGCTTAAGCTGAAGGGCGCAAAGCGCGTGATCGTATTCGCACTTGCAAAGACAATATAAACAAAAAATACAGGCATAGCATTTTACGGCTATGCCTGTTATACTTATTAAGGGAGAGTATGTCCTGCGCTGCAGTAAATCTCGTACCAGTCCTCGCGGCTTAATTCTACCTTTTCAAAGCCGAGGATCTCATTTAAGTGTCTGTAATTTGTAGTACCTGCAATAACCTGCATCCTTGCGGGATGGCGCAGTATCCAGGCAACGGCAACGGCAGTCTTTGCTACCCCAAAGCGGTCTGCCTGCTTCTGTAAGCAGTTATTGAGCTTTTCAAATTCGGGATTATCAATAAATGTACCCTCAAAGAAGCCTATCTGGAAGGGCGACCAGGCCTGTATGGTCATATCATTGATCCTTGAATACTCAAGGACACCGTCCTCGTGCATATATGAGAGTTTGTTTGACATATTGGTGTTAAGACCCTGTGCTATCATACCGCATTCGGGAATACTTAACTGCATCTGATTTATAACTATAGGCTGTTTTACACAGGTCTTAAGCAGCTCTATCTGTCTTACATTCTGATTACTTACACCAAAATGTTTTACCTTACCGCTTGTATAGAGATCATCAAAGGCTCTTGCAACCTCCTCGGGCTCCATAAGAGTATCGGGGCGGTGGAGCAAAAGCGAATCAAGATAGTCTGTTCTCAGTCTCTTCAATGACTCCTCAACAGACTTTACTATATGATCGTAAGAGAAATCAAAATATACTATCCTGCCGTCTGCGTTCTTTACAATACCGCATTTTGACTGGATATATATCTTATCACGGATATCCTTGTGCATATCCATAACCTCACCGAACAGCTCCTCACATCTGCCGCCGCCGTATATATCCGAGTGGTCAAAAATATTAATACCGCTTTTATAAGCATTCATTACAAGGTGGTCAGCCTCGTCAACATTTAGGGCATTTATACGCATACAGCCCAGAATAAGCTGACTGGCTTTGAAGTTATCCTTGGCAATATCTATTGTTTTCATATCATTCACCGTCCTTTGGGTTGATTATATCATATAATTTATAAAAAATCAACGAAATCCGTGACGAAATTTGTTGACAAAAGAAAAACTGTTTGATATCATAATTATATAAGAAAAAATAAAGGAGCAGTTATGAACACATCGCCCGATAAGAGAGTTATATACGATGCCGACGAAGCACGCCGTAAATATAAAGAAGCAAGAAATAAGGACATCAAGCCCATACTTTCTGCAATTATCTGTATAGTCGTTGCAGGGCTGCTTATATTACTCAGCCTTGGTGGATTTATAGCTATACTGTTCGGTGCCCATTCCTCCTTTGGCGGCACCGTAAACGGTATTTATAAAAACAGCATTGATAACCCCGGATATGTATTGTCCCGATCCGAGCTTTCTCTTGACAAGAAGTGGAGCAAGGTAGAGGATGATATCACCGCTAAGATCTCAAAGCTTTATAAGAGCTACTGCAAGGGCAAGGCAGAATATACAGAGATCACAAATGTACTCAACGCATATGCACAGATACCCTCTGCTGCAGAGCTTACAGAGGAGTACAAGACCTCTGTTGAGAGTATAGAGCAGGGAAGAGTTGCCTTTGCCAAGGCAAAGGATCTCAGAATAGCGGGAGATATGGCAGGTGCGCTGTCCGCTTATCTCTGTGTAGACGAAAATGATACACTCAACTATAAGACCGCCATAAAAAAGGCCAAGGAGGTCGAGACCGAGGGACAGGATGCCATCAGCTATAAGATCAACACCTACCTTTGCAAGTTCGACATTGAGGGTGCAAAAAGCTTTGCAAACAGCATAGCAGAGAAATTGGGCGAATCCGAATTTATCTCAAGCGAGCTTGACCGTATAGATGCATACTATACTGAGCAGACAGACCTTGTACCCTATACAGATCATGTGGAGCATCTTTTTACACACTGTCTGATCGCATATCCCGAGCTTTGCTATTCCAGCCCCTCTATGACCGCAAGCCTTGACGAGGACTGCATAACTCCAAGTGAGTTTATAAAGATCCTCAACGCTCTTTACGAAAAGAACTATATCCTTATCGACATCAATATGCTTATCAACGAGACCGAGGACGGTGTTGAGATAGCCGACATAATGGTTCCCCGCGGAAAAACACCCTTTATCTTCTCGGTTGATGATGTAACCTACGATTCCCGTAAGATGCATACCGGTATGGTAGACAAGCTTATAGTAGGCGAGGATGGCAGAGTTTGCACATACACCCTGCACGATGACGGCACAGAGGTGATCTCTTACGAAAACGAATGCTTCCCCATCCTTGACGAATTTGTAAGACAGCATCCCGATTTTACCTTCCAGGGTGCCCGCGGCACACTTTGTAACACAGGCTTTGACGGAGTATTTGGCTACAGAACACAGAACGATCCCAAGGAGGATGTAGACCCCGAGTACGAAAAGCAGCAGGCTCTGCTTGTGGCACAGGCGCTTAAGGACGAGGGCTGGACCTTTGCAAGTCACAGCTACGGACACGCACAGATGGGCGACTGCACCGTTGATTTTGTAAAGGAGGATACCGACAAGTGGATCGCCGAGGTTACGGCTATCATCGGTGAGACCAAGATCATGGTATGGCCTTACGGTAACTCCATCCGCTCGGGCGAGGCTCACAAGTATCTCTATGATTCAGGCTTCAGACTTTTCTGTGGTGTTGGTGTCAAGCCCTTTATGACAAAGGAGCCGGACGGTCTTGGTATCTTTATGGACCGTAAGGCACTTGACGGCTATTCATTGCGTAACAGAAGGGATAAGTATATGTATCTCTTTGATACCGAGGAGGTATGGGATCCCCTTAGACCCAAGGAGGTTACCTGGTAAGCATATCCGCGCTTATATGTGAATATTAATATGACAGTACCTTTGTGTACTGTCATATTTTATTTTGAGGGATAGTTATGGGTTGCTGTATAAACGATTTAAAGGATAAGGATGTTATCAATATCACCGACGCAAAAAAGCTTGGCTGTGTAATAGATGTTGAGGTTGATGTCTGTAAAGGGCGGTTACTTGCAATTATTGTACCGGGAGAGCCAAGGGGACTGATATTCGGCAGGCGGGATGAGCTCCGTATTCCCTGGGAGAGGATAGTCAAAATCGGCAATGACACCATCCTTGTGGACCTTGGTAACCGTTGCTGTGAGCAGATTAAGTCTGATAAGCCAAAAAACTTGTAAACAATGTGTTAAATCGCCCGATTATAAAAAATTTTTCTTGCATTTATAATTAAGTTGTGATATTATATTTAGGCTTATGAATTCACACACAGAAAAAGCTTTCGGTGTACCTATGGTATTGAGCTTTCTGTGGTGGAAATAACCGAAGGAGGACATTAAAAATGTCAGTAATTACTATTAAGCAGCTGCTTGAAGCAGGCGTCCACTTTGGACATCACACAAGAAGATGGAACCCCAAGATGGCAGAGTACATCTTCACCGAGAGAAACGGCATCTACATCATCGACCTTCAGAAGACAGTTAAGAAGTTCGAGGAAGCTTACATGTTCGTTCGCGACCTTTCTACACAGGGCGGCACAATGCTCTTTGTTGGTACAAAGAAGCAGGCTGCAGAGGCTATCAAGGACGAGGCTACCAGATGCGGTATGTACTATGTAAGTGAGAGATGGCCCGGTGGTATGCTCACCAACCACAAGACAATCAAGAAGAGCATCGCTCGTCTTAACGACCTCACCAAGATGGCAGAGGACGGCACCCTTGACCTTCTCACCAAGAAGGAAGCTGCAAAGCTTATGAAGGAAAAGGCAGACCTCGAGAGAAACTACGGCGGTATCAAGGATATGCCCGGTCTTCCCGATGCAATCTTCATCGTTGACCCCCGCAAGGAGAGAAACGCAGTTCTTGAGGCTAAGAAGCTCGGTATTCCCGTTGTAGCTATCATCGACACCAACTGTGACCCCGACGATGCTGATTATGTAATCCCCGGCAACGATGACGCTATCCGCGCTATCAAGCTCATTTCCTCTGTACTTGCTGATGCTATGATCGAAGGCAAGCAGGGCGAGGCTTTTGCTGCTGAGGAAGATGCTGCAGTTGAAGAAGAGACTGAAGCATAATTTGTTTTTAATAAGAAATTACCAAATTACAGGAGGACATAAAAATGGCTGCTATTACAGCAAAGGACGTAGCTGCTCTGAGAGCTCAGACAGGCTGCGGTATGATGGATTGTAAGAAGGCTCTCGTTGAGGCTGACGGTAACTTTGACGAGGCTGTTAAGGTTCTTCGTGAGAAGGGTCTTGCTAAGGCTGATGCAAAGCAGAGCAGAATCGCTGCAGAAGGTCTTGTTGACATTCTTACCTGCAAGGAGTGCGGTCGCACCGCTATGATCGAGGTTAACACCGAGACAGACTTCGTTGCAAAGAACGAAGGCTTCAAGGCGTTCGTTAAGAAGGTTCTCGTTACCATACTCAAGAACAAGCCCGCAGATGTTGAGGCTCTTCTTGCTTGCACACTTGACGGTACAGATACCACCGTTGAGGCAGAGGTTAAGAACCAGACCTTCGTTATCGGCGAGAAGATCACTATCCGCCGCTTCGTAGTTGTTGAGGGTCCTGTTGGTACCTACATCCACGGCGCAGGCGCTACAGGCGTTGTTATCAGCTTCGAGGCAGACGAAACCGTTGCTAACCACGAGAAGTTTGCAGAGGTTGGTAAGAACATCGGTATGCAGGCTGCTGCTATGAACTGTCTCTACACCAACCGTGAGGACGTTCCCGCAAGCGTTGTTGATGCAGAGAAGAACATCCTTCTTGCTCAGATCGCAAACGATCCCAAGAACGCTAACAAGCCCGATGCAGTTAAGGAAAAGATGGTTTCCGGCCGTATCAACAAGTACTACGAGACCAACTGTCTCGCAGAGCAGGCTTATGTTAAGGATGAGGACCTCAACGTTACTCAGTACCTTGATGCAGAGGCTAAGGAAATGGGCGGCTCCCTCAAGCTCAAGGCATTCTTCCGTTACGAGAAGGGTGAAGGTCTTGAAAAGAGAGAGGACAACTTTGCAGAAGAGATCGCTTCCATGCTTAAGTAATAATAAAAATGCTGTCGCAAGACAGCATTTTTTGTTTTGCCGACAAAAATATATTGAACCCGTAGGGGCGGCAATCTGCCGCCCTCTCGTTTTGCCTTTGGGCAAAACATATCGCATCTGCGACAGCAGATATATCGCTTTTGCCAATGGTAAAAATATCGCTCCCGAAGGGAGTATCGCACCGCCCGAAGGGCGGTTTTCCCCTCTCATTTTGGCAAAGCCAAAATATATCGACTGCCAAAGGCAGATATCGAGTTCATCGCAGATGAACATATCGAATTTGCCAAATGCAAATATATCGACCTTTTAATATTTATGATTACTGTGTTTTGGCGTGTGATAAACAAATGCTGCTTTACCGAACCGCAGAGCGCAGTTTGGCAGGGGCAGCTTGCCCCCTGCTTTTTTAGTTTATAGGAAATTACTCCATTTCGTGTGATTTGAAAAAAATAACGAGCGTCTTGGGGTGGGGCAGCTTGCCACTTTTTATTCATTATAGAACAAAGGAATATTGTATTTAAAGGGTACTACCTGCCACTTTTTTATAAAATTAGATCAAATAATTTTGTTTTAGATATTTACAAAAGGGAATATTTATAGTACAATATAATTAATAATAATATTTTGACCGGAGGTAATTTACAATGAACAAGCCGGCATATAAAAGAGTGCTTTTAAAGCTGTCTGGCGAGGCCCTTGCGGCAGGCTCTGAGGATATCCTCAACTTTGAATATGTATCCGAGGTTTGCGGTGTCATCAAGGAATGTGTTGACCTTGGCTGCGAGGTTGCAGTTGTTGTAGGCGCAGGTAATATCTGGAGAGGCAGACAGGGCGGTGGTATGAACCGCAGCCGTGCAGACCATATGGGTATGCTTGCCACGACCATCAACTCTCTTGCTCTGCAGGATGCCCTTGAGCAGCACGGAGTTGATGCAAGAGTTCTTACTGCTGTAGAAATGAAGGCATTTGCCGAGACCTATACATACAGGGATGCAGTCAAGCATCTTAATAAGGGAAGAGTAGTCATATTCGGCTGCGGCCTTGGTATGCCTCTGTTCTCCACAGATACGACCGCGGCTCACAGAGCTGTTGAGATCGGTGCTGATGTTATACTTATGGCAAAGAATATCGACGGTATCTATTCGGCTGACCCCAAGGTCGACCCCACAGCTGTACGATATGACGAGATCACATATCAGGAGATCCTTAATAAGGGACTCAGAGTTATCGACACAACTGCGGCAAGCTTCTGTATGGAGTATAATATGCCTCTGTTTGTGTTTGGTCTTGATAAATCAGAAAATATTAAAAAAGCCATTATGGGCGAAAATATCGGAACTATAGTAAAGGTAGGTAAATAAAAATGAAACTTGATGTAAAGCCTTATGAAGAAAAAATGAAAAAGAGCGTTGCCGCTTTTGAGTCCGAGCTTGCTACCATCCGTGCAGGCAGAGCTAATGCAGCGGTGCTTGACCGTATCAGCGTTGACTACTACGGCTCTCCCACACCTATCAACGGTATTGCCGCTATAAAGGCTACCGATGCAATGACCCTTACCATTACCCCCTGGGATGCTTCTACCGTTAAGATGATCGAGAAGGCTATTCAGGCCTCTGACCTCGGTATCAACCCCGTAAGCGACGGCAAAGTTATCCGTCTTGCTTTCCCCCAGCCCACAGAGGAGAAGAGAAAGCAGCTCACAAAGGATGTTGCCAAGATGACAGAGGATGCAAAGGTTGCTATCCGTAACATCCGCCGTGATGCAAACGATAAGGCTAAGGATATGAAGAAGGCAAGTGAGATGACAGAGGATGAGCAGAAGGCATCCGAAAAGGCTATTCAGGATCTCACCGATAAGTATTCAAAGATCCTTGACTCTGTAGCTGATGCTAAGAACAAGGAAATAATGTCTATCTAAATATTTACTTCACTCATCACGCCTTACGGGCGTGATTTGTGAATATATACGGAGAATTTATGTTTAAGAAATCTAACGAAGGCGCAGGGGAGACCAAGCTCCTGTGCGATGAAAGGCTGCAGCATATTGCCTTTATAATGGACGGAAACGGCAGATGGGCAAAAAAGCGCGGTATGCCCCGTAAGTACGGTCATATACAGGGAGCCAAGACTTTTAAGGCCATTACCGATTATTGCGGTGATATAGGCATAAATACGGTTACCGTGTATGCCTTTTCCACCGAGAACTGGAAGAGACCTATAGACGAGGTCAATGCTCTGATGGATCTGTTTATGGATTACATAGAGGAAGCCCTTGAGGTTATGATGAAAAAGGATGTCTGCATCCGCTTTATAGGTGATAAGACACCCTTTAGTGATAAGATGAAAAAAATGATGGCCGATGTTGAAGAGGGCTCAAGGAATAACACACGGCATCTCAACATCGCCCTTAACTACGGCGGACAGGACGAGATAGTAAATGCGGTAAATCTTGCCTTAAGGTCGGGTAAGACCGAGATCACGGCCAAGGATATAGAGGACAATCTCTATACCAATCATGTTGCAATGCCCGATCTTATTTTCCGTACAGCGGGTGAGCAAAGGCTGTCTAACTTTTTGCTTTGGCAGAGCGCGTATTCTGAGTTTTATTTTACCGATACCCTCTGGCCTGATCTTAAGCCTGCCGACATAGACAAGGCTGTAGAGGACTTTTATTCGAGACAAAGAAGATTTGGAGGTATCTGATAATGCTGGTTAGAACTTTAAGCGCATTTATTCTTCTGGCGGCATTTATACCCTGCCTTATATTTTCTCATCTTATACCCTTATTGGACATTGTACTGGCTGTCCCCTGTGTTATAGCATGTCTTGAGATACTTGGATGCATCAAGCTCAAAAGGGTATGGCTTATAACCGTTCCCACGGTGATAATTGCGGCGGGCGTTCCTTTGTGTATCAGAGCTATCGACACGGGTATAGAGCTTTCTTCACTTATCCTGCTTGTATTTATCATCTATATGTTCCTGCTTTTAGGCGTGGGGGTATTCTCCCGCGGTAAATATAAGATACAGGATATTGCTCTTGCCTTTGTAATGATATTCTATATCATATTCGGCTTCAGCTCTATTCTGAGCATGCGCGCAATGGAAAACGGTCAGTATCTCTATCTGCTTATATTCTTAAGTGCCTGGATCACAGATACAGGAGCATATTTTACGGGTGTGCTCTTTGGTAAGCATAAGCTTATTCCGGATGTAAGCCCCAAAAAGACTGTTGAGGGTGCTGTTGGCGGACTTGTTTTCTGTGTTGTATCCTTTATAATATTCGGATTTATAATGCAGACAAGATATCAGCTTGCTCCCAACTATATACTGCTCTCTGTTCTTGCGCTGATTATGGCAGTAGTTTCTATGTGCGGTGACCTTGTGGCATCTCTTGTCAAGAGAGAGTATGATCTCAAGGATTACAGTAAGCTTATTCCCGGACACGGCGGAATTATGGACCGCTTTGACTCTATCATTGCAACCGCATCGGTGATGTCGGTTATATTGGGTATTCCGTATATTGCCAACAATATTCTTTAAGAGGTGTAAAGTGAAATCGGTATACGAAAAATCGGTTACTGTATTGGGCTCCACGGGCTCTGTGGGCACACAGGCTCTTGATGTGGCAAGAAGTCTTGAGCTTAAGGTGGATGCCATTACAGGTGCTACAAGAATTGATATACTTGAAGATCAGATAAGAGGGTTTAAGCCCTCGGTGTGCGCTGTTCTTGACGAGGACAGGGCAAGGGAGCTTGCCCTTAAGGTAGCCGATACCTCCTGTAAGGTGGTAGGCGGCTATGATGCAATTGTTGATATTGCAGGGCAGGGAGTAAGCGACTCTGTAATTAACTCAATTACAGGCAAGGCGGGTCTCAGACCCTCACTTGCGGTAATAGAGTCGGGTGTATCTCTTGCTCTTGCAAACAAGGAGACTATAGTCTGTGCAGGTGAGCTTGTAAATAAGGCCTTGGCAGAAAAGAATGTTAAGATCCTGCCTGTTGACAGTGAGCACAGCGCGATCTTCCAGTCTATAGCAAACAACCGTCACGGGGATATCTCAAAGGTAATACTTACCGCCTCGGGCGGACCCTTTTACGGTAAAACAAGAGACGAGCTTGCGGGTATAACCCCCGAAATGGCTCTTGCACATCCCACCTGGAAGATGGGTCCCAAGATAACCATAGACAGCGCGACCCTTATGAACAAGGGCTTTGAGGTCATCGAGGCCAAGTATCTCTTTGATGTAGAGCCGTCGCAGATAGATGTTATTGTTCATCCCGAGAGCATAGTTCATTCTATGGTGGAATATATTGATAAGGCAGTATTGGCACAGCTCAGCTGTCCCGATATGAGGCTTTGCGTTCAGTATGCACTTTCTTATCCCAACAGATGCGCGGGTACTCTTAAGCCCCTTGATCTTACCGAGGTAGGCTCTCTTACCTTTAAAAAGCCTGACAAAAAGACCTTTAAGCTGCTTGGTCTTGCCTATGATGTGCTTAACAGGGGCGGAAATCTGGGTGCTGCGCTTAACGGTGCAAATGAAAGAGCAGTTGCGCTCTTCCTTGATAAGAGGATCTCCTTTACCGATATTATGGATCTTGTATGCGAGGCTGTGGATAAGATTGCATATATTGAAGATCCTACACTTGATGATATTGAGCAAACGGATATCAGAAGCCGTGAGCTTATAGATGAGCTTTTAAGGAGCTGATTATATTTATATTCTAATAGCATTACTCGTTTTTTCTCTTTTGATACTTCTGCATGAGCTGGGGCACTATCTCTTTGCCAGACTCTTTAAGGTCGGCATAAAGGAATTTGCCGTAGGTATGGGTCCAAAGATACTGTCGGGAGTTTCTAAAAAGACAGGTATCCGTTATTCCCTCAGGTTGTTGCCAATAGGGGGATTTGTTACTATGCTTGGCGAGGATGAGGTGTCTGATTCTCCCGATGCGCTCTGTAACAAGCCTGTATTGCAGAGAATAGTTATATGTGCCGCAGGCTCGGCATTTAACATAATTACAGGTGTTGTGCTTGTATTTGCGGTCATTATGCTTTCGCCTGCATTGGGTTCAAATGTAATTGCCGAATTTACCGAGAATGCCGTATCCTGTGACTACGGACTTGTTGCCGGAGACAGAGTGGTGGCAATAGGCTCGGACAGAACCCCCACCTTACGCAATATTGTGTATGAGATCGGGCATCTTGGGGATGAGGCTGCCGACATCACGGTTATAAGAGACGGTGAAAGGAAGGTGCTCGAGGATGTTCGGTTTGGTCAGGAGGAAAACGATGGCGTCAGCTTTGGCGTGATGGATTTTAAGGTAAAGACCGAGGAAAAGAACATATTGACCGTTATTAAGCATTCCTTTTATACATCTGTGCTTACGGTCAAGATGATATGGGAATCCTTAATAGATCTGATCACGGGAAGGTATGGCTTTGATGCATTGTCAGGCCCTGTAGGTGTCACAACCACCGTTGGAAATGCGGCAAAGCAGGGAATAGACAGTCTACTCTATCTCAGCTCTGTCCTTGCCATGAACTTAGGTGTATTCAATCTTCTCCCCATACCCGCACTTGACGGAGGTAGACTCTTCTTTCAGCTTGTAGAGCTTATATTTCGTAAGTCCATACCTCAAAGGCTTGAGGGTATGGTTCATTTTGCGGGTATTGTATTATTGATGATATTAATGTTAATTGTGACATATCAGGACATTATAAAACTAATTACAGGTCGATTATGAAAAGATTATCTAAAAAAATTAAGATAGGAAGCCGCTATATAGGCGGTGATTCTCCCATAAGCGTACAGTCTATGACCAATACAGACACCTGCGACTATGAGGCAACCTATAAGCAGGTAAAGGGTCTTGAGGACAGAGGCTGTGATATCATCCGTATGGCTGTTCCCAATAAGGAAGCGGCAGGGGTGTTTACTTATCTTAAAAATAAAGGTATTACTATCCCCCTTGTAGCGGATATTCACTTTGATTATAAGCTTGCTGTCGCCTCTGTTGAGGCGGGGGCGGATAAGATACGCATAAACCCCGGTAACATAGGCTCTGAGGATAATATCAAGGCTGTTGTTGACTGTTGCCGCGTAAATAATGTTCCCATAAGAGTCGGTGTCAACTCAGGCTCTCTTGACAAGCAGATACTCAGTAAGTACGGCCGTGTTACTGCCGATGCATTGGCTGAGAGTGTTTTAAAGCACGCGGCTATTCTTGAGGGCTTTGATTTTGACAATATAGTACTTGCTATCAAGTCCTCCGACCCCGCTATGATGGTTGCGGCAAACAAGAGGGTATCCGAGATGTGCTCATATCCCCTCCACCTTGGTGTAACCGAGGCGGGCAGTATGCGTATGGGCGTTATGAAATCTGCTGTGGGAATCGGCGGACTCTTGACCCAGGGTATAGGTGATACCATTCGTGTATCCCTTACCGCAGACCCCTTATATGAAATAGATTGGGGTATTAAGATTCTTGAAGCCGCGGGAGTAAGAGAAAAAAGCGGTATCGAGATAGTTTCCTGTCCCACCTGTGGCCGTACACAGATAGATATGATATCTCTGGTGGATGAATTTGAAAGCAGAATGACCACCGAGGTCAAAACAGATAAAAGGCTTAAGGTTGCCATTATGGGCTGTGCAGTCAACGGCCCCGGAGAGGCAAGGGAAGCGGATATTGGTATTGCCGGAGGCAAGGGCGAGGCTCTGCTTATCAAAAAGGGAGAGGTCATCCGCAAGCTTCCCGAAGAAGGACTTATAAGCGCGTTGATTGACGAGATAAATAAAATGTAGAAGGGCATAAAATTGGCTAAATCATTTTTAGAGGTATTCTCAAAATATACACCGACCGAGAATGTTGCTTCCTGTCTTACGGGCTGTGAAATAACAGCCCGCAGGGCAGATGTTGAAAAGCGGATGCTTGAGGTCGATGTCAGATTTGACAGAATAGTAAAAAAGGATATTTTGTATAAAATTGAGGATGAAATTGCAAAGGCATATGACTTAAGATCAATGAGGATATGCCCCAAATACGATGCATCCCTTTTTTATGATGATTATATATGCGAGGTCTTGAAGGAAGCATCCCGCAGTGCCGATGTTTCAAGAGGCTTTTTTAACGAATATACATATAGCTACGACGGTAACAAAATTACCGTTTTTCTGTCCTTTACCAACGGCGGTATTGAGCTTTTGTACAACGCAGATACTCCCAGACGCATAGAGGATATCATTCGCTCCGAATTTGATCTTAACTTCATTGTAGGCATAACCCGTGACGAAAGCTCTGACTTTGACTATGATTCATATGCTCAGTCAAGAGACGAGGAGCTTGCCTATTATATTGACGAAATGGAGCGGGAGCGCGACCGTATTGCCTCAAGACAGGCAAAGGAGGCTCTTAAGGAAGAGTTAAGAGAGCAGATCGATTATGTAAACTCGGTTGAGACCGAGGGCTTTACAGTGGAGACCACACCCGAGGGTTATATAAGAAGCGGTAATCTTATCTTTGATATAAGCGAGCCTCAGTTCTTTATGAGCGAGGAGCCCTTTGAGATAACCCCCACACCTATTTCACTTATGACCTCAAATATGAGGAGCGTTGTGGCCTTGGGTAAGGTTGTCAATTTTGAGGCTAAGCCTACCCGTAAGAACGACAAGCAGATAATAAGCTTTGGTCTTACCGACGAGCAGGGCTCTGTTACGGTCAAGGCTGTTCTTGAAAACGAGGCGGCAGAGCCGCTGATCAAAGCTATAAGCAAATCAAAATATAAGCAGAAGCGAGGTACTATCAAGGTTGAGCTTTACTCTGCCTGTCTTGCCGTTTACGGCAATGTAAGGGCGGATTCCTTTGACGGTGAGTATACACTCAATCTCTCGGATGCCTGTCTTGTAAAGCAGATTTTACGAGAGGATACAGCACCCGAAAAGCGCGTGGAGCTGCATTGCCATACCAATATGTCGGCTATGGATGCCACCATTCCTCCTGTAGAGCTTGTAGAGACCGCCATCCGTTGGGGACACAAGGCTATTGCAGTTACCGACCACGGTAATGTACAGGGCTTTCCCGAGGCTATGCTTGCCGCCGAAAAGAAGGACATCAAGATCATATACGGTATGGAGGCATACTATGTTGACGATACCGCGCGAGCTCTCTACGGTGATAAAACAGCCTCTCTTGATGATGAATTTGTAGTATTTGACCTTGAGACCACGGGTCTGTCTGCAATGTATAATAAGATCACCGAGATAGGTGCAGTCAAGGTAAAGGGCGGCAAGGTTATTGATACCTTTAACACCTTTGTTGACCCCGAGGTGCATATCCCCGAGGATATTACCCGTCTTACCGGAATTACCGACGAAATGGTAAAGGGTGCTCCCAAGTGTGATGCTGCCCTTAAGCAGTTCCTTGAATTTTGCGGCGGTGATATACTTATTGCCCACAATGCGGTGTTTGATACATCATTTTTACGAGCCGCTGCAAGGGAATATAAGATACCCTTTGAAAACACCTACCTTGATACGGTGGCTCTTTCCAGATATCTTAATCCGGATCTTAAAAAGCATACACTTGATACCCTGCAGAGATATTATAAGCTACCCGACTTTTCACATCACAGAGCCTGTGACGATGCGGCAATGCTGGCTCAGATATTCTTCTGTATGTGTGATAAGCTCAGGCTTGAGGGTATTTTTGACCTTGACGCAATGGTGCGTGTTATGGCAGACAAGGCCGACCCCAAAAAGCTCCGCTCTCACCATATGATCATTCTTGTCAAGAATCTTGTGGGATTAAAGAACCTTTATTATCTTATTTCGCAAAGCTATCTTGACTATTATTACCGGCATCCCCGTATACCCAGAACACTCCTTGAGGAGCACAGAGAGGGTCTTATTATCGGTTCTGCCTGTGAGGCGGGCGAGCTGTATACTGCTATCAAGCAGAATAAGTCAAGGGACGAGCTTTTAAAGATAGCGGATTTTTACGATTATCTTGAGATCCAGCCCCTTTGTAACAATATGTTCCTTGTAAATGACGGAACATTCCCCGATGTTGAGGCCTTAAAGGACATAAATAAGCTTATCGTTGAGCTTGGCGACGAGCTGGGAAAGCCTACGGTGGCCACCTGTGATGCTCATTTTCTTGAAAAGCATCACGAGATCTACCGTAAGATACTGCTTAAGTCTATGAAGTTCTCGGATGCCGATAAGGACACGGGTATTTACCTGCGTACCACCGATGAAATGCTTAAAGAGTTTGAGTATCTCGGTGAAGAAAAGGCGTATGAGGTGGTCGTTACAAACACCAATAAGATCGCCGATATGGTTGAGAAGATCAGAGCAATCCCCGAGGGTACATACACCCCCGAAATGGAGGGTGCCGAGGAGGATCTGCAGCGCATCTGTTGGGAAAGAGCAAAATCCATGTACGGAGACCCCTTGCCCGAGATCGTTCGTGAAAGACTTGACCGTGAGCTTACCTCTATTATCAAGAACGGCTTTGCCGTGCTTTATATGATCGCTCAGAAGCTTGTCTGGTACAGCGAGGAGCAAGGCTACCTTGTAGGCTCCCGTGGCTCTGTGGGCTCATCCTTTGTTGCTACAATGGCGGGTATAAGCGAGGTTAATCCCCTTGTGCCTCATTACAGATGCCCCAACTGCTTACACTCCGAGTTCTATACCGACGGCTCTATCGGCTCGGGCTATGACCTGCCGGACAAGAACTGTCCCAAGTGCGGCCAAAAGATGATCGGTGACGGTCACGATATCCCCTTTGAGACCTTCCTTGGCTTCTATGGAGATAAGTCCCCCGATATAGACCTTAACTTCTCGGGTGATGTTCAGGGTAAGGTGCATAAGTATACAGAGGAGCTGTTTGGAAGTGAAAATGTGTTCCGTGCGGGAACTCTGTCCGCTCTTGCCGAAAAGACCGCCTTTGGCTTTGTAAAGAAGTATGCCGAGGAAAAGCAGATACCCCTTAACCGCTCCGAGGTTGAAAGACTAAAGACCGGATGTGTAGGTGTAAAGAGAACCACAGGTCAGCATCCCGGCGGTATCATAGTTGTACCAAGGCAATATGATGTATATGATTTCACTCCTGTTCAGCATCCCGCAGATGATGCTAATTCTGATATAGTAACCACCCACTTTGCGTTCTCGTATCTCCACGATACCATCCTTAAGCTTGACGAGCTTGGACACGATATGCCGACTAAGTATAAACGGCTTGAGGAGTATTCGGGATTAAGTGTTATGGATGTTCCCATGAACGACAAAAAGGTAATGAGCCTCTTCCTTAATACCGATGCTCTGGGTGTTACCCCCGATGATATCGGTGCAGAGGTTGGAACCTACGGTCTGCCCGAATTTGGTACAAGATTTGTTCAGCAGGTTATTGTTGCCACACAGCCTAAGTCATTTTCCGACCTTCTTCAGCTTTCGGGTCTTACCCACGGTACTGCGGTTTGGCTTGGTAACGGTGACGAGCTTATAGCCAACGGAACCTGTACGATCTCCGAGCTTATAGGAACACGAGACTCTATTATGACCTACCTTATTTATCAGGGTGTAGAAAAGAGTATGGCGTTCAAGATAATGGAGGATGTGCGTAAGGGTAAGGGTGTTAAGCCGGAATACGAGGAGGCAATGCGTGCCCAGAATGTACCCGATTGGTATATAGATTCCTGTAAAAAGATACAGTATATGTTCCCAAAGGCACACGCGGCAGCTTATGTTACATCGGCTATCCGTCTTGCCTGGTTTAAGGTTTATCATCCTGTTATCTTCTATGCGGCATTCTTTACCGTTGCTCCATCAGGCTTTGATGCCGATATCGTGGGCGGTGGTGCCGATAATGTTGCCTTTGTTTTAAAGGATATAGAGGACCGTAAGCGCAAGAAGTTAGCCGAGAAGAAGGAAGAGGATATGATACCCTTCCTCCAGCTTGTAAACGAGGCTATGGCGAGAGGCGTTAAGTTTTTACCGGTGGATCTGTATAAGTCCCACGCCTTTAAATTCCTGCCCGAGGGGGATGATGGCATCCGTATGCCCTTTAACTCCTTGCCGGGTCTTGGCGACACCGCGGCACAAAAGATAATGGAGGTTTGTGCCGACAAGGATCTTTTATCCATCGATGACCTCAGAGCCCGTGCGGGACTGTCCAAAACGGTTGTGGAAATACTGCGCAGAAGCGGAGTGTTTAAGGGTCTGAGTCAGACAAATCAGGTATCGCTTATTGACGATTCAAAGCCTATGGCACCCCAAAAGGAAAGCGAGCTTGAAAAGCAGAGAAGGGAACTGATGATATTATCCGAGGCGCAGAGTGTTATGAAAAACGAGGTTTCGGACTTTGCCGATGATGATTCACAGATATCTATGTTTTAATAAATAACGGTCACCTTTGTGGCCGTTATTTTTTTGAAAAAATGTGATATTTTTTAGAAAAAAGGGTTGACAAATCACTCTCAATCTGTTATTATATATGAGTCGATTGCGGATCGATGCTGCTATGGCTCAGTCGGTAGAGCGCGTCCTTGGTAAGGACGAGGTCCCCAGTTCGAATCTGGGTAGCAGCTCCACAATGAATGACATCCCAAATCTGAACCATTGCGGTTCGATTGAGATGTCATTCATTCTTTTTAAATCCAGTAGGGAACGGCTTTCTTGGCCGTTCCTTATTTTTTTATTTAATCGAACTCAAATGAAAGAAGTGTTTAAAAACTGTGCTATATCCGAAAAAATAAAATTATTTGAACCACGAAAGTTCGATTAATTTGTTTTGCTTATATCATCAGCATGGCGCTTGTAATAAGCTTCTTCTGTAGCATTTGGCGTGCGATATCGATTGATTTGATGCGGTCTTTTGTCATTATAAAAATCAATGTACTTTTGTACCCGCTCCCTAAACTCTCTTTCAGAACGATAGTTGTTCCGATATAATTCCTCTGCTTTTAAGGATTTGAAAAATGCTTCCATAACTGAATTGTCGTACGGTGTTGCAGTTCTTGATAGTGATTGAGTGATTCCTAGTGTTTTGCAAAATGTTGAGGAAGAACGTGAAGTGTAGTTAGCACCGCGGTCACTATGGAATAATAAGCCTTCCTTCGGATTTCGATCATAGTATGCTTTTGCTAGTGTTTCTTTTGTAATTCGTGAACTGTTGCCGGTGGAAATGGTATAAGCAATTACTTTTCTTGCGAATAGGTCAATAACTACGCAGATAAAATATTGGATTTTTTTGCATGTGAAGTAAGTAACATCACTAATCCATACTTCGTTTGGTGCCGAAGCAGTAAACTGTTGACTGAGAATATTTTCTTTTCTCTCCTTATTCATTTCATAGATTGCCTTAGCACCGCCCCTAACGCTGAACCAGCCGTTTTCATGCATAATGGCTGCTACCGTTTTATCGGCAACAATATAACCACGGCTTCTTAGAATGGCATTGATTTTACTGGCACCAAAGATCTGATTGCTTTCGTTAAATATCTCTTCAATGATTGGTGTAATCTCTTTCTTTTTACGTGCATACGAGGTGTTCTCGTTTGCATTTCTGAGTATGTGATTATAATAACTGCCTTTTGCGACTTTCAAAGCTTGACAAAGCAGATTGATGGAGTAAGTGCTGGATAGGTCTTTAATGACCTGATATCTATCGTGCAAGGGTGCGCTGACAGGGCAGGGGGATATCTGCAATACTTCTACCATCTTTTCTAATGTTTCGCAACGCTGCCGTAGTATCCGAAAGTCCGACATGTTGATTGCCTTGTTTTTCTTTTTGTTATTAGATTTTGTCCACTCATAAATAGTGCTTTTAGCGATGCCGGTGTCTTGACAAATACTAGCTACTTTTTCCCCAGAGCGATAGCGTTGCATGATTTCGTTTCTCTGTTCCTCGGTATAAATTTTCTTCATAATATAAACC